>JAFAQY010000062.1 GCA_019261985.1 Bryobacterales bacterium | reverse complement strand
GACGCTCCGGTTTGGCACCTCGATGTCGGTTCATCGCATCCTGGGGGTGTAGAAGCTCCCAAGGGTTAGGCTGTTCGCCTATTAAAGCGGTACGTGAACTGGGTTCAGAACGTCGCGAGACAGTTCGGTCCCTATCTGTGGTGGGCGTAGGAGATTTGAGAGGGGTTGTCCTTAGTACGAGAGGACCGGGATGAACAGACCTCTTGTGATCCAGTTGTCACGCCAGTGGCATAGCTGGGTAGCGAAGTCTGGTCGGGATAAGCGCTGAAAGCATATAAGCGCGAAACCTTCCTCGAGATGAGATCTCCCAACCGTAAGGTAAGAAGGGCCGTGGTAGACCACCACGTCGATAGGACGGATGTGGAAGCGGGGTAACCCGTGAAGCTGACCGTTACTAATAGCCCGTTCGGCTTGACCATAAAATCTACTGTGGATTCAGAGTAGGACAAGCTTTAGCTTGTCATTGTGGTTCGCCCGTCAATATTCGGGTTGTCAGTTATCAGTCCTCAGTTATCAGTTGCCCAAACTGATGACTGAAAACTGATAACTGACAACTGTAGCTTTTGGGTGACTCTAGCGAGGGGGTCCCACCCGTTCCCATCCCGAACACGGCAGTTAAGCCCCTCAGCCCCGATGGTACTGCACGCGCCAAGTGTGTGGGAGAGTAGGAAGTTGCCCAATTAAATTACAAAGCCCCGGCGAGAGTCGGGGCTTTTGGCTTTGCGGCATTCAGCGTGAACTGCGTTTTGGCCTTGCTGCTGGTTGAAGATTGGCGGGCAAGGTTATTCCGAGGGGTTCGTATTTGGTCAATGATCGAATAACGGCCGATCTGCACATATTAAGCCTCTCGATTGCCGTGGTTATGTGCTTTCGGTAATTTCGTTCATCCAACGGGGTGCCCATAGCCAGGTTTCGCGTGCCAGGAGGCGTGCATCATTCTTTGCTGGTTTAATTTTTCCAAGGGCCTTTCTTATCCCAATTCGGCATCGTAGGGACGAGCGGTATGAAGATTGTGTAGACCCTGCAGCAAGGACTGATTGGTCTTGAGAGCGGCCGACACCCGGCAAATAAAAATGTACCAAATTGCAAGCCGAGAAGCAGGAACGTCGCTCCCATTCTCACGAGCCTGTAAAGAATTCCAGGGCCGTTTTATAGGGTTCGGCGAGGGTTTCGGTATGAGCTAAATTTCGGCTTGCGTAACCACGCAGTGTTCTCCATTGATCGGGCGGTGTTACCGATTGTAGTCGCTCACCGGCGTCGATCCGACATATCCGCGTGCGCCTGCTACTATAACTAGTCAATGACTAGTCAAATCTCCGCATTCGAAGCCAAAACCCGTTTCGGAGAGCTTCTCGCCAGGGTAGCCAAGGGCGAAGAAATTGTGATTACCAAACACGAAAAGCCTGTGGCGCGCCTGATTCCGGAGGGGCGGCAAGATCTGAGCGATATTCGCGAAGCCGTGGAAGCATCCAAGCGGCTTCAGCAGTCAATGTTGAAGCATGGCGGATTCCGTCCGATTACCGATAAAGAAATCAGGGCTGCCAAACAGGAAGGCCGTCGGTGAGCCAAGGCTTTGTCGCCGACTGCTCCGTTGGCGTGGTGTGACCGCCGTGAAGTCCTGCCTCTGCCCCAAATCCAATCCGATAAAAAACATGCTTTTTTCTTTGCGTTCTTTGCGTCTTTGGGAGAAATATTTTAGATCCCGAGCGGCTCCACATCGTCGAACGCCCGCAAGACCATGTCCCGGTCAAACATACTCGCTCCGCTATCCACGAACTCGCACATATACTCCTGCCGGAACCAAATCTCACCCATCTGCCTCCGCTCCCCGTCCAAGAACTTCTCCGAAATCCTCGAGCACTCCGTCGCCGGCACAGCCATCCGCTCCCATTCATCGCCGCCATGCTCCCAGTTTTCATAGAAGAACCCGCTCTTCCCCGCCGGAGTGCTCAACATCCACAAATCCCCATCCGCCACCGCCAGCATCGGCCGCAAAGCCTTCTAAACCGCATCCGGCACCCGAGCCGCCTCATCAATTACCAGCAGCGACACCGCCGAAAATCCCCGAATCGTCCCTTTTTTTCCGGCAGTCCGATAATCCGCGACCGATTTGGCAGCAGCAAGCTTGTCGAATTCTTACCATCCCCTCGCGGCCGCACCCCGAGCCGCAAGACGAATTCACTGGCTTTCCTCAGAAATTCCGCGCTCTGCCTCTCCGTCGGAGAAGCAACGATTACCAGACTTCCCGCCGCCGAGAACGCCCGATCCAGCGCCTTAACCGCCGCGACTCTCGATTTCCCCCACTGCCGCATACGATTCAGAATCCCCCGCTTAGCCGTGCTAGCCAGCACCTCCGTCTGTCGCAAATCCGGCTCAAACCCGAGCCTCTCGCGCGCAAACTCCACCGCGGTACGACAACCTTCAGCTTGTCCTGTAGTCTGCCCAACCCGACCATCGTTCTCCATCGTGCACCACACGCCAAAAAATAGCTCGCCCGGCGCGTTTCAAAACCGGCTAAGATTCCAATCTCAACAAATCACACATCAAATCTTTTTCTTAAATTTGTCTTTCCACATCAGTAACATCCCGAAGCAGGCCAGACGATCGGTTCGTCTGATCTGCCAATCTAGCAGTGCAGGGTTGCCAAGTGGGGCAGGTTGCCAAACCTGCGGCCCGGTTGCCAACCGGCCAATAAAATCCGTATGACCACCAACCTAAAATCCAAAACCGCCCGCCAAAACGGAGCCCGTTCCAAAGGCCCAGTCACCCCAGAAGGCAAAGCGGCCTCATCTCAAAACAGCATCCGCCACGGCATGCTGTCCCAAACCGTAGTCCTAGAAGGCGAATCGAAAGATCTCTTCGAGCAGCTCCTCACCTCCATCACGACTGAAATCCAGCCCCGGACGCCGATCGAAACCGGACTAGTCGAACGCATGGCCATCGCCCACTGGCGTCAAATGAGGACCTGGGCCGTTCAAAAAGCGAGCCTCGATGTCGAAATGGCCCGACCCGAAAACACCTCCGGCTCCAAGCCCGCCCGTTTCGCCGGGGTCTTCAAAAGTCTCTCCGACAACTCAAATCTGCTGAACCTGGTCAACTGTTACGAATCCTCGTTCGAGCGCAGTTATTACCGCGCGCTCTCGTATCTGATGAAACTCCGCGAAAGTCCCGCGACCCAAGCCCCAGACCCGAATCTCCTACCACTCCTGACTTGCGCCCACGCCACCTGGACCCCCGATGAAGTCGGATTACCAAACGAACCCACCCCCGAACAACCCTCCTGATTTATATAAGTTGCCTACTCACAGAAGAGCTGGGGCTTAGCAGATGGTGGCACAGGCTTCAGCCTGCGAAGCAGAGGCTTCAGCCTTGTGAACCTGCCCGCAAGGACAGGCAGCACCGAGTTATTTGACATTTGAATAAGCGCACACCCGCCCGCGCCCGCGGTGCGCGCGTGAGCAATAAAAAAGCCCCGACACAAGTCGGGGCGTTCGGCATAGTTTTCGTTACTGCGATAGCATCAACGATTTCACAACCGCTTCACCGTAATCCCTCCATTGATCGTGCTCACATGAATCAACGCCCCGCCGGAGCCGAGGTTCACGTCGATGTTTTGATTACGGCGGCCGTTCGCGCCAATGCTCGCGGGCTGCAGCGTCACCGCGGGATGCTCGGACCGCACGCCTCCGTTTACGGTCTCCGTCCGGAGATGTGCGGAATAAACGTCCGGAAGCGCCAGCGTTATGCCTCCATTTGTCGTGCTGACCTCGAGCTGCCGTCCATCCCAAGTATTCCCGGCCAGCTCGACGTGCAACCCGCCGTTGAGCGTTGAGCCGCTCACATCACCGGCGACTCGTCTCAGAGTCACGCCGCCGTTCTTCGCGGTGAACTGCACGCGGCCGCGCACGTCGGAAATCGTAATGCCGCCGTTGTTTGCCTTCAGATCCAGATCGCTGACCTGCGGAACGAAGATTTCATAGCTCACGGACCACCCGGTGTTATTTCGCCCGTTTGCGCTTTGCGAGTCGGGTCCACTCGCCGTAACCTGTCCTGTATTGGCATCTACCCTGATCTGGGGCGCAAGCGAGGCGGCCTCGGAATCGGTCTCCGCCCACGTCTCCACTCTGGCCCGCACCAGCACCTGATTCTCAAGCCAGCCCTTGATGGTCGTGCCCCCGTTGCGCCCGGGATCGACAGACAGGCGGCCGGTCGCCGCGAGCGTTTGCTCCCGGATTTCGCAATGGTGTGCCCGATCGCCGTTCCAGGCGTTGTCGCAAGTGAGACTGCGTTGCCGGTTATCTTGCATCTGCGCGTTCACATGGCACACCGCAAAAAGTCCAACCAGAGCGCCCATGCAGCCAACCCGTCTTACTGAAAAATTCATCTAAAACCTCCTGGCCACGAATACCCGTGCGCCGGGGAAAGGTTACGTGGGGCAGGTTGCCAAACCTGCGGCGGACTTCAGTCCGCCACTAGCGCATCGTGGACAAGCCGTTCTCGAATGGCATACCGCCGTTGTATACTGAGGTCGTTCTTCTTCTTTGGAAGGAGGTGCGGCCCGGTATGAAACGCTGGGTTCCAACCGCCGCGGCGGCTCTCGCCATCGCGCTTTTCTGCCTGCACGCAAGCGCGAGCGGACCATTCGATAAGAGCCTTTCTCCCGACCAGCAGATCCTTCACGCGCTAAACCGGCTGACGTTCGGCCCGCGCCCTGGCGATATGGAGGAGGTTCGCCGCATCGGTCTGCGGAAATGGATCGACCTCCAACTTCACCCCGAAAGAATCCCTGAAAATGCGGTGCTCGATGCCAGGCTCAAGCCGCTCGAAACCTTGCGAATGGAACCGGCGCAGATCGTCAAAGACTATCCGGCCACACCGCCGGGTCTCGTTTTCCGCCCTCCGCAGTTGCAGCAGTTGCTCTCGCAAGACCAAATGCGCGCAGTGCTCACCGGCACCGCGGAAGAACGCATGAAGACACTCGCTTCGGTCGCGCCCGAGAAACGCGGACAAGTTCTGTCCGTGCTGGCGCCCAACCTCGTCGAAAGTCCGCCGGAGTTGAAAAAGGAAGCCGAAGAGGCGCGCAAGGCGCAGGCTGAAGAGCGGCAGAAGGAGCAGCGCCGCATCATGCCGCCGCTATCCGATCTGCTGAATCCCGATCAAGTCGCGACCGCGCAGCGCGGAAATCCCGAGCAGGTTGCGGCCCTGTTTGCGTACCTGGAGCCTGCAAAGCGGCAGCAGGTCGCGGCTGCGCTGCCGGCGCAAGCGCTTTCCGAATTGCCCGGCATGCGCCGCTTGGGAATGAAGCTGCGCCAGCCTCAGCAAATCCCGCTGGCCGATGCTCGCGAAGGCAAAGTATTCCGCGCGCTCTATTCCAACCGGCAGCTTGAAGAGGTGCTGGTCGACTTCTGGTTGAATCACTTTAACGTTTATGAGAACAAGAATGTAGTGCCCGCGGGCGCGCAGATGCGCGTACTGCTGGCGAGCTATGAGCGCGATGCCATCCGCCCGCATGTCTTCGGACATTTCAAGGATCTTTTGTTAGCCACCGCCCGGCACCCCGCCATGCTTTATTACCTGGACAACTGGGAATCGGCATCTCCGGAGGCGCTCGAAGCCCTGAAAATTGGACCGTTTGCGGGAGGACCTAATATTATTCAACCCTTCGGCCAGCGAGTGCAGGGCATCAACGAAAACTACGGCCGGGAGCTGATGGAGCTGCACACTCTGGGCGTGAACGGCGGCTACACGCAACAGGACGTCATCGCCGTGGCGCGATGTTTCACCGGCTGGACCGTTCGATCCCCGACGGCGCCGGAATTCGCTTTCGCGAATTTCATGCACGATGCCGGAGAAAAGGTCGTGCTGGGGCGTAAGATCGCAGCCGGCGGCGAGCAGGACGGCTTGCAAGTGATCGACATATTGGCGCGGCATCCTTCCACCGCTAAATTCATTTCGAAGGAGTTGGCGCAACGCTTCGTCGCCGACGATCCGCCCCAAGCTCTCGTGGATCGCATGGCGCAATCTTTCCTCAAGACCGATGGCGACCTGCGGGCCATGATGGAAACAATGTTCAACTCGCCTGAGTTCTTCTCGGAAGGCGCGTGGTTGGCGAAAGTGAAATCGCCGCTCGAAATAGTCGTCAGCGCGGTGCGCGCGATGCCGGGCGAAGTGGTCGATACAATCGCTCTCGCCCAAAAGATCGCCGATTTGGGTGAGCCGCTTTACGGCAAACTTGAACCCACCGGTTATCCCAATACGAATGAGAGCTGGCTCAATACCGCCAGCCTGCTTGGGCGCATCAATTTTGCAACCGCGCTGGTTTCCGGGCAGATTTCGGGCGTCAGGCTCGACAGCTCGCGTTGGGATGGAAAGGATGCGGACTCCATCGCGCGCGAACTGCTGGGGCGCGAAGCGTCGGCGGAAACGCGCGAAGCGATGCAGAAAGGTCTCGAAGGCAAGGAGCCCACAGCGCGGCTTCTGGCAGGATTGGCAATCAGCTCGCCGGATTTTCAGAGGAGGTAATCATGCTGACTCGGCGCGTGTTTATTCGCGGTTCCGCGATCGTGATGGCGGGAGTTGGCGCGGCCCCGCACTGGCTTGCTCGCGCGGCCGGCGCCGGCGAGGCGAAGCGCAAGATCCTCGTCGCGATTTTTCAACGCGGCGCGGCGGACGGGTTGAATATCGTCGTGCCGTTCGGTGAAAAACGGTACTACGAATTGCGGCCCTCGCTTGGCCTGCAGCCTCCCGGCGGGCAGAATGGCGCCATCGATCTCGACGGCCACTTCGGTCTACATCCTTCGTTACAGCCGCTGAAGCCCCTCTGGGACAAACAGCAGCTTGCGATTGTCGAAGCCGCCGGATCGCCCGATCCCTCGCGGTCGCATTTCGATGCGCAGGACTACATGGAATCCGGCACGCCCGGCCAAACCAGCAGCGACGGCTGGCTGAATCGCGCTCTCGCGCCCATTGGTCCGGACACTTCGCCGGTGCGCGCTGTCGCCATGGGTTCGCAGTTGCCGCGCACGCTGCGCGGCGTGAACTCGGCCATCGCGGTGAACAATGCACAGCAATTTCAGATCGGCAATCAGGACACAGCCGCGGTGGTGGAGAGCATGTACGCGGCAACAACTGATGGGCAGTTGGGCCGTGCGGGCAAGGACGCATTCGCGGCGATGAAGACCATCCGCGCAATCAATCAGGAACGCTACACCCCCGCCAACAGCGCGCAGTACGGGCCCGGCGGCGAGCTCGGGCGCAGCTTGGAGCAGGTGGCGCGGTTGATCAAGGCGAACGTCGGAGTGGAGGCGGCTTTCGCGGAGGTCGGCGGCTGGGACCATCACGGCAACGAAAACCAGCAGATGTTCAATCTGCTCAGGCAGTTCGGCAGCGCGCTCGCGGCCTTCGCGACGGACATGGGCGACCGTATGGAAGACATTGTTCTGGTGACCATGTCCGAATTCGGCCGCACGGCGCAGGAGAACGGCAACGCCGGAACAGATCACGGCCATGGCAGTGTAATGATGGTGCTCGGCGGACCGGTGCGCGGAGGAAAAGTTTACGGCCGCTGGCCGGGGCTGGAGAAAGAGCAGCTTTACGAAGGCCGCGATCTGGCCGTCACCACAGATTTCCGCGCAGTCCTAAGCGAGCTGGTAAGCGGCCACCTAGGTCAAAAAAACCTAGAGCAAGTATTCCCAAGCTTCAAAACCCCCGCCCCGCTAGAGTTGTTGAAAGTATAGGGCAGGATGCCATCCTGCGCGCGATTGCCAATCGCGCTGGTCGGGAATGGTAGAAAGGCGAGGCGATCTGAAGCGTCGACGGCTAGTGTGTGGGGCAGCCTTTAGGCTGCGGCGGACTTCAGTCCGCCAGTGCGCCGAGGGCGGACTAAACTCCGCCGCAGGCTAAAGCCCACCAACCGCCGGGTGTATACTCGAATCAGAGGATAAGGTAATAGCAGTGGGCGCAAGCCCACTTTTTTATTGCCCTCAGCCCGAAAAAGCTATGGCAGACCGGACGGCGGTCGTCGAAAAAATACGGGAGATTGCGGAACGCGTGGCCGCGCGCGAAGGGATGGAGATTGTAGAAGTCCAGTTCCTCGGCGGCGGCGCGAGCCGGCTCGTGCGTATTTACATCGACAAACCGCAGGGCGTCACGCATGCCGATTGCGAGTTCATCTCGCAGAATGTAGGCGCCATCCTGGACGTCGAGGACGCAGTCCCGGGCGGCGCGTACACGCTGGAAGTCAGTTCTCCCGGCGTGGAGCGCAAGCTCACCAAACCGCAGGAGTTTGAACGCTTTTCCGGCCAAAAGATCAAAGTCGTCCTCAGGCAGGCGGTCGAGGGCCAGCGCCATTGGGCCGGCCTGCTGAAGGGTATTGCCGAAGGAACCATCACCCTGGAACCTTCTCCCGGGAAACGTTTACAGTTCCCATTGGATCAAGTGGAGAAGGCGAATCTCAAGTTCGAGTGGTAAGTCCCCAATAAAACGAAACCGGAAAGACCTATATGAGCAGCATGGGAACGATTTATCAATCCATCGAGATCCTTAGCAAAGAAAAGGGCATCGACCCGAAAGTGGTCTTAGAGGCGGTCAAGGACGCGATGCTGGTGGCCGCCCGCAAACATTTCCATACCGAGGAAGACCTGATAGCGGATTTCGACGAACGCTCTGGCGCGATTCAGGTGTACGGAGTGCGCCAGGTTGCCCATCCCGTCACGGATCCGTTGAAGGAAATATCGCTCGATGAAGCGCGGTCCATCGATCCCAACGTGGAAGTGGGCGGCCAGGTTCGCTTCGCCAAACCCACGGAAGCTTTGGGGCGCATCTCCGCGCAGACGGCCAAACAAGTAATTCTGCAAAAGGTGCGGGAAGCCGAGCGCGAGAATCTGTTTTCCGAGTATTCGGGCCGCGTGGGCGAACTGGTCACCTGCGTGATCAAGCGCGTGGAAGGCCAGGATCTGATCGCCGACCTGGGCAAATCCGAAGCGCGCCTGCCCAAGAAAGAGCAATCTAAACTCGAAAGCTTCAGCGTGGGCGACCGCATCCGCTGCGTTATTAAGAGCGTTGAAAAAGCCGGCAAGAATGCCGGCGTGATTATCTCGCGCGCAGCGCCGGAGCTGGTGATGCGGCTGTTTGAGCAGGAAGTGCCCGAGATCTATGACAACACCGTAACGATCAAAGGGTGCGCGCGCGAGGCCGGCGAGCGCACCAAAATCGCCGTCTCCAGCCGCGACCGCGACGTGGATAGCGTCGGCGCCTGCGTCGGCATGAAGGGCATGCGCGTGCAATCCATCATTCGGGAATTGCGCGGCGAAAAAATCGACATTATCGAGTACAACGAAGATCCCGTGGTTTTCGCCACTCACGCGCTCAGTCCGGCGAAGATTTCCCGGGTTAGCATTCTGAACCCTTCCGAGAAGCATATGGAAGTCATCGTCGATGACACGCAGCTTTCTCTGGCCATCGGCAAAAAGGGCCAAAACGTGCGGCTGGCGGCGAAGCTCCTGGGTTGGCGCATCGATATCAAGAGCGAAGAGGAAAAGCGGCAGGAAGTGGAGTCGCAGATGGCTCTCGTGGTGCCGGGAGCTCCGGTTTCGGTGCTTTCCGACCATGGACTGCCGGAGGCTGTCGCGGGCAAGTTGATCGAGGGCGGCATAGCTACGGTGGAGAAGCTGGGCGAAATGACTCCCGAGCAGCTTCAGGAAATTCCGGGGATTGACCCCGAAATGGTCGAGGCAATTCAGCGGGCCGTGGTGAACTATTACGGCCAGTTCGAGAACTCCGTCGAGGAAACGCCGTTAGAGGAAGTCGCAGAGGAAGCCGCGCCGGTGGCGGACGAAGTGAACGCCGAGGTGGAAGCCGGACCGGAGGAACTCGAAACGGCAGCCGAAGGGGGCGAGGAACCGGCTGAGCCCGAACCGCAATCTGTTACGATGGACACTGAGAAGTAGCGTCTGCGTGCGCTATTTTGAGGGCTTGAGAGTACAAGAATGTTTTGTGCGTTTAAGCGATCGGTGGGGAAATAGGAGCGAAAACGTCTGAGTAAAATTCGCATTAACGAGTTAGCGCGCGAGCTGGAAGTCAAACCGGGAGTGATTTTAGAAGTTCTTCCGCAGTTGGGCTTCCACGAAAAGAAGACTCACTCCAGTTCACTTGACGACCATGTAGCACTGGCGGTGCGCAGGCACTTCGGCCATAACGGCGCAGCCGCGCCGGCTGAAACCACGGGAGATCCGGCGCCCGCCGAGCAGGCGGAAATCGGCGCTCCCCCGCAGTTTGAAGCTGCGAAAACCGAGCTCGAGAAGCCGGAGACCGCCCCCATGCCCGCAGCGCCGGCGGTTACGGAACCACCGCAGGTTGTCGCCAAGGAGGTCGCCGAACCTGGCACTCCTGCGCGGCCTGCCGCGCCCATCCGTCCTCCTTTGGGCTCCGGTAGTCCGGTCACGCCTCCGCTGATGGCTCCGGGAACGCCAATAACTCCCAAGAGCGCGCCGATTCCCGCGAAACCGGCTCCGCCCGCTCCAAAACCAGGACAGATTCTTTCCGGACCCCGCCAGCCGATGCCGCCGGGATTGGCCGATTTACCGAAAAGTCCCGCGACAGCGGCGATGCCCGGCGCGCCGCGCCCCGGTCCTTCAATCCCAAGCATGCCCGTGCCCCGGCCGGCCGCGCCGCGGCCGCAAGCCACAGCTCCCGGCGCCCCGGCGCCGGCCACGCCAATTGGAGGCGGAGGTCCTCTGCGGCCGCCTGCGAAACCGAATCTTGCCGGTCAGCCCGCTGCCCGTCCAGTGGTCCCGCCGAGACCCGATCTGGTAGAGAAACTGAAGGCCCGTCCGGCTATGCCCGTTCCCGCGGCGCCGCGGCCGGGGATGCCGGCTCGCCCGGCCATTCCGGTTCCGGGCCGCCCGATTTATACGGGTCCGGTCCGTCCGGGCCAGCCGCTGATGCGCGGTCCGGGAACGCCGGGAGGACCCGGCAGGCCCGCGGGTCCCGGAATGCGGGGCCGGCAGATGCATCCGACATCGCCGCTGCGCGCCGAACCGGCTGCGATCCCGACCGAGCCTGGACGCCGCCATGCCACCAAACCCGGCGCCCGCGACCGGCGGCGAGAGGTCGAGAAGGAAGAAGGGCGCTTACGCCCCGTCGTCAAACGGCACGAGGTTTTCGAGCCGCCTCCCGTCGATCGCGAGATTACGATCGCCGAAGGCATAACCGTTCGCGAGTTATCGGAGAAACTCGGCGTAAAAGCGACGCAAGTAATCAAACGGCTTCTCGATAAAAAGATTCCCGCCAACATTAATCAGACTCTGGATGTGAAGCTGGCGGAGGAATTAGCCCGCGACTTCGGCGCCTCAACGCACCAAGTCAGCTACGAGCAAGAGACTACGCACGAAATCGAACAGACCGAAGTCGATCAGGACCGCGAGCGCCGGCCCCCGGTGGTCACGATCATGGGACACGTCGATCACGGCAAGACTTCGCTGCTCGACGCTATTCGCTTGACCAACGTCGCTGGCGGCGAGGCCGGCGGCATTACACAGCATATCGGCGCGTATCACGTAGAGAAAAACGGCCGGCAGATCGTGTTCATCGATACGCCGGGCCACGAAGCCTTCACGCGGATGCGCGCGCGCGGAGCCAAGGTGACGGACATTGTCGTGCTGGTTGTGGCCGCCGATGACGGCGTTATGCCGCAGACACTCGAAGCCATCGACCACGCCAAGGCCGCCGGAGTGCCGATCATTGTAGCCATTAACAAAATCGACAAGCCGGATGCTCAGCCCGAGCGTATCAAGCAGCAGCTTGCCGATCGCGGTTTGCTTTCCGAAGATTGGGGCGGCGATACCGTTACGGTTCCGGTCTCCGCCAAGGCCAAAACCAACCTCGATCTGCTGCTCGAAATGATTCTGCTAGTCGCCGATATGCTGGACCTGAAGGCAAATCCGGCGCGGCCCGGCATGGGAACCGTGCTCGAAGCGCAGCTTGATCGCGGGCGCGGTCCGGTCGCCACGGTGCTGGTGCGCAACGGATCGCTGCACGTCGGCGATTATCTGATCTGCGGGTCGGTCTTTGGCCGAGTCCGCGCGATGTTCGACGACCGCGGCCAACCCATCCGCGAGGTCGGGCCGTCGTTCCCCGCTGAAGTGCTTGGCCTGGAATCGTTGCCCGAAGTCGGCGACACGGTGCAAGCGGTCACCGACACGGCTAAAGCCAAGCAGATCGTCATCTACCGCGAAGGCAAGGCGCGCGAGGCGGCCATGTCGAAGACCAACCGCATCACGCTCGACCAATTACACGATCAGCTCAAGGAAGGGGAGACCAAGGAGCTGAACATCATCCTCAAGACCGATGTGGGCGGCACTGCGGAGGTCATCGCCGATACGCTCCAAAAATTATCGAACGATAAAGTCAAAATCCGCGTGCTCCACTCGGGCGTGGGTGCAATCACCGAAACGGACGTGCTGCTGGCATCGGCTTCGAACGCGATCATCGTCGGGTTCAACGTCCGGCCGGAGCGCAATGCGCAGGCGGTGGCCGATCAGGAAAAGGTCGACATCCGGCTGCATACGATCATTTACGAGCTGGCGGACGAAATCAAGCGCGCCATGACCGGGCTGCTGGAGCCGGTCTTCAAGGAAGTCTACAAGGGCCGCGCCCGCGTGCGCGAGGTGTTCCGTATCAGCAAAGTCGGAAATGTGGCCGGCTGCATCGTCGACGACGGCGTCCTGACGCGCAACAGCGAAGTCCGCCTGCTGCGCGATAACGTGGTGGTCCACACCGGCAAGCTCGAATCGCTGAAGCGATTCAAGAACGACGCGAGCGAAGTGAAGGCTGGTTTCGAATGCGGCGTGTCGCTGGCCAACTACAACGACATCAAGCCGGGAGACGTCATCGAAGCCTTCGTCACCGAGCGCGTCGCCCACGAAGCTTTCGTATAACGCACTGTGCCGTCCGTCGGCGTGATAACGTTCGAGCTCAGGCTCGAAGAGTCCCTGTCCCTCAAAGACAAGCGACATTATGTGAAAGGGCTGAAGGACCGCTTGCGGAAACGGTTCAATGTCGCCGTCTCCGAAATCGGCTACCAGGACTCCTGGCAGCGCGGCCTGGTCGCGGCCGTGACGGTATCGCCGGATCAAGCCCGGGCGGAGCAGGTGCTGCAATTAGTCGAGCGCGAGGCCGCGTTGGTGCTCGGCCCGCTGTTAGTGGATGCGACGACGGAGTGGCTGGCGTAGGGGGACTACCGACATGAGAATTTGTTTGGCCCAGACGCGGCCGGTTAAAGGCGATATCCAACGGAATATCGAAAAACATAAGGCGTTTGTCGAGCTTGCGATTGCGCATCGGGCGAACCTCGTCATCTTTCCGGAACTCTCAATAACCGGCTACGAACCAACGCTGGCGCACGAATTGGCGACCACCAAGGACGACGTGCGATTCGACGAGTTTCAAAAGATCTCCGATGCGAAGCACATAAGCATCGGAATCGGAGTGCCTACGCGCAACGATTCCGGCATCTTTATCAGCATGGTTATTTTCCAGCCACACAAGACCCGGGAAACCTACTCCAAAAAATACATCCACGCCGATGAGGACCCGTTCTTCGTCAGCGGCCAGGGTTCGGTGAGCTCGATCGGTCGGAAAGGTGAGATCGCGCTTGCAATCTGTTATGAAGTGTTGGTTCCACGGCATTCCGAGGAGGCCTTTCGGAGTGGTGCACGAATTTATCTCGCCAGTGTGGCCAAAACCGCGCACGGAGTCGCGAATGCGGCGAACAAGCTCTCTGGAATCGCGCGCAACTTCTCGATGACGGTTTTGATGTGTAACTGTGTCGGCCCTTGTGATAATTTCCAGGCCGCGGGAAAAAGCGCCGTCTGGAACGACAAGGGCGAATTGATCGCGCAACTGGACGAAGCAAGCGAAGGCATGCTGCTGTTCGATAGCGACACACGAGAGGCGATCGAGATATTAAGTGTAATCACCTCAGCCGCTCCGGGTTACGGCTCTGCGTTATACTGGTTTTGAGATGCACCGCGCTGCCGAGAGGGAGCAGTTTGCGGCGTATCCATGATCTGTCTGATTTGGAATGACCTGACTTGGAACCGGAAGTTCCAACTTAACTTGAATATGGATCGTAGAATCCGGGTGCTGGTTGCGAAGCCCGGCCTCGACGGACATGATCGCGGCGCCAAGGTAATTGCGCGGGCGCTGCGAGATGCCGGCATGGAGGTCATATACACGGGCTTGCGGCAGACTCCGGAAATGATCGTCAATGCCGCGCTCCAGGAAGATGTCCAGGTTATCGGACTTTCGATCCTGTCAGGCGCACACAACGCCATCGTGCCTCGCGTGATGGAATTACTCAAGCAAAAACACATGGACGATGTCCTCGTCCTGGTTGGCGGCATCGTTCCGGATGAGGATGCCGAACAATTGAAGCGGCTGGGAGTGGCGGCAGTATTTCAGCCCGGCGCTTCGCTCGAAGGAATTGTGGATTTCATCCGCCGCTCGGCGCCGCAGGCGGCTTAACCGGGCACATAGGCGCAGGCTCAATTTATCAAGCCGCGCCAGGAGAAAATTTGGATGCAAGAAAAATTGAATATCGCCGTGTTTGTCGATTATGACAATATTGAGATCGGTCTGAAATCGACGCTGCGGCGCGAATTTGACGTGTCTTTGGCACTCGACGCCTTGAAGGAGCGGGGCGATATCGTCGCGAAGTTCGCGTATGCGAACTGGGGGCGGCAGGACGGCGCGACGCGGCAAATGGCCGAGAATGCGGTGCAGATGGTGCAGCGCATTCCATCGCCGCGTGGAGACAAGAACGGCGCCGATATTAACCTCGCGCTCGATGCCCTGGAAATGGCGTTCACCCACACTCACGTGAATGCGTTCGCAATCGTCAGCGGTGACAGCGATTTTATTCCCCTGGTAAACAAGCTGAAGGAATACGGTAAGACGGTTTTCGTTGTTGGAGGGAAAGCGTTCACGTCGACCATTCTTCAGCAGAACTGTCACGAGTTCATCAGCTTCGAATCGCTGCTTTCGGATTCGGGAAGCGCGCCCGCCCCGGCGCCCGTTAACGGCGAGCCTCGCCCGCAGCGCCAGCGCGGAGATCGCGGCGAGCGCCGCCCACGGCCCGCGCCGCTGGAGCTCGCGCTCGCGATGCCGCTGGTCGAACGCGCTTTGCAAGTGCTGGAGCGGCGCGCGGTGCAACCTCAGCTGGGGCTGTTGAAGTCGACGATGCTGCAACTCGACCCCGCCTTCAACGAGCGCGCCTACGGCGCTTCCAGCTTCTCGGATTTTGTGGAGAGGCTGAAGCGCGCGGATCTGGTAGAAGTCAGCGGCACCGGCGGCCGCTACATCATCGAGCGCAAGGGCACGGCAAAGCCGGAGCATCCGGCGTTAAAGCCCGAGGACCTTCTGCCGCCCCTGCGCGATGTGCTCGAAAATCATCGCCTGGAGATCGAAAACGGCTGCCCGCTTGAAGATCTGGGCGGGTGGTTCAAAGCCGAGCAGCCCAGGATCGACATCAGCGCGTATGGCTTCCAGGAGTTCAGCGAGTTCCTAAATTACGCGCAGGACAAGCTGGTGGTTCGCCTGGAGCCGCAAGAGGAGCAAGGTTTGATGCTGGTGTCTCTGGGTGCGGAGTTTTATCCGCCGGCCGAGTCCCCGGCTCCCATCCCGGAAGCACCCGCCGCTGTGGAAGAGGAAGAGGAGTACGAGCCGCAGCCGTATGTAGAAGGTCAGCCGACTATCTTCGAGCCGAATCCGCCTCCGCCGAAACCGAAGAAAGCCCCGCCCCGGAAACGAGCCGTGAAAGCCGCCGGCGCGGCGGGCGGCGCGCGAAGGCCACGGCGCAAAAAACCCGAGGCGCACTAGACCGCGCGCATGAGCATCGAGCGCATCGTTCCCAAGCAGGGCGCATCTCCGCGCGGCCACTATTCGCCGGCCATCCGCGCGGGCGATTTCATTTATGTGAGCGGGCAGGGTCCCATCGACCCTGCCACGGATGAGCTATCGCCGGGCGACATCAAGTATCAGACAGCGCTGACGCTCGGAAACGTCCGCAACATTCTGGAAAGTTGCGGCGCCACGCTCACGGATGTGGTGAAGTGCTCGGTTTTCCTGAGGGACGCGAGCGAATTTCATCAAATGAACGAAGTCTACGCACAGTTCTTCGGTGAGCACCGCCCCGCGCGGACCACGATAGAGGCGAAGTTCCACTCCGCGGAGATGCGCGTGGAGATCGATTGCGTCGCATACAAGCCGCGTAGCGCGGCATAAACGAGCTTGGCCGCGGGCAGGAGCTAATTCTGAACGTCGCCGAAGGTGATGTTGGACTGCGCCCCGAACTTCCTATAATTGCGAAATTCGATTTTGTTGCGAGCGCACAAGCTCGAGCCACGCTGGCAATTCAGCGTCTCCGATTCCACCGGGAGCAGATACTGTTCGTTTGCCGCGAGGCGGACTAAATCGTAATCGGTCGCGGTTTCTACAGTATCGAACGGGAAGAGCGCCGGCATGTTGCGGGCTTCCTGCTCGATCCGCAGAACACGCGACGTGTCCTTATCGATCCACACGCTACCGCTATAGGCGGGGTAATAAAGCTGCGAAGGACCTTCGATGCGCCAGACCGAGCGCTCGCGCGGCACCTCGAATTTGAAGACATAAGAGGAATGGCCACGAATGGTGTCCTGGCCGTTCCGCCGGAATGAGGCGCCGGTTTGCAAGCTCATCAGATCCACCAACTCGGTCGCAAATTCGCCCGTCGAACGCGTGCCTTCGATTTCCTCCATCGGCTTGTTGACCGCTTTTCCGCCGACCTTGATGTTTTTATAGCTCTCGCGGCCATCCTCATAGGCTACGTCGGCGGTGACGATATCGATCGCGTGCCAGCCGGCTTTGGGATTATCGCTCTGGTAGCGCGTGGTCATTTGCTGGCAAAAGAAATTGGGCAGAGAGCCGACGAACGATGCCGCAACTTCGCGCGCCTTTAGAATGATGGGATCTTCTTGAGGCAAAACCGGCGCGGACGCTTCCTGCGTGCGTTGAGCCGGCGGGCGGGTTACGAGCTGAGGCGTATTCGCGGCCGTCTGGACAGGTTCCGGTGGCGGCGCATTTTGCGGAACGGGCGTGGACGTACGGCGGCCCGTAGCGCGGCGCAATTGCGGCGGACCCGGATCGTCGGAATCGCGGGTCGCATCGGGGGGACGAACCGTGGTCGCCGGACGGTTGTCGACCGGCTCTTCTTCGATCTTTCCTTGCGCCGCGGGCGGCGCAGTCGCAGCAGGTGGTTGGGCGGATGCCGTCTGGCTCGGCGCCTGCGCGGCATCATCGTTCTTGCGGCGCAGAACCGGCCGGTCGTCATCGTCGCGACCCGCGCCGCGCGAAGCGGGCCCGCTTGCCGGAGCAGGGGCGGCGGCAGGGGCGGTACCCGGAAGATCCCAAATTTGAGAAGCGTTCGCCCGATCTTCGGGTGTTGCGGCTTTCAACCATTGAATGGCCACGGCGGTGAAATTGCCGGCATCGTCTTCCGTAGAATCCACGGTGAGCCGGTCGCCCAACCCGAATGATTTAAGGTCGGCATCTTCACCGTTCTTTTGCGTGGTAGTGCGCGTGGTCAGGCGATACCAGATGACGCGGTGGTCGTCGCCTTGAATCACCAGTTGGCCGGGTGTCGTCCGGCGTAGGATGCCTTCGGTCGTGGTTGTGCTGACCGGCGCATTCTTGGAACTCGAGCGGCGGCCGGAATCCTGGGGTTGCTGTTGCGGCTGCTGCCGGCCTCCTGGATATGGCCCGGTTCGTGGGATTGGGCCGCCGCCAGGGATTGGGCCGCCGCCCGGGAATGGACCGCCCCCGGGAAATGGGCCTCCGGGGTACTGCGCAAGGGCCGCCGCGGCACAAAAAACGAGCACGTATCGAACGGCTTTCATGGTTACATTATGCCCCTTTATGGGGAAATCGGCGTGACGTTTGGGAGACGCCCCACGCAATAGAATCGTTTCCGGCAGGTGGAGCAGGCTTTAGCCGGGCTTTAGCCTGCAACGGGGACTTCAGTCCCCGAGTCTAGAAGGCCCGCCGAAGCTGAAGCCGCGGTAAAAACCTGAAGCAACAAAACATTTGACATCCTAATGGAAATCGCCTATTGTCTATTTGGATGTCTAATACGAAAAGTCAACAACGGAACCAACCCAGTAAGACCGAGATCCTGCAAGGAACGCTAGACCTGATGGTCCTGCAAACGCTCACGGCCATGGGACCGCAGCACGGTTACGCGATCGCCGCCCGGCTGGAGCAGGTCTCAGGCGGAGCAATCAGGCTCAACATGGGCACGCTCTATCCGGGGCTGATGCGGTTGGAACAGCGGGGCCTGGTGCGCGCGGAGTGGCGCGTAACCGATACCAGCCGCAGGGCGCGATTCTACAGCATTACCGCGTCCGGCCGACGCCGCCTGGAGACCGAAAAGGCCGATTGGGAACGCATGGTGTCGATCATGCACGCGCTGTTTCAACCGCAGGAGTGATTCTATGTTGCGCGAATGGCTAAATCGTCTGTGGGGCTCTCTCCGCCGGAACGCGAGAGAGCGTGAGATAGAAGAAGAGCTTCGGCGGCATCTCGAATTCGCCGCCGAGCAGGAAGGATCTGAGCGCGCGGCGCGAGTCGCGTATGGCGGCGTTACTCAGGCAATGGAGTCGATGCGGGACCAAAGAGGACTGCCGTGGATCGATAATCTCGTCTTCGATTTGCGCTACGGCCTTCGCACATTACGAAAGAGCCCAGGATTCACCTCGCTCACGGTTTTGATCCTGGCCCTCGGCATTGGCGCGAATACAGCGGTGTTCAGCATGGTCAACGCAGTGATGCTAAAGCCGCTGGCTTACCGCGACGCGGACCGAATCGTGACCCTTTCCACTCTGTGGAAAAAGACCGGGGCCGACCAACCTAGCGTTTCGGTGCCGGACTACCACGACTGGCACGATCAGAACACGAGCTTTGAAGCGATGGCATATTTCCAGGCTGGAGATACGGCCGTAATCGCGGGCCCCGCTGCCGAGTTCGCGGCCGATGCCGCCGTTACGAACGAATTCTTCGAAGTGTTCGACGTGCACCCCGTGGCCGGGCGCCCTTTCAGTGAGGAAGAATCGAAATCCGGAAGCGGCGCGGCCGCAATGATCAGTTACTCCTTTTGGCAAAGCCACTACGGAGGAGAGTGGAGCGCGCTCGGCAAACCGCTCCAATTGGGCGGCCATGCGCTCAGAATTGCCGGTGTGCTTCCACCGGGATTTCGCTTTCCCGAGAAAACAGACATCTGGTTTCCAGCGAACACAATGTTCCGCGAATCCACAATTCGCGCCGCGCATAATGTGCAAGTGGTTGGCAAGCTAAAGCCCGGTGTAGCGCTGGAGCGCGCGCAGTCGGAGATGACGGCCATCGGCGGCCGCTTAGAGCAACAATTCCCACAAAGCAATGCATCCAAGAACATCAAGTTGCGAAAGCTCCGCGACGACATGGTGAAGGACGCGCGGCTGATGCTCTATTTGCTTCTAGGAGCCGTGGGATTGGTATTGCTGGTCGCTTGCGGCAACGTGGCGAATCTCCTTCTCGCCAAATCAACTACACGCGGGCGCGAGATCGCGCTTCGAGCCGCGTTGGGCGCCGGGCGAGCCCGAATCGTTCGGCAACTGTTCGCCGAAAGTATGCTACTCGCGCTAATGGCGGGCGCCACAGGCCTTGTGTTCGCGGTTGCCAGTTCGCGCGCGCTTGTTTTGCTCGCTCCAGCCAATGTGCCGCGGCTCGAAAACACGGGCGTAGACGGCCGGGTGCTAGGCTTCGCCTTCGCAGCGTCAGTTCTGGCGTGCTTGATTTTCGGTCTTGTTCCGGCCATTCGCACCACGCGAGTCGACCTGAATACCACCATGAAGCAAATCGCGGCGCAGAACGCCGGCGCAAGCAAGTCGCGTTTCCGGCAAGCGCTGGTGGCAATTGAAATCGCGTTATCGGCAGTGCTGCTTGTGGGCGCCGGCTTATTCATTCGCAGCTTCGCAGCTCTGCACGACGTGGCGCTGGGATTCAAGCCCGAGCACGTCCTCCTTATGGAAACCAGCGTCACGGCGCGCATGACGGCGCAGCAAGCGATGCCGGTTTACAAACGCCTGATTGAAGAAATCTCATCCATTCCCGGAGTAATCGCAGCCGGAGCGACGCGCACTCCGCCGGGTACAGTGCGTTCGAACGGCCCGTACTGGGTGGATGAAGCTCCGACGCCGCAGCAAATTAGCGTCAGCCGTCCCCTGGCTATCTTTTCGTATGCCGGCCCTGGAATCTTCGCTGCTCTGGGCGTGCCCGTGCACAGCGGCCGCGAATTCCGGGCAACAGATACCTTCGACGCGCCACCTCGCGCGATCGTGAATCAGGCTCTAGCGAACCGCGCATTCCCCGGACAAGATCCGATCGGCCATACCATCGCCGTGGCTACGGATAGTCTCAAGCCTATGACTATCGTGGGTGTAATCGGGGATGTGCGGCAGCTCGGTCCCGCAAGCGAACCCGTGCCCGAGGTCTACATGCCTTACGAACAGCACCCCACGCTTTCCACATTTCTCACGATCGTTGCGCGAACCACGGCCGACCCGGGGCAGATGACTGGCGCGCTGCGCCGGAAGGCTCGCGAGATCGCTCCGGATGTACCCGTAAAAATCACGGGATTCGAGGACCGCCTGTCGCAAAACGTCGCCGCGCCGCGATTCCGCACGTTGCTGCTCGCGGTCTTCGCCGCGCTGGCCGTAGCACTGGCGATGGCTGGTGTATACGGCGTTGTCTCTTTCATCGTGAACCACCGAACCCCTGAGATCGGGCTACGCATGGCACTCGGCGCCACTTCGCAGGACGTGCTGAAAATGATGCTTTTGCAAGGTTTGCGGCTCGCGATTATCGGCCTTGCTGCCGGCATGGCGGCAGCATTTGCAGCTTCGCACCTTCTTAGCACGATGCTTTTCGGCGTGAAGCCGACCGATCCTCTAACCTATGCAGCCGTCGTCGCGCTTATGGCGATGATCACGCTGGCGGCCAGTTACATCCCCGCCCGCCGCGGCGCGCGCCTGGATCCCATGGCGGCCCTCCGGAATGAATAAGCACGAGCCGCACTGCTTCAAACACAGGAGTGATTCTATGTTGCGCGAATGGTTGCATCGTCTGTGGGGATCTCTCCGCCGGAACGCGCGGGAGCGCGACATGGAAGAAGAGCTTCGAAGGCATCTCGAATTCGCCGCCGAGCATGAAGGATCTGAGCGCGCCGCGCGAGTCGCATATGGCGGCGTCACCCAGGCAATGGAGTCGATACGGGACCAAAGAGGACTGCCCTGGATTGACAATCTTGTCTTCGATTTGCGCTACGGCCTTCGCACATTGCGAACAAATCCCGGATTCAACGCGCTTGCCGTGTCGATCTTGGCCCTCGGCATAGGCGCGAATACCGCTGTGTTCAGTGTCGTTAACGCCGTGCTGATAAGGCCGCTTTCCTACAACGACCCCGGCCGGATCGTGAGCCTTACGAATCCTCACACAAGCGGCGAGGACTCCAGTCCGTTGGACGTGAAATTTGTTTCCGTCCCGAACTTCCAGGATTGGCACGATCAAAGCTCCTCGTTCGAAGCGATGGCTTTTTACTACTCATGGGAAAACCCGGTTTCAACCGGCGCCACGGCTGAATATGCGCGCGTGGCCAAGGTAAGCCCCGAATTCTTTCGCGTTTTCGCAGTGGCGCCAGCGATCGGGCGATTTTTCTCCACCGAAGAAATGAAACCCAATAGCAATGGAGCTTTGATGATCGGCTACTCCTATTGGCAAAACCATTTCGGCGGCGATCCAGGCGTGCTTGGAAAAACGATTCGCAGATACAGTGCCGCGCAAAAGATCGTAGGCGTGCTGCCGCCGGGTTTTGGTTTCCCGGACGAGACAGACCTGTGGTTCCCCGACAATGACGACAGCCCATCGTTTCACAATCGGGATGCTCAAAATCATTTGGTCGTGGGCCGGCTGAAGCCGGGCGCTTCCATCGAACGGGCACGAACTGAGATGACGGCGATAGCTCAGCGGCTGCAGCGGCAGTATCCGCTAACCAATAAGAACAGGACTGTCGCGGTGACGCGGATACAAGACCAGATGGTGGGTGACGTTCGTTCCACTCTTTATCTGCTGCTAGCCGCGGTGGGTGTCGTGCTCTTAATCTCCTGTGCCAACACCGCGACGTTGTTGCTCGGGCGCGCGACCGTCAGGGCTCGCGAAATCGTGATTCGCGCGGCGCTCGGCGCGGGACCGCGGCGGATCATGCGCCAGTTGCTGACCGAGAGCGCGCTGCTGGCATTGCTCGGAGGCGCAGCCGGCTTGCTTCTCGCATACGGAGGATCCAGGGCGCTGATTGCGCTGGCTCCAGCCGATCTTCCGCGGCTGGCTGAAATCGGTATCGATGGACGAGTTCTGGCTTTTACGCTCGGCCTTTCCATTCTCACCAGTGTTCTGTTCGGAATAGCACCGGCGGTGTGTGCATCGCAGGTTGAGTTGAACGACGCGTTGAAACAAACGAGATCCGTGATTGGCGGAATGGTTCGCATCCGCGGCGCTCTGGTGGTGGGCGAGATCGCTCTCGCGGTGGCCCTGCTTTCCGTTTCAGGCTTGCTGATCAAGAGCTTTATCGCGTTGAACAGTGTCGCTATGGGCTTTCGGCCGGAGCATGTGCTGGTCATGAGGGCCACGGGTCCGGGCTCGATTCGCGACACGAATATCTTTTTCAAAGATGTGGTCGCGCAGATCCGGGCCGTACCCGGCGTATTAGCGGCGGGCGCCACCATGACGTTGCCCGGCCACATCGGCTCGTCCGGCTACTATTTCCTGGATCACTTGCCCGCACACCACGATAATTTGGCGCCGGACGCGGCGAATGCGGTCGTGACTCCGGGCACCTTCGCCGCGCTGGGAATTCCGCTAAAAGCCGGCCGCGATTTCAATGACGGCGACACCGTGGGTAACCCGCGTGTTGCGATCGTGAATGAGGCTCTGGTTCGAAAGTCAGGTTCGGGCGCGGATGTGATTGGCCGGACAATCTTCTGCGGGTTCGATTCGGAGGCTCCCATGACCATCGTGGGAATCGTGGGCGATGTTCGGGAAAACGGTCCGGCCCGCGACCCGGCTCCGGAATGCTACATGCCCAACCGGCAGCACTTCTACAACAACACCAGCTTGAGCGTTGTCGTGCGCACCGCGGGCGATCCGAAAGCACTGGAGGCAACCGTCCGCCGACTCGCTCATGACAGGTCCTCCGACGTTCCGGTCACTTTCACCACGCTTGAAAGCGATGTGTACCAGAGTTTCGCCGCGCCTCGATTCCGTACGGTTCTCTTCACGCTATTCGCGGGACTTGCCGTGTGCCTTGCGATGGCAGGCGTGTACGGCGTGATGGCATACGCTGTCGGCCAGAGGTCAGGCGAGATCGGCATCCGCATGGCTTTGGGCGCGAGTGCCGGGTCCGTCGTCAGGCTCGTCCTAAGGCAAGGACTCGTGCTGGCGAGTATCGGCCTCGCGCTTGGTCTCGCGGCAGCGTTTTCAGGAACTCGTCTGGTGAGAGCGATGCTGTTCCAGGTAAAGCCGAACGATCCGTCCGTGTATTTCCTGGTAGCCGCTCTGCTTTGTGTCGTGGCGCTGCTGGCGAGCTACGTGCCGGCAAAACGCGCGTCGCGAGTGGATCCTTTGGAGGCGCTGCGGCAGGAGTAGTGACGCCGGCTCACGACTGGCGCGTTGTTCAGGCTCGACGATAAAATGCCAGACTGTGCCGTATCTGCGCATCACTTGCCCTGAAATGCCCGACAATCGCAGGCGGCCGATTGCGGAGCAGTTGACCGCAGCAGTCAACGATCTATTCTTCGACCCCCGAGCTCGCGTGACGCGCGAAGAACTGCGTGAACGGACAACCGTCCATTTTGCCGCTTACCGGGAAAATGAGCTGTTCATAGGCGCACGCACGCCCGTTGAACGCAATGCAGTTGACGTGACAGTGGAAATTTCAGATTGGAGCATGTCTGTGAAGCAGCAGCGGCGGATCGCACAGGATCTGACTCCGTTGCTTGCGCGGCTCTTCGATGTCCCGCCCGCCGGGCTGGACGGAATCAACATCCGGTTTCATCCCTACCCACCGACCGATTTCGCGGTGGGTGGCCGTCTGCTTTCCGATATCGTCCCGCTAGTCGGCAGGATAATGAAACGGCTTGCGAGTCGTTGAGCCGCTATCCGGCCCGAAGGACCGCATGGCTTTAACGGCCGCAATGCTGAGTTAGTGAACAGAGGCGGGCGTCGCGCGTGACCGCTCAAGGCGGGCTAAAGCCCGCTGCAGGCTGAAGCCCGGCTGAAGCCTGCCCCACAGCCGGCTTATTCCGCCCGCAGCGTCTCCACCGGATCCACAGCCGCCGCCCTTCGCGCGGGCAGATAACACGCGACAGCGGCTGCTGCCAGCAGGACCGCGGGCATCACCGCATACGTCACCGGATCTAACGGCTTCACTCCGAACAGCAGCGATGCCATCAAACGAGACAGAGCCATCGCTCCCACAATCCCCACGCCGCAGCCAAAAGCGGAAAGGATCAACCCCTGCCGCAGAAACATTCCCTTTACCGCAGCCGGGTCGGCACCCAGCGCCAAACGGATGCCGACCTCCTTGCGCCGCTGGGCAACCGTGTAAGCCACCACGCCGTAGATGCCGATGACCCCGAGCAGCAATGCCATTGCGCCCGCGATGGCCAGCATCACCAGCGTGAAGGAAGTTCGCGCCATGGAACGCCCGGCGATCTGCTCCATCGTGAGTATGTCGGCGATTGCCAGATTGCCGTTCGCGGACCAGATCGCTTTGCGCAAATCTTCCGCCAACGCCTGCGTACCCGCGCGCGGGCTGCGAATAACAAAAACCGGCTCGCGGACGACATTTCGAAAGTTCTCGAACCACGGCAACGGGCCGTAAGTCCGCCAATAGACCGTTTCGGGCGCTTTTTCATGCACGCCGGTAATGCGAACGTCTTCCGCCACACCAATCACCTCAAACCAGGGAGAGTAGGGAGTGACGCGAACGCGTTTCCCGATCGCCGCGGCGGCGCTGCCCCAGAAATCTCGCGCGAGGTTCTCCGACAGAATCACGCGCTTGGTGCTCCCGTAAAGATCGCCCCAGGTGTAGTCGCGCCCCGCGAGTAATCGCGTACCCATGGATTGGAAGAACCCGGGCGCAATCCACCGGAAGACGCGCGCCGGTGGATAAGCGCCGGGTGGCACCGGCTGGCCTTCGGCGAATATGCCGTCCCAATTCAGGTGCCCGCCGTCCATGGGCACCGCATCCGCAAACCCCGCCTCGGCTACCCCGGGAATGGCGGCAAGCCGGCCGCGAATGTCTTGTTCCATCCGAGCCACGCGCTCATTGTCCTGCACCAAAGCCTGCGGGATCGCCAGACGCACGGTTTGTAGCTGTCGAGCTTCCGTAAAGCCCGGATCTACGTTGCGCATCTTCTGAAAGGTGCGAATCATTAATCCGGAGCCGATCAGCAGCACCAGCGCCAGCGATACTTGCACTACCACCAAAGCGTTTCGCGCTCTTTGCTGCTCCGGCCCGGCGCTGGCCGTACGCCCGCCCTCGCGTAACGAGAGCCGCCCTCCATAACGCCACGCCGGAATCAAGCCGAGCAACAGCGCAGAAATGGCGGTGATCGCGGATGTGAACAGCGCGGCGCGCCCGTCCACCGCGATTTCATTCAGCCGCGGCAGATTCGCCGGGGCAATCCACTGCAGCAGCCCAATTCCAGCCATCGCGAGCCCGAGGCCCAGTGCCGCTCCCGCGGAAACCAGCACCGCGCTCTCCGCCAACAGTTCGCGGACAAGGCGGCCGCGCCCCGCGCCGAGCGCCGCGCGAACGGCCAGTTCTCTGCGCCGGCCCTCCACGTGAACCAACAAAAGATTCGCGACATTGGCGCACACGATCAGCATCACCGCGCCGAGCGTGCCCATAACCACCCACAACACATCGCCCACATTGCCCACAATCGTGTCGCGCAGTGGCTGCAAATGCGGCGAGATGCGCCACGATTCATAAACCTGGATGGCCCGCGCGTCACCCGCGCCGCTCCCGGGTATGGAGCCCCAGGAACGCATCCAAATCGGAATCAGGCGAGCTATATCGGCTTGCGCCTGCTCGATCGAAACTCCTGGCTTCAGACGGCCAACCGAATTCAAGTAGAACCCAGCCAGGGTGGTCCGCGTGCGGTCCAGTTGAAGGGGTGTAATGATAGCGGCGGGAACATCGGCCATGCGAAAAGATTTCGGCATGATGCCGATCACTTGCCGGGGCAGGGAATCGACCATCAGCTTGCGTCCGATCACACTCGCGTCGCCTCCAAAACGCTGCTGCCAGTAGCCGTGGGTCAGCAGAATAGTGGGCGCGGCGCTGGGCTTCTGGTCGTCGCCCGAAAACCAACGTCCAAGCTCAGGCTTAACGCCCAAAGCTTCCAGAGCGCCTGGGCTCACCGCGATCGCGAGTACCTGCTCCGGATCGCGGGCCCCATTGACCGAGACCTGTGAGGGAGTCCAAATACCCATCTCCTCGAAAGAGCGATTCTGTTCGGAATAGGTGAAGTACATGGAGGCGGAAAGGTGCAGCCCGGTTTCCGCCGTGACTCCGGCCAAGCCGGGCGCCACGTGGGAGATCGACACCAACCGCGCCGGCTCGCGATATGCGAGAGGCTTCAGCAGTACTCCATCCACGACACTGAAAACGGCCGTGTTTGCGCCGATCCCGATGGCCATCGTGAAGATCGCCGCCGCCGTGAAGGCCGGATTTTTACGCAGCGTACGCAGGGAAAAGCGCACGTTGCGCGCCGTTTCTTCAATCAATGAAATCGTGTTCATTCGATACACCTCCTCGCACAATTGCATCGCGTTCCCCAGCTTTCGCGTCGCCGCCGCCCGGGCAGCCTCCGGCTTTATGCCGCGCCCGATCAACTCATCGGTCGCGTGCTCCAGGTAAGATTCGAGCTCGCGCCGCTGGTCGGCGTCGGCGTTGTTTCGACGAAAAAACCGCGGCCAGTTCATGCCATCCGCCATCCTCACTTGGTTTTGGGCGCTGGATTCAGGATGCGGCCGATCGCGCGCACAACCTCTTGCCAGCGCGACGTTTGCGCGGCCAGTTGCTTCCGCCCCTGCGGAGTCAACCGGTAGTATTTGGCCTTGCGATTGTTTTCCGAGGTTCCCCAAAACGAGGCGATCCAGCCGCGGTTTTCGAGCCGGTGCAGCGCTGGATAAAGCGAGCCGTGTTCGATCTGCAGGACCTCCTCCGATCCCTGTTCAATCGACTGGGCTATTGTGTATCCATGCGCGGGGCCTAGCACGAGCGTTCGCAGTACGAGCATATCCAGCGTTCCCTGTAGCATTTCAGAATGTAAAGGCGATTCGCGTCGCGGCATTTGTGCCTCCACTCGATAATCTTCTGGAAGAATAACACGAAGAGCAAATCGGCAACCCAATTCCCGGCGTCGTGGCCGTCGCCACGCAGCAGCGGTGGCATTAGGAGCCGACTTTACAGCCGGCGGCGCTCGCGCATTTCGGCAGTCGCGCGCCGGTGACAAATCAGACAAAGAGTCCGCATGTTTTCGAGATCGCACTCCCCGCCGCCCTCCGCCACCGGGAGAATGTGATCCGCATCCCACAGCGATTTTCGCGTTAGCCGGGGAAGTCCCCACTTAGCCAAAAGCCTCAGCCGGTGCGTCCCGCGCGCGCGCTTCAGCTCCATCCACGCCGCCAGTGTATCGACGCGGCACATCGCGCATACGCCCCGGTCGCGCAGCAGAACTTGTTCGCGCAGATACCCGGGATCCGTTCGCAACTTCCATTCATTCACGCACCACTCGGAGCAGAACGTATAGCGGCCCTTGGGAACTTCGAGGCTGCACCAGCGGCACTTTCGGTCAGCGGCGGAGCGGTCAACCCGCCCGCCGGGCATGGTCCGCGAAACACTCACTTCCGCCGCTCGCCCTCCAGGCAGATGAACTCCTCGAGTGCTTCGCCTGGGCGAAACGGGATGGTCGTGCTGTTCGACCACTGCTTCGCGTAAGCGCCGGGATCGTCGATCGTGATTTCGTATTTCATCCGCAGCGGCCCGCTGCGAGTGTAGCGCTCGATTACATGCAGTTGCTCGGTGTGCGGATGACCGGCATCGTCGAGCCACGTCTTATCGTTGAACCCGATCGCGTCGACGACCAGCGTGTCTCCCTCCCAGCGTCCAATCGAATCGCCCATCCAGGACGGATTCGGGTCTTTGGGATGCGGGCGCCCATCCATCCAGACGAATCGCCATACATGCGCGCCACCCTCGTAAATGAAAATCACGCGCTTCGGCTCTTGAACGATTACGAACGGCTCGGGTGTGAACAGCATCCGCGGCACGCCCGGCGGAAGGCAGGCGTCCGCCGAGTCTTTCGCCTTCCCCGCCCTGTTCTCGTCGAATTTTGCCTTCGCCCACGGAAGAAAAGGGATCTGCACGTCGCGGTCAGCGGAGCGCCCGCCCTTCCATCTGGCGCTCGCCATATCGCCGACGCGCCGCGGATACCAAACTCCCTTGCCGCCGAGGTCGGGCTTGCCATCCGCAAGCCGCGGCGCGGATTGCCCCCATAAACACGATGCGATCGCCACAATAAAAACCAAGCGCATAAACGTTCCTATTGAAATGCGAATTGGAAAGGAAGATGCGCCGCGCCGTATAGGCCCGCTTCGTTGCCGAGCTTGGCTGGCTCGATCCGCGTCGGCGCCACTCGATACGTATAACTGCGCTTCTTCACCTCCTCAAACATCGCGGGCGCAAAAAATTCCCATGCCGGCAACGGGCCGCCGCTGAGAAGGTACAGCGGGAAATTAAAGATGTTGATCAGGCCCGCCAGCGCCACGCCGAGCGCCTCGCCCATGGTTCGAAACACCGCCCTGGCGCGCTCGCTTCCTTCTACCGCGAGTTGATATACGTCTAGCGAAGTCATATTCGGGCCAAGATTAACCAACCGCCCCATCGCCCCGACAGCCGTCGCCGACGCGTGTTTCTCAAGGCAACCGTTGTTCCCGCAACCGCACGGGTTCCCATTGGGCGAAACCGTCAGGTGGCCCAACTCTCCCGCCATGCCCAGATACCCGTGCAAAATCCTGCCGCCAATGATAATCCCGCCGCCGATCCCGGTCCCCAGCGTCAGCAATACCAGATCGTCGACATCCTTCCCGGCGCCCATCCATTTTTCGCCGAGGGCCGCGGAATTCGCGTCGTTTTCGAGGATCACTTTGGTTCCCAGCCGCTGCTCGATTTCGTCGCGCATGGGGTAGTTGTTAAACGCGGGCGCATTGCCCCACCCCGCGATCACACCCGTTTCGATGCGAATGAATCCCGGAACGCCGATGCCGATTCCGCCCAAATTCCGGTCGCCGAAACGCCGCTGCAAACCCTCGATCGCGACAACAATATCCGCCACCACGGCCTGAGGGCCCGCTTGAATCGGAGTTGCTCCAGACACGCGCTCAAGGACGTTTCCTTCCCGGCTGACGGCAGCCGCGCGCAGATTCGTTCCGCCGAGATCGACTCCGATCGAGTATGCTTCCATGCGCAGGCATGATAGCAAACTCTTTCCGCCCGCTAGAATAAAAAAATCCAGCACGATGGTGCCCTTCCGCGAGCGCTTCCGCATGGCCTGGGAGTTGACCTGGCCTCTTGCCGTTCTGGATCTCGCCTTCATTCTTACGATCCACGGCGTTCTCGCAGTCCAAACCGAAACTCTCGATTCCGTTTGGGCCGTGGTTGGGTTCTTTGTCGTATCGCCGTGGGTGGTCCGGCGGGCGCTGGCGCGCACTTACGATAAGACTCGCATTGTGGTGATCGCGAACGGCGAGGACCGCTCCCGGCTCACTTATCAGCAGAGCCTGAAGATCATGTGGCTGCTGGCATGGCGCAGCACCGTTCTCGCTCTCGCCGCGCTGCTCGCATTCTCGGCGCTGCTGAAGCTCGCCGGCGTGCGCACGCGCGATCTGCCCGCGCTAGGACCGCTGCTGAACGCTCTCGGCCTCAGTTTCGTCGACGCCCTCACCAGCTTGCTGTTTTTCCCGGTTTTGATTCCGGGCATGGTAAGAAAGAAATTTAGAGATTTTAATCTGGAGCTGCGCTCCACCATGCGCTCTATCACGCGGAAGTAGGCGAGTACTGGGCCGCTCGTAACTTCCATTGCCAACTCCGCATCATGTAAGTGTGGGAGGGAGCGGCTGCAAGAGGTTAGCGGCAGACGGCTGAGAAGCTTGGTGGCGCCGTTTCTCAAGCAGCTTCGGGTGCGAATATGGCCATTCTGGGGGATCGAAGATTCGTAGAAATAGCAGGGTCTAGGACGCATGAGTTACCGCCGCTGCTGATCCGCACGACGCCAAACGTACGGCGCCTGGACAAGGTAATGGGCATGGCGAACGAGCTTGTCGAAGGCGAGGACATGATCCCTTATCCGGCGGTGGATTCGCCGGACGTAGCTCCGGCGCCCGACGTTTCCCGGATAGATTTCGAGCGGCGCAAAATGGACCTGGCCGTGAACCTGGTGGATCAGTACCTGGGGTTCGTGCAGCAGTGGCAATGGGGAGACGGCATTCTCGAATGGATTCGCCAGTGCGAAATCACGTTCGAGACCCGCATGGAACTGCGGAACCTGCTGCGCTCGGACGTTTGGCCGCACGCCGGCCGGTCGAGCTTCGTCGTGCTGCTAGAGGATAAGGCCGTCCAGACAAAAGGCATCGAGTTGGAAAAAGCCATGGGACTGCGGCTCACCTTCCGCCAGCCTCCTCCGCTGAAGTGCTTCTCTAATCAATTTCTGCTGTACTTGAATGGCTCGCTTGCCACGGCCGCGTATCAGACGTGGTCCGCGATGAGCACTGCGCCGGTAAGCGCGCTTCCGCCGGAACGGTTCAACTTTGAAATTGTCAATATGAGCCTGGAGTAGTGGGGCAGGATGCTATCCTGCGCGCGATTGCCAATCGCGCTGGGCGACTTTGCGCTCACCCGACCAGGCGGTTAGCATAGCAACCCGCCGCCGGTTGGCGACCTGCCCGGCTCAACCCTCTTCGATCTCATCCAACCGCTCCGCCGCTACCGCAAAACGTTTCAGAACTCGGATGGAGTTACCCGCGCTGAATCCCGCGGTTCGCAGCCGGCGGAACGCCGATGCCAGATTCTTCTCGTCCGCAAGAAACTGCCCCAAGTCCTTGCCGCGATACTTGCGTTCCAGGAAGTTTTCGATCAGCGCCGTCTCATCCGAGCTCGAATAAGCGGCATCCACGGCTTGTTTCGCCACCGCCGGAGCCACGCGCCGCGCCATCAAATCCCGCATCACGCGAGCCTTCCCCAGCCCCTGGTTCTCACGCCGCCAGCTGGCGAACGAGTCCGCGAATTTTCGGTCGTTCAAAAATCCGGCCTCTTTCAGGCGCGAAATCGCCTCGGCGACGTCCTCCTGCCGGGCCGCGCGCTGCTTCAATCGCAATCGCAATTCACTTAATGATTGCGCGCGCTTACCAAGTGAACGTCCCGCGAAACTCATCAGGCCATCGAGATCCAACTTGGCGGGTGGCCTCATAGCGCTGCCGCCGCGCGGCGCAGCCGGACCCAATCGCGGAACAGCGGCGGATTTTCGAGCCAGGTTGTCACCCACAGAATCATCTCTTGTTTTTCCGCTCTCTTCTGCTCATTGCGCGAAGCCCAGCGCGCGTGGTCTTTCGCTGTGATTACCAGACGGCGTACGAGCACGCGCCGGCCGCGATCGCCTGCTTCATATTCATCCAGAAGCCGCAGCAGACTGCCTTCAAGTGTATCGAGCGTTTCCTGCCGTACGCCTTCTACCAGCGCGGCCAGCGGAATACCTGTGTCCCGCAGCAGATGACGCAGGTTGCTTTCGGAGATGGGCGCAAGCAGCGTTCGCAATTCGTCCCAATCGCGTTCGGTTATGGTCGAGGGTTTTACGCGCTCCAGCCAGCGCGCCAGCTCAGGCCGCTTTCCGCGGGTTTTTGGAGGGCTTTTCGTGGAGTTTGCCTGCATGCCGGTATGCGTCGACGGCCTTCCGATGATCGGTGAGTGTAGACGAGAACTTGTGCCCTTCACCCGAAGCGCGCTTAACAAAATACAGGTAATCCGTCTTCGCGGGATGGAGCGCGGCGGCTAGCGACTCCGCGCCCGGATTGGCTATCGGCCCAGGGGGCAAACCAGGATTGCGGTAGGTATTGTACGCGTTATTGTTGTCAAGATCCGAGCGGTAGATTACGCCTCGATAGCGGTTCTCCAGCATCGCGGCGTAGATCGTCGTAGGGTCGCATTCCAGATTCATTCCACGCGCCAGCCGGTTCTCAAACACGCTCGCCACGGTAGGGCGTTCGTCTGGAACGCCTGTCTCTTTCTCCACCATCGACGCAAGCGTGACCGCGCGATGCGCGTCGGCCGCGCCGGGCTGAAGCGTCTTCCAGTGCCGCCGGAACTGCGCCGTCATCATTTTGCACAATTCCGGGCCGGTAACGGAATGCGAGAGGCGGTAGGTGGCGGGGAACAGATAGCCCTCAAGCGAGGGCGCGCGCGGATCCAAGTCGCGGATGAGCGAAGGGTCGGAAGCGGCCTGGACAAAATCCGCGGCCGGCATCGCGCCCGCCGATTCCACCAGGCGGCCAATATCGAAAATATTGCTCCCCTCGGGAATTTTGACTTCATAGTAGAAGACATCGCCGCGTGCGATTCGGCCGAAGATGGTTCGAACGCTGGCAGGTTCCGTGAACCGGTATTCGCCGGCCTGAAGCTTCGCGGAAGCATTGAAAGCTCGCGCCAGCCAGAATTGCCATTGGTATCGGATCACGCCCGCGTTTTGGAGCGTGCGCGCAAGCGTGGGTGTGCCGGCTCCGTGCTCCACGTTCACAAAGATCTCGCCCTGGAAGCCCTTATACGGGAATTGAAGCGAAAACGCGCCCACAATTGCGAGCGCTACAAGAGCCAGGATTGCGAAAATTATCAGCCGCTTCATCGATGCGTCCTCTTTAAAAATCCGGCGCGCACACTGGCCGGCGCGGTCGGATCGCTAGCTTACGCGCTGCTTGGCGTCCCATGCCAGCCGCCGTGCGCTGAACCCAAAAAACTCTGCAGCAGAATCTGGGCGGCGAGTTTATCCACCGCTTTGGCGCGTTTGGAAATGCTGATTCCGCTCTCTTTCAGCACCCGCTCGGCCTCGACGGTCGTGAGCCGCTCGTCCCAGAGCCGCACTTCTAAGCCGGTGCAATTCGCCAGCCGTTCCGCGAACTCGCGGGTGTACTCGGCCTGCCGGCCCTCTCGCCCGCTCATATGGAGAGGATGACCGATTAATATGAAGCCGACTTCATTTTCCCAGGCGAGTTTTGACAGCGCCGCTAGATCCTCGCGAATGTTTGTCCGCTGGAGCGTCGGCAATCCTTGAGCAGTGATACCAAGCGGGTCGCTCAATGCCAACCCGATGCGTTTTTTTCCTAAATCGAGCGCCAAAATTCGTTTTGGCTCGGAATTTGCTTGGAAATCCACGCCACTCCAATTATAGTGAAGGCAAGCGGGTCTCCCGGCAGATTCAGCGGAAGAAGGGTCGTGTACACTCCAACCACTCCGGCGCAAAGATCGGTCCAAACCGGCCTGAACGTTCTGGCCGCCGCCGCGGCGGTGGCGCTGTTGTATTACGGTAGGCTTTTTTTCATCACCGTCACCATCGCCGCGATGATCGCGTTCCTGCTGGAACCGCTGGTGGATCTGTTCATGAAGCTGCGCCTTCCAAGAGGCTTGGCGAGCTTTGTCGTATGTAGTATTTCTTTGCTTGTCCTTTATCTGGCCGGGCTCGGGCTTTACAGCGAAGGGCAGTTAATGGTTCAGGATTTACCGACGTACAGCAGCCGCATCAATGAAATCGTGGATAACGCCGCGGCGCGGGTGGATGATGTGGAACAGCGGATTTCCCAAACCATAATTCCGCGCAGATTTCGAGAGGGTCCCCCGCAGACACCTCAGCCTGTGCCGGCGCCATCCTCCCGCTCCAACCGGAAGAAGCAGCCGGATACCAACACCAACGCCACGCCTCCGCCCATTCAAGAAGTCCGGGTGAGGCCGGAGACTCCGCCGCTGCTGGCATTTGCGTACGGCTATCTGCGCGACTATTTCGACGTGCTGCTTATGGCTTCCTTCGTGCCGTTCCTGGTGTATTTCATCTTGAGCTGGCGCGACCATGTTCGTTCTCGCCTTCTGGTGATGTTTGAAGGCGACGCGCGCTACACGATCACAAAGGCGATTGACGGCCTGGCCGATATGGTTCGCGCCTACGTAATCGGCAATTTCCTGCTGGGCATTGTGTTGAGTATCGCGAGCAGCATCCTGTTTGCCGTGGTGAAGCTGCCGTACTGGATCATGATCGGCCCGTTGAGCGGGTTTCTCAGCCTGATTCCGTATATCGGCCTGCCGCTCGCGATGCTTCCGCCGGTGCTTGCCGCGCTGCCTGTTACGCGAGAACCCGCTGTCTACGTCTTTCTAATCGCCAGCGTCGCGATCCTGCACTTGCTGGCGTTGAACCTTTTGTATCCGAAGTTTGTCGGCTCGCGCGTGCACCTGAACCCTCTAGTGGGCACAATCGCGCTGATGTTTTGGGGCATGATGTGGGGCGCCGTCGGGTTGCTGCTCGCGATTCCGCTGACCGCGGCGCTGAAAACTTTGTGCGATAACGTATCCAGGCTCCAGCCCTACGGCCGGCTGCTTGGAGACTGATCGATGACCAAACAGTTTTGGATCTTCCTCGGCGTCGGCCTCGCCGCCGTCGCCATCGCGGTTTCGTTCATCTGGTTCGGAACCAAAAGCGCGCACCTGGAGCTGACCGGCAACATCTTAAAAGTTCGCGTGCTGGCGCTGGGGCCGGAAGCGTCTCTCGTAGTGGCCGATTTCCGCGTCACCAATCCTTCCGGGGTGCCTTTTGTGGTCAACGATGTACGGCTGAAGGTAACGCCGCCCGACGGCCACACGGTGGAAGGACTGGCGGCCTCCCGCAGCGATATCGACAACCTTTTCAAAGCCCAAAAGCTTATCGGTCCGCACTTCAACGATGTGTTAGCGCTCCGAGACAAGGTCCCGCCCATGAAGACGCTGGATCGCATGACCGGCGCGCGCTTCGAATTGCCCGAGTCCGCCATCGACCGCCGCAAGTCGGTCGTGCTCCGGCTAGAGGATGTGGACGGGACTGTGGCGGAGTTGACCGAGAAGTAGGTAGGGATCGATCTCGTAGACGAGCATGGGTGGAGCAGGCTTTAGCCCGGCTTTAGCCTGCAACGGAGGCTTTAGCCTCCGCTTCGGCACGGGTGCTGAAGCACCCGTCGCAGGCTGAAGCCTGCTCCACCAGAAGGCAATCATGACAGCATGAATTGTGGTGCTAGGATGCAGGTGTGAGAACAACGGTCACGCGAATAACAGCCGGCCTGACGCAAGCGAAGCAGCCAAGTCGCCCCTTCGTTCAAAAGACGTTTTCTATGGGCTGAGAACTGAATATCCGATGTGACAAAGCACTTCAGGCGGCGGCTGCCATTGAGGATGAGGAATTGGCTCGGAAACTATCCGTTCGAAAATGATCGTCCTTGCGTTTCGGCGTGCCAGCCAACCCCGCATCATCTGCGCACCTTGCGCGACTTGGTTTTGCCGCTAGGAACGGCGGGCAATCTTACGTCGGATGCCCATCTGGCCGCTCTGGCGATCGAACATAGCGCAGAGCTGTGCTCGACCGACAATGACTTTGGGCGATTTGGCAGATTGCGCTGGCGAAATCCGCTGGCGTAATTGTCAGGTTGTAGAGTGTTGGCGTCCCCAGGGGGATTCGAACCCCCGTTACCGCCGTGAAAGGGCGATGTCCTAGGCCGGGCTAGACGATGGGGACGTTTTCCAGGAAACTACAACGTCTTTAAGTACGCTATCAAATCGGTCTTTTCCTGATCGGTCAACTGATCGGCGAAACCGGGCATGCCTTTTTCGGAACTGCCCTTGTTGATGAAATCGAGCACGTTCGCATCCGTAACCTTCTTCTTGTTCGGCAACTCCGCCTTCTTGAACAGGCCTTTCAATCCGGGGCCCATCTTCCGCTCCGTACTGTCCGCGTTATGGCAGACTCCGCAATTTTGCTCGAAGACGTCCTTGCCTTTCTCCGCATCACCGGCGCCGAAGGCAGACACACAGGCCAGCAACGCCGCAGCTACCATGCTTTTCTTCATTGGCGCTCCGGAGACACTCCTTATAGTCTACAATCACCGCATATGAGTCTCCAAATCGGCGCGCGGGCGCCCGAGATCCGCGGCGGCGACTTTCAGCTATCGAAGCTCAAAGGCAAAAGCGTGGTTGTGTACTTCTTCCCCAAGGCCGATACGCCTGGATGCACGAAGGAATCCTGCGAATTCCGCGACGCCTCCAAACAATTCGCGAAGCTGAATGCGGAAATCGTCGGCATCTCACCCGACACAACCGAGGCACAGACGCGCTTCGCGGCGAAATACGGCCTGCCTTTCACGCTGGTGCCCGACCCCGATCATTCGATTGCCGAAGCCTACGGAGTATGGAAAGAGAAGAGCATGTACGGGCGGACGTACATGGGCATCGAGCGCAGCACGTTCGTGGTTGGGCCCGACGGCAAGATCGCGAAGATTTTTCCCAAGGTCAAGGTGCCGGACCACGTCGCCGCGGTGCTGGAATCGCTTGGAAAGTGACGCGCTGTCACAAAACTCCGGCGGCCGGTGTTGTACTAGCGTGGACGCTTTAAGCGAAACGCTGCTAGACACGAAAGCTAGGGAAACCGGGCCGGATATCGAAGACGTTTTTCATGCCCAATACGGGCGCATTGCCCGGGTGATTGCGGGCGTGATCCGGGACCCGGCCCGCGCCGAGGAACTCGCCGTGGAGGTGATGCTGAAATGGTCCCGCACACCCAAAGCTCAAAGCGAGAACACCGGCGCATGGTTATATCGGGCGGCGGTGCGGGCCGGACTGAATGAGCTCCGGCATCGAACACGCCGGGAGCGCCATGAGCGGCTTTTCTCGCTGGTTCGCAAGACGCCGACCCCCGAAGAACTCTTCGCCGCGCGGGAGGAGCAGAGGCGGGTTGACGTGGTGCTGGGCGCGCTGGACTCCCGGCATGCGGAGCTTCTGCTGCTGCGCGGGCAGGGCCTTAGCTATGAAGAGCTGGCGTCGACGCTCGGCTTGAACCCTAAATCCGTTGGCACGTTTCTGAGCCGCGCGCAACAAGCTTTTCGAAAGGAGTACATCCGCCGCTATGAAGGGAAGTGACATGCAAAACGTCGAACGCTGGATCGAGGATCTGATGGAACGGCGCCTGCCCGGCGAGGAATGGCGGCCGGACATCAACAGTGCTTTCGCGCGTTTTCAGCGGGCGAGACTCTCTAAACCGCCGCGCAGCCGGGCGTGGCTGCCCGTGGTGGTGGGCGCGCTGGCCGGCACCGCATCGTTGGCGGCCTTGCCCGCTGGGCGAACGTTGGCTCAACGCTGCGTGTCTGCATGCGTGGCTGAATCGAGCAGCCTGCGTCAGTTGTTCACGGAAAGCCGATCCGGCTCCGTGCCCACAAACGTGTTCGTGAAACCCGGAGGCCGCGCCATGGCTCCCGATTTTACGTTGAGTGACGCTTTCGGCCGAGCCGTCAAGCTCTCCGACTTCCGCGGCACCGTGGTTCTGCTGAACTTCTGGGCTACTTGGTGCGTTCCTTGCCGAGCCGAAGTGCCATCGCTCGTCGACTTTCAGCAGGCGTACGGGGATCGCGGCGTTCAAGTGATCGGGGTTTCCGTCGACGAGGATGGCTGGAAATCCGTTAAACCTTTCATCGAGGCGAGGCACGTGAACTATCCCGTGATGATCGGCAATGCTGACGTCGCGCGCGCCTTCGGCGGAATCGAATCTGTGCCGATGACGCTGATCATCGACAGGTCCGGACGCATTGCCGCTACCCACCGCGGCCTTTATGAGAAGGATGAGTACGAATCCGACGTTCGGGCCGTGCTTAACGAATAAAAAAGAGTGACGCCGAAAGCTGCGCGCGGTGAGATCCGTGATGTAAATGCCGCGCGAAGCGCTAGAATGGCCTCCGTGTGTGAGCCGCCGCCGAATCTCAATTTGTGGAAGCAGCGGCTCGGTCATGTCCCTGAATCTGTATGGGGACAGCTCGACCTCGAGACGCTCGTGTTGGCCGACAACGATCTGACCGAGGTATCGGCGAAAATCGGTCGTCTTAAGCGACTTCGCATGCTCGATCTCGGACACAACCGCCTTCGGGCCCTTCCCGACAGCCTCGGCGATCTTGACGCTCTCTCGGATTTTCTCTACCTTCATGACAACCAGCTCACGTCGCTGCCCCCGCCGTTGGCGCGTCTGAAGCGGCTGCGCTATTTGAACATCAGCGGGAATGCATTCGAAACTCTGCCCGAATGCGTATGCGAGATGTACGGCCTGATCGAGCTGCGGGCATCCGACAACCCGCTGGCGAGCCTGCCGGCCTCCATCCGGCAGCTTACGGCATTACGTGAATTGCATTTGAGAAACACTAGACTCAAGTGCCTGCCAGAAGCGATTGCCGGGCTTTTGGAATTGCGGCAAATCGACCTTCGCGGTACTCCCCTCGAATATCTGCCGCGGACTCTCACCGCGCTCCCACGGCTGGAGAAGATCGATCTTCGCTGGGTAAACACGCTTGAATTGCCGAGTTGGTTCAACGATCTTGCGGCGCGAGGGTGCGTCATATACCGTTAGTCGATAAGTCCGGCATCAACGGTAAGCTTCCTTTGGGTTTTAGGAGGGACCCCCTGTCAAACCCCGATAACCTTCACCACGCGAAGCCGATCGCAGACCGATCGCCAGACAAGGGCGCTCCCAATGAACCAGCCGCGGACGCCGCCGGCTGGATAAATCCGGCCATGTAAAATCCGCGGCGCGGCCCTTCGGTAGTCTGCTATGTGTTTCTTGGGAATCGGGCTAGTTGACAGTAGAGCGCTGGTATCCGCGACCCGAGGCGTCATGCAAGTCCGAACATCGCATTACGGACCGCATCGATTAACGCGTGGGCGCTACCGGGCACGAATAAGTTCCCACTTCTGCGCCACGACCACGAGAGTAAGGCGCCTATCGCGATGTGGACCGCCAACAAAGCGGCAAGAGTCGGAAGCAGATCACGCAAATGGTGTGGCTGCGCAGAAATTGGGTAGTGCCACACACCCCAAAGAGCGGAGACGTAAATGGCCGATAAAGCCCCGCGCCGTTCGCCGGGGTGATGCAGGTGGGAATCCAGAACGCCGCGGAACCACACCTCCTCCACGAGAAAGATAACGGGCACGTAATTCAGAAATGACCCTAGCCCTGTGCGCACCTTCGCCCATGCCGGATCGTGCCTGGCGGGCAGAGCGAAAGCAGTGGCCACCATGATGGCGCATCCCACCGCACCCGCCGTGGCAAGGCAGATCAGAAGCTCGCGGAAATTCGCCCGCCGGAAGTTGCGCAGGGCATATGCGGCTGGCCACGCTCCGGTCATCGCCACGAGAAACCAAACGCACACGGCCAAGCCTTCGCGCGAGCGGAACGCATCCGCCAAATCGATTAGCGGCTTAACCATCAAAAGGATCGCGATCGTTATGCCGCCAATACCGAGGTGGAAAGGCGTCGCCTTGCGCACCCACATGGTTGGTAAGGGTTCACGGCGCACATATCGCTGGAAACCGATTGCGATTGGAATTCCCAATAATAAGTATGCATTGGCTGACATGCGGAACACCAATCCCACGATCATCCATACTGCAACGGCGGCCGTGCCTTCAGTGAATCGGCGGATGCGGCCTGCGTGCTGAAAGCCAAGGCCAAGTCTAGCTCCATCGGACATGCAGCGACTATATCCAACCACACAGAATAGCCGAACTACGGCCGGTCCCGTTCTTTATCTGCGCAGAGAAAAGCTCCCAATGGCCGTGATCGATGACATAGAGAAAGTTCCAGTGGAAACCTGACAATTCGCGCGGAAGTGTGTCTTCGCCGAACGGCTGTCTCAAAACCGGTAATATTTGGGACTCAGCGTCCGCGTTCCATCAATGCCTGTTTTCCCGTAGTCTGAAGGCATGAGCGTAACGCTCGAAATGCCGAAAGAGATAGAGGCGCAATTCACGGCCGCAGCGCAGGCACGCGGCATCCCGCTGTCGGATTATGTGCGCGATTTCGTTGTCGAGCACTATCCGGAAGACGTGGACGATCTGCGCATAGCCCAAGAGCGGCTTGCCGATCCTCGGCCCGGCCTCACGTCCAGCCAGTTGCGCAAGAACCTTGGTCTGGACGGTTGAATACGACCCAGGGTTGAAAAAGACCTGAAGGCGATTGACCGAGCCATTTCGCAGATCCGACGTGCAATCATCGGCCGTGGTTCACTCGGTTTAAAACATAGAAATAACGGATAAAAGACAGTATGATCACACCGACCGCTGCCATGATCACATTACAAGCGGCGGGCATCTACTTGCAGAGGATTCGTCGTAAGGTTTCGGCAGTATGGGCACCGCTCATCTTAATCGCGTTCGGCTGCATTTATTCGCTTGGCTACCTGCGCCTATCTTCGCGCTGGTGGTTTGAAGATGACCCTGCCCTGTTTGCCTATACAGCGAGTGCAGGCAGCCCCATTCGTTTCTTCGCAGACCCTACCATCCTGCGCCGATTTACGACCGGAAACGCGCTCGTGCCGATGCAGCTTATCTCGTACTGGCTGGACCTGCGGACAGCCGGCGTTTCTCCCGCCGTGGCATATCTTCATCAGACAGTTAGTTTCCTAATCACAATTGTGCTGATTATGCGGTTCTCGCGAGATGGTATCGGAATCGGCCTGCTGCGGTGTTAGCAAGCGTGATCTGGGGGCTTCTTCCAGCTACGGCGGTCGTGCTTCAATTCGCGGGTACGCGGCATTATCTGGAGGGGCTGTTATTCGCTCTGCTCTCAACGTACCTTCTCATTCGAATGAAAGATGTCGGCGGGAGGCCTGCGAAGTGGCTGTTCGCAGCCGCCATTGCCTGTGCGGCCGTATCGATGCTGTACAAGGAAATTTATGCAGCTTCAGTGCCGTTGCTCCTGATCGCGACTGCGTGGAGGAGGCGCGCCCCGGGCCCTGCACTTGCGGCCATCGCCCTTTCGGCAGCCTACGCGACCTACCGGATTTTTGTGTTGGGCTTAAATCTGCACTACAGCGACATTCAGATTTTGGGAGGCATTCAATACTTGCGATGTTTGTCGAAGTTCCCGTACACAATTTCGGCTGACTACGGGGGTTATTTGCTGTATGGCGTCGTCATGCTTGCGTGTGTGGCTCTTATGCGCGACCGGGTTCAGCGTCCAATTGCAGGCGCTTTTCTTGTGTTGTTCGTCATCTCAATGCTGGTTATTGTTCCCGTGTCATATCCCCTCTTTGGTAGGATTCGCCTGCCGGACCCTTGGTACCGGATCGTATTCCTCCCGCACAGCCTGGCTGTCTTCTTCGGAGCGTACTTCGCGGCGCGGTTTGCCCCCTGGCGTGTACAGATCCCGACGGCGGTTGCCACGCTTGCGATCCTCATGCCTGGTGTAACTAAGACCCACGACCTGTGGGAAGAAATGACAGCCAGCGCTGAACGCGAGGGTCGGTTTTACCTGAACAATCCCGACAAAATCCTCCTTAGCGAACGGGAAGCATGGTGGTTCATCCCGGGCGTCCATTGGGTTTATGGCATCGCGAAACCCCACTACGTGTTGGCGAAGGATTTGTCCTCCCTAAAGCTGGACATGGGGCCCCGCTCTGGCGCTATAACCACGGGACGTTCGTGCCTGATTACAGTCTTGGCCGACCGGTCCCAGGCCCAGCTAATGCGGCTACTGGCAGACCGCCAGGAGCAGCTGATATGCTCCAGGAACCGGCGAGACCAAGCCGAACGCTCAGTCTCGCCAGGACCATACTCGCTACGGGCAGCGCTCCCCGTAACCGCCGCCAAAGTAGACCCCGGGGGGTTTCACCAAATTAGGATAAAAAAGCTCACCTTTAAATTAGTCTTTTCACATCAGCCACATCCCGGAATCATCCCCTCCTTTTTCCAAATCCTCCAGTAAATTGTGGTTTAGGCTCAAGCCTACGGCGGACTTCAGTCCGTCCCATCATCGTATGACTACCAAACTCAAATCCGAAACCACGTCGCAAAACAGCATTCGCCACGGCATACTCTGGACGCGAATCGAAAAAACTCTTGGAGCATCTCCCGACCCCCATCGCTGCCGAAATCCATCCCCGCACGCCGGTAGAACCCAGTCCCCTCGAACGCATCACCCAGTGGCCCCAAATGCGAAGCTATTCAAAAAGCCAGCCTCGATCGCGAAATGGCCGCGAGAACGCCGCGAAGTTGGATTACGGAACGAACCCACCGGCGAACAAGTCTCCTGATTTGTATATACTGCGGGCGTATCAGAGGCGACAGTCGGCCCACCTGAACAACGCGAGAATGTATCGCGGCACGGCCACGAGCTTTGCAACCCGAGGCAGCGAGTTCTTTGACATTTGAATAAGCGCACACCCGTCCAGCGCCCGCGGTGCGCGCGTGAGCAAAGCCCCGACACAAGTCGGGGCTTTCGGGCGTAGTTTTCATTAGCGAGACAGCGTAGACGATTTCACAACCGCTTCACCGTAATCCCTCCATTAATCGTGCTCGAATTAATCAACGGCCCACCCGAGCCGGGGTTAATGCAGCGGGAACTTCTCGACCAGATGGATACGCGCAGTGCCACGCAGGAAGACCCGCGTCGGTCCGGTAACCCGCTGCGCCATGAACGCGCGGCCTGTGGCGCTACCGCGTTCGGGATTACCGCATCATCTGCGACATTCGGGAAAGCAGCCGCGTTGGTTTCGTTCTGGCGATCAAGCACCGCTCCATTGTTTACAACGAAGCCTACGTGCCGGCAAGGTCCTTCGCGCAACGGAGCAGAGGCGGGTTGACCACCGCCGGAGTCGCCACGCTAATGGTGCATTCGCTCCGCCATCGTTTCCTTCCACTTGGCGGCGCGCTGTTCCGCGGTAAATGACAGCGCAAAGTCCCACGCGGCAGGGTACATTCGCCCTCGACTCTTTTCAACAGCAACCTGCTCGCCGGCAAACTCTCGCCCGTAAGCGGTGAGATCCGGGATGTAAATGCCGCGCGAAGCGCCAGAATGGCCTCCGTGTGTGAGCCGCCGCCGAATCTCAATTTGTGCCCCCGTCGTTGACGCGTCTGAAGCGCCTGCGCTATTTGAACATCAGCGGGAATGCGTTCGACCTACCCGAGTGCGTATGCGAGCTGTACGGCCTCATCGAGCTACGGGCATCCGACAACCCGCTGGTCCATCGGGCAGCTTACGGCATTACGTGAATTGCATTTGAGAAACACTAGAACCCATCTCATAAATGGCGGAGCAGGATGAGAGCGCAAGCGAGATGGAGCATGCCCGTGAAGTTCTCCAGATAATCGGGGTATCTCCCGTTGGGCCACAACTCAACCCGGCAACCGAGCCCGGGGGGGGCGTTGTCAAACCGGAACAGCAAGTACGCGTCGGCGACTTCTCGTGTGGCCGGCAGCTTTGTCCGAGTGGCGCGTCACTCGCCCGGAAGTCCTCCAAGGACGGGACTTCGACGGCGGTTGCCGGTGGGGGGGATTGAGCGGCCTATTGGCGCGCCTCCGTTGGAATTGCACGTTTTCGGCGCGGTTCTCCAACCGGTGGCCCTGTTGCTGCCAGATGTCTTGGTTTATCAGGACCACGGCATAATCAAAGTCCGCCCACCTAGCGAGGTACGAAAGGCCCAAACTGCGGCAGCGGCCACTATGGAAACAAAGACCCAGGAACTCTGTCCGTACCAGGCCGTGAAATCCGTAGTCAACAGCGTTTGCATCGGCGTATCGATGAGGAAGACCAAGCACATGGTTGCGAACAGACCGAACCGCAGTATCACTACCACCAGGGTGGTCCAGATCGCAAGCAAGAATAGCGGTGTGTACCATGGGCCCACACCAGACCATCGCAACCCAACAAAGATCAGAACGAACAACGATCCGGCCAACCACTGCTTACGGAGACCAGCTCGAAGAACGAACAAGAAAAGGAAGAAGAATAGCGCTCCGCCAATTGCGCCGTCCAGGTGCCCGACGAACGAGGCAGCCCAGTAGCGAGCACCCTTAAGATTGGTCGCGTCTAGTAGCGACTCCGGCCCGCCGCCGTGGAAAACGTTCGCAAGGAAGTAGCCTTGAAAGAGCAGCAAATACACCAAGCCCAGCAAAATGCCAAAGAGAACATCACGGCCTACCAGCGGATCGCGCCATTGGCCCGCCAGCAGCCGAGCCCAGGTCACAAGACTCTGGGGCCAGTAGCGGCGCACCCACGGCTCCAGCGCCAGATAGAGAATCCAAAAACGGATGCCGCTGAAGGCGGCGCTGGCAAGAGCCATTTTGAGAAGGTCAAACTCCTCCGGTGCCGCCACCTGGTGCGCAGAGAGAAGCCACTTCACCAGCGATACCGACGCCATAAAGACTCCCAGTCGCGTGGCTCCACGCAGATCGCCTCGCCCGGCTTTCAAGTTGAATCGGGCCAACCATATTCCCACCGCCAGGATCAGCATGTACATCAGACCATTAGCGATGTCCGCCGCCCGCCGAGCCAGCGAGGTTTGCGAGCTTCCGGCCATGCGTATAGGTTTTGTCGATGGCCATACGATTTCGAAGTGAACTGGACGGCCGTGAAAGGCCGCAGCCTCCACGCGGATGAGAAGATCGGGATTGCCGGGATATTTGCCGGTCCAAGCCGCGCGCACGTCGGTTGCAGCAACCGGAGTCCACTGCGGGTCCTCAGGCTTGAATTGGGAGAAATCGAAACCTGCGTCGGCGAATAAGAGAGACCAATTGGGGGCGGGATAAGAGCCCGGCTTTTCCATCTGCGGAGGGACAGCATCGAAGGCGACAAGGCGTCCGCTGGTGTCAAGCGAGAGCGCGATCATACCTGAAATGTTGGGGATCGGGTCGTCGCCCGTGATCGTGCCGGAGCTGTTAAACTTCTTCGAAATCATCGGCAGAGGGCTCTGCCGGTAACCGAATAGAAGCGGCGACGGAAACGTCGCGAGAAGCTTGTGCCACGCCGCGGGTCCCTTGGCCTGCGCATCGCTGGTCGGTGTGCCGTCGTAGTAGAAACCATTGTCCGTGTCGGCGGGCGCATCGGTGTACCCCAAAGTCCGCACAATTTCGCGAGCCTTGACCGTGAGCGCTTCCGGCGGATTCTCAAGTGGAACGTAGGCAGCCAACTGCACCTTGGGCATAAGGACGCAAGTGGCGATCAAGCCCACGACGACTCCCGCGAGAGCGGGGATGGCGATCTTAGGCGATAAACCCTCGGTGGAACCGGAGGCGGCAACGACTTCCGGTGAAGGGGTCTCGCCGGCAGCTAGCGCGGCGGCCAAGGGATCGCCCCCGGGCAAAGACGCCGCCAATGCAAGCGCAGACGTGGGCCGCAGCTTTGGATCGGCCTGAAGGCATCGCAGGATAGCCCGCTCCACCGCCGGATCGATGTCCGTCACCAACTGCGAAAGATTGGTGACGCTGGAGGAGCCACGCCGCAGTTCAAGGATTTCCGCGACTGTATCGGCTTGGTGCGCTGGCTTGCCGCTGAACATTTCATAGAAGATCAGGCCCAGCGCGTAGATATCACTTTGCGCCGAAACCTCGCGGCCTTCCAACTGTTCCGGCGCCATATACGCGGGCGTACCGTTGCGCACCTCGGCTCCCAGCACCTGCGTGGCGATGGCTGCCAGGCCGAAGTCCATAATGTGCAGTTCACCGCGGCTGTCGATCATGATGTTCGCGGGTTTGAGATCGCGATGCAGGACTCCCTGCTTGTGCGCGGCAGCCAGCCCCGCGCACATCCTACGGGCAAACTCGGTAGCCTTATCGGCAGGAAGACGTCCGATACGGCGCAACAGGCTGCTGAGGTCTTCGCCGTCGATGTACTCCATCGAAAGATACGCCTGGCCCTCCACCTCACCGATATCGTAGACGCGACAAACGCTCGGGTGCGTGATCTGGCGGGCGATACGAACCTCGTCGTAGAAGCGCGTCAGCAGGCTTAGGTTGCCGGTGCCAGATTCGGACAGAAACTTTAGCGCCACAGGCTGGCCCAGCATAATGTCGTCAGCACGAAAAACCTCGCCCATGCCGCCCTTCCCCAGGCGCGAGATGATGCGGTAGCGGCTGGCGAGGAGGGTTCCAGGTTCGAAGCGGTCGGCGGAGATGCGGGAGCTTCCTGAGCGAGCGAGATGCGTGGGCACAGAGCGCGCATTTGCCGCGGGCTGGTCGATCGTCCTAACTTCGGTGGCCACGGCTTCCACAGCGGGTGCATCCATGGCCATTGTTTCCATTTGTGTCGAATTGGAAATGCGCAACGCGGCACCACAGCTCAAACAACAGCGGCTGGTGGGCGGGACTTCGACGGTACAAGTCGGACAGCGCGACATCAGATGAATCTCAGTCAAGCATACCTCCGCCCTTCGGGTCCGGCAGCGCTCACCGGCCTTATCGTCAATACTTAAGCCAATAGACGAGCGGGAAAGAAGTTCTCACCAGCGACCGAGACCGCTGACTTCGCCATTCTGGGAAATGATGATGTTCTTACGGATCGTCGGCGATACGGACGGTGCTCGCCTTGAGGCGCGTTGACGACCACCTTCGTCGTGATCCGTCGGAACTGCAGATAACGCAGACTACCGGCTGCACGATGCCTAAGAGAGTGCATCGAGCGGACGTCGGCGAACACGTACAACGCTGTCGCGATGAATGGGCCGACGACCTCCGTACGTCTAGCGTGTACGACTCAATCGAGGCTCATTTCCTCGCTCATTGCGAAGGCGTAGGGTGGTTCAGAGTAGCCGCGCTAAGGATCGGGCGTTTATCTCATTACAGAAAGGTACTCCGCCCAGGGACCTACTTCCTCCTTATAACGCTTCGCCATAACCCGGCTGACCTGCAGGATATGCGCAAGATCGTGCGCGGTCCATGTCGCCACGAGTTGCCGCAGCGTTACTCGGCCCAACGCGGGATGGGTACCCACCAGCTCCAATTGGGCTGGCTGCAAATTCAAAGCTCGAAGCTGCACGAGATTGTCGGAGCGCCGCTCGGCAAATTCGTCCAGCAATGAAGAGATCGATTTCCCTTTGCTATCGCGGAACTGGGCGTCTCGATCGAAGGACTCAAAGGGGTGATCGGGGCCGCTCTCCAGGATCAGGATCACGCGCGGCAACCAATCCGTTTTCTCTGCGTGAATCAGATGACCGATAATCGCGTACGGACTCCATGTGCCAGGCCCTTCGGTGGCTGTGGTCCACTGTTCCGGGAGGCCGCGAAGCATCGCATCGAACGTTGCAGGAGTCCGCGTCAGTACGGCGAAGCATTCTTCGAGGAAAGGACCACTCATGAATCCATGTTAGGTTCTCCGAATCCTTTCGGCCGAGTTCATGGCTGAGGCTGCACCGCTCCGGGGTGTATCGTCGCCAACTCTTCCGAAGGTAGCCGGTCACGCCTTCGGCTCGATCCCGATCCGGTCGTTCACCGCGGACGAGATCCGTTCGGTGCAGCCGAGATAACGTTCCGTGGTCTGTACTGAGACGTGGCCCAGCAGGAACTGAATCTGCTCCAACTCGCCGCCAGCGGCTCGGCACAGGTGCGCGCAACTTCGGCGAACATCGTGCGGTGCAAGCTTGGTCACGCCGATCTTAGCGGCAAATTCTTTGACGACGTGCCAGACGAGCTTTTCCGTCACGCTTTCACCCCAAACCTTGCCAACGCTACTCACGCGGCGGAACAGGCTGCCACTGGTAACACCTGCGGCTTTCATCCAGTCGTCCAAAAGACCATGCACCCAATCCGGAACGGGAATGGTCCGAACGTGCCCCGCCTTCCCCCGCAGATCTACGATTGCCCAATGCCCTTCGCGCTGCTGGAGATGGCCAACAGACAACGCGGCGAGTTCGTGGCGGCGGAGCCCGCAAGCGGGTGTCTGGGTTCGGAGATCAGGGAACAGAAAACTGGGATCGCGAGAGTAGCTATTGACATTCAGTGGGAAATCCACTACCGTATGGTTGTGGATCGATTGAGTACAACATTCGCGGCTTTGTCTGATCCAACCCGGCGGGCCATGGTCGAGGCGCTCTCCCGCGGGCCTGCTTCTGTGCATGGCTTGACGGAACCGTTTGCGCTCTCGCAGCAAATGATTTCAAAACATATTGCTTGCCTTGTGCGGGCGCGGATTGTCACGAAGACGAAGCGCGGACGAGAGAGTATTTGCAGGCTCCGGCCGGAAGCGATCAAGACCGTCAGCGACTGGGCGATCAACTATCGCCAGTTCTGGGAAGAGAGTTTCGACAAACTGGATGCAGTTGTAAAGCAAATGAAAAAAGAGGAGGTCAGAGATGACAAAAAACACGGTGAATGAGACGGAGCGGATGGTGGTCACCAGAGTTTTCGACGCCCCACGCGAACTGGTTTGGAAGGCGTGGACGGACCGGAAATATGTGATGCAGTGGTGGGGGCCGAAGGGCTTTACTGCGTCTGTTTGCCAGATGGATTTTCGCGTTGGGGGGAAATTTCTCTGCTGCCTGAAGGCGCCGGATGGGCAGGAGTTCTGGAATGCCGTTGAATACCACGAGATTGTTCCGCACGAGAAGATCGTTTCCTTGATGTACTTTTCGGACTCGAAGGGAACCAAGATTGATCCTGCGCAGCTAGGAATAGAACATGAGGCCATAGAGGGTGCGTACGACGTGACCATCTTTGAGGATCTAGGAAACGGCCGGACGAAACTCACCTTCATTGGAGATGAACCCATGGAGAGCGCGAAAAATAGCGGTCAATTAGAGGGCTGGAACCAGATACTCGACAAACTTGCTGCAGTTGTCGCGGGGCTGAGGCAGGCGAAATGAAAAGGATGAAGGCGGTTCGAGGGGCAGTGCCGGCGGTAGCGGCGCTGGCGGGGATGCTCCTCCTCACGCTCGCTGCAGGAAGCGGGACGAAGCCGGGGAACTCGATCGACTTGGTGCTGCGGCAGGCGGTGGAGCAGAAGAAGGCGCCGGGGGTGGTAGCGATGGCGTCGCGGGGAGACGAAGTCATTTACCA
>JAFAQY010000061.1 GCA_019261985.1 Bryobacterales bacterium | reverse complement strand
TGGCGCGTAGCGAATTCTTCGGCTGACACGATTCTAGATTTACAAGTGATTTATGACAGCACCCCTCAGACGCTGATGCTAGTTGCTTTGGACGGAGTTCCGGTGGGATCCCAGGATGGCACTCAACTGGGCACGCTGATACCTGTGACCCACCTGCGTTTGCCTCCCGCGTCCCGTATGGAGTTCATCGTTACCGGTCCTTCGGAGAACGTGAAGAGCGCGCAGCTAATCACTCAGGCCATCGTGACCGGCCCGAATGGCGATAACGATACAGCCCGCACTTTGGCGACACTCGTGGCACGAGAAGAAGACGACGATAGCAACGTCAGCCGCGTTCCGAATGTGACCGGTCCGCCTTGGACGCCGCGCTTCGCGGGACTGGCGACGGCGGCCGTTAACACTACGCGCCGATTGTACTTTTCGGAAAACGCAGCTCAGACTCAATTCTTCATCACTGTCGCGGGACAGACGCCAACCGTGTTTTCAGCGAACAATCCTCCGGCGGTAGTGACCACGCAAGGATCGGTGGAGGATTGGATTATCGAGAACCGCGCGCAGGAGAATCACGAATTCCATTTCCATCAGATCCATTTTCTTGTCCGATCGCAGGACAACTTTGCCATTAACGGCAGCCAGCCCGTGGCCGCAATCCAGGGCCAAATGATGGATATGATTGAAATCCCTTATTGGGATGGCAACCCCAACCATCCATACCCGAGCGTTACGCTCCGTATGGACTTTCGGGGTCCGGATGTCGGCGACTTCGTGTATCACTGCCATATCCTGAATCACGAGGATCAAGGGATGATGGCTATTATCCGGGTTCTGCCGCAGCCGTAACACCCTGTGGGGCAGGTTGCGAAACCTGCGCGCGATTGCGAATCGCGCTGGGCGGCCTTTGGAAAGATCGCCAGGCGGGCTGGCAATGGCAACCCGCCGCAGGATGGCATCCTGCCCCACTCATGCACCTAAAGTTCCGAAAAAAGTTGCGGTACCCTAGTGTTTCCCGGTAAAATCAATGGTTTTGTAGGACTTTACTGTTGGAGGGTGCATGTCCGTTGAGCAGAAGGTGAAACAGATCATCGTCGAGCAGTTGGGCGTCGATGAGGCCCAAGTCGACCCCACGGCGAGCTTCGTCGATGACCTCGGCGCCGATTCGCTCGATATTGTCGAGCTGGTGATGGCGTTCGAGGAAGCCTTCGATATCGACATTCCCGACGAAGATGCCGAGAAGATCGTGACCGTTAAGGATGCGATTGATTACATCGAGTCCAAGAAAAAGTAGCCGCCGTTAGGAATTCTGATTGGAGCGTAGAGTTGTAGTTACCGGCGTCGGTCTTCTGTCGTCGGTGGGCACCGGGACGGAGGCGTCCTGGGAAGCCCTGAAAAAGGGCGTCAGCGGCATCCGCACCATTACGGCGTTTGACCCCTCGCAGTTCGCATGCCGTATCGCGGGCGAGGTGTTGAATTTCGACCCGGCGCAGTACATCGAGAAAAAAGAAATAAAGAAGATGGGGCGGTTTATTCAGTTCGCCATCGCGGCGACTGAGTTCGCGCTCCAGTCTTCCGGGTTTGAAGTTAACCCCGATCAAGCCGAGCGCACGGGAGTTCTCATCGGCAGCGGCATCGGCGGGTTCGAGGTGATCGAGCGCGAGCATAAAATCCTGCTCGAAAAAGGCCCCAGCCGCATCTCGCCGTTTTTCATTCCCGCAACAATTATCAATCTGGCTTCGGGTTGGGTGTCGATTCGAACAGGCGCCAAGGGGCCGAATTCCGCCACCGCCACGGCGTGCACAACCAGCGCGCATTCCGTCGGCGATTCGTACCGCATGATCCAGAGAGGGGAAGCGGACGTGATGATCTGCGGAGGCGCCGAAGCAGCCGTTACTCCAATGGGCGTCGGCGGATTCGCCGCCATGCGCGCGCTATCGCAGCGCAATGACGATCCCTGCCGGGCCTCGCGGCCCTGGGACCGCGATCGCGATGGGTTCGTGGTCGGGGAAGGCGCGGGAATCCTGATCTTAGAAGAGTATGAGCATGCCCGCCGCAGGGGTGTGAAGATTCTGGCCGAGATCGTAGGATACGGTATGAGCAGCGATGCCTTTCACATTACCTCGCCGTCCGAGGACGCCGATGGCGCCTATCGCGTGATGCGGAATGCATTGGCCGATGCCGGGCTGCGGCCCGAGCAGATCGATTACATCAACGCTCATGGCACTTCAACTCCGTTGGGCGACCAAATTGAGACCATCGCCATGAAACGCGCGTTCGGGGATCACGCTTACAAATTGGCCGTGAGCTCGACCAAATCCATGACCGGCCACCTGCTTGGCGGAGCCGGCGGCCTGGAGGCGGGAATAGTGATTCTGGCGATCCGCGATCAGATTGCTCCGCCAACCATCAACTACGAAACGCCCGACCCCGAGTGCGATCTAGACTACGTGCCCAACAAGGCGCGCCCCATGCCGATCGAATACGCGCTTTCCAACTCGTTTGGATTCGGCGGCACGAACGGATGCTTGATTTTTAAGAAAATTGAGCAATGATTTTTAAGAAAATTGAACGATGAAAATCCTGGCCGCCATCAAGCAGGTGCCGGTGCGCGACTCGCAATTGCGGCCGGATGCATCGGGGCGGTGGATCGATGAAAGCGGCCTCACTTTCGAGATCAACGAACCGGATGCCTACGCGCTGGAAGAAGCGCTGCAGTTGAAGGAAAAGCACGGCGGCGAAGTGGTGGCGCTGTGCGCCGGTCCGGCGAGGGCGCAGAGCAGCATTCGCGAGGCTCTGGCCAAGGGCGCGGACCGTGCGATTCACATTGAAGACGAAAACATAGCGGCTCTCGACGGGCTCGGTGTGGCTCGGTTGCTTGCGGCGGCGGCTAAGCCGGAAAACCCCGATTTGATTCTCACCGGCCTCCAATCCGATGACCTCGGCTACGGCCAGACCGGAGTCGTTATGGCGGAGTTGCTGGGGCTGCCGCATTCGACGATCATCATGAATGCCGAGATTAACGGGTCCGGTATCCGCGTGAAGCGGGAGCTAGAAGATGGATGGTTCCAGCACATCGATATGCCGCTGCCCGCGATTCTTACGATTCAAAGCGGCATCAAAAAACTTCGCTATGCGACCTTGATGGGGATCAAGAAGGCCCGGACGAAAGAGATAAAGTCTCTCAGCTTAGCGGATCTCGGCGGCGCGCCGCCTGCGACGCTTACGATTGAAAAGGTCCATACGCCGCAGAAAACGAAGCAGGCGCAAATATTGGAAGGCGACGCGAAAGCCGCGGCGGCCAAATTGGTGGAAAAACTTAGATTCGAGGCTCGGGTGTTATGACGAGCGGAACGTGTGGTGGAGCGGGCTTTAGCCCGCCACGGGGACTTAAGTCCCCGTCCGGACCCGGGCTAAAACCCGGGTCGCAGGCTGAAGCCTGCTCCACCAATGGGGTTTCTTCGATATGAGCGTACTTGCGGTACTCGAACAGCAAGGCGGCAAATGGCACCGCATGTCTTGGGAGACATTCGCCGCGGCTCAGGAGATCGCGGCGGCCCTTGGCACGGAAGTCGAAGCCGCCGTAGCCGGCTCCGGCGTCGCCGCCATCGCGCCGGAGGCGGCCGCCAAGCAAGCCGCGAGGGTTTGGGCTGTCGAGCATCCGCTACTCAATGACTACACCGCGGATGGATATGCTGCCGCGTTCGAAGCTCTCATACGGCGCGCAAATCCCGCGCTGGTCCTGTTCCCGCATACGTATCAAACACGCGATTTCGCGCCGAAGCTGGCAACCCGTTTCGGATGCGTGTTGATAAGCGATGCCGTGGCCGCGCGCGTTGAGGACGGCGGGCCGGTGTTCGTTCGCCAGCTATTTCAGGGCAAGCTGAACGCCGACGTACGTCCGCGGGGTTCCGGACCGCATTTCGCATCGCTGCAGGCGGGCGCATGGCGAGCGGATAATCTCCAGTCCGGCTCGGCTCCGGTCGAGACGTTCGAGCCTCCGCTGCAGCCTTCGCAAATCCGGCAGAAGCCGGAGCCGCCCTTCCGCGAATCGGCGCGTGGGGTGGACCTGAGCGCCGCGAATATTATCGTTTCCGTCGGGCGCGGGATCGGCGATAAGGATAAGATTCCGATTGTGGAGCAACTGGCCCAAGCTATCGGCGGTGAACTCGCCGCTTCCCGGCCGATTTGCGACGCCGGCTGGCTGCCGATGGAGCGGCAGGTGGGCAGCTCCGGCCAGACTGTTTCGCCCAAGGTTTACGTTGCAGTCGGAATCTCGGGAGCCATTCAGCACCTGGTGGGCATGAAGGGTTCGAAGACGATCGTGGCCATCAACAGGGACAAGGACGCGCCGATCTTCGAAGTCGCCGACTACGGCATCGTGGGAGACTTGTTCGAGGTGGTGCCCGCATTGGTGCAAGAGCTCGGGAAAAGCAAGTCTTGAAGCGCGGCCTGCTGAAGATTTTTGAGCCGCCGCTTCCGTTAATTCACAATCCGCATGAGCCTCGCAATTTTCCATTGGGCCGCCGGAATTTGTATATAGGCGGCGCAAACCGCCGTGTGCCCGGGTACGTGAACCTCGACATTTTGCTGGTTCCCGGCGTGGACATCGTCGCGGATGCCGAGCAAATGCCGTTCCCGTCGAATCTTTTCACGCGCGTGGAGTGCGATGCAGTTCTCGAGCACGTGCGCCATCCCGAGCGCGTGATCTCGGAAATCGAACGCGTGCTCGCGCGCGGCGGCCACGCGCACTTGGTGACTCCGTTCTGCCATCCTTTCCACGAATACCCGCGCGATTACCGCCGGTTCACGTTGGACGGCTTGAAGGAGCTGGCGCGCGGGCGATTCGAAATCGCGGCCGAAGGCTGGCGAACGGGTCCCACGGCTACGATGCTGGTCTTCGCGATTGAATATGCGAAGCTGTGGCTGCCGTGGCGCCTATGGCGCGCCCTCGCGCACGGAGTGCTCGGATGGCTGCTGTTTCCGCTGCGCTATCTGGATCTTTTCTTCGTGAATAGCAGCCGCGCCGGGCGCATCGGCAATCATTGCTACTTGTGGCTGCGTAAGCCGTAAAGCCCATGCGATCTCAACGCGATCAATGGAATGAGCTGGCCCGCACCGATCCCCTTTGGGCGATCCTGACGGACCCCGAAAAGCGCAATGGCGGATGGAACGAGGCGGAGTTTTTCGCCAGCGGCCGGAACGAGGCCGCCGGCGTGATGGAGCAAGCCGCAAAATTCAACGCTCCCTCGAGACGACATTGCGCGCTGGATTTGGGCTGTGGCGTGGGGCGAGCGACGCAGGCCTTTTGCGATTATTTCGACGACGTCATCGGCGTGGACATCGCTCCCGCGATGATTGAGGCTGCCAGAGCCTACAACCAGTACGGCAAACGGTGCCGCTATGTTTTAAACGCCAGTAGCAATCTGCGAGCGTTCTCCGACGGCGCCTTCGATCTGGTCTATTCCTGCATTACGCTTCAGCACTTGCCGCGCCGCCACATTCGAGCCTATCTCGCGGAGCTCATTCGCATCGTGCATCCACAAGGGCTGTTGGTATTCCAGCTCCCGGACCGGTACCGTAACAGGAAGGATTGGCTTACCCATACACTCTATGGATTTCTCATGCGGACACTGCTTCGCCGCGCAGATGTAATGGAAATGCACGGAATTTCTAAGAAACGCGTGACCGCGCTCCTGCGGGCGAATGGAGCCGAAGTTCTCGCAATCGCAGAGGATTCCATGGCCGGACCGAAATGGCTCGGTTGGCGGTATTATGCGCGGCGCCGTTGATTGACAGCCAGGCAACTGCGCAGTATTTTGATGAAAGCAATGGTGACGTTAAAACTTCGCGGCACGGTGGTTACAGCGCTTCTGGCGTGCGCTCCCTTCTCGTGCGCACAGTGGCCGGATTATCGCGGCGCGGGAACAGCCAGGACTTCGGACGGAAAGCCGGACCTTTCCGGGCCGACGCCACGAACACCCGATGGAAAGCCGGATTTAAGCGGCGTTTGGGCTTACATGCGTCCGCCAGGGACGCCCGCGCCAGCGCCACCGCGGGCTCCGCAGCCTGGAGAAAAGCCCGAGATTATTCCATTAGCCGTACGGCAAAGCCAGTTCTGGAATCTCGGAGCGTCGTTCAAAGACGGCCTCCCATTTCAGCCGTGGGCGGCGGAGTTGCACCGCGAGCGCGTCGCGACGAACAGCCTGGATAATCCCGATGCCCATTGTCTTCCGCTCGGCATCATGCAGCTTCACACGCATGGACAGCCGCGGAAAATGGTCCAGACGCCGGATGTGACCGTCATCATTTACGAGGCGAATTCGGGCCTGCGGCAGATTTTCACCGACGGCCGCACGCTGCCAAAAGATCCGCAGCCGTGGTGGTACGGCTATTCGGTGGGCCATTGGGAAGGCGACACGCTAGTGGTGGAGAGCTCCGGGTATCGCGATCTCGGCTGGCTGGATGTCGAAGGCAGTACGCTGACGGAATCGGGGAAAACCATCGAGCGCTTCCGCCGCCCCGATTTCGGTCATTTGGAGATCGAGATTACGATCGACGACCCCAAAGCTTACACGAAGCCGTGGACTGTCACGGTGCATCAGCGCATCATGGCCGATACCGAATTGATCGAATTCGTGTGTGCGGAAAACGACCGGGACGAAACACACCTGGTTGGTAAATAGAAATAGTTAAACAGCTTCCGCATGTGGGGCAGGTTGCCAAACCTGCGGCGGGTTGCCCAACACGCCTGCCGACGTGTTACTAAAGCGGCCCAGCGCGATTGGCAATCGCGCGCAGGATGGCATCCTGCCCCACTAAGCCACCGTCACTTTAGCGCGCAGATTTGCCACTCCGGCCGTGTAACGCTCATCCGTCACTGTAATTGCAACGGCGTCATCAAGCCAATCGTGCGCAGTGCCGTCCGCGTCGTGCGATGCAAGCGTCAACGTGTATGCGCGGGGGCACAAATCGCATCGGAACGCGAAGACGACAGTACGAGTGTCCCCGGACGCGCAATTGCCCGTGTTGACGTGCTCCAATTCCGTATTGGTTCCGTAAACTTCGAAACCGATCTGCGTGCGGATCATGAGGCCGAACACCGGGTTATTCGCCGCTTCACGGAACCGGATCACCGCCCGCACGCTCACCATCTCGCCGCTCTTCCAAACAATTGTCGGCTTTTCATCCGCGCCCAGCGTTTCCAGGGAGAGAACCTTCGCTCTCCCGTCGCCGCGGCGGAATGACGGCGCAAGGCGCTGCGATATGTTGTTACCCCAGCAGCGCACGCGCTCGGCGACATGCGCCCGGTATTTCGCGGCGGTCTCTTTGGGATCGCCTTTTGCGGCCAAACGCCCGCCGTCGAGCCACCAGATTTCATCGCTGAGCACTTCGAGCAACGAGATGTCGTGCGAAGCGAGCAGGATTGTGGCTCCCGCTCTGCGGCGCTCGTCCATATCGATAAGCGCGCGTGCCCTTGCCACCGCATCCATGGCGGCGAAAGGCTGATCGAGCGCGATGACGTTATCAGCTTCGATGTCGCCTTCCTCCGGGCGAGCCGTCCCGGAAGCCATCTTGATTAGCCGCTCGATTCCGGACCCTTGTTCGCCGATCAGGCCGATGATGACGCCCGCCGGCGCTTGCGCTCGAAAGCGTTGGAGCGGCGGTAACGTTACGTCGCGAAATTCAATCGGCACAATCGTTCCCCTCGATCGTATTTGCGCCGTTGGTTACGCCGGGACCCGCGTGAATACAGCGCGTGCTCATTTTGTGCCCGGTAATGCGGTTGCCGCGAATCGTGTTTCCGCGTGTCTCCTGCAGCCGCGCGACCCCACGCCCGAGATAAATGCCGCTTTCGAGCATTTCAGGCTCGTCCTGCTTGTATATGCACGGAATGCGAGGCGCGCTTTCGTTGCATCCGGCCGTATTCAGATTCAGGAACCGGTTTCCGACGATCGAATGGCCGCTGCCCATTAAAAACAGTCCGCCGTATTTCATGCCGTCGATCAGATTACCCGAGATGTCGATGTTTTGCGCTTGGACGCGCGGGTCAGTGTTGTTCATCACGATTCCGAAATGTCCAAAAGGGTAATCTTCGGCCCGCTTGCGGTCGGTGCATTCGTTATTGCGAACGGCTCCATCGTGAAAGCCGTCGAGATCGAAGCATTTTCCATTCACTTCATTAAAGCGATTGCGCTCATAAGTGCTGGTATCGACATCGCCGGATGTATCGATTGCCACCGGCACTCCGCCGTTTTCCACATCGACAACATCCAGCGGAAAGCCGATGTTGGAGCCAGTGTTGTCTTCGACGCGAATACGAGTCGCCTGGCCGACCTGGATTGCGTCGCGGCCAATGGTATCGAATGTGTTATCTGCAAACAATCCATTTTCCAAGCGGCGGGAGGTAAAAAGCGAATGAGTCCACAATCCGTTCCCCAATATCCGCCGAAAGCTACTGCGCCGCACTTTGAAATTCGACGATCCCTCCTCGATCAAAATGCCGCCGCTCAGATTGTTGCGCCCAAGCGCGTTACGCGAGCCGCTGTCTTCAATCGTCGCGCTCGAAATGTCGATATCCGAAGACCGGCTCACCAGGATTGGAAAATTGACGATGTTCGAGAAATGCAGGTTTGATATCTGAAGACCGTCAACCCGATCGAAGAGCAAGCCATTATCGGGATACCAGATACGGAACGCGTTTTCGGGAGGCGCCATGGCCAGCGGCTTTGCGAGCGCGGCGCGGTTTCCGTCTACGCTGAAATCGCGGAGGCGAACGCGGTGCACGTTTTCGCCCACTAACAAGGCGCGGCCGCGAAAATTTGGGCTTGCTTTGAGCACTGTGCCCGAGCCGACGAGTTCGAGATCGCGCGCCTGCGGTGCGATTTGTAGTTCATACGATATTTCGATTTCACCTGGCGGCAGGTGAATCACGCCCGTGGTCTGCATCGCGAGCGTCCGCCGCAATCGAGCTTCGGGCGAGCAAGCGGCCAGAGCAATCGCCGCGATGGCGAAGAGGCCTCGGGCTACTTGATCCACTCGCCGATCCACTCAAGGACCTGTTTGTACCAGAGCAAACTGTTCTGCGGCTTCAAAACCCAGTGGCCTTCATCGGGAAATACCAGCAGCTTGGAAGGCACCTTCTGCAACTGCAAGGCGGTGTACAACTGCAAGCCTTGATCGAGCGGCACGCGGTAATCGAGGTCGCCATGCACCACGAGAGTTGGCGTTTTGAAATCCTTCACGAAATTACTGGGCGACCAGCGCTCGTACATTTCGGGATTATCCCAAGGCGTCCCCTTGAATTCCCACAGGGGGAACCACAGCTCCTCGGTGGATAGCGCCATGCTGCGGAGGTCGAATACGCCATCATGCGAAACCATGACCTTAAAACGATTCGTGTGCCCGAGCAGCCAGTCGATCATGTAGCCGCCATAGGAAGCGCCCGCGGCGGCCATGTGGTCCGGGTCGGCATACTTCAAGGCGGACACATAATCCACTACGGCCATGATGTCGTCGTACGGCCTGCCGCCCCAATCGCCGTTGATTTCGTCGATAAACTTCTGCCCGTAACCCGTGGAGCCGCGCGGATTCGGCATCACCACTAAATAACCCGCGCCCGCGAATACCTGAGCGTTCCAACGATACGTCCATGATTCGCCCCACGCGCCTTGCGGTCCGCCGTGAATGAGGAATAGCACCGGATACTTGCGGGTTTCCGTGAACCCCGGGGGCTTAACGATGAATGCGTGGATCCGAGTCTTATCCGTGCTTTCGACATACGTCTCTTCGAGCGGAGTCAAGGTGGCTCGCGAAAGCAGCGCATCGTTCAAATGCGTTAATGCAACGCCTGTACCGCCGGAAGAAAGCGCGCGATAAATCTCGGCCGGATGCGAGCCGCTTTGTTCGGTGTAAATCATCGCGCGGCCGTCGGACGTGAATTGCACGTCATCCAGGCTGGACGGGCCCGTGATAATGTTCCGCACGCCGCCGCCGGTCACCGGGATCATGTGCAGGTTTTCGCGCCCGCGATCTTCCATGGTGAAAAAGATGCGGCTGGAATCGGGCGACCAGGTGATGTATCCGACCCATCGATCCAGCGCCTCGGTCAAATTCGTCGTGCGCCCGGTGGCGCGCTCAAGCACCAGCAACCGCCAGCGGTCGCTTTCATAGCCCGCGCGAGCTTGCGAGCGGAACGCCAGATATTTGCCGTCGGGCGAGTACAGCGGCGTCTCATCCGCGCCGAGCCCGGTAGTGATTTTTTTCGATTCGCCGCCGTTTAGCGAAATGGTGTAGACGTCCGAATTGGTGCTGGTGGCGGGCTCGGGATCGGAATTCATCACATACGCGAGTTCCATTGAGTCCGGCGAAATCGCATAGTTATCCTGGCCGCCGAGCGAAAAGGGCGGCGCGTCGCGAGTCCCAGGCGTAAGGTCTTTCATGTCGCCGCCGTCTGTATCGATGGCTAAAATGTGTTGGCGGCGCTTGCTTTCCCATTCGGTCCAATGCCGGTACAGCAAAGATGTGTAAATCCGGGCCTTGGTCTTGCTCTTTGCCTCCTCATCGAGTTTCCGCTTGTTGCAGGGGTCATCGGCGCCGCACTCGGGAAAGACATTGGATAGGAACACCAGGCGCTTGCCGTCCGGCGATACCATCACGCCGCCGGCTTCGGTGGAGAGACGGGTGATTTGATTCGCGCGCGACCCATCGGCGTTCATTACCCAAATCTGGGAGGATCCGCCGCGGTCCGAAATGAAATAGATCTGCTTGCCGTCCGGCGACCAACGCGGCCGCTCGTTTTGCGTTCCATCCTGGGTAATCTGCCGCGGCGTCCCGCCATCCACCGGGACCAAATAAATCTGCTGCGGTTTCGTGTTCTTCTCTACGTCGGGAGTTTGGACCGTAAATGCAACCTGGCGGCCATCGGGAGAAAGAACGGGCTCGCTGATACGCTGGATTTTCCACATCGTCGCCGCATCGAACGGCTGCTGTTGTGCCAAAAGGGCGGGGCACGGCAGGGAAAAGGCGGCGAGAAGAACTGCAAATGCACGCATTATAACTATTGTAGGCGGACGTCACGCTCAAGCGGGCTGAAGCCCGCCGCAGGCTCAAGCCTGCCCCACATTTTTACTTCGCGGATTCGCGGGCGCGGGAAAGAATATAGGCTTGGATCGCGTGCACCTGTGCGGGAGTGAGAATCTTTTGAAACGATGGCATTCCGACGGTCGCGTGGCTGCCTCCCAACACGATATCTTCGAATTCCTGGTGAGTCTCCCTACTTGCGTAGCGTAAATCGGGCAGCGGACCGGCCACGGCGTTCTGCCCATGGCACCCCGCGCACTGAGCATTGAAAAGCTGACCGCCCTCTTTCACCATGGCGGGCGATGCATTCAGGCTCATCGCGGGCATGGGCGGACCGTTATGGCCGTAAGCGGGCGGGTTCAACGTAGCCGATCCGCCGATCGCAAACGTCACGATTCGCCCAAACCCCGACTTGCCGTTATACCCGCCCCTGAGGCCGTCGGGGCCGCCCCATCCCGCTAACACGGAGATGTATTGGGCGCCATCGACTGTGTAGGTCACGGGCGGCGCCATAATGCCGGTGCCCGTCTTGGCCTGCCAGAGCTCCTTTCCGTCGGTCGCGCGGTAAGCGAGCAAGACGCCGTCGGAGCGTCCCACAAAAACGAGATTGCCCGCGGTGGCGAGGACCCCACCGGGTTCAGTGCCCGCTCCGAAGTTCACCCGCCAAGCTGCGCGTTGCGCGATCGGGTCCCAGGCCACCAGATCACCGCTCGGCGGCGGCGCTGACGCGATCTGGCGGTATAGAGGCCCGTCGTAGGCCTCATCCCCGCCCACATTGTCTCGATCCGGATTGTATTGCCATTTCGGCTTGGGGGCGTGCACAAAATGCGTGCCCACCCTCGCGGGCACATAGACAAAGCCGGTAGCGGGGCTAAACGCCATCGGGTTCCAATTGTGTCCGCCGCCAGGATCGGGCGAGACCAGCACGGCTTTAGCGCCGTCGTAGGCTGTTTGCGTTTCCGCGGGGCGGCCGGTTTTGCCGTCAAGCCCGGATGCCCAGGTGACGCCGTTCACAAACGGGGCGCCCGAAATGAATTCTCCGGTTTCCCGGTCGAGCACGTAGAAGAATCCGTTCTTGTTTGCCTGCATAATTGTCTTGCGCTGGCGCCCTCCGATCGTGAGGTCGGCTTGCAGCAAGGGCTGGGTTGCATCGAAGTCCCAGTTATCGCCGGGAGTGGTTTGGAAATACCAGGCGAGCTCGCCGTTTTTCGCATGAACGGCTACGATGGACGCCGTGTAGAGGTTATCGCTGACGCTGGATCCTCGCAGCGCGCGATACCAGGCTGTCGCATTTCCTGTTCCGAAGTAGACAAGATCGAGCGCTGGGTCGTACGCTGTCCCTTCCCAAGCCGTCCCGCCGCCGCCGGCATTCCACCAGTTCCCCTGCCAGGTTTTCGCGGCGGCTTCGATGGCCTTCGACTCGAATCCTTTCGATGGATCTCCGGGCACGGTGTAGGTTCGCCAGGCCATCTTTCCTGTCTCGGCGTCGTATGCGGAGACATAGCCGCGGACGCCGTACTCCGATCCCGCATTGCCGATGACCACCAAGCCGCCGGCGATGCGCGGAGCGCTGGTGATGGAATACGGCTTGTCGGGATCGGTTGTCGCGGCGGTCCACACGAGCATCCCGGTGTGTTCATCGAGAGCGATCAGCCTTCCGTCCAGGGTGCCCACGTACACTTTGCCGCGGTACAGCGCAACTCCCCGATTGACCACATCGCAGCAGATGAAATACGCGCGCTCGCGCGGCGTTTTGGGATCGTACGTCCAGCGGACGTCGCCGGTTTTGGCGTCGATCGCGTATACGATGCTCCACGATCCGGTGGTGTAGATCACGCCATCCTCGATGAGCGGCGTCGCTTCCAGCCCGCGGGTGGTGTTCAGCTCGCGGCTCCACATCAACCCGAGCTTCCCAACCGTCTGATCGTTGACCTGATTCAGCGGGCTGAAGCGATGGTCGTCGTAAGTGCGGCCGTACATGAGCCAGTTGCCGGAATCCTGCTCCGCGCTTCGGAGCCTGGCATCGTCAATGATCGCGCTCCGATTGCAGGAGCTGAGAACCATAGGTACGAGCAAGATCGCGCAAGCGGCAATGCGGCGTTGGTTCAGCATGGAACAGCCTCCAGAGTTTGAGATTTTCTTAACATACCACCAGGCGCGCTGCCGTCCAGAAGCCGTTTTGAGGAATGCACGGTTCAGAATTCCTGGCTCGTGGGACCATAAATCAGCGGTCTATGGACCAGAACTTCGAAAGGGAAGCCCTGCTGCTGCTGCTAATCGCGGCTCTGGTCGCAATGGTTACCCGACGGCTAAAGCTTCCTTACGCCGTCGGATTGGTGGCGGCCGGCATTGGTGTCGCGCTGCTGCCCTTTGCTCCGAAAATCGCTCTCACCAAGGATCTGATCTTTACGGGTCTTCTTCCGCCGCTGCTTTTCGAGGCAGCCTTTTATCTTCGCTGGAAGGAATTCCGGCGGGATTTGCCGGTCATCGCGGTGCTGGCCACTCTGGGTGTGCTGATATCGGCGGCGATCACGACCGTCGGGATGCACTACCTTGCCCGATGGGAGTGGCTGAGCGCGCTGGTTTTCGGCGTTTTGATCGCAGCCACCGACCCAGTGTCGGTCATCGCGGTGTTCCGTGAAGCTCATGCGCATGGCCGGTTGCGTTTGCTGGTTGAGGCGGAAAGCCTGCTGAACGATGGCACCGCCGCGGTCGGCTTCGGCATCGCCGTGGCTTTGGCAGCCGGCCAGAGTATTTCCGCGCCGCAGGCCCTGTGGACCGCGTTGCTCAACACCGCCGGAGGAATATTATGCGGAGCCGTAGTAGGCCAACTGGTGCTTTTTTTGATTGTGCGCACGGGAGACCACCTGGTGGAAACTGTGTGTACGATGATCGCCGCGTATGGGTCGTTTTTGCTGGCCGATACGCTGCACCTGTCGGGCGTCTTTGCGACGATTACCGTCGGGTTGATGCTGGGCAATATGACCGAACCCGGGCTTCTCTCGAAACGGGGCAGGGAAGCCGTACAGAACTTTTGGGAATATGCGGCGTTCCTGGCGAACTCGCTTATATTCCTGCTGATCGGAATCGAAGATGCGAGCCAACAATTCGGGCCGGTTTGGGTGGCGGTGATCAGTGCGATTGCGGTGGTGACACTGGGGCGGGCGGCCGCGGTTTATCCGCTATGCCTGTTATTCGAGAAATCGTCCTTGCGAGTAAGCCGCCGGCATCAACATGTTCTGTTTTGGGGCGGACTGCGAGGCGCGCTGGCGCTGGCGCTGGTTCTTGGCCTTCCTCCCAACATCCCCGGGCGCGAGTCGATTGTGCGAGTCAGCTTCGCGGTAGTTGCGTTTTCGATCTTTGTTCAAGGCTTGACGATCGCGCCGTTGTTGCGGGCCGTCGGGGAGATTCCCTCTCCAGCGCTGGCAGTTCCTAGTGCGGAGAGAACCGGAACGGATTGAAGTTGCTCTTGAAGTCAAACGCGTCTAATCCTTCCGTTCGCTTCAAAAATCCAACCACCGCGTACGTGAGCGGAGTCGCCACTACTTCATAGATGACTTTGAACAAGTAAGCGGAGGCCACTCCGATCGCAAGCGTTTTGACCGGAGCTGTGCCGAGGAAGCCGATCGCGTAGAGCAGCAGCGTATCCACGAACTGGCCGACTACGGTGGATCCGACCGTTCGCGTCCACAACATCCGGCCATTTGTCCACAGCTTCATCTTCGCGAGCGTAAAGGAATTGGCGAATTCGCCGCACCAGTATGCGACAAGACTCGCGACGATCAATCGCGGGATCTGATAAAAAACCGTTTGAAACGCTTCTTGATTTTTCCAGCCGGGCGCCGGCGGAAGCCAGACCGTAATCAATCCCATTACGGCTAATAACCCGTTCGCGAGAAATCCAAGCCAGATGGCGCGGCGTGATGCCGAATAGCCGTAGACCTCCGTGAACACATCGCCAAAGATGTAGGTGATGGGGAACAGGATTTGCGCTCCGCTGACCACAAATGGCCCAATGGAGCACAGCTTTTGCCCCACCAGATTCGAGATCAGCAGCACTACTATGAAAATCGCCAGCAGCGTATCGAAGTGGCGGTAGGTGCGCAGGTCGCGCGCCTGTACAGCCGGAGGTTTTTCCGTTAACGAACTCATGAGCGAACCGTTATATTAGCGCACCGGCTGCCGTAGAAGCGGTTGGATGGCGCGGAACACTGTGCCCGATACAATCTCCGCCCCTTCCGCGGTAGGGTGAATGCCATCGCGCTGAAGGTAGTGGAGGTCCGGCGTAACGATATCGGAGAGCAAGAAGGGAATAAAGGTCAGATGGTACTGTTGCGCGAGGTTCTTGTATACCTGCTCAAACCCGTGGATGTAGCTTGTTCCGTAATTGGGAGGCAGCGTCATTCCGGCGAGAACCACGCGCGCTCCCGCGTTCTGGAACGCTTGGATCATCGTCTCCAGATTCTTGCGCGTGACTTCCAGCGGAAGTCCGCGCAGGCCATCGTTCCCGCCAAGCTCCAGGATGACCATAGATGGCTTCAGCGACGTAGCGGAATCGATGCGCGAGACGCCGCCTTCGGTGGTATCGCCGCTGATGCCAAGATTCACGACCCGCCAGCCGTAGCCTTGTGCGTCGAGTTTCTTCTGCAAATCATCTGGAAAGCTCTGGCCGGCATCCAGGCCAAATCCGGCGGCGAGGCTATCTCCGAACACGATCAGCACCTTGCGATTATCGAGCCGGTTTTCGGCCGCGGGCGCGGGGGCGGCGGACGGCGGGGACGTCTGCGATGTGTGGGATTCGGGTGGACTACCGGGCTTGCCGCATGCACACAGCGCAATTGCCAGCGCCGCTAGCAGCCCGTGGCAGAGAAGCCTCAAATTCAAGTATACGTGCTAAGCCGCCTGCCGACCTTTTCGACCATCCCTGGCCAGCGCGATTCGCAATCGCGCGCAGGACGGCATCCTGCCCCACTCAGCCTTTAATCCCGTCGAATGCCTGTTGAATTTCCTTCTGCTGAGCTTGGCCGATGGGAACTAACGGCAGGCGCGGAGGACCTCCATAGTAGCCGTTCAAATCCATCGCATACTTCAATCCGGGGATGCCGTACTTAGTCGTCACGAGCTGTGCGGCACGGGCTATGCGGTTTTGCCAGTCGAGCGCCGCCGCGCTTTCGCGGGTGCGATGCGCTTCCCAGATGCTGACCGCCGCGTACGGAGCGGCATTGGCAAACGCAAGCACCGCGCCTACGCAGCCTACGGCCAACGATGGCGCGAGCGTGGGGGCGGTGCCGGTGAGCACTTGAAATCCCGGCTTGGTGTCGCGAATCATCTGCATCACTTTTTCCAGGCTTCCCGAGCTTTCCTTAATCGCGATGATATTGGGATGCTCGGATAGCGCCGCGACAACTTCCGGCATAATGTCCACTCCCGTTATCTGCGGCCAGTTGTAAATCATTACCGGAATCTTGGCCTGATCGGCCACGGCGCGGAAAAACAGCGCCTGCGGTTCAGCCTTGTTGATCAGATTGCGGTAATAGAACGGCGTGCGGACCATCGCGACTTTATATCCGAGCTCGGCGGCGTGGTTCGTAAGCGCAACCGTTTCGCGAACGCTCTCGACGCCTGTTCCTGCGATCAGGATTTTGGTGGAATCGGCGTATTCGGCGACCCACTCCCACATCTTGATCTTTTCTTCGGTAGTGAGATAGACGCTCTCGCCCGTCGAGCCGCAGACAGCGTACCCCGCGAGCGGCGTCTTGTTCCATTTTTCGATGTTGTGGCGGACCTTGACCGTGTAAAGGTCGCCTTTGTGATCGAAGGGAGTGGCGACGGGCGGGAAAATGCCGTGAAGCTTGACCATAGAGAAGGTAGGACAAGCTTACGCTTGTCCTACTTGTCCCATCGAACTAACCCCTCAGAACGATTGCGAGCGCGTAAATGGTCAGGGTTTCAATAAACACCAGACCTAAGATAAGTGCAAAGCGGATACCCGCCTGCGCTCCCGGATTACGGGCGATCGCTTCGGCTGCGCCGGAAACCGCCTTGCCCTGGCCAATGCCGCAAAGCCCGCCGGCTATGCCTAGGCCTAGGACCATCAATCCCTTATCCGTTATGCCTCCGGCAGGGCCTTGCGCAAACGCAGGTACGCCTATCAGCAGCAGAGCCAGAATCAAAAACATCATCTTGTTTCGCATTCACTTTACCTTTCGTGTATAAATTGCGCCGAGGAGGTGGTTCCAATCCGAACCGGGGGGAACGGCGGCTCACACTCGGCGCCCCGATAACAGCCGCAAAACCTGCGGGCTATCATGCCGTTATTAATGCTTGTGCTTTAATGTTCGTGCGATGTCCCCAAGCTCAGGTAGATCATCGTCAATAAAGTAAAAACGTATGCCTGCAGGAAAGAAACGAAGACGTGCAGGGCCATGAAAAGAGCGGGGACGATGAGATAGGTCAGGCCGATGAACACGGTAGTGATTTGTTCGCCGGCGAACATGTTGCCGTAGAGACGAACAGACAGTGACAGCATTCGCGCGACATCGCCGATGATCTCGATCACGAACATCAGCGGCGCGAGAGCCAGAATGGGGCCGCCGAACTTCGCCAGATACTTCAGCACACCCAACTCGCGAATGCCCATCGAGTGATAGTAAAGCCAGGTCATGACGGCGAACGCCGCCGGGACGTACACGTACATGGTCGGCGATTGGAACAGCGGAATAATGCCCAACAGATTCATCGTAAGAATGGTGATGAAGATCGTTCCGAGCCAGTTAATGTATTTATCGGGATGCTCCAGGCCGACGTCGACCGCTTGTCCGCGCAGGAATCCGTAAAGGCTCTCAAAGATGTGCTGGAGCCTGCCTGGCTTGTCCGCCGATAGGCTGGGACGGAGGAACGCGACCACGATCATTAAGATAGCCGCCACAACCAGCTCCATCACGAGCCAGGTTTCCCATGGATGCGCCGGGTCCTCGGCGCGGAAATTGAACCAGCCTAAAACCGTATTCGCAAAGCCGCCTAGATATTGGTTGAAGAGAGCAGTGAGCCAGTTATTCATGCACGGACGGGAAAAATTAATTCGTAGAGTATTTCCAAGATCGCGGCGCCGAACGGAGCGAGCAATCCGAATAACACCGGCGCCGGAGCGAATCTGAGAATCTTCACTATAACATAGAGAGCAAAGCCGATTACGGCATACCGCAGAGCGATAAACAAGGTTGCCAGAAGGCCCGGTTTGCGCGTTCCGCCGATCACGTCCGCCAGCGCCAAAATCCCGCGGAAGTTGAGCACCGAAAGAGCGGCTCCGGCCACGAAGCCCAGCGCCGGCTGAAGCCCTTGCGCAATCAGCCAAGTAATCGTTCCCGCGGCTCCGACCGCCAAAGTCAATATGCGAATTCGGCGGAGGGCACGCTCATAAAATGCGGCTTGATCCGGCACTTATACATCACGGCCCAGAAGCCGGAATAACTGCACCACGCCCCCTGCAACTCCCAGAATGATGAAGACGAGCTTCAGGTAGGTGGTCGAAAAAACGTAGTCCAAGCCGGCACCGATCAGGTACCCCGCCAAAATGTAGGCCGGCATGAGGCCGAGGACGGGCAAATACCTCGCCATTAAACGCCAGAATTCGTCGCCGTTCGGCTTATCGCTCACCGCTTTGATTGTAAAATCTCACCGGCGCGCGATGCGGCTTCATTGACCAAGAAGCCCATCTTGGGGTGAGATGGTTCGAAATCCGGCTCGATCCCGAATTCGCGCAGCGTCGCGCTGGTGCTTGGTCCTACCGAGGCAATCACAGTTCGCGGCAAAGCGGCGCGTACCTGATCGTCCAGACCCTCGCCGGCAGCCACGCGGAGCAGATGCTGGATCTGGACGGAAGTGGTCAGCAGCACCACATCGAATTCTCCGCCGATCAGCCGGCGTATGGCCTCGCGAAGCGGGCCGGGATCTTCCGGAAGATCCCATTGATAGACCGGCACGGTGGTGACCTCGGCGCCGCGGCGCCTCAGGCCCTCGATTAATTCCGGCGTTGGCCGGCCGTATTCCTGTACTGCGATGCGGCGCTCGGGACGCTTCTCCGTTGCCGCGAGGACTTCGCGCCAGGTATTCGGCTCCGGCACGCTGACCGCGACAGGCACCCCCCATTCGCGCATTACGGCGAGAGGTTTGGAGCCTCGGACCACCACCGCGACCTGCCGCAATGCGCGTGCGAGTGTTCCCGGCGGGTAGCGCGTTTCGAGAATTTGATTGAGGAGGCGCGCGCCCACGCCGGTAAGAAAGACGACCATATCAAAATCGCCGCCCGCCTTTTCCTCTTGGAACAGGCGGACGGCGAAATCGAAAGCGAGACTATTGTTTTCGAGCGGAATTTCCCTCATCGAAGGCGCGACGAATGGAATTCCACCCTGGCCTCGAATCAAGCGCTCGATTTCCGCCGACCGGCGGCTTTCAAGCGACAGCACTCGAAGCCCGTCAAACGGCATGAATGGCCGAACCTCTTTTTTTCAAAGCCGCGCGTTGCGGCTCCAGCCGAAGCCGGTTAGGGGGCCGTTTTGGGCATTGTGTCGCCGCGATGGCAGGTGTAGCACGTTACGTGTTCTTTACCATCGGGGAACTTGGCATTGATGTCCTTCACCATCGAGATCATCATGCGAGCCATGACCTTTTCCGGCTTGGCATCGCTGGACCGGTCCATTGGATCGTGACAGAAGTTGCATCCGCCTTTATCCGCAAGACCCAACGCGGGGACGAATGCCCGCATGTTGTCCATGAGATTTTCAGGGGTGAGGACTTTCAGGTTCTTCGGCGGAGCCTTAGGACCGCCCTTGCCTTTTTCCTGGCCCGAAACGGTGAGAGCTAGACTGAACGCCAAAACAGAAGCGAGAAACGTCGGGACGAGTGTACGCATGGGGTAAATGATATCACGGCTGGGGCGGGATGCAAGCGCAGTGTTATGGCCGCCCCGCCGGACCGACCAGATGCTGCGTGTCGCGCTGATTCTCCTGGCAGATGTATTCCATCAGTTCGTCATTCGGCAGCAGGCGGTGTGATGCGTAGACGGTGAACGGCCGCGTGTAGGCTCCGGGATCGTCGATCGTGACCTCTTCGAGTAATGTGCCCAAGTCCTTGCGCGTGTACCGCTCGGTTGTGCGGAGCCGCTCCGTGTGAGGATGGCCGACAAAATCGAACCAAAATTTGTCGTTGAAGCCGGCGGTATCGATGAGAAGCGTGTCGCCCTCCCATTTGCCAACCGAATGCCCGTACCATGTGGGATTCGGGTCAGCGGGATGGGGGCGGCCGTCCATGAAAATTTGGCGGTAGCTGTGGATGTTTCCTTCGAACAGGAAATAGATATACGGCGGCGCCTCCACAATCTTCCATGGATACGGCGCATGCCGCGGAACACCCGTCGGGAGACAGTTAGCTTCCGGATCGTTTTTCGAGAGATGCTTGGCCATCTCCGCTTTCCCCGAGTCGCTCAACGGAACTGTTTCGCCCGGCTTCAGCCCGAGCGAAATATCTTCGATCAGGAAAATGTCGCCCGGACGCCACAAGCCGGAAAAATCTGCGCGCCCGTTCGGAAGCCGCGGCGTGGGACCTTGCGGGGGCGGCGGACCCTTCTTCGCGGTGGGCGGCGCTTGCGCGAACCCGGCGGGAGCATACCAGACCGCCAAGGCGGCAGCGGCAGTCGTAAGGAACATCAGAACACGGTGGGACACAATTCCTCCACCGATAGATTCTTTCATGAAATCGGCGCGAATGCCGTTCTTGCGGATTCATGTGAAACGCCGCAGGTTGTCTGCTGCGCTCCTCTGCTGTAGCATGATCCCGATGCTAACGCGGTTTCTTCTCACCCTGTGTTTGACAGCGTTCCCGATCGCTCTTCGGTCCGCCCCTGTTTCCGGGGAGGCCGTCTACAAGCAGCATTGCGCCTCCTGCCACGATTCAGGCAACACGCGCGCGCCCTCTCGCGACGATTTGAAAAACCTGCCGGTCACGCGAATTGTCCGAGCGCTCGAGTTCGGCTTGATGAGCAACGTCGGCGTGCCGCTGCGGGCCGAGGAGCGCGATGCGGTAGCGGCATACTTGGGCTCGCCTGTCGCAACGCAGCGCATTCCAGAGAAGGCGTACTGCGCCGACCGGAGTATCAAGTTCACGCCGCAAATCGGGCCGCAATGGAATGGATGGAGTCCGTCTCCCGGGAATACTCGTTACCAATCTGCGAGCGCGGCGGGTCTAACCGTAGACCAAGTCCGTCGATTGAAGCTGAAATGGGCTTATGGCTTCGACGGCGACTTGGTCGCCTTCGCGCAGCCGGCGGTGCTTGGCCGCTAGTTGTTCGTGGGGAGCGCCAGCGGATTGGTGCAGGCGTTGCGCGTGGATTCCGGATGCGTCTACTGGACATTCGAAGCGGCCGGTCCGGTTCGATCGGCGATTCTCGCCGTGCCTTCGGGTGAAAAGCTGTCGGGTGATAAGAATGTGTTGCTTTTCGGGGATCAGGTGGGCTGGTTTTACGCGCAGGATGCCGAGACAGGCCGCCTGCAGTGGAAGAAAAGGCCGGAGCCGCACGAAGCGGTTCGCCTGACCGGCGCGCCTGTGGCGTATGGCGGCAACGTTTTTGTCCCCGTGTCGTCGTGGGAAGAAACCCGGACCACAATTGCAAATTATCCGTGCTGCACTTTTCGTGGAAGCATTGTCGCGTTCCGGATTAAGGACGGCTCGCAGGTTTGGAAGACGTATACGATACCCGAGAAACCGAGACTCACCGGCTAGAACCAGGCCGGCGTCGGGCAATGGGGACCTTCTGGCGCCAGCGTGTGGGGTTCGCCGACGCTCGACGCAAGGCGTGGCATTCTGTACGCCACGACAGGAGACAACTTTTCACCTCCCGCTACAGGCATGAGCGACTCGGTTTTGGCGCTTGATTTGGCTTCGGGACGTATCCTGTGGGCGAAACAAACCACTCCGGGCGACGTATGGACATCCGGGTGCAGCGCCCGCGGGGATTGCCCCGGGCCGGATCACGATTACGGATCTTCCGTGCTCATCGAGAAACTGGAGAACGGCCGCGATATATTGCTGGCCGGCCAGAAATCGGGCGTGGTCTATGCGCTCGATCCCGACCGCAAAGGCGAGATCCTCTGGCAGGTCCGCGTGGGCAAGGGCGGCGTCAATGGCGGGGTGCAATGGGGCATGGCTAGCGACGGGCAACGAGTTTACGCCGCGACTTCCGATGTCATCCGAGGCGGCCCGAACCCCGACAAGACCGATCCGCGGCCTTTGCCGCTAGATCCTAAGGCGGGAGGCGGCTTGACCGCGCTCCGCATCGGGACGGGGGAAAAGGTCTGGTACACTCCGCCGGCTCCGTGCGGTTCACGGCCGGGTTGCAGTCCGGCGCAATCGGCCGCGGTGACCGTAATCCCGGGCGTGGTGTTTTCCGCTCGCTGGATGGCCACCTTCGCGCCTACTCCGCCGAGCAGGGGACCATCCTCTGGGATTTCGATACCGTTCGCGACTACTCCACCGTCAACGGAATCCGCGCGAGCGGCGGCGCGCTGAACGGGCCTGGGCCCGTGATCGTCGGCGGGATGGTCTTCGTTAATTCGGGCTATGGCCGGAATGCAGGACTGGCGGGGAATGTTCTGCTGGCGTTCGCGCCGGAAGAGTAGGCTCGCGGGATGTACGATAGACTCCGGTTTATGGAACGATTGAACGCGCTCGATGATGTCGCCGAGTTGTCCAAACAGGGCTATTTTACTGTCCTGCTGGATGAAAAGCTGCGCGCGCTTGAATCCGCGCTGGAGGATGACGGATTCAAGGTCGTTACGCCTCCTCAGGGCCGAACAGACGAAGCCCTGAAACGCATGGCACGCGGGTGGGCAATCCTCACCAAGAACTCGCAAGACTTCGTCGAAGATGCGGTACGGCACGATTATGATGTTATCGGAATCGAAGACGTCAGATTTGTGGATAGCAAGCCGGACCGCACTAACGAAACAGTTCGGAAAATTTCAGCAGCAGTCCGTCGCAGCCGGCTTGGAACGCGCCGGGGGAACTACTGGCTGAGGGTTCGCGATAACGGCTCGTATCATTTGCAGCAGCTCGTTTGAACCCCGCCGATGCGGACTGCTAGATGAACATTGAAAATCTTGCTTCCTTCCCACCATTAGAGATGGCGGCTTGGCAAGCCGCCGCAGGATCGCATCCTGCCCCACTTGGCGGGATTTGAGTACATACTCTGCTCGAGTACGCTTGCCACGAGGGAATATCGGTTTGCAGGGGATCCTCGCAGGCGCGTGCGGAGGAGAAGGCCGGAAAGTGATCAGTGCTTTCGCACAAAATCTAGAACCGCGCGATTGAAAACATCGGGCTCTTCCCAATAGGTGGAGTGTCCAGCTTCCGGCACAACGATTGTCTCGGCGCCTTTGATTCGGGCCGCGAACATTCCCAGGACCGGCGGCGGAGCGTACATGTCCGCGCCTCCGGTAAGCAGAAGCGTGGGAGTGTTTATCGATTCCAGCAGTGCGAAAGTCAAACGGTTTCTCACCGGCTGCGGCGGCGCAGGAGGCCCGGGAGGACGGCTAATCTTTTCCAAATCGACCCAGCGCTGGGTGCCTTCGGGATTCGCCGCGCGGTATGAGGGACCAACCTCGCGGATTTCGGGAGGCAGGGCATCGAATTGCGGCGGCCGGATTCTGCGCCCCAATTCGAGAAATTCCGCGTCCTGAACCCCGCCGATGCTGTTCGCCACGACCAGGCTGCGCACGCGCTGCGGATACGAGATCGCGAAATCGATGGCGCCGAAAGCTCCACCGGCGGTGCCAACCACGTGGACGCGTGGTAGACCAAGCGAGTCCAGCAACGCTAACATATCGTCTGCAACAGATGCGGCGGGCGCTCCGGGTTGTACCTCAGTGCGGCCCCAACCCCTACGGTCGAACGCGATGAAACGGTAGCCAGCCGCCGTAAACGCCGGAATCTGGTATTCCCAAACACGGCTGCTGCCGGTGTTCGCGTGTAGGAAAACGACGGGCACGCCGGAACCGCCCGTATCTCGATAGAAGAGCCGTACTCCCGGTAATGCTGCGTATTTGTCCATAGCAACCGAGGACTGGGCCGCTAATTCAGAATGAGCCGCGAGCCAGAACGCAGCTGCGGCCAACGAAACCGCGCTAACACGCTTCATTGTGCCTCCATGCACGCCCTAACGTCTGTCCGGCAAAGAACGGATCGAAGCACCTGATCCAACGGCGCGTGAGTTGCAGACGTGCGCCATGCGACGAACCCGTCCGGTCGAACCAGAGTGGCGCCCTCGGCGCCGGTTCCATACGCTTCACCGATATCACAACAATAGGCAGGGATGTCCAGGCCAACTTCACGCGAGGCATCGGACGCGGCCTTCAACCATGGCGCGCCATTCCGGCCCGCCAACAAAACGAAATTTCGTCCGAACAAATCGAGAGTCGAAATCCGCCGGCCTTCGTGTTCGATCCAGACGTGCGGCGCTCGAGACCCCGGCCTGCCCAGCGATGCGCGCGGATTTTCGTGCGTACGGCCGTCCGACGCCTCCTGCGAGAGAATGGCGGGCGAGCGATAAAGGTAGCCCATTTCGACGTTCAGATCCTCCTCAACCCGCGGAAGGCCGGGCGTGATCAGATATTTCGCTTCCCGCGTGACATATCTCAAGTACGCCTGCTCCGCCGTAAACACGCCCACGGGCCGGCGTTCCGCTTCATAAGTGGCGAGCAATTCCGGTCCAGCGTCGCCCCGAAGAGCGAACGCCACTTTCCAGGCTAGATCGTGAGCGTCCTGTATTCCGCAGTTGCCGTTCCATCCGCCATAGGGCGTGATCGCATGGGCCGAATCGCCGCACAGGAAAACGCGGCCACACCGATACCGCTCGGCGGCATCGGCGCGCGCCTGCCACTTCATTACGTCGTCAATAACGATAGGCACATGCGCATCGCCCAGCGCTGTACGAACGAGCTCTTCACAGCGCTCGTTGGTGAGGCCCGTCCACAAGTCGGTATTGGGATTGGACGGATCGCCGGCGGTATTTACTACAAGAAAACCACTTTCGTACGGCTTCTCGAATCGGAAGAATCCCCGTAATTTCGAGTTGGAAACCAGAATCACGCTGAGATTGCGTCCACGCAGCAAATCCGAAACAGGCGCCCGGAAATAGATTGTGATGCTGTTTGAAAGCACGCCGCGGCCGCGAAGCGGTATTCCGAGAGCTTCTCGAATCGGACTCCGCGCTCCATCGCAGGCGACCAGGTACTGGGCCCGGACCTTATTCGTCTCCGCGGTATCACGATGCCGGATCACGGCGGTTACTCCGCCGGAATCCTGCTCAAACGACAACATCTCAGTGGCAAAACGAACCTCGGCTCCGAGTTCAACCGTTTTCTGCTGCATGAAGGGTTCGATGAGCTTCTGCGTGATGAACAGCCGCACTGTGGGACTTATATCGCGAACACCTTCATTGATGTTCGGAATAAACCAGGCCAGCTCTTTGCCCGCCAGGGTGTCCACCGCCATAATCGCGCCGTCTTGAGAGAATTGCGTTTGAGAAGCTTCGCGGACGGTGCTTTCCAGTCCTACGACGCGCAAAACTTCCATGCTCCGCTGAGTAATCAGCGCGGCACGGGGATGGATCGCCGTGCCTCGATGATGCTCGACACAAAGGACTCTCACTCCGTGGTGCGCCAGCAGCATTGACGTTGCCATTCCTACCAGGCTGCCGCCTACTACCAGGACCGGAATTTCGATGTCCTGCATCTCCGTAAGCATAGCCCAGCCCGACGGGTGCTGAAGCACCCGTTGCAGGCGGAAGCCTGCTCCACCCGCATCCGATTCGGTGTAGAATCTTCCAATGGCTCCGCTGTGCTCACGGGCCGCAATAGGCTCCACGGCTGTTTTGTTGTGTTCTGCACTGCTCGGTTTTCAAGCTCCCGGCGAAAACGGAATCGATGTAAAGCCGCGAGCCAGGCAAGCATCTTTCACTCGTCCGGATGCTCCGCCCGCGGAAATTCGAATCGATTCTTCGCTCGTGGAAATCCCCGTCCACGTTACCAGGCATGATGGCAGCACGGTGACGAACCTGCCGAAAGAGCAATTCCGTGTCACGGAGGACGGCGTAGAGCAGAAGATTACCTCGTTCAACCAGGACGACGCTCCGCTATCCATCGGCATCCTTTTCGATTCGAGCGGGAGCATGCACAACAAGATCTCGAAATCGTCCGAAGCGGCGGCGACATTCTTCAAGACCGCGAATTTGCAGGACGAGTTCTTCCTGGTGGAATTCAACGAACGGCCGAAATTGACGGTTCCTTTTACTCCGGACTCAAGCGCGATTTTCCAGCGGATTTCCCATATCAAGCCGTTCGGACGCACTTCTCTATTCGATGCGATTCATCTCGCGCTGGTCCACATGAAGCAGGCCAAGAATCTGCGAAAAGCCATTGTGATCGTTTCCGACGGCGGCGATAATCGCAGCCGGTTTACGGCCACTCAAGTCAAGAATGCTATGGCGGAATCGGATGTTCAGCTTTATGCCATGGGGATTTTCGAACACGACACGCGAAAGCTTCCTCAGGAAGAGCAGAACGGACCGCGTTTACTCGACGAACTCGCGGATCAGACCGGCGGTCATCTATATTCAGTCGAAGCGCTGGATGAGTTGGATGCGATCAGCGAACGCATCAGCCGCGAGCTGCGCAACGAATACGTTATCGGATATTCGCCCGCGAACCCCATTCGCGACGGAAAGTACCGTCACGTTCGAGTGCAGGTTACGCCCCCACCGGAGTTACACGATTTGCGGACATATTACCGCCACGGCTACTACGCGCCAACCCAGTAGGTGCCTTGTGGGCATGCTATCCTGCGCGCGATTGCCAATCGCGCTCGCGATCTGTGCAATCAGCGACTAGGCGGGTTAGCAACCCGCCGCAGGTTGGCAACCTGCCCCGCAGGGCCTCTATTGGTCGGTAAGAATTGAACTTGTAGTACAGGTACCCTTTGCCTTACTCATGTGACCGCCGGAGAGTCATCTCCATCTGCGTTTCCTTCCAGTTCGTGCCGCCGTCGTCAGACAGGTCCAGTCGATAAACAAAATTGTTGTTGTCCTCGATGTTGTAATGCTCCCGAACCTTAATACCCGGCGACTCCGAAGCGACCACAACATTTCGGCCATTCACCACTACTGACCCGGACCCACTATTCACCTGCCGCCGCAAGAACGAATGGGATACATTCAGATACTCGATAATCCAAGTCTTCTTTTGGGCATCATATTGCCGCAGACTGATCCCCAGGAAGGGACTACCATCCGGAGCTGGGCCGTGTAGTTCGTCGGCGATTGCCGTCCCGGCAAGGATGTATCGACCGATCCACGTCACTGGGTATTCGGCGAACGTGCCATTCTCCAGCCTGGTTTTTCCCCACCCTCCCATCGTCCGATGAGAAACGAAAAGGCGCCCAGTTCCCTCGGCGAAGCCGGGCTCGGTTCTCCGTACTTTGTGATCGAAAGATCGCTCATAATCAGTTAACAGCGTATCAGCGATCTGACCTGACCTCGAACCGGCACACGGCTCGCGGTCGCGAAAGGAGGACGCTATAGACGCGGTCGAGTTTCAAAGTTGCGAGATGATGGCTACATCGGTACGTTACCTTGCAAAACAGAAGTTCCACATGGTTCCTGCTCTGTTCTGCGTTACTCGCCGCCGTTCTGCTGGCGTATTCGCAGACGTTCGCCTTCGCTTGGGATGAAGGGTTCCATCTTTTAGCCGCACAGTTGATAAAGCAGGGCCGGCGTCCTTATTTGGATTTTGCCTTGGCGCAAACGCCGTTGAACGCTTATTGGAACGGCGGCTGGATGCGCGTATTCGGCGACAAATGGCGCGGCATTCAGACGATGGATGCTCTGGTAACCACTAGCGCGCTGATGCTGGCTGCGGGGTTTCTGCGGTCTCGGTGGAGAGAACAGAGCGGATGGGGAACCGTCGCGCTGTTGCTGGCCGGGGCAAGTCCTCTAGTATTCGAGTTCGGCACGATCGGCCAGGCGTATGCGATCGGTCTGTTAATGATTGTTTTAGCTTTCCGCCTGGCCACCGATTGTGTGAGGCGCAACCGAACCTTGCTCGCCGCGGCGGCCGGATTTTGTTCCGCCGCGGCGGCGGGATCGACGCTGCTTACCGCCCCCGCCGCGCCGGTTTTACTGCTCTGGCTGATTGTGTGCAGTCCGCGCCAGGCGCGCTGGTCGCGAATCGCCGCCTTCGCGGGCGGAGCCGCTATCGCAATCACGCCGATTTTGGTTTTGGTGGCGGAGTCGCCGCAGCGGGTCATCTTCGACATGTTCCGCTACCACATGTTCTACCGGAGATCGGATTGGCCGGGGTCGACGCGCCACGACCTCGAGATCTTCGCCTCGTGGGTGGATTCGCCGAGGGGAATTATGTTCGCGATCCTTTCGGCATCGGGGCTCTGGTTCATCTTGAAGAAGAGCGGCTGGGACCACGCAACACGAAGAGAGTTTTATCTGGCCGGGTGCCTTGCCGCGGCTTTAGGGCTGTATGTGTCGACAGCCCATCCAACGTTCGTGCAGTACTACGTTTTCGCGATTCCGTTCCTGGCGATTCTATCGGCGGTAGGCTTGTACGCGATCGCAATGCGGCTCTCTCCCGCGCGCGCCACATGGCTGGCAGCGGGCGTGTCCATTTGGGCCTGTATGGGACTCGCGAAAGAGATCTACGACAAGCGCGAGGATCAGTCCTGGCCGCGCATGGAAGCGGTCGCGCGTAAGGTGGACCTAGTCACAGCTCCTGGCGCGCCGCTTTATGCGGACGAGCACATTTATTTTCTGACCAAGCGGACTCCGCCGCCAGGCAACGAATATATTTCGTCGCACAAGCTGCGGCTTCCGAAGCCGCTGTCCGAGATGGTGCATATCGTGCCGCAGCCTGAATGGGACCGGCGTATTATGGCCGGTGAGTTCGCGACGGTGGAGACGTGTGAGGAAGAGGACTGGATCAAGAAACGGAAACTCACGGAGATTTACAAGCAGAGGGAAGAGGTGAGCGAGTGCACTGTTTTCTGGGATCGCGCGAAGACTCTCGCGGCGTCAGGACCAGAAGACTAAGGCCGCGCGGCAACTTCATTACCGCGCACAAACGAAACGCCGCGGTAGCGTTTTGGGTTCACCAAAGCGCCCCGCGGCGTCCTGCACGGCTAAACTTTCAAATGAAGGACTGATTACTTCTTGTCGGACTTGTTGGTGTCCGTGCCCTTCTTGCCACCCTTCTTGCCCTTCTTGCCAGCCTTCTCTTTGTCGGTATCGGTTTGGCTGAAAGCCACCGTGGCGGCGCCGGTGAGCAACGTAAGGCCGAGCATCAGGCTCATGATCTTCTTCATTTTTGGAATTCTCCTTTGAATATCGACGGCTCTGAGCCGCCTCAGTGTCAATCTTGCCAGCCGGACATGAATCCCGCCTTAAGCATTAATTAAAAGCGGTTCATCGAAAAGCATCGATTTCGCCGGGGTCTGGTAAAAAACTCCTTTATTTTCTATCACATACTGAAAAATAATCGGTTCACGTCGGAAAATGCACCTAACCTGAAAACGATGAAAAGTGAGGATTTAGCCCGGACGCTCGCGCGGGAGACCAGCCAATCGCCCGCCGCAGCCCGGGATCAGGTTGGCGCCTTGGTGCATAGAATTTTGAAATCGCTACGAGCCGGCAAGCCCGTGACGTTGCCGGGCGTGGGAAAACTGGTCACGGCGAAACGCAACAAACGATCACGATGACACGGAGCTCAAGCAAGCAAATAGTAAGTATCTTGCGGCGGTCGTTGGACCGCGGCCTGCGAGTGGACATTGAGGGCCTGGGCTCGTTCCAGCGCGATTGCCGCGGCGCGTACACGTTTCGGGCACAAGCGAAACCGGAGATATTCGTGGCCTACGTCGCCGAGGATCTGCAAATCGCGCGCCGCCTGTGCGGTTCGCTGGCGCAATCAGGCTGCTCGCCATGGTTGGACAAAGATAAGCTGCTGCCCGGGCAGAATTGGCCGCGCGCCATCGAGCGGGCCATCGCGATTGCCGATGTCTTTGTCGCCTGTTTTTCGAGCCGGTCGCTGGTGAAGCGTAGTCAGTTTCAAAGCGAGCTGAGGTTTGCGCTGGAGTGCGCGCGGCGGCTGCCGCTGGAATCCGTCTTCCTGATTCCTGTGCGGTTGGAGCAATGCGACCTTCCGGCGGCGATTTCCGACCGCTTGCAATATGTGGATTTGTTTCCCGATTGGGAACGCGGGGTGCGCCGCATAGCGCGGGCCGCTCGCGCTGCGGCCCGGAGAAGGGAAACGCCGCGCTTGTGCGCGTAGTCTCAGTAAACGTGGCGGGGCGCAATCTTACGTGCATTCGTGCGTTCAAGTAGCTCCTGCCACGGCCACTAGGCTACGGGTGTTTCAATTTCGCCTTTATCTTTTCATCACCGTCGTCGACTGGCGGCCCACTGGCCTGCCTCGGCTGCGGTTTCGATGCGGGGCGGTATCTTTGTAACCAAGTCTTCCGCCGGGGAAGCTTGCCTCCGAGCGCGGAATCTCAGAATTCATGGTTCAGTTCTCGCTTGGCCTTTCGGCTCGATCGATGACTATTACATCCACCGGAGCACGTCCGGATTCCAACCGTAGCCCGAGCTGTTCCTCAATCGCGGTGAAAATGTTGGGAGCATCCGGCGCCAGAGCGGAGTTGGGCGGAAGTTCCAGGGTAGGAAAGGTGTTCTGGTCAGGCAACCAACTCAGGTCGATGTCATAGGCTCCGGTAAGTCCCGTCTCATCGATCACCACGCGCATGAAGATCCGACTAAGACTCAAGGTTACTTGAGACATGGAAACGTTACGGCCCCTGGCTAGTCCACGAATATCCATGGCGAAGCCGCCGCACGGATTGTCCGCGGTGGGCTCTCCGGCGCACGGCTCGGCCGCTTTCAGCTTCGGTCCATTCCGCGCAACCGTTAGCCGGTATACGGATTCGGATCGGGACTCGCGATGGAGGTGCATTTGAAATCGATCGGCGAGCAGCGTTTGCAACATCAGCCGGAAGGCGGCGAGGTTCGGGTTTCCCTCCGCCTTGGTTTGGATATCGCCATTCTGTTGTCGCCGGATCTATTCGGCTTAACCGAAGCGACCTCGAACGAGGGTTGCTGCGCGAAGGCAACCCAGCGCGGCGCGAGTGCGCCCGCGGCGGTGAGCACGCCCAATATGAAGATCGCGCGCGCCAGGGAGACGCTCGAGGAGAAGCCCCGCCCTCTCTTAATCAACAACTCGATTCTGTCGTCTAGCCGGGATCCACGGCCAAGCATCCCGGAGGCGAGCGCGTGCGCTTTTTCTGGCCAGCGCAACTCGACCATCCGGGCAAGACTCGCCGCGTAGGGCCGCGCGGCGCCCGTTCGCGCGACGACCCAATCGTCGCAGGCCATCTCCCGTTCGCGCTCGATCTGACGCAGCATCCACCATGCCACTGGATGCAGCGCCAAGGCCGCGCCGATCAGCCGGGCTAGCAGGTTGGCCCAATCGTCGCGGCGGGCAAGGTGTGCATACTCATGCAGCAGTACGTGTTGAAGCTCCTCTCCGGTAATCTCGGCCAGCAGCGATTCCGGCAATATAATGGCCGGGGTTAGGAACCCTACAGCCATAGGAGAAGCTACTTCCGGGGAAAGCAGCACGCGGCAAGATGGGACAGATGATCGGTTGCTGACGTCCGCCGCTCGGACTGGCGCCGCACGACGTTTGATCCCACGCAAGTGAAGATACGAGCGGACAATCTGAGCAAAGCGCCACAACGAGGCCAGGGCCCAGACGCCGACGATCAGGAAAGGCCACTTCGCCGAGCGCTCTTCTCTAAAGGTGACGAACGCGGGAAAGTCGATTTGTGCTGCTGGAAACGCGGCTGGGGCACAGCTAGACGCCAGAGGACTGTTGACGCGCGTTGCGGCACGGAATAGTGTAGAGACGCGCGGCGCGACGGGCAGAATCAGCATCACCGCTAATGCCACCCACCAAATGACATAGCGCGTAGCCGCATTGGCGCGAATAAATCTAAGCGCGATCCAAACCAGCACGGCGGCGGCCGTGGACTGCCATAAATTGTTCAACAAGGCCGTGAGGATAGCAAGGACTGTATTCATGGGTGCTGCTCCTCCAGGAGGTTCCGGATTCGCTGCCGCTCTTCTTCACTGAGCTTTTTATCGTCCAGAATGTTGAGGACCAACGCCTCGGCTGAGTTTCCGAAGAACCGGCTGAGCAAGTGCCGCACGGCGCTGCGGCTCGCCTGCTCCTGGCTGACTGCCGGGCGATAAACGAATGCGCGGCCGTCCTTCGGCTTTGTATGCTTCAGATAGCCCTTGTCTTCCAGAATCCGCATGATAGTCAGGACCGTGTTATAGGCAAGGCCTGGTTCCTTCGGCAGCGCTTCCGCGACCTCGGCGACGGTGGCGCGGCCCTTTTCCCAGAGCACGTTCATTAGCCGAAGTTCGGCTTCCGTTAAGCCAGAGGATCTCTTTCGGGGCATGTCGGATTTGTCACCTAAGGAATTAAGAGCCAATTCGAGTGTACGGCCCGTGCAGGTCGTTGTCAACTAAATTTTTAAGTGTTCCCGGGGGAAAGACGGCCATCTTTGCCGCGGGCCTGTTGCGCTACAGAGCGCGAATCGGACACCCTAAAGCCTGTCAATATGCGGGCGTTGATCGGGTGGACCCATTGCAAAGTGCGTCTGCGGCCAAAATGGCCGCCTACTCTGCAAAGGCTACTTCATCGGTGAAAAGTTAGTGGCGTCCATGAAGGTCGAGTCCACCTTCTTTGCCAGCGCGCCCTCTTTTTCGCTCTCCGTTTTCACCTTGGTCCACTCGGGATCGACTTGAAATTCCTTCCAGTTCTTCTCCGCGGCCTCGCGGCTCGGGTGAGCAAGGATGTAAATGAAAGTGTCCTTGGATTTCGGATCGCTGGGCTCGGGCGTCCAGTAGCCGATCACTTCCATGTGGTGCTTCTTAAAAATCGCGGTCGTGTGGTCGCGGAAGCGCGCTTTCAGAGCCTCAAGTTTGCCCTCGTTAGCGGTGTAGACGCGCAGTTCAAACACGCGCCCGTCCGCATAAGCAAAGCCGGTGACAAGCAAAGCCAGGAGCAGGAGTCGTCGAATCATGCCCCATAGCGTATCACTTGAAGCGCGGACGCTTCTTTACTTCGAGTTCTTTTTCTGGTCTGCTGCGATAAGCTGCGCGACTTTGGAATTCGGCCCCACCGGTTCCACGAGGACGATGTGCCGGGCATTCAGCACCGTCATTTCGGGACTATGCCACTCGTTTCCCCGGCGGATCAAAATATTACTCACCTGCTTTGTCGTGGCGTCAGTTGTCTGCTGGACATAATAAACGTCATGCAGGACAGGATAATCGGTATCCAATCCGGTGATCCTTCCGTAGTAGACAAGGCCGGTATCCAGAAGAACTGCCTGGTAATCGGTATTAAAAGTGGGTGCGCCAGACGTTCGGGATGCGCCACTCCGGCCGCACCCCGCCAAACTCAGCATGGCCGCCGCAAACGCGCTAAGAAACTGCATTTTCAGCATCTAAACAGAATCCTTTTCTAAAAGATACTGCCAACCGGCCCACCTTTCGCGGAAACCCGCCCTATAACCCGGCCCTGCCCGTAAGGACGGGCCCTGCGCACGCACGAATACGAAAGTGTTTCGGGGAATATTGCTGCGATAAAGTCCACCCGCTACACTAAACTGAGTGGCGACGGACCTGATTGAGATCGATTGCGAAGCTCCGGGCATGCGCGCGATCGAAAGGGCGGCGGCGGTAATCCGCCGGGGCGGCGTGGTCGCCATTCCGACGGACGCGCTCTACGCTTTGGTATGCGACCCGCTGAACCTGCATGCCGTTGGCAACATCTTTATTGCCAAGGGGCGCAGCGCCGAGCGCGCACTGCCGCTTCTGGTAAGCGACGTTATCATGGCGGAAGAACTCGTCAAAGAAGTCTCCACCCGGTTCTATATGCTGGCGCGGCACTTCTGGCCTGGACCGCTGACGATCATCGTTCCGGCTTCCTCCAAAGTGCCTTTGAAGGTAACGGGGAATACGGGGCGGCTCGCCATACGGCAGGCGCAATGCAAGGTTGCGACTGCGCTCCTCGAACGGCTCAACCAACCCTTAGTGGCTACCAGCGCGAACTTTTCGGGACAGCCGACGCTCGCAAGCGGCATCGAGGTTTTCGGAACGATGGACGGCCGGGTCGATCTGATCCTTGATGGCGGTCTCGTTACGGGACTTGGCGCCACAACAGTGGATGTGACGGAACCCTACTGGCGAGTGATCAAAGAAGGCGCGATTCCTGAGAAAGATATCGCTGAAGTGCTCAAAGAGACATGACTCATAACCCTGCCCACGCGGGAATATCTGCCGTGTGTTCCAGTACATAAGAAAATAACGGGCACAGAAAAACGCAAATCGGCCCATAGACTGAGGCCGCTTGGAGGCAAGCGGATGCTCAGTTTCAAACGTTTCGCGCCCTTGGCGCTTGTGGCGGCAGTCGCGCCATCGATCACGCTGGGGCAGCCGGCCCTGACAACGATTCAAGATATTCTGTATCGCGCCGACGGAACGCGCTTCGACGGGACGCTCTTCATCGCCTGGAACAGCTTTCAGGCCGGCAATGGTTCAAACATCGCGACCGCGAATCTCACGCTGCCGGTCGTGAACGGCGCGCTGAAAGTGCAACTGGTCCCCACGACAACTGCATCAGCCGGCGCACAATACAACATCACATACAGCAACAACGGCGTCAACGAATTTACGGAAATTTGGTCCGTGCCGCCGAGCAGTTTGCCTTTGCGCGTTAAAGACGTCCGGGTTTCTACAGGCACTGTCGTCGGGCCGCAGCCCGTTACGAGCGCAATCCAGATCTCCGACGTAATCGGACTCCAGAACGAATTGTCAATTCGCGCCATGGAGGGCGCCGGCTATGCGATCGGCCGTACGGCCGTGATCAACGATGCCGGCCAGATCGACGCCGCCGTGGGGAACTTAAGCGATTGCGTGCGCGTGGACGGAAGCTCGGGCCCGTGCGGTTCAGGAGGAGGACTGATTCCGAGCTATTCCGATGCGGAAATACCTTCCGGAACTGTTAATGGCGTGAACACCACATTCACCCTGATGTACGCCCCGTCGCCGGCCGCAAGCCTGGAGCTGTTTTTGAACGGCCTGCTGATGGAGGCGGGTAGCGATTATCAACTCTCCGGGAACACAATTATGTTCTTCGTCGGCTCGCTGCCGCAGCCTGGCGATTTGGTGTTGGCGAGCTACCGCTACGCGAATCCGGCCAATCCGTTGGGTTCGTTAACGGGGGCCCAGGTGGTTTGCAGCACCACAGGTTCCTCGACAGCTTCCACAAGCCTGACAAGCCTGGGTACTTGCACCCTGCCCGCTGGATTGCTTGGGGTAGGCGACCGGTTGGAGCTTCAATTCCAGTACGCCCACAATGGAATTGCCAACGGGTTCACCGGAGAGATTCACGTAGGCGGCACCACCGTGTTCTCACGAAGCGCCACCTCCTCCGAGACCGCCCTGGTTGGGAAAATCGGCTTCGCGCTAAACTCCACCGCGCAACAGTGGGACCTTCAAAGCTGGGGCGGTTCGCTGGCGTTTCAGACGGGCGCCGGCGTTGCGAGTGAGAATACAACACAAGCGCTGACGCTGAATCTCCTCGGTAAACTGGCGGCGACAGGAACGGATACCGTGGTTTTGAATAACTTTACCGTCGTACGGTATCCGGCGCAGGTGAATCCATAGCGCGTTCAACCCGAGGCACAAAGTATGTCTTCAATCCTAAGAAAGGGCTTTCCACCAGGCGGTAGCTGGCGATGCTGAGAATCAGCGTCGCCAGAATACCCATCGGGATGCGGACCGGCGAAACCAAGGCAGGGAAGTGCGAGTAAACGCCGGTCTGAAGCAGCCTAGCCACCAGGAGGTGCCATACATAAGCTCCATAGCTGTACCTTCCTAGGGTGGTCAGCGGCACGCTGGCGAATATCTCCCGGAGTAAACTATGGCGCTGCACGGAAGAAACGACCGTCACGACAAGACCTGCGTAGGAAAGCGCAATAAACGAATACCCGAAGGTTTGCATGCTTGTGCTCGTGTTGCTGGATGTGCCGGCATAGATTCGGAGGAGGGCCAAAACGACCAGCGCGGTTATCCAAAGGCGGTTAAAATAGCGATCCAGCAATTCCGTTACCCGCGGCTCCCTCAACGCACATGCGCAGGCGGCTCCGGCGAAGAGGGCGTCCATTCTCGCGAAGGTATTTCGATAGATGAGCTCCGGGTTCACGCCGGCCAATACCAAGATCAGTCGTATCCCAATGGCGGCAACGAAGGCGCCAGAAATTATCTGCATCAGCTTTCTGCGATCGAATGTGTAGACAATCACGGGCCATGCCAAGTAGAACTGCTCCTCGACGGCGAGGGACCAGTAGTGGCTCAGAAAGCTCTGATATTGCGCGCGGTGAAAGAAGCCATCCCAATTTTGCACGTACATGAAATAGGGAAGTTGGGTCTTTATGGCGGGCACGGCGCGATCCGGCGTCAGGAGCGGGATAGCGAGCCCAAACACGACTGCCAAGCTCAGATAGTAAAGGGGAAAGATCCGCAGAACTCGCCGCATATAAAAAGCAGAAAAATAGTTTTTGGCCCCGCGGGAATCCAGTAAAATCCCTGTGATCAGAAATCCGGATAAAACGAAGAATAGGTCTACGCCGGTCCACCCGATTTCACAAAAGCCTCGAAAAACATGCGTCACTCCGCCGGTGCGGCCGAGAGTTGTTCTGTAATGGAAACAAATGACCATCAGGATGGCGGCCCCCCGAAGGCCATCCAGTGGCGGAATCCATTTTGACGACTGTACCATGGTTTCCAATCAACATCCGCCACTGGCGGCTTATTGAGTCGGCTCGACGACACCTAATGTCAGCTCGGACAGAGAACCAGGCCAAATATGCTTTTGTGGATTGTACACCCTATGAACCGGCTGGAAACCGGTGACCTCAGCCGCTAATGGTGAACGGAACTGGAGATGAAGAAGTGTTGCCGGTTGAAACTTTTCGAGGCGGCTTTCAAGGATTGCAAAAGGCGGGCTAAACGCCGCCGCAGGCTTAAGCCCGGCTAAGCCTGCCCCCACAGCGGGCTGTACTTCAGGTACTAGGGCAGCACAGCGGTGATATTCCGCTTGGGAACTTCGCCTACCGGAATCCGCGTGATCTCTTTCATGGCGCCGAGGTCCACAACGGAAACCGAGTTCGATGCCGCATTCGCTACGTAGGCTCGCTTGCCATCCGGCGTAAGGGTCACCCAATCGGGGCTCTTTCCGACTTCGACTTGCCCGAGCAGCTTCAACTCTGGGATGGAATACGTATAGATTGAGCTGTTCAGGCGGCTGTTGACGACCAGTGTTTTTCCGTCTGAAGTTACCGCCATACCATGGGATTCATTCCCGCCTTCCATGAACGGCTTCTTTCCGGGAGGAAGATCGGGCAGCTTGATCCGGTTGATCTCTTTCTGGGTCGCGAAATCGACCACGGCGAAGCCGTTGAAATTGGAAAGCTGGACGAAGATCCACTTCGTGCTTCCGTCCGGGTTCGCGGCAAACGCCATGGGCCGGATGCCGAGGTCCATCGTGAGCGACCATGCGGGCGTTTCGGTCTTTTGATCGATCACCGTGATCACTTTCGAAGGTATGGACCCGCTCACGACGTACTTACCGTCGGGAGTAACGTAGGTGTTGTGCACGGCTCCCTTAACAGAAATGCTTTTCACCCTTTCGAGCGAGGTCGTATCCACAACATCCACCGCCCCTGGGGCGACAGCGATGCCCACGTACACGCGCTTGCCATCCTTCGAGATCGAGATATTGTTGGGGTGACCCGTCAGCTTGATGCTTTTGGTGACCTGCAGAGTCTTCGCATCCACCACATCGAGTGTGCTTCTGTCTTCGTTGCTGATGTAGAAGCGGCTGCCATCCGGCGCCGCCGCCGCGCCGTGATTGACTTCGATTCCTTTAATCGTCCCGACGACCTTATTGGTCACCGGATCAATGACCGATACATCGTCGCCGGCGCTGTTGGTCTGGATGATCCGAACGGTGCTTGCCGCCAGCGGGACGGCCAACAAAACAAGCCCGAGGTACTTTGCGGGGTGGATCAAATGCATGAGCCTCAATCTCCTTAGACTGCATTCCAGACTAAACACCTGGAGCACAGGAGTCAAGTCCTAAATCAGCATCTGAAGATGCTCCAAAATAATGTCACCCCCTAACTGCAACGAAACCATGTCACCCTGAGCCGCAAGCTGGAAGTGATGGAGTTGAGTCAGAACTTCCTCTGTGGTCATACCGCGATGAATACCGAAGGGGCCACTCGCCTCCTGCGCGAACGCGGCCGTCGCCAGGATGCCGAGCACCGCTGATACCCGATCTTGCACAAGCGTTACTTTGTTAAAACATTTAACGGTCCGCAGCCGCGTGCAGATCTGCTGACACACCTTCGACGTCGTCCTGGAATTCCTCTATTAAGTCTTCTATCTGACTGCTGGGTTCCGTCAGGATAGCAAAACATAGGCCCTGGCGGGGGGCTTCCGGTGCTGTAGAGCAAACCGGGCGCTAGTTGGTGTGCCCAGTCCTGTTCTTCGCCGGTGAGCCGTTCCATGAGCGGAATCGTCGATGGACACGATGGCGGCGACCCTTGCCGCGTTTGGATACGATGTACGCCCCTCAAGTAGGCGGCGCGGTTCACCAGTTCGGGTTCATCGCACGCTTGGGAGACTTTCACAGGTGTCATTCATTCCAAGAAAGCGGGGGAGCGGGGCAACACGCCAGTGATCGAGGGCATCGCTTCTTAGCGTATGGGATGGGGTAGGGTAGAAACTGAGGCTGCTATTGCTTACCCGTCAAGTACTGCCTCCCGGTCGTGTTCAAAACTGTGTGGCGTTCGCGATTGCTGGCGGGAACCCCGCCGGGCACAGCGACGCGCGTTCGCGGTAGCGCCGACGATTCAATCTCTCCCAAAGACGCAAAGATCGCAAAGACAGCCGAATATGTTTCCGATCGTTCTTTCCGAGATATTTTCCTGGGCGAATCGAGATCTGAAGGATTGCTGACAAACCGCCGATTAAGGATTATGAGCTCGCTGTTTGACATCGAAAATCCGGCCAAGAAGCCGCGCGAGGCTGGGGAAGAAGACGCCTCTAAGAAAGTTCAAGCCTACGACTTCCGGCGGCCGGATCGCATTGCCAAGGACCAACTCCGGGCGATTCATTTGCTTCACGAAAACTTCGCACGCAGCCTGGCGTCCAGTCTCTCGGCCTATCTGCGCGCTTACGTTGCGGTGAATTTAGTCAGCGTTGAGCAGCTCTCGTTCATGGAGTTTGCCGGCTGCCTTCCGTCTCCAACCAGCATCGTCACGTTGGGCATGAAGCCGGTGGATGGAAATGCCGTTTTGGAGATCAACCCCTCGCTGGTTTTTCCGATCCTGGAAATGCTTCTCGGCGGGTCCGGGAAATTCGGAGCAAATCTGACTCGCGAGATCACAGAAATCG
>JAFAQY010000031.1 GCA_019261985.1 Bryobacterales bacterium | reverse complement strand
TCACCATTTGGGTGACTCCCGAAAGTCGGCTCGCGAAGTTTCTGTCTTCGCGGCTCTTCTGTTTTAACGCAGGATTTTCGGGGTCACCAAATGGCGAGGCAGTCAGAGCTTCGTCAGTGCTCTTCGATTACGTGCATAATTTAGGTTTGGCAAGCCGCCGCAGGATGGCATCCTGCCCCACGTGGCGATAATCTAGAAGTCTATGAAGAATGCCTTGTCAGCATTTCTCGCCGCGCTCGCATTCAGCTGCGCGGCGTGGGCGCACCACTCGTTCGGAGCGGAATTCGATGCCAATAAGCCGATCACTCTGACCGGTGTGATCACCAAAGTGGAATGGACAAATCCGCACAGTTACTTCTATCTGGATGTGAAGGACAAAGACGGCAAAGTCGCCAACTGGCGCTTCGAGGGCTATCCGCCTAACGTGCTCTATCGCACTGGATGGAAGCGCGGCGTAACCATTAAAGAAGGCGATACCATCACCGTGTTCGGATGGCGCGCTCGCGACGGCACGGACTGGGCGCACTCCCGCGAAGTCACGTTCAAGGACGGCAAAAAATTGTTCTTCGGCCCCCCGGCTGGGACTGGTGACGGCGGCAACACTCCGGCAGTTGACGTCCCATGAGAGCGCAAATCGTCCTCTGGCTGAGTCTTGCCGCGATTGCCGCCGCACAAAATGCTCCGGTCAGGAAATATCCGCCCGTGCCTCGAACCGCGGATGGAAAGCCTGACTTTACTGGTGTGTGGCAGGGTGGAAGCAATCGAATAGGTAGTTGGGAAGAAGCGAACAACGGTCCAGGAGTGGGGGGCGCGACGCCGGTTCAACGCGCCGCTCCTCCGGAGAAGCCGCCTTATCAACCGTGGGCGGCGGCCAAGGTGCTCGAATTTTATAACCGGCGCGGAATCGACGATCCCGAAGCGCGGTGCGCCGCTCCGGGGGTGCCCCGCATCACCACGATCGGCTTGTTCCCCATGCAGATCCTGCAAACTCCGCAAACCATTGGGATGCTATATGAGGTCTTCCATGTGTTCCGCGTCATTCCTCTCAACGGTAAGCATCCGGACGATCTCGAACCCAGCTACATGGGCGATTCAGTTGGCCACTGGGAGGGCGATACGCTGGTTGTCGATGTGACGGGCTTCAACGACAAAACGTGGCTGGGACCCGTCGGGAGCTTCCATTCCGAAGCGCTCCACGTGGTGGAGCGCTACACCCGCGTCGACTACAACACCATCAGGTACGACGTAACCATGGAAGATCCGGAAGTCTTCACCAAGCCGTGGAACACGCACAGTACCATCATGCTCCGCGAAGGGACGCGACTTCGCGAATACGAGTGCGCGGAAAACAATGCGGACATGGACTACTACGAAAAATTATTGAAGAACAACGACACCGGATTCCTCCGGAAATAGCGCAGGAGACCCAACCGATGATCAAGACTGTTTTCGCGCTCTCGCTGTCCGTCGCTTCCACGCTGAGTTTTGCGCAGGTCCAAAGCTACCAGCCGGTGACGAAGGAGATGCTGGAGAATCCCAGTCCCGACGACTGGCTGATGTTCAGCCGAACCTATGACGCGCAGCGCTTCAGCCCTCTAAAGCAAATCACCAACCAGAATGTCGGCCAGCTTCATCTCGCATGGGTGCGCGGGTTAGCAAACGGTCAGACGGAAACTATTCCGATCGTCCACAACGGCGTGATGTATGTGATCAGCCCCGGCGCGGCGGTGGAGGCGCTGAACGCGGTCAACGGCGATCTGCTGTGGGAGTACCAACGCAAGGTTGCCGCGAATGTCGCCGGCCAGGCGCGGTCGAAATCGTTGGCTATTTATCAGGACATCGTGGTATTCACCGCGCCGGACGCCGTAGTCGGCCTGGACGCAAAAACGGGGGAGCCTCGTTGGGAGGCGAAGACCGACGGCCGAGGGAACACTTCCGGCCCGTTGATCGCGGATGGAAAGGTTATTTCCGGCGGCGCTTGTGCGGGTAAGCGCGACAACTGCTTCATCGCTGCTCATGATGCCCTGACGGGAAAAGAACTGTGGCGGTTCTACACCACGCCAGGACCGGGAGAGCCGGGCGATGAAACCTGGAACGGCGCCGACATCCCAAAGCGCCTGGCGTCTACCTGGGGATTGCCCGGAACATACGATCCCGCGCGGAAGATGCTTTATTGGGGCGTTGCGAATCCGATGCCCGATCAGCGCGCCGACCGCCACAATGGCAATCCGGACGCCACTTCGCGAACGGCGCCCGCCGATCTTTACAGCAACTCGACGATCGCGCTGGATCCCGCGACGGGCAAGCTCGCGTGGTATTACCAGCACCTCCCCGCCGATGACTGGGACTCGGACTACACGCATGAGCGTACTCTGGTACGGACCACCATCAATCCCGACCCGAAATTCGTGAAGTGGATCAATCCGGATGTTCCGAAGGGTCAGCCGCGCGATGTGGTCGCGACCATCGGCGAGGCGGGTGGCATTTTCGTGCTGGATCGCAACAACGGGCAATTCCTGTGGGCGACGCCATTTCCATACGACGATCCCAATTTCGTCATCTCGAATCTCGATCCGAAGACCGGGCGGACCACCATCAACTGGAACAACGTCTTCAAGCAGCCCGGCGACCATCATGTGGTCTGCTATTGGAATACCCGCAGCTATTGGCCGACCGCCTACAGCCCTGTGACGAATTCGCTGTACACGTCTTACATCGACAACTGTCGCGATCTGACCACGAACGGCCCGGCGGGGCGGGGAAGCTGGAAGGTGGTTCCGCGTCCGGGCGGCGATCCCAACGCTCTTACCGGGCTCGCGAAAATTAACCTATCGACCGGCGAGATTCTGCGATTCGACATCGGCCGCGCGCCGGGCAACGGGGCCATGCTGACCACCGCGGGCGACCTCGTGTTCCATGGCGATATGAGCCGGCGCTTCCGCGCGTTCGACGCGGCCAATGGAAAGATGCTGTGGGAATCCGTGCTGGGGGGCAATATATCCGTGAGCACTATCAGCTACGGCGTGAACGGAAAGCAGTACATCTGCGTCATGACCGGCGACAACCTGAAGGTGCCTGAATTATCCGCCGAGGTTCCGGAGTTGAGGACGCCGCGGGGACATAATTCGATCTACGTTTTCGCGCTGCCTTAGGCCGTTCCGGTAAGGGCCGCATCCGGAAGGATCAACTTCCCTCCGGGCACAATATCGCGGATCGCTTGATCGGCGAGCGCGGTTTCCAAATTCCGCCTCGAGAGCTGTGCGTGCTCTCGCGCCAGCGCTTCCGCGCGGGTGCCTTGGCGGCGCTCGACTGCTTCCAAAATTGCATGATGCTGCTCGCGCCCGATAACCAGCATCTCCGCCGCGTTCGGCAGTTTCGTGCGAGCGAATACCAGCGCGCTCGGAGACGCGAACGGTAAGGTTTTCACGTGTTCGATCGAGCGCCGCAGCAGCGCGCTCTTCGCCAGATCGATCAGCGCGGAATGAAACGATTCGTTCAAATCGATATAGGCACCGAAGGAGTCGCGTGTTGGATGGCGGATCTCATCCATGCGCAATTGCAGAGCGCGAATCGGCTCTAGTTCACTTGGCCCCGACAATCGCTCGGCGGCGAGCCGAGCCGCGGTTCCCTCTAACACTCCACGTACTTCAATGCCATCCCAAACATCGGCGATGGTGAACTCCCGGACGAGGAATCGGCCGGTGCGCGTCTCTTCTACCAAGCCTTCATGCGCCAGCCGGTCGAGAGCTTGGCGGATTGGAGTCCGCGATGCGCCGGCCAAGGCGGCCAGTTGAAGCTCCGAGACGCGTTCCCCCGGTTTGAACTTGCCTTTGAGCAAAAGCTCGCGCAAGCTCAGCAGTACTTTCCCGGTGCGCGAATTGAAGCGGCTTTGTTGTGCTACGCCCCGCGCGCTCATGCGGTAATTGTATACAATTGCCTGGGCACCCGGCCGCGCCACCATCTCAAAAGAGGCCGCACTAGGCCTTGACAGCCACGTGCCTCTCCCATAGACTTTCTGAAACTGCGAATTCTGTATGCAGTTCAGGGTGGCCCATTGTAGGGGCAAGGAGTCACGGTATGAATATGAGGATAGTCTTGATTTGCATGCTTGCCTGCGCCGCGGCATTTGGGCAGAGCGATCGTGGAGCCATCACCGGCACGGTAGGCGACCCCGCGGGAGCTGTGGTGGCAAGCGCGCCCATTGAAGCGCGCAACACGGAAACCAGTATCTTGTACCAAGCACAAACCTCCACCACCGGTAACTACACTCTCGCGCAGCTCCCGGTGGGCACTTACGAGCTGTCGGTGAGCGTGCCGGGCTTTAAAAAGTATGTCCGCCAGAATATTCTTGTCGAGGTCGCCCAGACGGTTCGCATCGACGTCGCATTAGAAGTGGGCGCGGCCAACGAATCGGTGACGGTGACCGCGGAATCCTCTCTGCTTAAAACGGAGAGTGGTGAGCTGAGTCATACGATCTCGGCGCAACGCATGATCGACTTGGGCGCCTTGCCAATCGGCGGCACTCTCTCATCGAGCCAGGGCTTGCGGTTTTACATGACGGAACTGGTGCTAGTCCCTGGTACCTACGCGGTCTCCGGATTCATCACCGGCGCGCGCGTGAACGGCGCGCCGTTCGGCACTCAGCGCACGCAGATCGACGGAATGGACGCGACAAATCAAATCAACGCGGTGCAGGCCGGCACATCGGCGAGCATGGACGCCGTGCAGGAGACCGCTCTTCAAACCAGCAATTATTCGGCGGAGTTCGGGCAGGTCGGCGGCGGCCTGTTCAACATGACCATGCGATCCGGCGCCAATCAATTCCACGGCAATGCCTACGACTACCTCGCAAACGAGGCATTCAACGCATCCACGCCCTTCGTCAACACGAAGCCTCTTATCCGCCGCAACGATTGGGGCTTTAATCTGGGAGGCCCGGTTTGGCTTCCCAAGGTTTATCGCGGCAGGGACAAAACATTTTTTTACTTCAATCGCGAGCAATACCGCGAGTTCTTCCAAACCAACGATCAGGCGATTACCGTCCCCACCGCGCTTTATCGAGCGGGCAATTTTACGCAAGCTCTGACCGGCAAGACTCTGGGAACCGACCCGCTCGGTAATCCGATCCTGGAGGGCGGCATTTATGACCCGCTGTCGGTTCAGACCGTAAATGGGATTCCCGTCCGTACCCAATTTCTCAACAATAGGATTCCAGCCGCGCGCCTCGATCCAGTCGCGCTGAATATCCAAAACCTGATTCCGCAGCCGGGAAACGCCGCCGCCGCTTTAAATCTGGTTCCCTCTTTCCCCAATGATCGCGTTACGACGAACACTTCGGTGCGGCTGGATCATCAATTCACGCCGAAAGCCAAGATCGCGGGCACCTTCACGACGAATTCCAGCAATTCGCAGTATTCGCAAAGCCTTAATGGCTCAGAAGGGCTGCCGCCGGCGATTACAGCCACCCGCGGCACGTTCAGCGTATCGCATAACTGGCGGGTGAATTTCGATTATTCTGTAAAGCCAAATCTGCTTTTGCACTTCGGGGCGGGGATCACGCTTTACCAATTGAACGATCATTCACCCACCACAGACTTTGATCAGAGCACCATTGGACTGAATGGAACCCCCAACCCCGGAGGGCGGTTCCCCAGTATCAGCGGTCTTTGTGTAATCGGCCTTGGTATTAACACCTCGCCTTGCACGGGGACGGGAGGAATGATGAATATGGGCCCGGGCATCGGAGGCGCGCAATCGCTTACGAAACAGATGACGCCCACATACCAAGCCTCGGCGACCTGGGTTAAGGGTGATCATACTTACAAGTTCGGTTCCGAGGTGCGCATCTTCGGCTATCCGCTGCATAGCCTGGCCGCGACGAACGGCTCGTTCGTCTTCTCGCCCAATCAGACTTCGCAGCTTTCCTCCTGCACCAGTTCCGGCTGCAGCTCGCTTCAATCTGCCGTTGTGGCAGGGGGCACCGTCGGGTTCCCCTACGCAAGCTTCCTGTTGGGCCTGGTGAACAATGGCGTGGTTAACCCGCCCGCCGACCTGCGGACGGGCAAGCACTTTCTCGCGTTCTACGCTCAAGATACCTGGAAGATTACGCGAAAATTCACGCTCGATTATGGCCTACGGTATGACTACGCGACTTATCCGAAAGAGCAGTACGGGCGATTGCCTACTTTAAATCCGGCACTGGCTAATCCCACGGCAGGCGGCCATCCCGGCGCGGTTACGTATGAGGCTACCTGCAACTGCAGTCTCGCGCATAACTATCCGTGGGCATTTGGACCGCGCCTGGGCGCAGCGTATCAAATTACGCCGAAGACCGTTTTCCGCGCCGGGTTTGGAGTCGCCTATGATGGCACGGCGACTGGGAGCACGGGAACGGCCAGCGCTTCCGCCAACAACGCGTTCAGCGCGCCGGCATTTGGCGCGGCCTCCATGGTCCTGGCGAACGGCGTGCCACCGGCATACGTTCTGCCTTGGCCGAATTTCAACACCGGCGCGTATCCAAACCCGAATTTTCCAGCAAGTCTGAATGGCATGGCGAGCGTTGTCGATCAGAATGCCGGCCGGCCAGCGCGCCAGATCCAATGGAGCGTGGGCTTACAGCGCGAGATCGCCCGCGATCTGGTGGTGGAAGCTTCCTATGTGGCGAATCGCGGAGCTTGGTGGTTAAGCCCCGTTCTGGATAACTACAATGCTCTAACCCCGCAGCAACTGCTGTCTCAGTATGGATTAGACATCAATAATTCCGCGGACCGCGCGATTTTGAGGGCGGCAATCGGTTCGCCGGCAGCCGGGCGATTCCAAAACAAGATCCCTTATGCTGGATTTCCATTAAGCGCTCCCGTTGCACAGGCGCTCCGGCCGTATCCGCAGTTCTCAAGCGGGCTCGCTCCGCTGTGGGCGCCGCAAGGCAAGACCTGGTATGACTCGCTCCAAGCGAAAGTGACGAAGCGCCTTTCCCATGGTCTGGACGCTCAATACATCTTTACCTGGGCCCAGGAGCAACAACAGGGCGTAGAAGCCGGCACGGTCAACGACGTGTTCAACCTTCCCCAGAATAAGAGTCTTTCGGGTTTCTCGCGCCCGCTGGTAAGTACGATCAGCGTGCACTACAGCCTGCCTGCGTGGGGATCGAATCCGGTCCTGAAATATGTGGTGCGAGATTGGCAGTTGGGATCGATTCTCACCTACGCGAGCGGTCTGCCGATTCTTGTGCCAACCTCCACGAATAACCTCAACACTCTATTGTTCCGCTCGACCTTCTACAACCGCGTCCCGGGCGTTCCGTGGTTCTTGAAAGATCTGAACTGCCACTGCATCGATCCCACCAAAGATCTGGTGCTGAATCCAGCCGCGTGGAGCAACCCTGCCGACGGCCAGTGGGGCACTTCGGCTCCCTACTACGGCGACTACCGTTATCAACGTCATCCCTCGGAAACGCTGAGCCTGGGACGTGTGTTCGATATAAAGGAACGGGCGCGCATCACTGTGCGCATGAATTTTGTCAACATCTTCAACCGGACGCAGTTGAATAACCCATCCGCGACTACGCCGACTGCTCCGACTACCAGGAGCGGCGCAAGTCTGCTGACGGGCGGCTTCGGTTTCATCAACTACATCGGAGGCAGCACCTTTACTCCGCCGCGCCAGGGCGTGCTGGAAATGCGGATTTCGTTCTAAGTAGGATGGGCGTAAGCCTGTCCTACTCTCCGTTCGTTTTTGATAGCTTCTTGAGTATGGCGAACATCAGGACCGTCCCAATCCTTGCAGCTCTGACCGCTGCGGCGGCGATCGCGCAGACCCCGTCGGCGCCGCTCCCGAGCGCACCCACGGACGTAAAGCCCGGCAGCATCACGTATGAAGAGGTTCCGTACCCATATCCGGTCAACTTGCTCCCGCTGACGCTTTACGGCCAAGATGTGCGCATGGCCTACATGGACATTCCGCCGGCAGGCCAGCCAAACGGTCGCACGGTTCTGCTGTTGCATGGTATGAATTTCGGCGGATTTTATTTCGGCGGGCCGATCGAGTTTCTGCGTAGAGAAGGTTTTCGCGTCGTCGTGCCGGACCAGATCGGCTTCGGGCGATCGTCAAAGCCGGTGATCCCGTATAACTTCCACGACATGGCAGCGAACACGCGCAAGCTGCTTCAAACCCTCGGCATCCAGCGGGTGGCGGTGATCGGGCATTCCATGGGCGGAATGCTCACCGCTCGCTTTTCCGCGTCCTACCCCGACATGGTGGAGCGCGCCGTCATCTACAATCCCATCGGCCTGACCGACCCCAGGTATCAAACGCCGTGGCGCACGGCGGACGAGGGGTACAAAGCTACGATGGCGCAGTCGCACGATCAGCTTTACCAGGCTTTCTACGCCAACATCCGGCGGTATTTTCCAACGCCCGGCGCATGGAAACCGGAATACGAGAAATATGTCCGCATCCTCTACGCGCCAACCTTAAGCGGCGAATGGCCGCGATTGGCAATGGTCCGCGCGATCTATCAACAGATGCCGTACCTTGATCCCGTGGTGTATGACTGGCCGAAGATCAAAGTGAAGACGTTGGTCCTCGGCGGGGACAAAGATACTCCCGATTTCCCGGAACGGGCCAAGCATATCGCCGATACAATTCCCGGAGCGAGCCTGGTGCTGATTCCAAACGTCGGCCATGTCCCGCACCTTGAAGCGCCGGATATCTTCGAGCGCGAGATTTTGAAGTTTTTGAAAGAATAAGCGCCTAGTGGCCGGCTTCGGCCACATGTGTCTCCGCCTTTAGCGGGAAATGCGCTCCCTCGGGGACAGGAACCAGCATCTGCTCTTTCCGATAGATCAAGGTCGAGGTGTTGTAGCTCGCGATCTCGAAACCGTGTCCGTGCGTAATCGCATCGGTCGGGCAGGCCTCAACGCAGAATCCGCAGAAGATACAGCGATTGTAGTCGATATTGTAAACTTTGGCGTAGCGCTCGCCGCCGCTGATGCGAAGCTTTTCCGTATTTTCGGCAGCTTCGATATATATGCAGTCAGCCGGGCATGCTGCAGCGCACAGGAAGCACGCCACGCATTTTTCCAGGCCATTTTCATCGCGCTGCAATTGATGCACGCCCCGGTAGCGTTCCTGGAACTTCGCCGGTGCATCCGGATAGTCCTCGGTCAGCGTGGGATTCAGCATCTCCTTGAAGGTGATGCTCATTCCCTTGGCGATTGCCGCGGCGCCGTCGAGCACTTCAGAAATTTTGGGCATTCGTCTATTAGATTAACGCAGTTATCAAGCTTCTCACGGAAGCTTATTCTTCGATCCTCAGCCGGCCTTCCATTCGGGCACCCACTCATCGGAATGGAAGACCTCTACGCCGGAGCGCTTTCCTAGCGCCTCCAAACTGCTCTTGGCAAAACCCGAGGCCGCGGTTGAAATTGCGCCGCCAGGCTCGATCAGAAAGAGCGACGGTACATTCGTGATTCCGAATGCGTTGCTTGCGCCATAGGCATCCTGCTCCGTATCGAGCAGGGTGGGCATCGAGATGCCAAATCGCTCGCGGAACTGCGAGGTATCGGCAGGACTGTCTTGGGAAACGGCAACTACGCGTAAGGCCCCTTCCGAAAGGCGCTGTAGATATGGAAGAGTGAGTTGACAAACCGGACAGCTCGATTTGTAGAAAGCCAAAAGAACAGGGCCGCCGGCAAGTAACTCTGTCGAGGTTTGCCGGCGGCCCGCGGGATCCGTGAGAAAAAAGTCTGGGGCGCGACTGCCGGGCTGTAGCATCAGACTCAGCTTAACGCAGCCGCTTCAAGGTCTAAACCGACGTCGACGACAGTTCGACCGAACGCTCGATTTCAAGCTGCATGCCGTCAAGCGCGTTTACCAATGGGCGAGCGTCCACGTGACCGAATCCGAGGGCGTTCGCCATCAGCCGGACGCGAATGCCGGCCATTGCTCGCCAGAAGGCAATTTGCTGGCGCATGAGCACGCCGACCAGATCCGAATACTGTTCCGGGGACTCGGCCACTAAGGCCCGTGCTTCCGCATGAAGTCCGCGGAAATCGGACGCCAAATCGTTCAAATACAACCGGAATACCTGACGCCGCGCGCGATCCCAGCGCTCCACGATTCCCGCACGGGGGCACACGCGCTGGCGAAGGAAATCGAGGTCGTCGTCCTGCAAGAGCCGCGCCATGGGGACATACCGGTCGGGAGAAAATCCGTCCGTCCGTCGCGCACCGGCTCGTAATGCGCGGCGAGCCTGCCTGCTACGGATCCAACCCCATGATCCGAGCGCCGTCACGGAAGAGGTTACAGCAACTGCGCTTACTGTTATTAGTTCGGTCATTCAGGAAGTGACTCCTTGGATTTCCGCTCCAGCATACTAGAGCACGGTCAAAAAAGCAATGCCTAAATTAGCGATAATTTCCTGTAATTATCACATTTTAATGCTGACTCAGCAAATAACCCTATGCCACCGCACGCAATCCATTCACGCGCTTGACAATCCTGCTTTATTCGGACTCTGATCTTTCCGCGCTATGGCCGGACAAGCCGGGCCAAACGCGAGTTTATTGTATCAAGCTGCAGCGTGAGCCGCTCTGCCTCCACTGGGTTCCAACGGTGGCCGGTAACGATGATCGAGACCTCACCGGTTCGACGCAATGCAGTCGCCCAAACGGCCAGACACAACAGCGAGGCACTAAGCATGGCGATGCTGAACGTGTGCGTCGATTCGGGCAAATAACTGGTGAATACTAATCCGGCCCAGCGTTGAAACGAATACCAAACGAAGCCGCCCAGGCAGAAAGCGACATTTCGACTGCAACGGACCGGAAACCACAACAGGAAACCGGCAATCAGCACCACAACTACCAGTGTGACCAGATCCAGCGTATCCTCGAGGCGGACAAATTCCGTCGGATATTTATCGCGGCCGGCGCTGGCGCCCGTGTTGATGAAGAAATTTGCCAGTCCGGCCAGTATGGCGATCAAGAATACGTAGCTCAAAGTTTGCCGGCCGAAGCGCGCCAGTGCCGGCTGTTTCGCCAGGGCAAGTTGATAAAGTTCTAGGACTACCAGAATGGCAAGCGCGAGCTTGAACGATTGGCCGACGAAGTAAATTTCGCCATACACATGCCGGCGGCGCGCAAAAACCAGTTCGGTAGCTTGCTCCAAGGCGTCCAACAAAATATATGCAAATAAAGCAGGATAGAGCCTTATCAACCGCTCCGAATAGAGCCGGGCCAGCACCAGGATGGCGGCGGCGATGTTGAAATACCACAACGCCTGTTCCGCCGGGCTTAATCGCATGTCCGTACGGATGAGTCTAGCACTAAATAGTACCAAACTGGGAAAGATAGGGAGGCGCCTAGCACCTTCTTGCGTATGCAAGGTCCGGATCCAGCCCGCTCAACCCGCGATCTCGTTCCAATTTTTCGCCAAATGATCAGCCGTGCGCCAGGCGAGCGCTTGAATGGTCAGAGTGGGGTTACGCGCGCCACTGGTGGCGAAAACCGATCCCCCAAGCATTCCTAGATTCGGCGCCTCATGCGCGAGGCCCCATTTGTCGACGACACTCGTTTCCGGGTTGTCGCCCATGCGAGTGCCGCCATAAGTGTGAGTGCTCAGGCGTGGGCCGGTAGGATTGCCCTTCGTTACCACCGTTGCGCCCGCGGCCTTAAACCACTGCTCCATCTTGTCTTGTGCGTAAAGGCAGGCTTGGCGCTCATTCTCCTTGGGGCCGCTGGTTACCCGGATGACCGAATCGCCGAGCGGGTCTTTAATTTCGGGGTCCAAGTCCAGATAGGTGTTCTCGTACGGAAAGCTGTTCGCCTGCAAATACGCAGAAGCCGCGCGCCCGGCGTTTTGGTGAATCCAAGCTTTCCACTTCGAGCCCCACTGCGGTGCTTGGCCGAAGGTGGCGGAGGCAGCCGAGGCGATGGGGTGTTTTTCCGTGTACACGGTCAGACTTGCGCCGCCGATGAACCCGAGCCCGCTGTGATCGAAGCTGTCGTCGGCCCATTCGTCGATCACCACGCCTTGCGAAAGTATTGCCCCGTACCAAATATTCAGATCCATCGGAAATAGCGCGTTCACGCCCGCGCCGGCCTGAGCGTCCCAGTGGCCGAAATAGTGCTTTCCTACTTGGCCGTGGTTGTTCGATAGCCCGTTCGGAAATGCCTTGGATTTCGAAACCAACAGCAGCCTGACGTTCTCATACGTGTACGAGCCAATCAGCACGGCCTTTGCGGGCTGAAAGAACTCCTGGCCATCGCGGAGGTACTGCACGCCGGTAACCCGGCCATTGGAATCAGCCAGAATCCGCGTGACCTGGGCACGATCGAAGATCGTCAGATTTTTCGTCTTCTGCGCCTCCGGGATAGTGGTGAAACAGGTCGAATTTTTCGCGCGCAGATGACAGCCGCCGCGATCGCAGTAGCCGTGATAGCCGCACGAAGTCCGCCCTTTGTAAGGCTCCGAATTAATCGCGGCAGGCGAGTGGAACGGTTTCCATCCAAGCGAGCGCGCCGCGGATTTCATGTGTTCCAGGTAATCGCAGGTGCGCAGAGGGGGCATCGGATATTCACGGCGCCGCGGACCTTCATAAACATTACCAACAGGGTCGAGCACTCCGTTGATATTGCCGGCCTTGCCCGAAACCCCGATTTCGTGCTCGACGACGTCATAGAACGGCTCGATGTCATCCCACCCGATGGGCCAATCCGCTACGGTTGAGCCTTTTGGGAGATAGCCCGCGCCGTAGCGTTTCTTTACTTCGGTGACGGTTTTGAAGTCCCACGGCTTTAAGCGCCAGCTCTGCGCGTGGTAATGAATACTGGTGCCGCCGATCGCGTTCATCATCGGACTTGGGCCGCCTTGCTGCGCCGGCTGATCCGGGCTGGTGCGGAAGGTCGGGGCTTCGCGGCGGATTTTATTGCCGGTCGTGATCATGCCGCGGACGTTGTTATGAACCTCGTCCGCCTTAAAATCCTTCGCCGGATCCATCCACGTTCCCGCCTCAATGCCGGCGATTTTGAGGCCCGCTCGCGCCAGCGGCAGAACCGCTGTGCCCCCGGCCGCGCCCAGACCGACGACGACAACGTCGACGGGCTTCAGATTCGTGGCCATGGGTTAATGATTATGTCCGTCGTTGCCCCACGCCGACCGGCGATAAGGCTGAATCGCCACACCCATCTTTTGCAAATCGGGGCTTGTGGCCAGCCGCGGGCCCGGATAGCGGATCAAATCCCATCCGGCGAAGTTCTTGTTTCCCCCGTAATGTGGATCGCCGAACATGCCTTCGAGCATCAGGCGGCGCGCCCGGTTGAAGAATGCACGCGTATTTTGCGGGGCTTTACCGGAGTCGATATCGGTGAGCACCTGATCCTGCTTTTCAGCGGAAAGATCCGCAAGCCCGCTCCCTTGACTGGTGCGCGCGTAGGCGTCAACAGCCGCCAGCCCGTCCAGGAACGTCTGTTTCTCCGGCGCGAGATAATCCCCGAGTTGCACCTCGATGTAATCCTGCGCGCCGATCTCGACCGCGCCGGGGCCTAACTCGTCCTTCGGGCATAGGCGCTCGAGGAAAGCCTCCAGCGTACGTTTTTGCTCCGGTGAAAAGATGCGCTGCGGCGCGGGAGTTTGCGCCGCTGAGCGGATCGCGCCGACCGGAACGAACGCCGCCGTAGCGGCGGTCGCAATCACGGTGCGGCGGGTCATGGTGTCAGGCTTCTCTTCGGGCATGGCATTAGTATGCCGGTCCTCTCGGCGCCATTTCCTTCGCCTGCGTCGTGACGAACAGGAACGGCTTTTCGGCGTCTTTCACCAACTGGACCGTTTCTGTCACTGCCCATAGATCGGATCGGAAGGCCGTACCGGGATAATAATCAACGTCGACGAAGGCGGCGGTCTGCTTGGAAATTGCCGGCGCTGTATCGATGCAGCAAAACGTATGCGACGTAATCGCGATTGTTTTCATGAAAGCAGCCTTTCAACAATACAACTTTTGTTGAAGGTAGCAAAGCTGTTACTGAGTCGCAAGCGCCCGGTAGAGACTGCTGCAGTCACCTTAAACAGGGCGCGACTTCCTCACGGCTCACTGGGTTTTTGCGGCATAGCAGTCTCCGCACGCGGGTCAATCTGCTGCCGGATGAGTTTGCGCTTGCGCCCGATATTTCGCGACGCCGTTTGCGCATCTGCACTCCGGCGCGCGTGCGCTCGCGTATGTTGCTGCACTACGTTTCGGCGAAGATCGCGGCAATCTGCATCATCCCGGCCTCGCATGTTGTCGGCGTCCAGATGTTCCCGAAAGGGAATTGACCTAGATGCCGCGCTCTTGGAGGGCATCGGCCGTCATGACGGAATCCGGCACGTTGCGCGAAAGCCGGTCCAGCTTCGAGGCTCTGAGGCCGCTTGTTGCATCTCACGAAGAGAACGCCCGATCCACACTCGCCCGTTTTCGATGCCTCGGACCTTGTGAGAAGGCTAGCCGGTTTCGCCGACGGATTCGTGATGCAAATGGGCGAGGCGCACGACCAGGGTTTTCTTCGCGGCGCCGAAGTTCATGAAGGGCTTTTCAATCAAGGCGAAGAGCACAGCACTCAGTACGACCACAGCCGGGATAGCCAGAGCGAGCGTAATCCAGAGCTGAGGCTCGAGCGCCATTCCCGACTTGAACAACTTGAACAGGGGACGAGTGATCGCGGCGATTATTATCAGATGGTAAAGATAGATGGTGTAGCACATTCCACCTATCACGGTTACGGGTAGCAGCGTCATGAATCGCTGGAAAATGCGAGACCGGAATGCGCCCACGAGGAACGGAATCAACAGGAATGGCAGGAAAATTTTGAAGGCAAGAGGGACTTTGCCGAGTCGAAAGGAATTATCCACATAGTGGAGCGTATTTACCGGAGGCAGTAAAAAGATCAGGATACCCACGGCAGTGAGGATTGTCACGAGATCCCAGCGAAGCTGGCGCCGCGGCGCACGATTCCACGACGTGCAATATAGGTCGGCGACGTAGAATCCCGCCAGAAAGTACGGCAGAAACGGAACCAGAGTATTACGCCAGATCGGAAACATCAGCAGACCGGACGTGAAACCCAGCAGGGCTATTGCCGTGAGCAGCGCGAGACGGCGCACAGGCGTGCTCTTTAGGAGAAAGAGAAGCGCCAGGCAGGGGGCCAACAGATAGAATTGCGCCTCAATTTCAAGGCTCCACGCGACGGGGTTCAGGGAACTGGTACGGTGGAAAAGTAGGCCGTGTAGATAGAAAGCGCTGGCCACTAAATGTTTGGCTTCTTGAACATAGCCTCGATGAGAGCGGGCGAGCAGGGGGAGTAATACGAACACCGACGTGAGGTTCACCAGATAGGGCGGTTCGATGCGAGTCAGCCTGCGGAGATAGTATCTTTTCAGCCTGACCGGTTTACCGCCGCAAGTTCGCCATTCGGCAAACGGCAGCGCTAGGACGAAGCCGCTCAGGCAGAAAAATATCCAGACGCCAAAGTCGCCGGCCCCGATTATCTGCCAGAAACGGCTGTCTGGTAGATGCTGATGGAATTTGAAAGTGACCTGGCCGATCGTGTGGAACAGAACGACCCAGGAAATCGACAGGAAGCGCACGCCGTCGATCTCGGGCAGAAAACGCCCGGATGACGTCGTTCTTCTCAGGGCAAGCAGAATCCTGGTAAAAGCTTCGGACACTTACTTACTCGGAATTTCCGTTTCGACTTTCCGTACCGAGTCATTCTACACTCCTCCGCCTCCTCTTGTGTGGGGCGCCTTGCGTTTTTTCCATCCCGAGCGAATCCCATGCAACCTCCTTCCATCAGGTCGCGTTTCATTCGCCGCGGGCGCGTGCTACCGGGGCGGCCGGTGGCTCCGGTGCGCTCGTCCTTGAGATATTTCTCATCGACCCCGGCGCGTTGCAGCGGCTCCAACCGCATGTCTGGATTTGGTCGATTACGATCCCGTCGAGTTTCCACACGAAACGGTCGTGATTTCTCCGGCGAAGATGGCCGCTTTGCAGCTTCGCGAACGAGAGGCGGTGCACGCTAGCCCCGCTCTCGCGGTCCCGTGCGCTACTTTCCGCCGAGGTGCGTATAATCTTTCTCGTTCTCCTGGCAAACAAATTCCAGCAGCTCTGTATCGGGGATTGCGCGCGCTTGCTCCGTTATGGTCCAGGGTTTCGTATAGGTTTTTGGATCGTCGAATGTCATTTCAATTTCCATGCGGCCGTATGCAGGGCGGCGGAATCGCTCGGTGATATGCAGCGCGTCGCTGTGCGGGTGGCCGGCATTATCCATCCACGTGCTTTCGTGCATGCCGATCGTATCCACGACTAATTCATTGCCCTGCCATTTCCCGACCGAGTAGCCCATCCAGAAAGGCTGCGGGTCTTTGGGAAGAGCGCGGCCATCGGTGTGAATTTGCCTGAACGTAGTAAACCCTTCGTAAAGGATGATCACCGTGTCGGGTGTTTCGAAGATCTTGAACGGATACGGCAATGCGTTCAGCTTCGGCATGCCGGGCAGGCAGCGCGCGGCCGGATCGTCCTTGCCGTGCGAGCCGTCCTGGCGCGCCTTGAACACCGCCTCCGCCCACGGTTGAAACGGGACTTCCCCAGGTTTTAAATCGGCGGCGAGGTTTGTTAGATATTTTCCGTTCACCTGCCACATGCCGGAGAGGTCGGGCTGGCCATTCGCCTTGCGCGGAGCCGGGGCGGAGAGGTCTGGTTTTCCGTCCGGCGTGCGCGGGATTCCGGGTGTCGGCAATTTGAACCACTGCGCGGATACAGGCACACACGCTGCAAGCAAAGCCAGAACCGATAATCGTTTCATGGCAGGATCTTATCAGATGTGAAACCTGCCGGGAAGGAGTACCATCGAAAGGAGAGGAACCTCTATGAAAGCCTTTCTCGCCGGTGCGCTTTTCTTGTGTCTAGCCGTGGGGTTGCCCGCCCAAGCGACCCTATCAAACAGCGACGTCATTAAGATGGCGAACGCCGGGCTAAGCGACGATTTCGTCACTAATTTGATCGACCAGCAAGGCTCCCAGCTGTCGAGCGATGTCGCAAGTCTCATTGATATGAAAAACGCGGGCGTGAACGAGCGAATACTCACCGCGGTTTCTAAGAAGGCCCCGGCTTCCGAGCCCCTGAATGGCGATTCGGTGCTGCGGCTCACGAAGGCCGGACTCAGCGACAACTTCATCGCGGATTTGATCAATCGCCAGCCAAGCAAGTTCACGGTTAGCGGTTCGCGGATTGTGGAGCTGAAAGAAGCCGGGGTAAGCGAGCGGATTCTTTCTCTGATGGTGAGTGACAGCGGTGCTCGGGATTTGCCGGCGGGAACGCAGATCAGCGTACGGCTGATCGACAGCATCGATTCCGAAAAGGACAAATCCGGAGACGAATTCCGAGCTAGCCTCGCAGATCCCATTACCATCGGCGATAACGTTATCGTGCCGAGGGGCGCGGATGCTCGCGTGCGGCTTACGGAAGATAAGCAATCCGGGAAGTTCACCGGAAAAGCGGAACTCACGGTCCAATTGCTTTCTGTGGTGGTGAACGGAAAAACCGTGCCCATTTCCACCTCGAGCGTAACCGAATACAGCAAGTCGCAGACTGGAAGCACCGTAAAGAGAGCCGCTATTGTCGGCGCGGCTGGTGCGATTATCGGTGGCTTAGCCGGCGGAGGGAAAGGGGCCGGAATCGGCGCGGGCGCGGGCGCGGCGGCCGGAGGGGGTTCGGGCGTGTTCATGAAGGGCCAGCGCGTTAAGATCCCGTCGGAAACGTTGCTGACGTTTACCACCGAGCAGGTGGTTCGCTTACCGTAATTGTGGGGCAGGATGCTATCCCGGATGCTATCCTGCGCGCGATTGCCAATCGCGCTGGTGAACTTTGATAAGACCCGACCAGGCGGGTTAGCACCTAAATTATGCGCGCAGACCATTCCTCCTGCGCGGTTCTGATATCCGATCTGTAGTCGGGGAAAGCTGTTGAGATCCGACTAGTTCTGCTCTCCTCCTATAGGTTGTTGTTTTGTTTGGCCGTTTCGTGCATAGAAATTTATGC
>JAFAQY010000113.1 GCA_019261985.1 Bryobacterales bacterium | reverse complement strand
TATCTCTGCTACTAAAGCTCCGCGCCGCCTCCCCCGAGCCCCCCGCCGAGCTCCCCGAGCCCCTCTCCAGCCTAACCTGTGCCACCTTCGACGAAAACATAATTTTGCAGAGCGAACCCAATCCCAAAACCGAACACCCCACAATCTTGTAGGGCAGGCTGCCAGCCTGCGGACTTCAGTCCGCCACAAGCGCACGGGACCAATCCAACACCATCTAACAACCACCACCGCCAACAATCGGGAGCGCAAGCAAGTTTGACAACCCCTCCCCCCCAGTGCTAAATTAACCCAGTCAGCAACCGTGCTCGTTCAAAATTGCTGCCATGCTTAAGTCTGTAAAGTACACAAGACACTGTAACTTAAACCTGTCCTAGCGGAGTTGAATACATGCAATACACCCTGACAGTCAACGGGAAAAAACAAACCGTGGACGTCACGCCCGACACTCCCCTTTTGTGGGCTCTGCGCGACGTTCTGAACCTCAAAGGCACTAAATTCGGATGCGGAATCGGCCAGTGCCGCGCCTGCACCGTCCACGTCGGCGGTAAAGCAGTTCCGTCGTGCCAAACCCCGGTCGCCTCCGTGAAGGAGCCGGTAACCACCATCGAAGGTCTTTCCGAGAACGGCACACACCCCGTGCAGCAAGCCTGGATCGAAGTTGACGTGCCTCAGTGCGGCTACTGCCAGGCAGGCCAGATCATGGCCGCGGCAGCTCTGCTCGCCCAGAAGCCCAAGCCCACCGGTCAGGATATCGATCAAGCGATGAACGCCAACCTCTGCCGCTGCGGAACCTATCTCCGGATCCGCCAGGCCATCGTCCGGGCGGCCGCCATTGCAAGCCAGTCCAAGGGTCCGGCCCAGTCGGCCGCGGCTCTGCGTTAACAGGAGGAAGCGAACATGACACCTACTACTCTCGACAAGAAACTCATTGCACGCCGCTCCTTCCTTAAGGTCACCGCAACCGGAGCCGGCGGAGTCCTCATCGGCCTCGCCGTCCAGCCGCTTTCCGCCCAGCAAGGCCGCGGCGCGGATAAGGGCGGACGCGGCGGCGGGGGCGGGGGATTCGGCGGTCCGCAAGTCGCCCCGAAAATCGAGAATTACATCAGGATCAACGCCGACAATACCGTCACCATCATGGCCAAGAACCCCGAGGTCGGCCAGGGCGTCCGCACCATGCTGCCCATGCTGATCGCCGAGGAGTTGGATGTCGATTGGAAAGACGTAAAGATCGAGCAGACCGACTTCGATCCCACGAAGTATAACGGCCAGATCGCGGGCGGCAGCACAGCGACACCGCAGAACTGGAACCCGATGCGGCAGGTCGGCGCCACCGCGCGCGCGATGTTGATTGCCGCCGCGGCGCAGCAATGGAACGTGCCGGAATCGGAGCTAACCACAGGCTCCGGCCATATGTATCATAAGGCTTCCAATCGCAGCCTCACCTACGCTCAGTTGGCTCCCAAACTCGCGGCCATGCCCGCCCGCGAGTTGCTTGATCCTAAAAACGACGCCGAAAAGTTCAAGAAGCCCGCCGACTATAAGATCCTCGGCAAGGTTACGAAGAACAACGACATCATGGCCATCGTCACCGGCAAGCCGCTCTTCGGTATCGACCAGACGGTACCCGGTATGATGTACGCCGTCTACCAGAAGTGCCCGGTATTCGGCGGCAAGCCCACCGGCATCACGAATCTTGATGAGATCAAGAAGATGCCCGGCGTGAAGCAGGTCATCGTCGTCGATGACCGGCCGGCCATCCCCATCGAGCAGGTGTTGCCCGGCGATCCCGGGCTCGAAAACGGCGTCGCCATCGTCGCCGATACCTGGTGGAACGCCCAGCAGGCCCGCAAAAAGATGCAGGTGAACTGGGATCTCGGTCCGCGCGGCGTGCCCGATCACAGCAGCACCATATACGCGCAAAAGGCCGTGGAGTTGAACCAAGGCAAGCCGATGACCACCACGCGCAGCGATGGCGACGTCGAAGGCTCGCTTTCCAGTGCCGCCAAGACCGTCGAGGCCGCCTACGCTTATCCCTTCATCTCCCACGCGCCGCTCGAGCCGCAGGGCTGCACCGCCGAATATAAGGACGGCAAGTGTACCATCTGGTCCACCAGCCAGATCCCGCAAGGCGGACGGCAACTCGCGGCCCAGGCCACCGGAATCCAGCCCACGGACGTCACGCTCCATATGGTCCGCGGCGGCGGCGGCTTCGGCCGGCGCTTAACGAATGACTACATGGTGGAAGCAGCCTACATCTCTTACAAGGCTGGCGTGCCCGTCAAACTGCTGTGGTCGCGCGAAGACGATATGCAGCACGACTACTATCGTCCCGGCGGCTTCCAGTTCCTCAAAGCCGGTCTGGATGCCCAGGGCAAGCTGGTCGCATGGCGCAATCACTTCGTCACCTACGGCGCGCTGGCCACCGGTCCTGCTCCCGCTGGACCTCCCGGTTTCGGTCCACCCCCGGGTAACGGTCCTCGTCTGAACACCGTCACCGCCGGCGCAATGGGTCCCACCGAGTTCCCGCAACCCTTCGTCCCTAACTTCGCAATCCAATCCTCGGCTCAACCGCTGGCCATCCGCACGGGATCGCTGCGTGCCCCGTCGAGCAACGCCTTCGCGTTCGTCATCCAGTCCTTCCTCGATGAACTGGCGCACGCCGCGGGCAAGGATCCGGTGCAGTTCCGCCTCGATCTGCTGAGCCAGCCATCGAAGACTCCGGGCATGGGCTTCCTCCCCGAGCGGATGATCGCCGCCACCAAACTGGCTGCCGAGAAATCCAACTGGGGTAAAACCAACCTGCCGAAGGGCACTGCCATGGGCTTCGGTTTCCATTTCAGCCACGCCGGCTACTTCGCCGAAGTGGCCGAGGTATCGGTGGTCAACAAAAAGGTCAAGGTCAATAAGGTGTGGGTCGGCGCCGACATCGGTAGCCAGATCATCAATGCCAGCATGGCCGAAAACATGGCTCAAGGCGCAATCATCGACGGCATGAGCGAGTTGATGGGCCAGGCCATCACCGTCAAGAACGGCGCGGTCGAGCAGACCAACTTCAACAACCATCCCATGGTCCGCATGGCCCAAGCGCCCGCAACCATCGAGGTCCACTTCGTGAAGAGCGACTTCCCGCCCACCGGTCTGGGCGAACCCTCGCTCCCGCCGATCCTGCCGGCCATCGCCAACGCGATCTTCGCCGCAACCGGCGACCGCGTCCGGGAACTGCCGTTCTCGAAGTCGGGCTATAGCTGGGCGTAACACCCCAACAATCGGTTCAACAACAACGGGGGATTCTTCGGAGTCCCCCGTTCGTTTATAGCTCCGATTCCTTCAGCTCCCAACTGATGAGCCGGATATCGTTCTCCCCGACATTCTCCACCGAGTGCGGAGGCAGGCAGTCGGCCCAGTTCGCCGCCGGACGAGAACCTGTTGCCGTACGGCTATCGAACAGGACATTGCCCTGTTCATCCCGGCGGATGAAGTGGCTGAAGCTGATCGTGTAGTACACCGCGGGCCAGCGGTGGGTGTGCACCGGCGCCGTGTCGCCCACGGGGATACGGGTGTCGAGAACGCGAACGCGTTCGTTTTCGAACACCAGAGTATGATGCTTTGGAGCCGCGATCACCGCGTCGAGTGCATCGGGCCAGGGCCAGGGTTTCCTCATCCAGCTCAGGGTCGCGTACGGTACAACATGCGGGGAAAGGCGATCGTCTCACGAACGTGTTCCAGGCCGCACATCCAGGCAACGAAACGCTCCACTCCCATGCCGAACCCCGCATGCGGAACCGAGCCGTATTTGCGCAGGTCGATATACCAGTTGAACGCTTCGCGTAGGAGGTGATGCTCGTCCAGGCGCTTCAGCAACAGGTTCAGATCGTGAATGCGCTGCCCCCCGCCGATGATCTCGCCGTACCCTTCGGGCGCGATGAAGTCGACGCCCAGCGCCAGTTCGGGCCGCGCCGGGTCAGGCTGAAAGTAGAAACCCTTTATCTCGCCCGGATATCGATCGATCATGACGGGCCGGTCCATGTCCTCGGTGAGCAACGTCTCATCGGTGTTACCGAAATCGCCGCCCCACTGAATCTCGCTGCCCTTGGCCTGCAACTTCGCCAGCGCCTCCTCGTAGCTCATGCGATGGAAAGGCGCTTTCACCGCTTCGAGCTTGGACACGTCGCGCTCCAGGTCCTTAAGATCCTCTTTCCGATTCTCGAGAACGCGGCCGATCACAAAGACAACCAGCTCTTCGCCAACGCGCTTCACATCTTCCAGGTCCGCGTACGCCATTTCGGGTTCCACCATCCAGAACTCGGTCAAGTGCCGCCGCGTCTTGGATTTTTCGGCCCGAAACGTCGGGCCGAAGCAATACACTTTGCCGAAAGCCGCCGCCGTCGCTTCGTTATAAAGCTGGCCGGACTGCGTAAGGTAAACCTTTTCGTCTTCGAAATAGTCCACCTCGAACAACGTCGTCGTGCCCTCGCACGCCGCCGGAGTAAATATGGGCGTATCCACCAGCACGAAGCCGTGCGAATCGAAATAGTCGCGGATAGCTCTGATTACTTCATGGCGTACTCGCAGCGCGGCATGCTGGCGGCGGCTGCGCAGCCAAAGGTGGCGATGATCCATCAAAAAATCGATGCCGTGCTCCTTGAGACTGATTGGGTACGGCTCCGATTCCGGCACGCGCTGCAGGATCTGCGCGTCTTCAACGTCAAGCTCGAATCCGCCATGCGCGCGCGCCTCGGCGCGGATCTTGCCGCGCACGATCAGCGACGACTCCTGCGTCAGGTCCTTCAGCAATTCGAAGAGCGTTTCCGGCAGCGCGCTCTTCACCGCGACGCACTGCATGATTCCCGTGCCGTCCCGCACCTGCGGAAAGCAGATCTTCCCGCTGCGGCGCAGATTGTACAGCCAGCCCGCAATCTCCACGGTTTCGCCCACGTGACGGCCGGCTTCGGCTACGGTCACGCGCGGCGTTACATTCTCACTCATCTATCTTCAGATTCTCCAAACGCTCGAATACCCGGCGCGCGCGCTCAATCGGCTGCCGCACGTCGGGCGCATCGCGGAGTTCCAGCAACAACGGATATTGGTCCGGCGCGGCACACAACGTCTTCATCGCGCGCCCCCATTCGATTGTTCCGCCTTCGTCCAGAAACGGAAACAAATGCAGATCCTGCTTCCCATTATTGTCATGAACGTGCGTGGAGCGAATGCGCGGACCCAGCAACCGGTACGCCTGCTCAATGCCTTCCTTGATGTGCGCGTGGCCCAGATCCAGGCAGACATTCAATTTCAGGTGCGTTATTTCGAAAAAATAAAGCAGCCGCTCCGCGCTCGCCATGGCGTTGGGAGTGTTTTCGATCAAAACCTCCACGCCGCGCTGCCCCGCGAAAAGCATGATTTCCTCAAGCGCGCTGAAACCGGCATCCAGTTTTCGTTCATCGAACTCCGCTCCCGAAACCCCCAGGTGCTGGATTAAATAACGGAACGGAATCGCTTCGGCGATTTCCAGCGCGCGCTTTATTTCATCCACCTTCGCGATGCGCTTCGATTTCACCGGCTCGGTGATATCGATCACAGAGTCCGGGCCGGAGCGCCCCCACACATCGTCCGAAAACATGGGCGAGTGCAGCGAGTGCAGCTTTAGCTCGGAATCGCGGAACCAATAGCTCAATTCCGAAATCTGCGCCTTGTCGCGATAGTCCAAGTGCTGGCGGGCGCAGAAAATCTCAACCAAAGGAATGCCTGCATCCCAGATCCGGTCCAACAGAACCGTTGTCAAGTGATGATTACAGTGCAGGTGTGTCGATAAAGCGCGCTGCATTAGCAAGAAGCGGTCAGTAACCGGCGGCCTTTCCGGGCCGGCGTCCATCGGTAGCGCCCTGCAACCAGCCGCCATCGTTCACGATTACTTCTACAGCGGATGATACACGCGCCGCTCCGAGCTCATCGACATCATACCCGCGAGCCTTTAGCAGCGCGATCGTGTCCGGCGAGAATCCGCGCTCCATCGATAAACGATCAGGCTGCCATTGGTGATGAAATCGCGGATAGTCCACCGCATCCTGAACATTCATTCGGAAATCGAGCACGTTGAGAATCACCTGAAGCACGGCGGTTATGATGCGCGGCCCACCCGGCGCGCCGACCGTCATGAAGAATTTCCCATCGCGCGTCAAGATAGTCGGCGTCATCGCCGACAGCGGGCGCTTGCCGGGCTGAATCGCGTTAGCCTCTCCCTGCACCAAGCCAAACATATTCGCCGCGCCGGGTTTCGCGGAAAAATCGTCCATCTCATCGTTGAGCAGGAAGCCCGCGCCCGGAACGGTGATGCCGCTGCCGAAGCCGTCGTTCAACGTGTAGGTAACCGCGACGGCATTGCCATCGGCATCCACCACGTTGAAATGCGTGGTTTCGGTTCCTTCGGCGCCCGCGGGCCGTCCGGGTGAAACCTGATCGCTTGGCGTCGCTCGATCTTTGTCGATGGAGTTCCGCCGCGCACGAATGTATCCGGGATCGAGCAGCCCAGACACCGGCACTTTAACGAAATCCGGATCCCCCATGTACCGGCTGCGATCCGCAAAGTAGCGCCGCATCACTTCGGCGACATAGTGAATCTCGGCCGCCGAGCCAAGACCGGGTTTCTCATACCCCGAGCCTTCCAGCATGCCCATCGTTTGCAGCAAACCGATGCCGCCGGAACTGGGCAGCGGCGCGGTAACGATTCCGTAATCACGGTACTTGCCGGTCAGAGGAACGCGCTCAATCGCCGCATAATTTTTGAGATCAGCGGCGGTAACCAGGCCTCCGTGCTTGGCCATAGCGCTCGTAAGCAGCGCCGCCGTCTCGCCTTCGTAGAAATCGGCTGCGCCGAATTTCGCGATGCGCTGAAGAGTGCGGGCCAGATCGGGCTGCGTAAAGATGTCGCCCGGCTCGGTGTTCTTTAAGTAAATTCGCTTCGATTCCGGATCGTTCGGCAGATTCCGAGCGCTCTTGATTTGGTCAACGAACGTGTAGCCCGCGGGAAAGCCTTTCGAAGCGAGTTCGATTGCGGGCGCGAGCAGCGCGTCCCACTTAGCTCGGCCATATTTCCGATGCGCGAACTCGAAACCCCGCACGGTCCCAGGCACCCCCGAAGCGCGCCATCCCTCGACGCTCTCACGCGTAGGATTGCCGCTCGTATCCAGATACATATCGCGCGTAGCCGCTTGCGGAGCGCGTTCGCGAAAATCGATAAAAGTACTACGGCCATCGGCGAAGCGAATTAACATGAATCCCCCGCCGCCCAAATTGCCTGCATAAGGATAAGTGACCGCGAGTGCAAAGCCGACCGCGACCGCCGCGTCAATCGCATTACCGCCACTTTGGAGAACTTTGACGCCGACGTCGGTCGCGAAAGGGTCGCCCGAAACAACCATCGCGTGCCGAGCTCGCTCCGGCTGGCGTCCTTGCAATACCGCGGACAGCAATATGGCGATCGAAAAGACTAAGCGGCGCGGCATTTAGTTCGATTCTAACAAGCGGACTCTGACATTAATAGATAGCAGGCTCTCCTGGCGGGCGCGTCTTCCAGCGGCGGTGGATCCATAACCACTGGTCCGGGTACTTGCGGATTACTGCTTCCAAAGCGCTGTGTACGCGCTGCGTGTCGGCCTGAACATCGCCGGTGATTTCGATTTCGGGGTAGAAGCGCAAAACGTAACGCCGCTCTCCCTGTTCCCACAATGCGAAACCGGGGACGACCGCTGCTGCCGTGCGGTGCGCGAACTTTACAAACGCAGTCCCGGCGCATGCTTTTATCCCAAAAAAATCGATAAACACACCTTCTTCGGGCGTAGTGTTTTGATCGATCAGGATGCCTACGGCCTCTCCATGCTGTAGCGCGCGCAGAATTCCGCGGGCCGCCTCGCGCTTCGAGATGATATTGTTCCCCGACATCGCGCGGCGCTGCTCGATTAACGCATCGATCTTCGGATTATCCAGCGGACGCACTACGATGTTCATTGGCCCGGTCATCCAGGCATGGGCGAACGCGCTTAACTCCCAGTTGCCGAGGTGCGCCGTCGCGACCAGAACGCCCTTGCCACGCGCGATCGCGTTCGTAAAGTTTTCAAGCCCTTCGTAACGAATTAATTCGTGAATGGTTTTGGGATTCAGGCTCGGGAATCGCGCAAAAGTTTGAATTAAGCGTCCAATCGAGCGGAACACGCCGTCGGTGATCTCGCTCGCGTCTGCAAAACCGGCCCGCTTCAGATTCAATACCGCAGTCCGGCGCAAGCGTGGAACGGCAACGTCCAAGACCCGCGCATAGAAAGGCGCGAAAGACGGCGTCGCAAGTACCAGGCGCGCTAAGGCAGTCTCGAGAAACCTCACTCGATCCAGCCGCCGCCCAACACCAGTTCGCCTGAATAGAAGACCGCGCCTTGGCCCGGAGTCACCGCGCGCTGCTGCGAGTCGAAATGGACTTCGACGCGCGATGGGTCGGCGCCCGGGGTAATGACTGCCGCGGCGGCAAGATGCTTATTTCGGATCTTTACCTCGGCCCGGACGGGAGCGGCCGGTGGAGCGATCGAAATCCAATTCACGTCCGTAACATGCATCTTCGCCTTAAGCAGCTCATCACCTCGGCCGACGATCACGCGCCGGGTGGCAGGCTCAGTCGCGATCACATACAGCGGCTCGCCGGCGGCGAATCTCAAACCTCGCCGCTGTCCGACGGTAAAGCGGTGGACGCCCGAGTGCTCCCCCACCACCCGTCCATCTGAGGTGACTAACTCGCCAGCCGCGACATCCGGCGATATTCCCTGTTCCCGGAAATATGCGTCGATGAATGCCGCGTAATCGCCGTTCGGGACAAAGCAAATTTCCTGGCTATCGGGCTTTTCCGCGGTCGGGATCGCCAGATCGCGCGCCAGCTCGCGCACCTGCGGCTTCTCCATTCCACCCAGCGGAAAGAGCGTCCTGGCAAGCTGCGGCTGTGTAAGGCCGAACAAGAAATAGGTCTGATCCTTGGCGCGGTCCACGCTCCTGAGCATTTCATAGCGGCCGCTGTCCGGATTCCAGCGGATCTGCGCGTAATGACCTGTCGCCATGCGATCCGCGCCCACGCCCTCCGCCATTTCCAGGAATTGATCAAACTTGATGAAGTTGTTGCAGAGCGTGCACGGAATGGGAGTCCGCCCAGACAGATACTCCTCAATAAACGGCTTCACCACCTGCTGTTCGAAGCGCTGCTCGAAATTAACCACGTAATATGGAATACCCAGCCGCTGCGCGACGTATCGGGCATCGTATACGTCATCCAGCGAACAGCACCGTCCAGTTGTCCGCTCGCCCTGCAGCTCGGGAAGCCGCCTCTGATTCCAGAGCTGCATGGTAAGCCCAATGACGCGCTCCCCGCGCGCTTGCAGCATTCCCGCGACAACGGAGCTATCCACTCCGCCGGACATGGCGACGGCAATCGGCGAATCAGGCATAGGCGGGCGCGGGAATGGCCGGCGCAATTCGGCGCAGATGAGCGACGCAATCCGCGAGAGCATCGACGAGGGCATCCACTTGGGAGGCGTCGTTGCTCCGGCCGAGCGAAATACGGATGCTGGAGCGCGCTTGCTCGCGGCTGAGGCCGATTGCTTTCAGAACGTGCGACGGCTCGGTCGCGCCGCTCGAACACGCCGACCCGCTCGACACTGCAAAGCCCTTGAGATCGAGCGCAATTAATAGCGGCTCCGAATCGATTCCATCGAAGCGGATGTTCGACGTGTTCGGAGTGCGCGGCGCTCCTGCGCCATTGATGTGTGTATCTGGGATACGGTCTAAAATGTCTTGCTCCAAGCGGTCGCGCAGTTCTTGCAGGCGCTGCCACTCGGAGGGACCATGCTCCGCAATCCATTCCGCCGCGCGGCCGAGCCCCACCGCGCCCGGAACATTTTCCGTGCCGGCGCGCCGGTCCCGTTCATGATGACCGCCAAACATGGTTGGAGTTAGCTTCGTTTCCTTGCGAACAAACAGCGCACCGGCACCTTTTGGCGCATAAAACTTATGTCCGCTGATCGAATACATCGCGACACCGGTCTCGCGGACGTTTACAGGTAGTTTCCCTGCGCCTTGCACGCCGTCCGAGTGCATCGCGATCCCCGCTTCGGCCGCAATTTGCGCGATTTCTTCTATGGGCTGAATCGTGCCCAGTTCGTTGTTGGCGTGCATCACGCTAACCAATTTTGTGTCCGGGCGAAGAGCGCGGCGAATGTCGTCCGGATCGACAATTCCTCGGCCATCCACCGGCACAAGCGTAGAAGATGCGCATTGTGTAATCGCGCCCAGCACGGCGGGATGCTCGATCGTGGTCGCGACAACATGACCGGAGCGAGCGGTTCCAAGGATAGCCAGGTTATCGGACTCTGTGCCGCCGCTGGTAAAAACGATCTCCTCGGGCTTTGCGCTCAGTAGCGAGGCGATTTGCCTGCGAGCCTCGTCCAAGCGCTGGCGGGCAATCTGGCCGAAATAATGGATGCTGGAGGCATTGCCGTACACTTCGGTCATCACCGGCGTAACCGCCTGCAACACCTCCGGCGAAACCGGAGTGGTCGCGTTGTGATCGAAGTAATACCGCTGCATCGAGAGTTATTTCGATTTTAGCTTGGGCCGGCTGCAAATTACTGCAAAACGGTGAAATTCACAGGACTGCTCGAAGCCGTCCCCACCGTGACCACCACCTGTTGCGCGCCCAGCGGCGTATCTGCCGGGACCTGAAAATTGATCTGGACCATGCCCACCGCCCAGCTCGGAATCCCGACATATTGAGCCGGCGCCGACACTCCGCCAATGGTCACGCTCGCGCCAAGCAGCGGAGCGGGCGCGACGAGTCCCTGTGGCGTCGCGCCATCGGGGACGCGCGGCGACACCAGTCCATAACCCGTCAGAAACAGCGTGTAGGTCTGCCCCCGGTTACCGCTGGCATTGGGGACGAGATTTTTCGAACCGTCCTGCGCGATTCCCGGTGCTGCCGCGCTGATTTGAAGCGGGTAGGATGCGGTACCGGATGCATTCGATATGAACAAAGTTGCCGGTCCGGCCAGAACTTCATATGGAACTTGCAAATTGACCTGATTCGGTGAAACGTAGTAGATCGGGCAGGCGTATCCGTTAACGGCGGCGGTTACGCCGCCAAAATAATACTCCAGCGGGACAGCCGCGGTTTGCTGCGGCGCAGGCGCGAGGTTGGCCCCGAAGACGGCCAGAAACATTCCGGGCGCATACGCGATGTCGTAAGAGAATCCATTGGCGACGCCGGTAATTGTCGGAGTCACAGGAGCGGCTATGAACGGAATGGAGACTGTCTGACTCCATTGCGCGCCGCTTGCGTCGATTCCCGTAAATCCGAAGACTACCGCCGTAGGCACATTGAGCGTAGCGAAGCCGACTGTAGCCGCAAGGGATCCCAACGCAGGCAACGACGGTTGCGCGAAGTACGTATTGAACGCACTCGCGCCATTTATCGTGAAGCCGGTGAGCGTGGTGGGCACGCCTCCTTCTTCGGTTAAGGTTAGGGTCACCTTCCAACGGATGCCGTTGCGGTCCGGCGCCTGCTGATTTACCGGATTTTGGCTTGACGAGATCACCACTAAAGAATTGTTCGGAACCTGCGCGCTCCACTGGTGCACCAGATTGAAGACCTCGGGGGAGCCGAGACCGGTCGCGAGGTCGTATCCCGACGCTGCGGAAAACCCGAGCGCCCCCGACGCGCAGTCAGGCGAGCCGATGGCACAGGGCACAGCGTTGCCGCCAGCGGTGATGTCGTGAAACGCGCCGGGGCTATTCTGCCCCAGTTGATACAGCACGGGGTTTACATTTCCCAACCTGGATTGAGCTTGCGCCCCGGTGGACTGTAGGTAGTGATTGAGCAGCGCCAAAATGCCTGCGAACACGGGAGCAGATGCGGACGTTCCGCCGACGGTAACGGAGAGGCCGAGCACATTGATGCTGTAGCCGTCATGCAGAGCCGCGGTCAACGAGACATCCGGAAGGTCGCGAGCGCCGTCCGCCGGTACGGCCGGACCGGTTTGCCAAACAGGTTTCGGATAGATAACGCTGGCGCCGCCGCCACCCGCAACCAAACCGCCGGCAGATGCGGACTCGTTCCAGGCTCGCTCGGGGATGTAGGACAATGCCGAAGCCGAATTCGGCGAATTCTGCACGCTCCAGTAGTTCCCGCGACCGGCGGCTTCATCGAATTGCGTCCCGCCCACGGCAGTGATTTCCGGTATACTCGCCGGGAACCTCGCCGCCAATCCATTCTGAGCCAGAACATAGCTATTGGGATCGCAGCCGGCGGCGCCGGCATCTCCGGAAGAGTTGACCCATGTCATACCCTGCGCGTTGGCCTGTTGCGCGATTTGCTGGAAAAACACCAACGATGCCTGCGATTCCAGGAGCTCGCAGCTGCTGTAGCTCAGGCTCAATACGGGCGCCAGATTCTGATCCACGGCATAACTTGCCGCCGTAAAAGGGCTGGGCGCGTAAACAAAGATGAGATCGGCATTACGAGCTACCGCGCCCGCCCACTCCAAATCCAGCGCTGTTTCCGTAAACGCTCCGGTATTCGGCCCAGGCGCTACAAAACCGGGGACGACAATCGATTGGGGAACCTTTGGCGGAAGGTTAAAGCGAGCGCGGAACGCAGCTAAATCGGCGACGTTCATGCTCCCCGCTCCGGCGATCGCAATGGTCTGGCCGGAGCCGTCGATACCGGCTTGATATAGGGGAGCGATGTCGTATATGGTTGCGATGTCGTCCGGGGCAAGAGCGTGAGTTCCGTTCGAATTCGTCAATTCCGCGCCGGATGCAATGCGCAAGTCCGGTTCGGGGAAGAAGTCGTCCAATCCTCCGACACCCGACACGATGTCCGCGAGGGCATCCGGTATGGCGATGTTGCCGGCATTCGCGCGATGCAGGCGGCCTTGCAGTCGGTAACGGTGGATTTCAGTCTGAAAGGCGCGATTGGCCTGCTCGGCCGTGCCGTTAAACAGAACCCAGCTCCGCGCTCTGGCGACATGCGCGATCGAAAATCCTTGCGACTGAAGCCAGGCGTGCACTTGCGCCAGATCCGATGGGCTGACACCGAAGCGATCCGCATATTGTTCGGGCGTGAGAAATTTGCGAAAGTTTGCCGAGCGTGGGTTGCGCACCTCTTCCAAGAATTGCCCCAGCGAGCGCCGCTGCGTATCGGTCGGTTTCAGATACAGGATCATTCCCTCCAGGCTGGTGCTGGAATCAACGATGCCTTCGTCCGTCGAACGAAGCGCCAGCGGATGGATGCTGCTTTGCAGGCGAACTCTCTTACTGTCGTCGACGCGCGCAGTCAGGCGGTTTGGCTGCGCAAAGGAAGGAATAGATGCAAACAGAGCGAGAACAACGCCGAAAACAGTGCGCATTTTCGCGCTAGTTTAGCACGGCACATTGGCGCATTTTGCGGAGCTGGGGCTCGGAAAGGGTACTACGATAGTGCGACAGGGACGCAGGGAGATGATCGTCTACACAGTCAACCACAAGGGCGAACGAGACAAGACGCTATTCCTGGGCGAGTCGCTCAAGAGGCTCGGGAACCGCTTCAACCTGGAGATGACTCCGCAGGGGAGGAAGGCGATGCAGGAAGCAATAGAGGCGAACGCGGACCTAAAGGCGGCTCTGGAACGCTCCTCCGGCAAGGCGCCTTAGACGGAAGAAGTTTTGGCAGCCAGAAGCCGGCGCAACCTCTAAGACCTTGTGGGGCAGCCTGAAGGCTGCCCTACTGGCATTGACATAAATTCTGGGCGAATGTAGGATCGAAGGTTGCGATGGAGGTAAACAGGTTGAAACTCAGTGCGATATCTTTTTTGCTCATAGCTGCTATTGGATTCGGCCAGCAGAAGGTTCCCTTTCAGAACGGCATCCCCGTCGCTCCGCAGGGGCTCGCCGGACACAAGCTGCCGAACCTGCCCATCACATACGACACGGCTGAAGGACAGAAGATTCGGGTGGCCGCGGTAACGAGGTCGCTCGAATATCCGTTTTGCCTCGCATTTCTTCCCGACGGAAGCATGCTGGTGACGGAACGAGCCGGCCGGCTGCGCATCATCCGCAACGGCGTGCTGGATCCGAAGCCGGTCGCCGGAACCCCCGCGTCCTTTTGGTCGGGCGACTCAGGCCTGCCCGGCGCGGTGCACGGCTACATGGATGTCGCGCTCCATCCGCGCTTCGCCGAAAACGGTTTTATTTATCTCGTCTACAACAAGGCTGTGGATGAAAAGAAGCACGTGGTCTCGCTGGCGCGAGGACATTGGGACGGACATGGCCTAACCGATGTTCGCGACATCTATACGCTCGATCAAGCCGGTACCTCGCGGATGGCATTCGCGCGCGACGGGACGATCTTCATGGCCACGACGGGTATGGATCCGCAAGATCCGAACACGCTCGGGGGCAAGATTCTGCGGTTGAACGACGACGGCACTATCCCGAAGGACAATCCCTTTGTCGGGCAGCCGGGCCACAAGCCCGAAGTCTACGCGCTGGGGATTCGCAGTTCGCTCGGCCTGGCGATGCATCCTGGAACGGGTGAGATGTGGGAAAACGAAAACGGCCCGAATGGCGGCGACGAGATCAATATATTGAAACCCGGTAAAAATTATGGCTGGCCTCTGGTAAGCTATGGCCGCAGCTATCCGGGTCCGTGGCAGGTTTCGCCTCCGGGACACGGAGGATTCGAGCCGCCGGTGGTAATTTGGGTTCCGGCCATCGCTGTTTCGGGCATGGCTTTCTACACCGGCGACAAATTGCCAAAGTGGAAGGGCGACGTTTTCGTCGGCTCATTGCGAACGGGCGAAATTCCAGGCACCGGTCACTTGGAACGCATTCTCTTCAACGAGAAGATGGAAGAATTGCGCCGCGAGTCTCTGCTGACGGACTTCCGCCAGCGCATTCGCGATGTGCGGCAGGGACCGGATGGGCTGCTTTATTTGCTTACGGACGAGAAGGAAGGGGCGGTGTTGCGCATTGAGCCGGCGCAGTAACGACAGTCGTATGTTGTTTCATGCACCGCGCTGGGACCAAAACGTTGTGGGGCGGGCTGAAGCCCGCCGCAGGCTGAAACCTGCCCCACTGTGCTGGACCTACTGCCTAATCGCGGTGATTTTTTCGGTTTTTCCGGCGGCTGCTCAGTGGGTGGATTTGCCTTCTGCTGGAATTCCGCGAACCGCCGATGGCAAACCTAACCTGAATGCGCCTGCGCCGCGCGCCGCGGACGGCAAGCCGGACCTCACCGGAGTTTGGGAGGCGGATGGCCAGACTTATTTCTTCGACCTGGCGGCGGGGCTGAAGCCCGAGGACGTCGTTCTTCAACCACAGGCGAAGGCGCTGCAAAAACAGCGTGAGCAAAACGATCATGGCGACGATCCACTCGCCCGGTGTCTTCCCCATGGCGTGCCGCGAGTGAATACCAACGGTCTTTTTCCGTTCAAAATCATTCAGACTCCGCCGGTAATCGTGATGCTTTATGAGCAGATGCATCTATTCCGGCAAATCTTTATGGATGGGCGGAAACTGGCGAAAGATCCAAATCCGAGCTGGCTGGGTTACTCAGCCGGCCGGTGGGACGGCGATACGTTGGTGGTCGAAACCAGCGGCTTCAACGACCAGACCTGGCTCGATACACAGAAGGGCCACCCCGCATCCGAAGCGCTGCACGTGACGGAGCGCTTTCGCCGCAAGAATTTCGGGACGCTGGAGGTGACGGCCACCATCGACGATCCGAAAATGTATGCCAAGCCATGGACCACCACGCCGCAGATTATGCATCTGCAGCTTGGCACGGACCTGATGGAATTCATCTGCAATGAAAACGAAAAAGACATCCAGCACATGCCGCGTAAATAGCCTGTGTTGCCTGGGACTGCTCGCCTCCGCGCTGTATGGGCAGCAGGCCGCGCCGGATCTAATTCTCACCAACGGGAAAATCATTACCGTTGACGATCGCTTTACTATCGCGCAAGCGGTTGCGGTACTTGGCGACCGCATCGTAGCAACCGGCACTTCACAGGAAATCGCCGCCCTTGCCGGACCGAACACGCGGCGCATCGATGTGCGCGGACGTTCCGTCATCCCCGGCCTGATCGACAATCACATGCACCTGTTGAGGGCCGCAAGCACGTGGGCTCGTGAACTCCGCTTCGATGGCATCGACTCGCGAAAGCAGGCTGTCGAGATGATCCGCGCCCGCGCGAAGGCGGCGGCTCCGGGCGAGTGGGTCTACAATATCGGCGGCTGGGCCCATCAGCAGTTCGCGGACGACCCGAGCCCGTTCACGCGCGAAGAGCTGGACCGTATCGCGCCCGACAATCCAGTCGCGCTGCAGGAATCCTATTATCAGGTGTTCCTGAATAGCCGGGCATTGCAGATGGTAGGGATCAAGGACAACACGCCGGATCCGCCGGAATTCGTGAAGGGGTCGATTGTCCGCGACAGCGCCGGCAAATCGGCGGGTGTTGTAAAGGGCGACATCGCCGCCACGCGCGCCGTGGCCAACAAGCTTCCGCGAGTTGCGCCCGGTCAGCTCGAAGCGAGCGCGGACGGTTTGATTAAGGATATGAACCGCGCCGGGCTCACGACCTTCGGCGTCCCCGGCTGCGATAACGATGTGTTGCAAATCATGCAGAAATGGAAAGCGCAGAACGAACTAAATGTTCGCGTGTTCTGCATCGGCGGCGCGGGAGCGGCTTCGCCCGAACAGGCCGATCGCTCCATCCAGCAGATCGCCGGGATGAAGCTGTTCCAGGGCGATAACTACATCGACGATATTTTCTTTGGTGAAAGCGTCTATACGCCGCTTCACGACCCGATGTTCGCGCTCAAATCGGATCCACGGCCCGATCAATTGGAACAGTGGAAGCGGATGGCCATGGCGATCGCCAAAGCGGGGCTGCCTTTGCATGTGCACGCCGAGCTGCACGACACCATTAACGCGTTCCTGGATCAAGTGGAATCCATCAATAAGGAACATTCGATCAAGAATCTTCGGTGGACCTTCGCGCACATTAACCAGATCGACGCTGCTCAGCTTGAGCGCATGAAAAAACTGGGCATGTACGCAGCGGTGCATCCATGGGCGGTGATCAATGGCCAGATCATGCACGAGGGCTTCGGGGACGGCGCCTACGATATGCCCCCGCTGCGAAGCATTCAAAACAGCGGCATCATGTGGGGGTTGGGAACGGACGGAAGCGCGGCCAACCAGTACCTGCCGTTCACAACGCTTTATTTTGCGGTGACCGGAAAAATGGCCGGCGGCGCCAAGGTGATAAAGCAAACGGTCAGCCGCGAAGACGCGCTGATCGCCCACACGCGCAAGAACGCGTTTTTCGTTTTTCAGGAAGACAATCTTGGATCGATTCAGCCTGGCAAGCTGGCGGATATGGTGGTGCTCGACCGCGACTATCTCACGGTTCCGGCCGACCAGATCAAAGATATTAAGCCGGCGATGACGCTGGTCGGCGGCCGGATCGTCTACAATTCAGGCAAGTAGAGCAAGCCCTACTTCACGCTTTTGATCCACTTCAGTATCGGCCCGCTGACGCTGGTATCCGCCGTATCCGGCGACATCACTTCGGAAATGTGACTGTGATCTTTGAAGACCATATAGGTGGGGCAGTGCCCGCCTTTGCAAAGCTCGTCTTTCAAAGTCTCGGCGAAGGCGATGATGTTTGGCGGATCGAGTTCCGCCACTGATAAAAAGAACGGGATCTTTGCGTTGATCAGCCCTGGTAAATTCGATCGGGCTAATTGCGTGGCTTGATCCACTGGGTCCGCCTTTCCACGTCCGCCGCCTTTGCCGTCGCCGCCCTTAAACCCGCCGGGGCCGCCCTTCGCTGTGTTCCCAGCAGGGGCGGGAGCGCCTGCTCCGCCGCACGCCCCGAATCCACCCTGCACGGGTTTCGGAGTCGCCGGAAGAATATCAAAGGCCGGCGGCGACATAAACACAACACCCTTCAACCCGATTCCTTTCGGGCCCCAAAGTTCAGAGTGCGCCACATAGGTGCTCACCGGAACGTTGCCCGCCGATTGTGACCAGATGAACACGCGTTCCGGATTGCCCTTGTATTTGGCAACGTTCGTCTGCACCCACTGCACCGCCATTCCGATGGCCTTCGCCGGATCGTCCCATGCCTGCCCGGGATGGCGCTGGACGTTTACTCCGGTCATTCCGTTTTTTGTTGCCCAGAGCATGATGTTGTCATAGAAAACATCTCCGTTCTCGCCGCCTTGCTGCTTATTGCCGGCGCCTCCGGAAACATAGATCAGAACCGGCCTGGACGAGCCGCCTTTATCGGCCACGGCAACATCAAGCACGTCCTTCGGGTCGGGTCCGAACGAAATATCGCGGGAGATCGAGACCCCTTTATACGGCGGGCTGGGATGCAGCGGCCGGTAGACCTTCGCGGTCTCAGGAACGCAAACGCCGCGCCCAATCTCCACAAGCTGTTTCGCGATCTCTGGCGGCACCTGCGCCCGGGCGATTCCGGCCAATATAAGAAGCGAAGCGAACATCCACGTGCCGTCAAGAACTTTCACGAGAACCTCCAATGGTTTTCGAGTATAGCGCAAACTTAAAGATTTGACGTCAATCCGTGCGCTCCCGGACGCGGTTGAGCGCCGCTTAAGTTCATAGTCGCGGATACAGCATACGGCATATGGCGTCGACTTTTGTTTGTGGTACCATCAAAAGGATTCGTTCAAAGTTGTGATCTCACGTCGTTCTGTAGTTGTGTGCGGCGCATGGGCCCTCGGTGCACCTTTTATCAACCGGGGCCGGTTTAGTCTGTTCGGAAGCGGGCCTCAAGCCGATTACTCCGCGCTCACCCTCGATCTGGTGCGCGGTTCCACCGTCATTGACATGCTGGGCCTTCTGTCGCTGAACTACCGCAAGGTGCTGACCTGGCAATCGACGCCTGCCGCATTTCGCGACACCGATTTCGAAAAACTGCGGAACTCCGGCACGACAGTATTTCACCAGTCGTTCGGGTTTGTGAACGGAGACGTTTATTCCACGTCACTGCGCGACATTCAAGGCTGGAACGCATTCATTGCCGCACACCCGGATAAGTTTCTTCGCATAGACAGTCGCGGTGATCTGGAGTGCGCGAAAAACCAGGGCAAAATCGGCATTCTCATCGGCCAGCAGAACTCCCAGCATTTCCGTAGTGTCGACGACGTGGATCTGTTTTACCGCCTCGGTCAGCGCGTTTCGCAGCTCACGTATAACGACAACAACCTCGGAGGCGGCTCGACCGATCCAAAGAACCAGCCGCTCAGCCAATACGGCGCACACATCGTCGAGCGCATGAACAGCGTGGGCATGGCGATCGACGTGTCCCATTGCGCGGACCGCACCACCTACGACGCAATCGATGCGTCGAGAAAACCGGTGCTGGTAACGCATTCTAATTGCCGGTCGCTCGTGTCAAGCCCCCGCTGCAAGACCGATCAAACAATCAAGGCGATGGCGGCCAAGGGCGGAGTGATGGGAATCACTATGGTTCGAACATTCGTTCATTCCGGAGGGCCTGCTTCAATGAACAATGTGCTCGACCATATCGATCACGTTGCGTCTGTTGCGGGAATCGAGCACGTGGGACTCGGCAGCGACGTCGACCTGGACGGCCGCGATCATGGCGAGCGCAAATTCGATCTGGATGGCGTACGGTATTCGAATAAAATTTTCGATTTCACGGAAGGTTTAGTGCGGCGCGGCTACAGCCGCGATAACATCGAACTGATTTTGGGCAAGAATTTTCAACGGGCGCTTAACGACATTTGGGCGTAGGAGGGAACAGCCAATTGCTGTCCCCTCCCTTGGCGTTAGTACGTGCCCTTTCGATCGTGGATTATGGACCTAACCATCACGAAGTTGCCTTTTTCGTGCTTCCCCGTGATGGACGCCCTGTAGTCGCCATGCCTATTTGGCTTTATTACGCCGTTCTCCAGCGCTTGCATTGCTTTCTCATTGCTCGCGCTGTCTAGTCGGTAGACTTTGCCTGCTCTGGATTTGAAGGCAAAGTTGGTAGTGGATGAACTGGGCGCACACATCGAACCCAAGTGAGCCGCTTTCCCGTTTTGGTCATAGCAGCTTGCGTCCAGAAGCTTCGCGCCGCGCCATGTGGCGCCATAGCTTAGGGCGCCACCCAAAGCCAGCGTTAAGCCGAGTTTGGATATCACTTTCATCAGGTTCCTTTCTCCTCCGCTCTCCTCGCTTTTCTTAGCTGCAATATCCGTTCCTGTTGAACCTGCCTCATTTCAAAGGCCCGGGTGACCGACGGTGATGAAGTTTTTTCCGGATCTCCACGGGTCAGGTAAAAAACGGCCAGCAAACACCCGAGAATTTGCAGTACTCTTCACAAAGGAGCGTGTGAGCATGTATTCACGGCGTGATTTCGCCAAAATAGCGCTTGCGGGCGTGCCCGCTACAGTGGTGCTGGGCCAGGCTCGTAAGCTGGACTCGAAAATTGCCGGCGTCCAGTTCGGTATCCAGACATACAGTTTTCGCGACCTTCCCGTAGACCGTGCGATCGCGGCGACTGCTGAAATTGGGTTGGGAGAAGTGGAACTTTTTCCTCCCGCGCACGTCGAGCCACGAGCGCCCGCTGCCGCGGGTCAGAATCCGGCCGAAGCCCGTAAGGCTGCGCGCGAGTGGCTGCGGCAATGGAGGCTCTCCGTCTCGATGGACGAATTTAAGAAGGTGCGGAAAAAGTTCAACGATGCCGGCATTGAAATTTACGCTTACAACTACAGCTTCCTCGACGATTTCACGGATGAAGAAATCGATCGAGGGTTTCAGATGACGCAAGCGCTCGGCGCGAACGTCATCACCGCGTCATCTACCCTCAGCGCGGCGAAGCGAGTGGTTCCCTTCGCGGAGAAATATAAAATGATCGTCGCCTACCACGGGCATTCGGATATTCGCGATCCGAATCAATTCGCAAAGCCGGAAAGCTTCGCCGCGGCGATGGAGATGTCGAAGCAATTCTGGGTGAACCTGGATATCGGGCACTTTACCGCCGCAAATTATGACCCGCTCGAGTACATTCGAGCCCATCACGATCGCATCGTAATTCTGCATTTGAAAGATCGCAAGCGCGACCAGGGCGCGAACGTCCCGTGGGGCCAGGGCGACACGCCAATCAAGCAGGTGCTGCAATTACTTCGCGACAACAAGTGGCCGATCCGCGCGTATATCGAATACGAATACCGGGGAGAGGCCGATTCGCCGTCGGAAGTGAGGAAGTGTTTCCAGTACTGCAAGCAGGCCCTGGCGTAGGTATGGAATTCTAAAGTTATCTATTGTCTATATAGGATAGAGATATGGAATCGCTGCTCATTCAACTTGACGAGGCCACTTTACGGGCTCTGAACCGGGTAGCGCCCACGGCACAGAGAAAGCGTGCCGATTTCATCAGGGCCGCGATTCGCAAAGCGATCCATGAGGCCGAAGAAGAACGAACCCGCTTGGCGTACCTGAAGCAACCCGACACGGAAACCGTCGCGGATGACTGGCGAGATGCGGAAGAGTGGAAGCCTTGAAGCAATACCAGATCTGGTGGGCAGCCCTTCCGAAGCCTGCCGGACGGCGCCCCGTGTTGTTGCTTAGTCGAAGCCAGGCGTACTCGTACCTGAATAAATTCCTGGTGATGGAAAAAACAACTACCATACCGAAACATAGCCGTTGAAGTACCATTGGGGCGGCGCGAAGGCCTTCCGCACTCCTGCGTAGCGAATTTCGACAATTTGCACACTGTTCGGCGGGAAGTGTTGCAGGAGCAGATAGGGTTGGTAGCACCCGCAAGGCGACTCGAGGTGAAACATGCGCTAGGACACGCCCTCGGCTGGTTTGAGCTGATGGATGCACGCGACGACCGCGAATAAGTCCACGCGCATTGGCGCGGTGAGCGACAATCGTTTCATGCGCAATATCGCCGTGTGTTTGATGTGGTTGAGCCTGCTCGCCCAACTCGCGTTTCCCGCCGATCTGGCCCCTCTTCGCGGGTTTTCCGTTGACACCTCGAAGACCGAGCGCGACTGGGAAGACAAATTTCGCGCCATTCCCGATCCCGCCAATCTGCGCGAGTACATGCGAAGGCTCAGCGCGCGCCCCCATCATATGGGCTCGCCATACGACAAGGACAACGCCGAATGGATGCTTTCCAAGTTCAAGGAGTGGGGACTCGACGCCAGGATCGAATCGTACGACGTACTCTTCCCGACGCCGAAAGAACGCGTCCTGGAGCTGCTGGAACCAACCCGCTTCACGGCGAAGCTTCAGGAGCCGCCCATTGCCGGCGATCCGACCTCTTCGCAGCAAAGCGAGCAGCTTCCGACTTATAACGCCTATTCGACAGATGGCGACGTCACGGCCCCGGTGGTGTATGTGAACTACGGGCTGCGGGAGGATTACGAGCAGCTCGAACGGCTGGGCATTTCCGTTAAAGGAGCTATTGTCATCGTGCGCTACGGCGCTTCTTTCCGAGGCGTGAAACCGAAGATCGCCGCCGAGCATGGCGCGGTCGGCTGCATCATCTATTCCGATCCGCGCGATGACGGCTATTACGCAGGGGAGGTTTATCCTCAGGGACCGTATCGCAACAAGGACGGAGTGCAGCGCGGCAGCGTGCTGGATATCACGGTTCACCCCGGGGATCCGCTCACTCCGGGCGTCGGCGCGACCAAAGACGCCAAGCGGCTGAGCCGTGAACAAGCCGTCACATTGACAAAAATTCCAACCCTACCGATCTCCTATGGAGACGCGCAGCCGATTCTTGCGGCGCTCACCGGTCCCGTCGCGCCGGGGAGTTGGAGAGGGGCTTTGCCGATCACCTATCGCGTTGGCCCCGGCCCAGCGAAGGTGCACCTGAAGCTGAGCTTCAACTGGAATATGACGCCGCTCTATAACGTGGTTGCCGTAATTCCCGGATCGACATATCCGTGCGAATTCATCCTGCGCGGCAATCACCACGATGCGTGGGTCAACGGCGCGCAGGATCCCGTTGCGGGGACCAATGCGTTAATGGAGGAGGCGCGCGGTTTGGGGATGCTGCTGAAGCAAGGCTGGCGGCCGAAGCGCGCCATCTACTACGCCGTTTGGGATGGCGAGGAGGAAGGACTCATCGGCTCCACGGAATGGGCCGAGGATCACGCGAAGGAGCTCCAAAACTGCGCGGCTGTCTACATCAACTCCGATGGCAATGACCGCGGCTTTCTGCAAGTCTCCGGATCGCATACTTTGGAAAAATTCATCAATGGCGTAGCTCGGGACGTGGAAGATCCGGAAACGAAGCTCTCGGTTTGGAAACGCCTGCAGCTTAATCGCATCAACACGCGGCCCGCCGAGCGCGCCGAACTTCGCCAGCGCCCGGACCTGCGGATCGACGCGCTGGGGTCCGGTTCCGATTACACGGCGTTCATCGATCATCTCGGCATCGCAGCTTTGAATATCGGCTTTGGCGGCGAAGGCGGCAGCGGCATTTATCATTCGATTTACGACGACTTCAATTGGTACACGCACTTCGACGATACGGATTTCAGTTATGGCCGCGCACTGGCCCAAACGGCGGGCATCGCGGTATTGAGGCTGGCGGATGCAGAACTGTTGCCGTTCGATTTCGCAAACTTCACCGACACCATCCGGCGTTATATCGACGAAGTCGAGCGGCTCGCCCGCGATCAGCGGGATCAGATCGTTGAGCATAACCGCGAAGTGGATGAAGGCGCATTTTCGGCCACAGCCGATCCGGAGAAAAAAACAATTTCGGCCCCGAAGCAGCCGGTGCCGGATTTTTTGAATTTCGCGCCCCTGCGAAATGGTCTAGCGGCGTTGGAGCGCACTTCTGAACTTTACGATCGGGCACTGGCCCAAGCATCCTCGAACGGAGGCGCGGATCTGGCTCGCGCGATGCTGAAGGACGTAAACGCGCGGCTGATCGCAGTCGAGCGGGCTTTGACTCTCAGCGATGGTCTTCCCGGCCGGCCGTGGTTTCAGAACCAGATCTATGCTCCGGGATTCTATACAGGCTACGGTGTAAAGACGCTCCCCGGCGTCCGGGAAAGCATCGAGCAGAAGCAGTGGAAGCAGGCCGAGGAACAAATCACCCGTTTGGGCAGAGTTCTGCAAAATACGGGAGAGGCGATCCAGTCCGCTGCGACGGAGCTGGATCGTGCTGTGAAGTAGGACAAGCTTCAGCTTGTCCAGCGCCTGCGGCCTGACAGAAATATCGAAGCTCCAAAGGACAAGCTGAAGCTTGTCCTACTACTAAAACGAAAATCTCCCCGAGATCTGCAGCTGCCGCGCGCCGTAAATGGCGGTGCTCGTGGTTGTCACCGACGGGAACGACGCGTTCGGAACAATGCACGCATTGGAGTGCCCCGCGCATGCGCCCGCTCCGGCGTTCGTGAAATTAAATGAATTCGGCGGCGATCCGGGACCGATACCCGTAATAATCGTGTGGTTGAAAAGGTTGAAGGCTTCGCCGACGAGCGACAGCCTCATCCGTTCCGTAAACCGGATTTCTCGCGCGATGCGGAAATCGACGTTGTAAATGTTCGGCAGGTAGTAGTTGTTGCGCGTCAAAAACGGAGCGCGTCCTCCGGTCGGATTCCCCGAGTTGCTCACCACGCCACCGGTCAATCCGCCGTCCACGCCCCCGGACGGAAATCCGCTGATCGATTCCGTCACCGGCTGGCCAGTCGCGATAGTAGTGATCGTCGAAAAATTAAACCCGTCCAGCAGCACGCGCGTCGGCTTATTAGAGATTTTGCCGAACGCCGGATACCAAACCGCGCTGGTCACAAAGCGTTGCCGCTGATCCAGGTCGGAATTGCCGTATTCCAGTTTTCGATTCAGCGGATCGACCGGCGGATCGGTGCCGAAGAACGTCCCAAATTGGCCCCCTACCTGGCCGCCATCGATCGCCTTGCTAAGCGTGTAGTTCGCCAGGAATTCGAGGCCGTGGCTCATCCGTTTGCGGAACGTGAGCACCATGGAGTTGTACCAGGAATTCACATCGCTGAAGCCGGTCAGGATCACGCCCACTCCCGGATTGATGCGGTCGCCCGCGGGGTAGAAGGGCATCGTGAGGGTGCTTTGGGTTACGCCGGCCAGATTCGTAACGTCATAACTGCGGGTCCCCACGGGCGCCCCGACGTTTGCATCGACGTAAATCGGCAAATGCAGGGCGCGGCTCACGACATAGGCCGCGGTGAAGCTCATATTCATCGGGAGCTGCTTTTCAAATGTGACATCGCCTTCGTGAACCAGGGGATTCACGAAATCCGGGACCAGACCGTGCACTACGTTTGTTCCGGCCGGCGGCGCGAAGGTCGTCACTTGTGGCGTCAAAGCGCCGGGGAACGGGGCCTGCATCGCCGGGCCGGGCGGCGCGAAAATCACGTTCGGAAACGTCAGACTCGGGCATGCCGCCGGGCTTCCGCATACGAACTGTTGCTGATAAACTCCGTTCTCGACGCGTTGCGCGTAATAGGTGCTGCCCGGCGTTTGAGCGTACATCATGCCATACCCGGAGCGCAGCACCGCGCCCTTCCCGATCTGCCATGCCAAGCCAAACCGCGGTCCGAAATTGTTCTTGTCGATATTGATTTTGCTGGTGTAGAGCGTCGTGAGAGGCGTTGCGGTGAACGGTTGTGGCGGCTGAGGCACCAGCTGCAAGTCATATCGCAATCCGAGATTGAGAGTAAGGTTCGGCCGCGCCCTCCATGTGTCTTCAAAGAAGAACGCGGGCTCCTTCATCCAAAAATCGTCCCTGCCGACATGCGTAATCGGGTCGGTGACCTGGGTGAAAGTAGTCCAATGCCGGCCGGTTAATCCATCGCCCAGATTGACTCCGGCGACGTCTGCAACCCAGTTGTTGAATGCGGCCTGCGCGCTGCCCTGGTAAGCGTAAATGCCGCCGCCCTGGAACAGGTTAATCATCACTTCGTGAATTAAGTTAATATCCGCGCCCACTTTGAACGTGTGGGTCCGCCAAACCTTGGAAAGAATATCCGCGATCTGAATGCGGTGCTCGTCGGGTTCCGCGGCGCGAGGCAGCGCATTCGGCATTCCGTAGCTCATGACACTAGCGCCGCCGGGGCTACCCGCAATGCCTATAGCCGGAGGCCCGAAGTTCGCGCCGGTAATCTCAAGATCGCGTCCCCATTGGAAACGGACGTTATTGATGGTGGAGCTGGTAATGGTCGAATCCCAATTGGTAATGAAAATACGCTCTTGCGTCCAGTTCGGGCCGTTGTAACTGACTGATTCGTTCGAATACGTCGGATTTCCGCGATAGGAGTTCGGCGATTTGAAATCCAAAAGATTGAAGGACGAACTGATGCGGTTCTTCGAGTTCAACTGATAGTCCAACTTCCCGAATCCGAGGTCTTGATTCGCGAAGCGCGGCTGGATTCCGACCTGCGATTGAAGAAAGCTGTTCGCGGCGGTGCACAGCGATGCAGGCACCAGCGGGTTGCAAGTCAGCGGATATTTGACGGTGCTGGTGTAAAGAATCGGATTGACCTTCCGGGAACCGTCGTAGGTGAGAAAGAAGAAGAGCTTGTCCTTCAGAATCGGTCCGCCTATACTGCCGCCGAACTGCTGCTGCTGATGCACGGTCTGGGTGTAAATGCCTTGCGATTTCGCGAGAGGATCGAGCGCATTCCAGCTGGGATATCGGAGGTAATAGAAAAGATCGCCGTGAAACGTGTTGGTGCCCGAGCGGGTGACGGCGTTCGTAATGCCGCCGGCGGCTTGGCCGAGCTCGGCGCTGTAATTGGCGGTGCTCACTTGGAACTCCTGAATCGAATCCTGGCTATAGATGTAGGGAATTCCTGTGACGCGGCCGCGAGTCTCCGACATGAGCGCCTGGCTGTTATTCGCGCCGTCCACCGCGGTGGAGTTGTACAAGCCGGAGATTCCGCGATAGCTGATCAGGCCGCTGCCGCCGTCGGTCGTGGCATTCGGTGTAAGCAGCACGAACGTCTCCCATCGACGGCCCGCAATGGGAAGATTGGAAACAAAACCCGTGCTGACCACCTGCGAAACATCCGTCTTTTCCGGATCCACGATCGGCGCTTCGCCGGTTACGGTGACCGTATCAGTCGCGGCCTGCACCTGCATCTGGATGTCGACCGTCATCGTCTGGCCGACTTGTAGGGACAAGTCCTGCCGTACGTACTTAACGAAACCGGTCTTCGTGACCGTAATTTCGTAAGGACCGGGCGGGACAAAGGAAGCCACATAAATACCTGCTTCGTTGCTGTGGACCTCGCGGTCGACGTTCGTGTCCTTGTTGTGAACTAGAACGGTAGCAGCCGGAACAACGGCGCCGGTTGGGTCTTTGACCGTGCCTTGAATCATCGCCGAACCGGCGGTTTGTGCGAGCGAAACCCTTGATGCAGAGAGCAGGAAGGCAAAACCCAAAACGGTGAGATTGCGTAAGTTCATAAACACCTCCAGATAGGTTTGAAACGGACGTGGTTATACAGCTTTCGCCGATGCGCCTCAGCGAACCTTAGAGATTAGACCCTTATTTCATACAGCATACACGATTGGCTCATCGCCGAGTATTAAATTTTTGTGACTGCATGCGCACGCCTCGATCACTGGGGCGCCCAACGGCTTTCCACTTGACAGGCAAGTGCGACAAGGTTGATACTGGGGCGGAGAGTTCACTTGAATGTCTAGTAAGGAGAAGCTCCCCGTTTTGCAGGGCACGCTCGATCTGATCGTACTCCGTACCCTCCAAACCATGGGACCGCAGCACGCCTATGCGATTGCGACTCGCCTGGGACAGATCTCCGGCGAGCTGTTGCAATTGAATCAGGGCACGCTTTACCCGGCTCTAGTGCGCCTGGAGCAACAAGGCCGGATTAAAGGAACGTGGGGAAAAACGCAGACCAATCGCGAAGCGAAGTTCTACGCGATTACGAAAGCCGGAGAAAAAGCCTTGGCCGAAGAGACCCGCCGCTGGAGACAGATATCCGGGGTGGTGGAAAAGCTGCTGGCGGAGGGAGCGTGAGGCGATTCATTCTAAGGGTGGTCAATCTCTTCCGCCGCGCGGCCGCTGAACGCGAGATGAAGCGCGAGATCGATTCGCATTTGCGCCTGCTTCAGGAGGAATTCGAGTCCCGCGGATTGCCGCGCGAGGAAGCCGCCCTGGCTGCCCGGCGCTCTTATGGCGGCGTCGAACAAGCCAAAGAGTTGCATCGCGAAGCGCGATCCTTCACCGGGGCGGAGCAATTCGTGAAAGACCTGCGCTATGGCACGCGTAGTTTAGCGCGCAGCCCGGGCTTCACTTTGACGGCCGTGGCTGCCCTCGCGCTCGGAATCGGACTAAACACAACCGTATTCCGTCTGTATGATGCAATCGCCCTCAAACCTCTGCCGGTCGCCGGTCCCGATCGCGTGGTCCGCGTGAAGCGCTGGTTCCAGCATCGCCTGGCCGGCGATATTCAATACAACTTCGCCTATCCCGAATACGAATACCTGCGGGATCACAACACTGTTTTCTCCGGAATCACTGCCGCAACCTATCAAGTCCCCGTGTCCGCCGCCATGGAAGGCATCCTTGACGGGCAGCGCGTAACCGGTCATGCGGTCTCGGCCAACTACTTTGCCGAACTTGGAATCAAACCCCTTCTCGGCCGGACTTTCCTTCCTGACGAAGATCGCTTGCCGGGTGCGAATCCTATGATCGTGCTCGGATACGCGTTTTGGGAAGAAAAGCTACACTCAGACCCCGGAGTCCTGGGACGTACTTTAAAGCTAAACGGCGTGGCATACACGATTATCGGCATCATGCCGCGCCGATTCACAGGCACGGACCTTTTTCCCGTTAGCTCCGCGTTCTGGGCGCCGCTGTCCATGGTTCGGCAACTCGATCCCGGATTCGAATCCGACTGGCGTACGCAGTGGCGCGAGCCTACTCGCCCCAGATTTCAGATTATTGGGCGCCTCAAAAATGGTATTTCGCGTGGCGAAGCGCAAGCCGAAATCGATGCGCTGGTCCGCGGTTATCTGTCGCAATTTCGTCAAGAGGAGCCAACTACGGCAATCACGCTGCAAAAGACTGCTTACTTTCGGAGCACGGACGACATCCGCTTTCAAGCCGCCTCGGCGGGCGTACTGATCGTCGTGAGCCTGATTCTGCTGGCAGCGTGCGCGAATGTGGCAAACATGCTCCTGGCGCGAGGAGCCGCGCGGCAGCGGGAAATCGGCATCCGCCTCGCCGTCGGAGCCGGCCGGGCCCGCATCGTCAGGCAACTCCTTACGGAAAGCATGCTGCTTTCACTACTCGCAGGCATGGCCGGCCTTCTCCTCTCGGCCATCGCCGGTCCCCCGTTATGGTCGATGGCCGCAAGCTTCCTTCGCGATATTCGTGGCGGGCTGACTGAATTGGATTTCGGCTCCGATTCTCGCGTGGTTCTGTATGGCATGGGGCTGTCGTTAATAACGTGCGCCTGCTTCGGAATCGCGCCGGCGCTCCGTTCCACACGGCCGAATTTTTGCGCTGCGGGATCGCCGCGTCTTCGCGGCGCCCTCCTCGGAGTTCAGGCCGCGATTTCGGTGCTCTTACTGACCTTCTGTGGAACCGTAGTTTCAAATCTATTCCAATCCATTCGCGCCTATCCCGGTTTTGAATCGCACGACGTCTATGCGTTATTCAGCATTGCGGAGGCCCCGCATCTTCGCGAACGGCTGGAAATGCTGCCGGAGCTGCGTAGCGTCGCGACCGGCCGTTTGCCTCTAAGCGGGACGTTTACGCCCCCGATAAACACCGGGCAAGCGCTGGAGCGCGCTTTAGCGACATATACGTCCGACGGTTATTTCGAAACGCTCGGCATTCGCTTGCTGCGAGGGCGCGGCTTCACACACAGCGAAGCGGATGTGCAAGCGCCCGTAGCCGTCATATCGGAGTCCACCGCGCGGCATATCTGGCCAGGTGAGGATCCCATCGGCAAACGATTCTCTCTGGATTTGAATTTCCGCAACCAGTTCACCGAATTCGAAGTCGTGGGGATCTCCGCCGATGCCCGCTTTGCCAGCCTTAGCGAGGTGGATCCGTTGCACGTCTACCTGCCCTCGGCCTCACAAGGAGGATTGATTGTTCGGACCCAGGGCGATCGCGGCAAAGCCTTAGCGGCCCTTAGCGCCGCGGCGCCGGACATCGATGTTGTAAACCTTGAAGAAGGATTTGTGTCCATTCAGCGGGGCGTGTTTCAGGCGCTCTCGGTTCTTTCCGGCACACTGGCCCTGCTCGCGGTTCTGCTTGCGGGTGTCGGAATTTATGGCGTGATGGCCTTTGTAGTCACGCAGCGGACAAAAGAGATCGGCATTCGGATGGCACTGGGCGCGAGCTCGCATGGAGTCACCAGGAACATCGTGCTTCAAGGATTGCGTCCCGTATTCATCGGAACGGCCATTGGTTTTGTCGCGGCCGCGGCATTAATGGCGGTGGAGCGCAGTACGGAAACGTTTCCAGAGCCATTAGCCCGCGCGGTTTTCGCCCATCCGGAGCTGTATGCAGAACTGGTTTTGATGCTGGTAGTCGCCGGACTTGCGAGCATTGTGCCTGCGCGCCGGGCCGCGCGTGTAGATCCGATGATTGCATTGCGCTATGAGTGACGAGGTGGAGCTGGCATTAGCTTGGGCTTTAGGCCGCCCGAGTGGTGACTTGTAGTTTCTGCTAGCACTACGCGCCCCGGACTTGGAACTCATGCGCAACATCGAAATCGAAGATCCCCTTGTCTTTCCGATATTCCGCGCCACACTTGCACACAACTTTGTCTCCCGCGTTCCGCAAGGCGGCGGAATGGCAGCGAAGGCACATCAGCCGCGCCACAATCGAGTCCGGGAGCGGCGCGGGCGAATTCGTCGCTTCGCGTTTCAGAGACCACGCTGTGTATATGCCGGGAGGAAGCATGCTCTGCGCCAGCATGGCCGCGACCTCTCGCAGAGAATAACGGGGACGGTGAATGGTTTTGACGAAATCGATTTTGTCGCGGCCGCGCGGCGAATCCCCGAGCAGCATTTCCGTGGCGGTTTGCGTAGGGAACAAACAACGGAGCTCATCGGCCCGGCAGTAGACCGACGTATTCAACTGTTCATGGCGCACTTCGCTCCAAGCGCCCAGGGCGGCATCGTGCTCGCGGTGAAAAAACGGTCCGAAAAGCTGCGGCAGATCGTTTCGATAGAATTTGAGAACCGGGCCATCGGCCTCGACGAGCCATTCGTGAAAGGACCACGCCAGCATCAATTCGCGCAACCGCGAGGGGAATTCCAGGTAAACGCGGCCGCAACAGCGCTTAAGCTCGGTGACGAACCGGTCGGGCTGCGGCAAATGCTCGATCAGATGAGAAGCAATAATCAGATCGCAACCGCCGTCGGGAATCGGGAGGTGGCACGCGTCCGCTTTAATCACCGGTGCGGCGGGAAACCGCATCGCCCCGGTGCGGTGCAAGCCGCCCTCGAAGGGATATTTCTCAACGATGAGGTTCGCGCGGTCGAACGGGCGGTGACCGCCTCCGACATCCACGACGAAATCGCCGGGCCGCACCTCGATCTGGCGGACTGCTTCAGCGCGCCGCACGAAAACCCCCAAATAGAGTAATGGAAACGCTCTTTAGTATACAGGGGGGGCTTCGGCGCTGGATGCCCATCGCCGGTATTCTTGCCGTCAGTATTGTCTCCGGGTATCCGTTCTTATTTGGAGGCATGCACATTGGCCACGATTCGGTGGAACACCTGCAGCGCTATTCCTGCGTCGTCGAACAATTCTGGCGAGGGGAGATTTATCCGCGCTGGCTCGCCCGAATGAATTCGGGCTTGGGCAGTCCAATTATGTTCGTCTACGCGCCCCTGCCGTACTTGGTACCCACGCTCCTGCGGCCCCTCCTGCCATTGGGCGCCGCGCATAATCGCGAGTCGCTGGAATTGGGAATATCGCTCTGGTTTGCCCTTCTCTTGTCGGGGCTCACGGCATTTCTTTGGCTGCGAACGCTCGCCGCCGGGACATCCGCGCTGATCGCCGCGATTGTATATATGCTCATGCCATATCACCTGAGCATCGATCTGTATGCGCGAGATGCTGTCGCGGAGATGTGGACATTTGCGTGGATGCCGTTGTGCCTGTATTTCGCAGGGCGATTGATCGAAACCGAGCAGCCGGCTGAAATGCGACCCCGGCTGGCGGGATTGGGATTGGCAATAAGTTATGCGCTGCTGATCTATACGCACTTGATGATTACAGTGCTCTTTACGCCGGCTCTGGCCGCAATGCTCGTTTTCTACCCGCAGCCGAAGGCCCGATATTCAACGCTGAGGAACGGGTGTGGGTGGCTAGCGCTGGGATTGGGATTGGCGGCAGCGTACTGGATGCCGGCGGCGGCGCATGTGCACAACCTTTCCCCGCAAAGGATGGTCGCGGCGAATAGTAAATTAGCGTACGATTTCAATTTCGCATTCGCCTGGCGGGCTCTCAAATCCCAGACAGGAGACGATCTGTTTCTGTGGAAAATTTCTTGGGTCGCCGCCACCACGCTAGCGGCGGCAGTAGCCGCCTTTCTTCTTGCGCGGCGGTTGAACCGGCGCATTAGCGATTTCTGGCTCGGCGTCGCGGTTATGAGCCTGCTTATGATGTTGCCGCTAAGCCGCGTGGTTTGGAAGGTGGTTCCGGCATTAAGCGCAATTCAATTTCCTTGGCGCTTCAGCACGACATTGGTTCTCGCCGCCACCGCGCTGCTGGCGATGGCCTGCGATGCGCTGGCCGAAAATCGCGGAGGCTGGCGAAGCTTCGCAGGCGCGACCGTCGCAGGAATAGTTTTGGTTTGGGTCGTAACAGATGCCAAGAGCGTTCTCTCGGCGGCCCCATGGTCTCCGAACATGTCGCTTCATTTTGGTGACACCTGGCTGCCCGTTTGGTCGCAGACCGATCCGGCCTACCAAACTCCGCAGGGCTTGTTGTTATTGAGCCAGCGGCCGGCAGTAGGCGGAAACTGGAGCGGAGCGGTTTCTATTCACCGGTGGAATGCGAGAGATTTAGAATTCACCAGCAGCGTGAAAGCAGGAAACTGGTTAACGGTGCGGCGCCTGTACTATCCGGGCTGGGCCGCTATGACTGCAAATGGGCGAGAGCTTCAAGTAAGGCCCTCTCCTGATACGGGCCTTGTTGATATTCAGGCGCCCGCGGGCATGAACAGGATCCGTTTGGCACTCCCGTGGACTTGGGCGGAAAAGCTCGGCACTGGTATTTCGGCTGTTCTTTTGTTCTTCGTCGCATTCCTGTGGTTGACCAGAACGGCGGAACGACGGAAAGCGAGCTTAGACAACGCTTGACGAAGAGCCCCGCCCGCCGCGCCGCGTTAGCATTCTTGGGCGCAATATTCTGTGTCGCCATTTATCGCGCCTGGACTCAGCCTTTCTCGCATGACGAAGCTTTCATGTGGGACCGGTATCTGGCGGCTCCCGCCGCCGGAATTTTCACCAGATTCGCCGCCGAAAATCATTTTCTGCACACGCTTTTGGCGAAATTATCGCAGTTGGCTTTCGGCAATTCGCCATTCGCGCTGCGTTTGCCGGGTTTGCTGGCCGCCGCTTGGTTTTTTAACACCATTTATCGATCGATGTTTCGCGCCGCCGGAGAAACTTGGGGCGCGGTAACAGGCGTCGCGCTCTTGGCGTTGAATCCGGTCGTGCTCGATTTCCTGATCATATGCAGAGGCTACGGATTGGCGCTGGCGCTGTTCGCAGCCGGCCTCGCCCAGCTTGTTGAATATTTCTCCGGAAGCGCTATGCGCCGTTCTCAGCTTTGGAAAGCCGGTCCGGCTATCGCTCTTTCCGTGACCGCGAATCTGACGTTTGCAGTGCCATCCCTTGCGGTCTCGGCGATATTCGCGGGGCTGGTGTTTTTAGATCGTGAGGATAAACGCAAGTTGGTTTCGCTGAGCCGCTTTGCGGCATCCGCGGGACTGGTGGCAGCCGCTTTCGCGGTGGCGTCGCCCATCCGGCATGCGCGCAAGCGCCACTTTTTCGTCGGCGCGCACTCCGCGCTTCAGAGCTTATGGAACATGATCGACATAGCGATTCGTCACAATAGCACGTTGTGGATCGACTGGCGGAATCCGCCGGCGCCAAACGGCTGGACGAAGTTGGTTGCGTTTGTAATTCTGCCGCTCGTGCTCGCGGCATTCGCTATTGCTTGCGCGAAGCTCTACCCCGCCGCAAAACGATCCGGTATACGAACACTGAATTCCGGGCAACTGCTCATCATCCTCTCCGGCGGAATTCTGCTAATTGCGACAGTCTTGTTGATCGGGCTTCACCATCTTACGGGCTTACTGTATCCGATCGAGCGGACGGGGTTATACATGCAGCTCTTGATCGGACTGCTTGTCATCGCCATTCCCTCGGCTTTCCCGAATGCTGGGTTGGGCAAGATGTTCGGCAAGATATGGATAATTCTGCCCGTTGCGTTCGTGATGTTATTTGTCTCGCAGATGGAAACCAGCTACTTTTCTGTTTGGCGGTATGACGCCGACACACGCGCGATGCTCGATCGGATTCCGGTGCGGAAAGCGCCCGCGCAGCTCGGCGCTAGCTGGGAATTTGAGCCGGTGATCAATTATTACCGGCGCACGTCGATGCCGTGGGTCGCGCCTGTCGGCCGAAGCGGCCCGGACGGGCAATATGATTTCTATATGCTGACGCCGTGGGACCAGGCATTGTTGGACCAGCGCGGGCTGAAAGTGGTTGTGCGCGCACCCATTTCTCAGGCGGTTCTGGCCATCGCTCCGTGAGGCGCACGCTTGGTCACGGCCTGCAAGAGCGCCGTGCAGCCGAGCGCGGCCAACCCGAAAGTCACCCATAGAACTGGAATCCGGTAGCGTTCGTCCGCCTGAATCAGGTAGTACGGAAGCGGATATATCAGCAGGAAAATCACGCAGATCGCAAATCCGGTGCGGTTAAAACGATACAGCGCCCACAGTCCCGCGAGACTGAGGAGAGTGGCTGCGTCGATAACCCAGATTGCAATTCGCCGGCCGGGCGCCGGCAGCCAAAATAGAACGAATCGTTGACGTGAGAGGTTCAGCGTTCTACCTGGATTGGCCGCAATCCATTTGAGCGCTTGGCGCAACTGGCGGCGATTGTATTCAGCCTCCCCTAAATTGCCGACTTTCTCCGCTTCAGCGACCACTTCGTTGGGGTGCTCATAACACTTTTGGCCATGGCGATTCAGCCATACTGTCACCTTCGCGCAAGGATTGTTCGAGATTCTCAACTCCAGCCCAAAGCTGCTTCGGAGAGGAACGAACGCATGGAAAACCCGGTAATTGCGCCACTCCCAAGGCGCGATCAAAATTAGCGGCAGGATCAGCGCGGGCAGCCATGCATAAGGAAATCCACGGCGCGCGCTCAACCATGCTCCCGCGAAAACCCAAGCGAGCCAAATCGAACCCGCCGATGGGCCCGTCAGCAGAATCGCTCCCCAAACAAGGCCCAGGGCGCAGGCGAGCAACCAAGGCGAACGCGGACTCAACGCAACGCGTCCCGCCTTTGGCGCCACGTTAATCGAAGATACGCGCACATAGCGGCACGCAAGAAGAGCCGCGATCATTAGCAGCAAACCGACATAGTTGGCCTCCCAATACGAATACCGCCGCACGCCCATTACGAAAATCAACGCGCCCACCACGCCAGTAAACAGATTGGTCCCAAGCGCCTGCATCACTACCGGGAGCAGCGCAATCTCGGCCACCACAGCCGTGGCTTCCACTAGTTGAACGGCATAGGCTCCCGCAGCCTTGTCCCCGAAAATCCTGTACACCGCGGCAACCACGGCGGGAAAACCAGGCGCGGTGTGCGCGGTCGGCCCGGTATTCAGGGTTTGGTACGGATCGCGAAATTCGCCGAATTCGTAGAGCGAATGCCCCATGCGCGCCGCTTCTTCCACCATGCGCGCGGAGTCATGCGGGTCGTATTCAATCGGACCGAAGCAGCGATAAGCGCCCGCCAGAACAATGGCTATCCAGGCAATTATCAGAACACGTCGATTATGGATGGGCCATTCTGGCTGGCCCATCATGCATAGATTCCCCTGAGCTTGATCGCGAAGGCCACGCGGTCCAGAGCAAGCATGTATGCGGCCGTGCGGTTGTGGACCCCGTGCTTAACGGCATAGGCGACGACGTCATTGAAGCTATTGATCATGATTTCTTCCATGCGATCGTTCACCAGTTGCTCGTTCCAGAAGTAGCCCTGGCGGTCCTGCACCCACTCGAAGTAGGATACGGTCACGCCGCCGGCATTGGCTAGAATGTCGGGCACGATAAAAACGCCCTTATCGGCAAGGATCGGGTCTGCGTAATGCGTCGTCGGGCCGTTCGCGCCTTCGCACAGAATCTTGCAGCGCAGTTTGTCCGCGTTCTGCGAGGTGATGACATCTTCTTTCGCGGCCGGCATCAGGACATCGGTTTCGAGGAACAGGGCTTCCTCGCGATCCATGTTCTCGCCGCCGGGAAAACCCAGAATCGAGCCGGTTTCCTTCCGGTGCCTGGTCAAAGCGAGGATGTCGAGGCCTTTGCGGTTATAGACTGCGCCATCGTACTCGATAATGGAAATAATTTTGAACCCCGATCTCGCCATTAATCTCGCGGCCATGCCGCCGACATTTCCGAATCCTTGAATCACCACGCGGGTATCCGATCGCGAGATGCCCAACTTACGCAAGGCTTGTTCCGTGACAACCATGCAGCCGCGGCCCGTAGCTTCGATGCGCCCGCGCGAGCCGCCAAGGTCAATCGGTTTGCCCGTGACGACGGCGGTTTGGGTGTGCCGCGAATGCATCGAGTACGTATCCATGATCCACGCCATAATCTGCTCGTTCGTATTGACGTCGGGCGCGGGAACGTCGATCTCCGGGCCAATGAAATCGTACAGCTCCGCGGTGTAGCGGCGCGTGATTTTCTCAAGTTCCGCGGGCGAGAGCAGAGCCGGATCGCAAATAATGCCGCCCTTGGCGCCTCCGAACGGCACGTTTGTTACCGCGCATTTCCAGGTCATCCAGGACGCGAGAGCGCGTACTTCATCGAGTGTCACGTCGGGGCCGTAGCGAATGCCGCCTTTCGCCGGGCCGCGCGCGATGGAATGCTGAACGCGATAGCCCGTGAAGACCTCCAAACGCCCGTCGTCGAGTTGCACGGGGATGTGCACGATCACTTCGCGCGATGGAGTCCGCAATACTTTCTGCAATCCTTCGTCAATGCCCAAGCGCGCCGCGGCTTCATCAAACCGGGCTTGCGCCGACACTAATGGATTAAATTCGTCGCCGGCTACCATCGGCGGGGCGGCCTCTACAAGCATATTCGTGCTGCTCCCTCCGGAACCATTATCCCCTTGCGCCACAATCCCATTACATAATTGGCAACCGCGCGCAGGCCCAACACAAACACCGGGCCGCCAGGCCAAGCCGGTAGAGTAGGAGAGAGGGTGACGGTTAGACCGCGACCCACTCTCCTACTGGCTGGGTAAGCAGTGCTGATATTACGGAGAGCCGATTGCCACCCGCGACCGCAAGGAAGCGGCATCGCACACGCCGTGCTTAACGCTAGAATCGAAGCAGTGATGCTGTTTCTCCTTCTGGCCCTCCTGGCGCAGTCGACGGACTTTAGCGCCGAGGGGCTAAAGGCACTGGATGCGCAGAAGTACGAAGACGCGGTGGCGCTCTTCTCCAAAGCCACCTCCGCCGATCCGAAGGACTACAGCGCGCACTTTAATCTCGCGCTTGCGTATAGTTTTCTCAACAAAGACCCGCAGGCAATTGCCGAATACGAAACCGTACTCTCTCTGCACCCATCGCTGTATGAGGCTGAATTGAATTTGGGCATCTCTCTGCTTCGCACCAAAGATGCCACCGGCGCGCTGCCGCATTTGAAAAACGCCAGCGAACAGAAGCCCGGGGAATTCAGGCCGAAGTTCTATCTTGCGGAAGCGCTGTTTGCGAACGGCCAGTACATGGAAGCGGAGGCCGCGTATAAATCCGCTTTGGATCTGAATTCGAACTCAGCGGCGGGGGAACTGGGCCTTGGGCGATCGATAGCTCGCCAGGATCGGTTGTCCGACGCCGAGCCGCACTACCGCAAGGCCGCCTCCCTGGATACTTCCTACAAGGATTTACTCCTGGAGCTCGCGACTTCCTACGAGGAAAATCAGAAGCCGGCGGAAGCCATCGCGATTTATCGCGAATTTCCAACCAATCCGGGCGCACAAGAACGTTTGGGAGCTTTGCTCCTCGAATCCGGCGACGCAGCCGGCGCGATTACGGCGCTGGAATTCGCGGTGTCGCAATCGCCGACGGCGGCAAACCGGTTGGCCCTCGCGCAGGCGTATGTCAAACAGAAGCAGCCCGCGAAAGCCGAGCCTTTGGCAGGACTCGCGGTAGAGGCCGCGCCGGACGACACCGATCTTCGCATGTTCTACGCCCGGCTGCTCCGCGACCAGCGCAAGTTTCCGGAAGCAGCCGCGCAATTTTCCGCTGTCGCGCGAAACAAGCCGGATTCCGTGGAAGCATGGACTGAGCTTTCCGGCATCCATATGGTGTCCGAGCAGTACCAGCAGGCGCTCGCGGCCCTTGACCACGTTAAGGCGCTCGGCGCCGAAAGCAACTCACATGTCTTCATTCGCGCGCTGGCGTACGATCACCTCCACGACGCCAAAGACGCGCTGGAGAACTACAATAAATTTCTAACCGCCAGCCATGGCGAACATCCCGATCAGGAGTTCCAGGCCCGGCAGCGCGCTCGGATTCTAGAAAGGGAGCTTGGCAAAAGGTAGGTAAGAGCAATGCAGTGGATATTGGCTTTGACACTGGCAATCGATCTGGCCGGAGTTCAATCCGAACCGAATTTGGAAAAGCGCAGCGAGATGGCCCTGGACTATGCGAATCAGGCGCTGGACGCGGCGCGCGAATCCTACAGCCGGGGCGAGTTCGAGCAAACGCAAGCCCAGCTTGAGGACGTGGGTGCTTCCGTGGATGTGGCATATCAGGCGCTCGAGAAAACCGGCAAAGATCCGCGGCGCAGTCCGAAATTCTTCAAGCGCGCCGAGCTGAGAACTCGCGAGCTGCTGCGGCGGCTGGATGGCCTGCTGCAGACGGTAAGCTTCGCGGATCGGGACGTGGTTGAGAAAGTCCACGCCCGCGTCGCGGCGGTGCATGACAACTTGCTCGAGGGAATTATGAGTAAAGGGAAATAGGCATGAAACGGGTATTCTTGTTGGCTTTCGTTTTCGGCTTGTCCGTGTTCGCCCAGGCAAAGAAGGACTACCTTACCAGCGATGAAGTCGATCAGGTCCGTCTGGTGCAGGATCCGAATCAGCGGATGCAGCTTTATCTGCATTTCGCCAAGCAGCGAATGGATCAAATCAGTCAGCTTATCGCGAAAGATAAAGCCGGACGCAGCGCGTTGATTCACGACCTGCTGGATGAGTACACGCAGATTATTGAAGCTATCGACACGGTGGCCGACGACGCTCTGCGGCGGAAACTGCCCATCGATAAAGGAAACGTCGCCGCGGCGAAGGAAGAGAAAGCGATGCTTGCCGATTTGCGCAAGATCCAGGATTCGAATCCCAAGGACCTTTCCCGCTACGACTTTATGCTGAAAGACGCGATCGACACTACGTCCGACAGCATTGAACTTTCCGAGCAGGATTTGAATGTCCGCGCGCAGGAAATCGCCGAGCACGACACGAAAGAGAAAACGGAACGCGAAGAGGCTTTGACGCCCGCCGAGCAGGACGCGAAGAAAGCCGCCGACAAGAAGACAGAGCAGCAGAAGAAGAAAGCCCCGACGCTGCGCCGGCCTGGTGAAACTCTGCCCGCCGATGCGCCGGCGACTCATAAATAGCCGTCAAATTCCCATTAGCTTGTTGAGATCCGCGGTGGTGACGCTCGGGCCCAGGAAGCTGAACGTGCCGAGTTCTTTCACCTCGCGCGCCGCATTTAGAAGACCGGTCATCGACGCTCGATAAAGCGACGTAGCAAGACTGATGCGTTTGACACCGGCGGCGGCGAGCTCCGCCGCGGGAAACGATTTTTTCGGGATTCCAGCCATGAAGTTGAACGGTTTCGATATCGCCGCACACACCGCGCGCACAGTATCGATGTCGGGAAGACCTGGGGCGAACAACACATCCGCGCCTGCTTTCTCGAAGGCCTGAAGGCGGCGAATGGTTTCGTCGAGGTCTGGGTTGTGGTAAAGGAAATTGTGAGCGCGCGCCGTCAGCATAAAAGTAAAGGGCAGCGCGCGTGCTGCTTCCACCGCTGCGGCAATTCTTTCGATCGCCAATTGCTCCGGGTAAAGAGGACTGTCCGGGTTGCCGGTTGAATCTTCGATGGTGCATCCCACGAGTCCGGCGCTAGCAGCGCGCCGGATCGTTTCCGCCACATCCTCCGGCGCATCGCCGAATCCTTTTCCAAGATCCGCGGAGACCGGCAGGTCCGTCGCGCCGCCGATCAAGCCGGCATCCGCCAGCGCTTCATCCCGCGTCAGTCCATGATCGCGTTTACCTTGCGCAGCCGCGGCGGCGGCGCTCGATGTGGCCAATGCCGGAAATCCAAGGCCCGCCAGCAGGCGGGCGGAGCCAATGTCCCACGGGTTTGGGATAATAAACGCGCCCGGAGCATGGTGGAGCGCGCGGAAGCGGTTGGCTTTTTCCTTCTGGGTAATCACCGCGCGGTGCAAGGCTCCGGCATCCATCCGGTGGCGTCCGGCTGTTTCTTAAAATGCGTGCTGGTGATGAACGGAGACGTCAAATACTGCGGGTCGGCGACTTCCGTCGTCACTACGAGCCAAGTGTCGCCATTGGGCGCGGGGTGCAGATCGTAATATTCGGTCAGGAGTGCGTTCGCGCTATACGGGACGCCGTTTTTGCGAAGGTAACCGGGCTGTAATGCAGTCGTGACGACCTTCAAATCGCCCATCCGGGACGCGCCTCGGCCGCCGGACGGAGCGGCGTATTCCCACTGCGCGACCGAGTAGCCTTGCCACGATGGCTCAGCGTCTTTCGGAGTGGCGCCGGCGAAATGAAACAGGCGCGTTTGGGCGCCGGCATCAGTCTCGACGCGTAAAGTTGTGTCGTTTTCCCACGTGATGTGGAGGCGGCCGGGGATGCGCATCAACGCGGGCGCGCCGTATGCCTTGCACTCATTCCCCTCGGCTTCGTCTTTCGCGGGATCCCATGCGTCGGCAGCCTTTCGGGCTTCGCCGTTCAGCGGAACACCCAGGTACGCGCCCTTGGGAGGCGTCACCATCCGGAACATCCAGTCCTCGGTCACGACCGAGACCCAGTAGCCGGTAGGATCGAACGCCGCGCCGGTGCGGGGATTGGGAGCAGCGCCACCCCGGCCGCGACCTTGACCGAAAAGTGTCGGCGCCGATAACGCCATCGCGAGCAGCGTGCACAGGCTGAGGGATGCCGTACTTCCTCTAATCAATGCTTTCGCCCGGCTTGGTGCCCCAGCCAAAGCCATCCGATTTGCGGTGCAGGGTCTTGAGCGCGCCGCGGTGATCGCTCGCGGTCCGCGACGGGTTCATCGTTATTACGACCTCATCGCCAATCTTCAGCGTGTCGCGCTTAATGCCCTGCTGGCCCAGTTGCCCGGACGAACGCCACTCCAGCGACCAGCGCTGCATCGCTCCGCTCTCATCGGGCGCATCGATTTGAAGGAAGGAATGCGGATTGCGCAATAGGATCTCGGCGATCTTGCCGTCGAGCGTTACTTCCTTGTCGGCAAGATAAGTGGCGGCGAGCGAGTGATGAGCATACGCGGTCAAGCCCGATACAAGCGCGGCCGCGGCCAACAGAGAGAGTTTGCGTTTCATCGTTTTCCTATCGTTTCACGCTCGCGCTGAGGCTTTTGTATGCCGCCTCGACGAACATGTCAGTGGTCCACGGACCCGTCGTAGAGCCGTACAATCCATCATAATCAAATGTCGGCTTGGCCGCCTTGACTTGTTCGAGCGTCATGCCTTTTTTAACCAGGGCGTCTATGCGATCGCGGAGTATCGCCACCATATTGCGGTAATTTGCGACGTCGCCGGTGTCGCAAAGCCGGCCGTGGCCGGGAATAATCAGCGTCCCGCCTTGCGACCGGAATTCGGGAACCGCGATGTCGAGGATATGATTCAACGCGTCGAGCACTCCATTCAAGCTGCCGCCTTTCTGGATGTCGAACACGGGATAGCCGTCGGTGCGGAGAATATCTCCGGCAGCTATCACATCGGAGTAGCGGAAGAAGACAATCGTGTCTCCATCGGTATGCGCGGCCGGCTCATGGAATAGCTGGATGCCTTCGCCGTTGACAAATTCGCTGAGCTTGTAGGAGGCGTCGCGGTAGGAGTCCGTCGGCCAATCGGCGGAGGGGAATGCGGTTGTGTCTTTTTGCGTTCCCGGCGCGCTCATTCTTGAGAGGACGTTTTCATGAGCGATAATCGTCGCGCTTGGGACTACACCTACCGGCGGGAAGGTGACGCCCAAAATCTTGCTGTCCGAGGAAAGCTCGGCCATCTTTCCATTGCCGCCGGCATGATCCGGATCGGCGCTGGTGTTCAGAATGTAGCGAACCGGCTTGGCCGCGGCCGGCGAGGCGATGATTGCAGCCAGCGAAGGACTCGTCCAGCGGTAAGGCGAATCCGGGCAATGCAGGCCCAAACACTTATTCGGGACGGGCGAAGCCGTAACCGAAGTAGCCAGCTGAAAAATGGTTTGCAGAGCCTTGGTCGCCATCTCCGCTTTCCCGGAATCGACCAGCAGAATGCCGTCCTTGCCGATGGAAGCCGCGATGTTGCCGCCCGCGCCGATAATCATGTACACATTGCCCTGTACGGGCATAACGTGAATTTCTTCGTTAGAGGGCTTCGGAATCGCGGCCAAAACCGACGCGGAAAGCTTCGCGTTCGCCGGCAAGCGAGCAGGCTGCATGGTATTGCCCTGGCCTTGACGTAAGGTCAGGCGGTACTCCGGATATGTCGACGCCGCTCCGCCGCGCGCCGCCTGCTTCGGGATCCATCCGGCTGCGTCTTTAAGCTGCTCGGTTGCGCCGGGCAGAAAGTGCGGAATTGCTTTAGAAATGTTCTCCTCGCTTACCGTGCACGGATAATAGGTCAGCGCCGTGTGGGTGTTCAGGCGGTAGTTGGTCGTCTGAATGAGCGGCTCCTCAAGCCATACAGGGTCGGTGAGGATCATCGTAATCGTGAGGATGTCGCCATGGCGATCGAGGTACTCCAGCATGGTCGCCTTGTCGCTGAAGCTCGCGCCATTACGGCGCAGATAACTGCCTTTGATGTGCGTGGTGGTCACGACCAGCGTGTTTCCTTCCCACTTGCCGGTGGAGAAACCGGACCAGCTATGCGGACCCCACTCCGGAGGATGCGGGCGGCCGTCCATGTAGATCACGCGGTCAAGCGAGCGGAGATATTCGACGTGAATCGCGGTGAGATCGCGGCCGATGGGGTCGACTTCGTTCCAGAACCGCACGCTGCCGAGCGCGCGCCACTGATACGGCGCGGAATGCGGACGGCATTGAAACTCGGGCAGGCTCCACTCGGAGTGGTCGTGGCTATCGGCCTTCATCCGGCCGGCATCGTTTAACGGAATGCCTTGGTAATCCCCGAGCGGCGGCCCGCCGGACCGCTCGTAGCTGTCCTCATGGATGACTTCTTCCCACACGCCGGAGAAGTCGGTGAGATCGAGCGCCGGCGCGCCTTGGCCGAATACGCGCGCGGCGGCGAGCCCGCCGGCGAACAGAAGGAGAGAAATCGAAGGTGAGGATTTGAGCATATGCCGCCGTCGCGCCAATTGTCCATCATATCTGCTTTCGGCTCAGACGAATCGGCGCATTCGCGCAGCCAGCGCGTGAAAGGATAAACAATGGCGGGCTGAAGCCCGCCGCAGGCTGAAGCCCGCCCCACAGCGGGTTATGCGGTCGCGGAAACCAGGCCCCGCTCCTTCAAACCGCTCAGAGCTAAACCGTAGCGGCCGCGGATTCCGGTCTTTTCAAAGATGTGTTTCAGGTGAATCTTCACCGTGCCCGGACGGATGCCCAGTTCATTGGCGATGTCTTTATTCTTGAACCCTTGCTCTACCAGCTCCAATACCTGTTGCTCGCGCGTGGTGAGCTCGCTGCGAGGATATCGTTCCGCGCGCAGGCCATCGCGAAAAACAGTATCCTCCATCCAGGTTCGTCCTTGGGCGACCGTACGCAAGCACGAGAGCACGGCCGGGACCGCGGCGGTTTTTCGCAAAATTCCACGCGCTCCCGACTGAAGAAAGCGCAGCGCTTCCGCCTCCGTTACCGAAACGCCCCAGATCACGATATTCGTGTGCGCGCGGCCGTTTCCAGAGTGGCCCGCCTCGGAAAGAAATTCCAGAATCGCCTGAATCCCAAACCCCTTATCGATCACCACGACATCCGGGTTGTGCAGACGCGCGAATTCGCGAGCCTGGCTCAACGACGCCGCGGCTAGAGAGAATTGGAGATCCCCGTTCCCCGCCAAAAGATTGCGGATACCCTCAGCCGTGACAGGCTGGGTATCGCATATGACCACCGTTTTCGCCTTCTCCGAAGGACTTTTCTGCGCCGGTGCAGGCCGGGTGGCCAGTGGCACAAGGTGTGAGGCCCGATTAGGGGCTTCGGTCATAGTTGCCATTTTCAAACCTCGATTCGCCGGATAGCGATACTCCGGCATAAATTGAATCGCCCTCACCTGTATATCGGCGTTGGCCTATCACTTGAATAGTGGCAGGAGTGCGAAAACCTTCTCATGTTATGATCGGCTTCGAGTTTCATCCTTGCAGCGTTTAGAAAGGTTTCCCTATACCCACCCATCACGGTGTAAGCGCCAGGGGTTTATTCATCACGTTTGAAGGCCCCGAGGGAAGCGGTAAATCAACGCAATTGAAACTGCTCGGCGCGCGCCTTCGCGAAGCCGGCCGCTCGGTGCTCGAAACCGCCGAGCCTGGCGGCACGCCCATCGGCCTGCAAATACGCAGGGTGTTGCTGGATGCCCGCAACCAGGAGTTGTGTCCAACGGCCGAGCTGCTGCTGATGTTCGCCGCCCGGGCGCAGAACGTGGATCAGTGGATTCTTCCGGCATTGTCGAAGGGCCAGGTTGTGCTCTGCGACCGGTTCACCGATTCCACGCTGGTTTATCAGGGCGTCGCCCGCGGCATGGGATCGGAACTGGTTTATGAAGTCGATCGCATCGCGTGCCGCGGCTTGGCGCCCGACCTCACGCTGGTGATCGATATCGACGTCGAAACCGGGTTGGCGCGCGCCAGGCAACGCAACGATCAGTCCCAGGATATCGAGACGCGAATGGAGGATGAAACGCTCGCATTCCACCGGCAGGTCCGAGACGCGTACCGCCGCTTGGCGGAAGATGAACCAGGCAGAGTACGCCTGATCGATGGCAGCCGGGATCCTCAGGACGTGGCCGGAGATGTGTGGCGGCAAGTAGAGCCAGTGCTGGCGCGTACATGATCTTATGAAGAAACTCGAAGGCAAAATCGCGTTGATCACTGGCGGGACATCCGGCATTGGGCTGGCAACGGCGGGTTTATTCGGACAAGAGGGCGCACAAATTATCGTCAGCGGGCGGACTAGCGCTCCGGCGGAACTGGGTGAGGGCGCGGCATTTATCCGGTGCGATGTCGTAAAGCCGACCCAGATCGCTGCCATGGCTTCGGAAATTCGAGCCAAGTTCGGCCGCGTTGACGTCTTGTTCGTTAATGCTGGAGTCTGCCACTTCAGGCCCATCGAAGAGGTGGATGAAGCTTTCTTCGATGAGCAGTTCGATACCAACGTGAAGGGCGCGTATTTCACGATTCAGCAGATTCTGCCACTGATGCCGGATGGGGGAGCAATTTTGCTGAACGCCTCCGTCGCAGGCCGGATAGGACGGCCGCGCATCTCGGTGTACGCCGCGACGAAGGCGGCGTTGCGCTCCATCGGACGCACGATCGCGGCCGAAGTGGCCCCGCGCAGGATTCGCGTGAATATATTGAGTCCGGGGCCGGTAGAAACGCCCTTATTCCAGAAGATGAATTTGTCGCCCGAAGCGACGGAAAACATCCAAAGGCGTATGGCCGAGAGCACGGTTTTCAAGCGCTTCGCAAGCGCGGAAGAGATCGCGCGCGCCGCGCTGTTTCTCGCGTCCGACGATGCCTCCTACATGACAGGCTCGGAGCTGCAGGTAGACGGCGGCATTTTGTAAACCCGCTATCGCACCTGAGCTTTCTTTGATAGACTCCTCATCCGGATGACCGCTGGGAGGTGACGGATGACAAAAGTCCTCGCTTTACTGGGCGCGCTGACGATAGTTCTGCCCGCGTCAGCGCAATGGCTGAATTACCCGACAGCCGGGGTTCCGAAAAACGCCGACGGCTCCCCGAACCTGAGCGCTCCCGCGCCACGCATGGCCGACGGAAAGCCCGACCTCTCGGGCCTTTGGGGAATGATGTGCCAAAGCGGCGGCAAGACCGTGATGTGCGCGCCGGAAATCGCAGTGCCGCCGGTGTTCGGAGATATCGGGCGGGGGGTGAAAGGCGGTCTTCCCTATCAGCCCTGGGCAGCGAAAATTGTGGCGGAGCGCAAAGCACAAAACGGCAAGGACGACCCGACCACGCATTGCCTGCCCGGCGGCATCGCAAAGCTCTATACCAGCGCCCTGCTGCGCAAGATCGTGCAGGCTCCGGGACTGGTCGTCTTTCTCACCGAGCGCAACGCGTCTTATCGTCAGGTGTTCACGGACGGCCGTCCTCTGCCCGAAGATCCCAATCCGTCCTGGAACGGCTATTCCACCGGGCGCTGGGACGGAGACACTTTGGTTGGCACGGTGGGTCGAAGAGCTTTAGCGCAACGAAATCATCCGCTCCCTTGCGGTCGGTTGCCAGGATAAGCCTGGCTGATCCTGTGGACTGAAAGGAGTTCACCATGTAAATTGCCTGTTCAGCAAGTAGCCGAACGAGCGTGAGTACCGCTAACAGTGCTGGCGTGTCGGGGCGAACCCGTGAGCCGTACGCAAGTGAACCCGATTCGGCCTCCTTAGGAAGACGAAGGTGGCCAGCCCGCCGACTAGGGTGGGGCCAGACATCGCTGGTGAAGCAACAGGCATCCACAGCCAGCGGACCTTCCGGGGTGGTGGGGGACAGCGCGCGGGGATAGATCAGTCGAGGAGCCTGGGAGGCCCTGCAAGGGTGGAAGCGACAGCGACCAACGTGCGGCGGGCAGACATAACCGGCGCGACGGCCCGGCAGGGAGACGGAGCGGCCCGTAATAGCGAAGAAGCGGGGTAATGCCCAGGGAGCGATTCCGGCGGCGACTCTTGCACGATACGAGCCCGCAGTTCATCGGTGATCCGAATCTGCCAAGGCGCGCCTGGGGTGACCTGCTCGCCGGCGATGAAGCCATCGGCCAGCCAGCGATGAATCGAAGAGGTGTTCATTCCCAAAATCTGTGCCGCTTTGCGAATCGAAACCAACTCGCCGGTGGGCGGC
>JAFAQY010000066.1 GCA_019261985.1 Bryobacterales bacterium | reverse complement strand
AAAATCCCAGGCAATGGTATGGGTCTGGCCATCTGCCGCCGGATTGTCCAAAGGTACGGCGGGCGAATCTGGATCGAGTCTACGCCCGGAGCCGGATCAACCTTCTACTTCACGCTGCCAAGCGGTGAACCAATCCGAGGAGAACAGTATTCCGGCACTCTGGATAAAGTGCCCTTGACAGGATCAATGGCTCAATAGCGCGGCGGCTCGCCCAAGTTCGTCACTCGACCGCGTCCCGACGGTCGCGGCTCTGTAAGTGGCGGTAAATGCAAGCGCCTATTCCGAGCCCCGACCGCAAGGGAGCGGTTGTGACGAACTTCGCTAGTCGACGCATTGTGGTCCAACAGGAACTTATGCACGCAGCCGGCGCTCAAGGAGGCGGATCCCAAACGGGTAGAATGGCTTTCTTACGTGATCGCATTTCAGCGAGAAGAATCGAAGCCCTATGCAGATGACGGCATAACAGAAAAGATGTCCCACCCTGACGCCATTTCAACCTTCGGCAATTGCGAACTGGCCCGCGAGCGTCCTCAGTTATTTACAGCCGCGGTTGGAGAATACTGCGCTGTGGTTCAGCTTGCAGTCGAAGAATCGGTCGCTGGTACGGATCGCCACACGCTTGCTAAAGTTCGATCATTGGCGAGGAGGTTAGGCGATGCGGATTCGCTTCCGCAAGATGTTATCGCAATCCATCTGTCGGCGCTCGCGATGCTTGTTAGAAACAAGCCGCACGGTATGGCAAAAGCGTGCGTGCGGCATTCGCGGTTACTTCTCGTGAAGATGGTCGGTGAGCTTGCGTTGTTTTATCGAGAGCAGGCACGAGCGGGCGTCCGGTAATGGAGTCAGCCAAGCCGGGTTCTGCGACGGACGTTTTGCTGCGCTTGTATGTAGCGGGTCATTCCCAACGGTCTCTTCGAGCAGTCGAGGGAGTACAAGGGATGTGTACGGAGTTCCTTGGAAACTGCGTTCGTCTGGAGGTGATTGACGTAACCGAAAATCCGGATGAGGCCGAGCGAGAAAAGATACTCGCAACCCCTACGCTGATTCGCCAGCTACCCGAGCCTACGCGGCGGTTGGTCGGCGATATGGGAGATCCTCATAGACTCATTCAATTATTGGGCCTTAAGGAATATATTCGCCCAAGGAATCCGTAAATGAACAATCCACGAGAACTGAAGAGGCTAAAGACTTACATTCCAGGGTTCGACCTGATCAGCAACGGCGGACTCCCGGCGGGCCGCACCACTCTCGTCAGCGGGGGGCCCGGCAGCGCGAAAACGATTCTCGCCGGTCAGTTCCTGGCCGCCGGAATCGAACACGCCGGGGAGGCTGGCTGTTTCGTGACATTCGAGGAAAAACCCGACGACATCCGCCGGAACTTGTCCTCGCTCGGCTGGGAGATCGCGAAATGGGAGAGCGAAGGCAAGTGGATCTTCGTGGATGGCTCGCTGCACCCTCGCGATGAGCCGGTCACGATCGGCGACTATGATCTCGGCGGCCTGATGGCCCGAATCGACAACGCAGTTAAGAAAATCGGCGCGCAAAGGGTCTCGCTGGATTCGATCGGAGCCATGCTGGTTCAGTTCGGCATGCCTGCCGTTATTCGGCGCGAGTTATACCGCGTCGCCTGGCAGCTCCGCGATATGGGAGTCACATCCATTATTACGGCCGAGCACACCGGCAACAGCGATCCGCCGGTGGAGGAGTACGTGACGGACAACGTCATCATTCTTCGCAATACGCTGGAAGACGAGAAGCGGCGCCGCACGCTGGAAATCCTGAAGTTCCGCGGGGCCTCGCATTCAAAGGGAGAATTTCCGTTCACGATTGCGGAAGACAGCGGCATCATCTTGCTCCCACTCTCCTCCATCGAACTCCGCCAGAAGTCCACCGAAACGCGCATTACCTCCGGCATCGTGGAACTGGATGCCATGTGTGGCGGAGGATTCTATCGCGATTCGGTGGTCCTGATTTCGGGCGCGACGGGTACCGGCAAGACGCTCACCGCGACGGAGTTTCTCGCGGCCCTGGGCGAAAACGAACGCGGCCTCATGTTTGCCTTCGAAGAGAGCCGTGATCAGCTCTACCGTAACGCCTTGGGCTGGGGAGTGGATTTCCCGGCGCTCGAAAGCGCCGGACGGCTGCGCATCGTGTGTGAATATCCGGAAGTCGCCGCTCCGGAGGACCATCTCTTGCGCATCAAGAAACATATTGAAGAGTTCCGGCCAACCCGAGTCGCGGTCGACAGCCTGTCAGCTCTGGAACGGATTTCCACGCTGCGGACTTTCCGCGAATTCGTCCTGGCTCTGACGTCGTATCTCAAAGATAAACAAATCGCAGGCCTGTTTACGTCGACAACGCCCTCTCTGCTCGGCGGCTCCACCGTGACGGAGGCACACATTTCGAGCGTGACAGACTCCATCATTCTGCTTCGCTACGTCGAAGCGTTCGGAGAAATGCGGCGGGGCATTACGGTCTTGAAAATGCGCGGCTCACAACATGATCGAAATATTCGCGAGTACACGATCGACTCGAGGGGGATGCATGTAGGAGAGCCCTTCCGGGGTATCTCAGGCATCCTCTCCGGCACGTTCACTCACGCGGCCAACTCTGAACTGCAGACGTTGCAGCACCTCTTTGAGCGTACTGACGCCGAAGACAATTGAACGGAGGCGGAGCTGTGGGGCAGGATGCAATCCTGCGCGCGATTGCCAATCGCGCTGGTCCGCTTTTGTTAAACCCCGAACAGGCGAGTCGGCAACCCGCCGCAGGCTGGCAGCCGGGCTGGCAGCCTGCCTCACAGCGCTTCACGCGGCTCTCAGTCGTGGATTCTACCGGCTTCAGCCGAGTCGATTAATTGCTGCGGCTCCGAGGCTGCCGCGCGAGGCCTTGGGTTAGGAAGATTTTACGCGCCGTATTGCACGCTGCGACGGATCTTGCTCGCGCTCTAAAATCTCGCGCTCGAACTCGTCGAAGTTGTTAAGAGCCAAAAACAGCATATCGGAGTTTGAGTTGCTCGCTTTGGGCTGCGATTCTTTTACCTCGTCCAGTATCAGCATCGCTGTCGGAAATGCAACTCAGATGCCATTGTTGCTGGATTCCAGCGGATCGATCTCTGCGGCCCGCGTGAAGTTTATGACGGAAGGGCCGGCGGTGGTGATGGTCCTTGAAGCGGCGGAGGCGATCAAGAAGTGACGCGATACCATGGGCGCGACGAATCCCGCCAATGCGGCGGAAGGAACTATTCGCAAACGCTTTGCAGCGAGCATCGAGCGGAATTGCGTGCATGGTTCGGATGCGCCGGAGCAGGCGGCGGTGGAGATCCCGTTCTTCTTTAGTGCGGCGGAATTGCTGTAACGTCGAAGCATCCCTGCGGCGCACAAGCGGGCTTGAAAGTCGTTTGTGAGGATGCCACCTACCTCGGCCACCTCAATGCTCACTCGACCCTCGTAGACCTGACACTCACCCATCCTCTCCTGATCCACGACATCAAAGTGTGCTCACAGGCTAGTGTTAATTGCAGAACTTTACCTAACCACTCAGGCGGGCTGAAGGCCGCAGGCTGAAGCCTGCCGCACCGCAGGCACGTCAACCTCTGCAACGGCCGGCCGCCAGCCGGGTCATCGCATTGGCTTTTCCAATCGACTGTTTCGTTGAGTCTGCCATCAGGGAGGCATTCTCAGAACTGCGTTGGTCGTGAGGAACTGCCGGGCCGCAGTAGTCCACGTGCCTTTTGGGATCTGCGACGCCACCGATGAACGCCTCGGTTCACCAATCCCCGGACAAATGGATAGGGCAGCACTGCGAGCAGAGTTGCCACAATCAATGACTGGCCCGGATAGATTCTGCCAAACACGATTATTTCGTAGAGCATGTCAATCGCGACTGCTACCGTGAATACTTTCGCTATCTCGCTCCAGCCGTGCCGAAGTAGATTGCGCCGGTCGGCCGCATTGGTCAGAACCGCCCAACCGTACGCCGGGCTTCCCTGCCGGGCATCTTTCACGCCGGCACGGCACGCCATAATTATCACTACAAGCGGTCGAAGAACAAATCGGAAGGCAAGCGGGCCGTGTAACCGGCCCAAGAGCATTTCCCAATACTGCCGGAAGAATTGCTCCATGGAAACTCCTCGTTTACCTTACGCATCTCGACTGTAGCTGCAGTTGACCTCGCGATGGTTTTTGGGCATATATCTTAAAGAAGAGTTCGCTTTTCGCTTCGTTTTGCGACGATTCTGATACGCCGGTCGCGATACACCGCGAAGCGCCAGTTGCGGTGCGCGCACGAGAAATTCCGGTTGGCTGATGAAACGAATCACTTCACCAGAAACGCGGAGAGATTTGCTTAGAGCCCCAGCGGCCGGACTAGTCGCCGCGTTCGCGGCTGCCGCGGGCGCGGAATTTGCCACCCCCGCGCGAGCCGGCGCCCAGACAGAGTTAACACCGGACGCCGCCTTGAAAGAACTCCTAGCCGGCAACCAGCGGTTCATGCGCGGCCGGATGACTGCGTTGGACGTAGATTTGAAGATCTTGAAACGAAAGACGGCCGATCAGCAGAAGCCGTTTGCCGCCGTGCTCTCTTGTGCCGACTCGCGGGTGCCCGTCGAGTTCATCTTCGACCAGAGCATTGGTCAAATCTTCGTGTGCAGGGTTGCGGGGAACGTCATCACTTCGGAGATCATCGCGAGCCTGGAGTATGGTGCGGCGGTACTCGGCACAAAAGCGATCGTGGTGCTGGGCCATGCCAATTGTGGGGCTGTGAAAGCCGCCATGCAAGGTAAGGCCGCGCCCGGACAGATAAGCACGCTGTACAGATATTTCCAGCCGGCGTTGGACCAAGCCGGGTCAAATCTGGAGCTGGCCATCAAGTCTAATGCGAAGATACAGAGTGAGCTGTTGCGAAAGGGGTCAACGGTGGTCGCCGACCTGGTGAAGAAGAACTTGATTAAGGTTACGGCGGCGTACTATGACATTGCGCTTGGTGGGGTGACGCTTTTGGAATAGCTGGAATAGAGGGTTAAGCGCCGCCATTCTCCTTGTGGTGCGTCTTTTCTCGATGCCCAGTGCTACCCTGCGCGCGATCGCTAACCGCGCTTCGAGTGTTGTAGAAAGGCCGGCGAGGCGGGTTGGCATTGGCAACCTGCCGCAGGTTGGCAACCTGCCCCACTCGGCAGTCCGGTGGTAAATTAAGTACAAGTTGAGGACCGTGGTATGTTGTCTATCTTCTCACTGGTTCTACTAACGGGCTTTGCCTTCCAGGCCGGCGCGCCTGCCGGTAACTCTCTTACGCCTGCCAATTCGGTTTCTTCGGCGCCGGGGCTGGCGGCGGACCTTACTCCGGAAATGCGCGGCGACATTATGATGGCGCGCAAAATGTACCGCGACGCGCTGGATTACTACAAACCCGGCGCGGAGAAAAATGCGGTGCTGGCCAATAAGACCGGTATCGCCTACCACCAGTTATTGGACTTCAACAACGCCAAGAAGTATTACGAAAAGGCGGTGAAACTGAATCCCAGGTACGCCGAAGCAATCAACAATCTCGGCACCATTTATTACGCCCGCAAGTCCTACCGGCGCGCGGTCGAGCAATATAAAAAAGCTCTGCGCATGACCCCGGAATCCGCGTCCATCTTGAGTAATCTCGGGACCGCCTATTTCGCGCGCAAGGACTACGAGAACGCAAGCAAGGCCTACCAGCAGGCGGTGGCGCTCGATCCCGAAGTCTTCGAGCGCCGCAGCACGCAAGGGACGCTGCTGCAGGATCAGAGCGTAGAGGAACGGGCGAAGTTCCACTACTATTTGGCGAAGACCTACGCGCAGGCGGGCACGAAGGACCGGGCGCTGCTGTACATCCGCAAGGCGCTTGAAGAAGGATTCAAGGACCGCGAAAAATTTATTAAAGACAAAGAATTCGCGGCACTCCAGGACGATCCTGAGTTTATTGAATTGTTAGCGACGGAGCAGCGAGTCCTCTGAAGCCGGTTCGTCCCGCTGTCATTGCTTTAAGCGCGGCCTTAGCCGGGTCGTGCTCGAAACCGGCAACCCCCGCAATCGATCGCATTGCAGTGCTGCGGTTCGACAATCTTAGCGGAGATGCGTCGCTGGACTGGATTGCGAACGTCGCGCCCGCAATTCTGAGCGCGGAGTGGAACGGAGTTGCGCGCACGCTGGCTTTAGCGGCCGGCGATTTACGCGACGGCTATTTGAAAGGCGCAACTCGTTTCGCGCACGGATACTTCGAAAAGCGCGGAGGCAAGCTTGAATTCCGCGTTCTGATTGAGGACACAACCCGGCACAAGAACACGGCCGAACAGATGGCCACCGGCGATCCCCTAGGCGCCATGAACACGATCGCGCGGCAGATTGAACCCGGCGCAAACGCGTTTTCGACGAACAATCTTGAAGCTGTAGATGCCTGGGGGCACGCCAACTTCGAGCGTGCGGTGACTCTGGATCCGGATTTCAGCGCCGCCTGGCTTACCTGGGTGGAGACATTGGCCGCGTCCGGCAATTCCGAAAAGGCGATCGAAGTCGGGGCGCGCGCGCTGAACCAGAGCGGTTTGCGATCCCCGACGGATCGCGAGCGGATCAAATTGCTTATCGCGGGCCTAAAGCACGATGAGAATGGGCGGGCGGCGGCATTACAAGAGCTTTCGCGTGCGATTCCGTTTGATGCAGCCGTTTTGCGCGGACTCGCCGACGCTGAACTCGTGGGGCGGCGATTTGGGGAAGCCGAGCGTGCCTATCAGGATCTTATCCGGCTCGACCCGGCCGACCCAGCTCCTATTAATACGCTTGGGTACGTGCAAGCGCTTTCCGGGCAGCCCGATCACGCGCGGCTCTCGTTCGAAGAGTACGGAAAACGACCCGGACAAGCGATTAATGCTCTCGATTCGCTCGGCGAAGCCATGTTCCTCAACGGCAAATTCGCCGAAGCGGAGAAAGCGTTCCTGCAAGGTTATCAAAAATGTCCAACTTTCCTGGAGGGCGCCGATCTATGGAAAGCGGCGCATGCGCGCTGGCTCGGAGGCGATCTTTCCCGCGCAGAGCAGTTGGCGGGCCGATACTTCGAAGCACGCACGCGCGCGGGCGATCCTCTGGTGATTTGGCGGCGCGCGAACTGGCTGTATGAAACCGGCCGGCAGGCGCAAGCGATGACATTGGCGATGCAAGCTTCCACGTCCGCGCCGGCGCCCGTAGCGGCTCTCCTGAACCAGCAGCTTGCGATTTGGAAAGATCCGGCCGCGCCCCTTCATTCGCAGAGCCTTCAAAAATGGAAACAGCTTTATGAGCGCGCCAACCCGGTCGCGGACGGCTTAGAAAGGACGTTTTATGCGTCGGCGCTGTCCGAAGCGGGGGAAAAGGATGAAGCGCGTAAGCTCGTTACATTGTGGCCTCTGCCGCAGCTTGGCAATTCTCCTTTGGAATCGTTGATATATCCCGCGTTTTTGGAATTAAAAAAGCAGTGAGTTATCAGTTATCAGTTTTCGGTTATCAGTTTTCGGGGTTGCGGCTGGGCGGGCGGTCGGCCGGTAACTGATGACTGACAACTGACAAATGAGAACTGACAACTGACAACTGCCCGCTATACTGGGACAAGAAACGGATGCGATTCTCCGTCGACGCGCACACAATCGGATGTCACCTGACCGGGAACGAGGTTTACATCCGCAACCTTTTGCATCAATTCGCGCGATTAGATGCTGCCGGCGAATTTATCGCGTATGTTTCGAAATCGGAAGCGCCGGCGGTTGTGCCGAACCGGATCCGCACGCGTCTGGTTTCCGAAAACCCTTACAAACGATTGGGTTGGGACCTGCCCGCCCGCGTGCGCCGGGATCAGCCCGATTTGCTGCACGTGCAATACACCGGGCCGGTTTTTTGCCGCGTTCCGCTGGTGGTCAGCGTGCATGACGTGAGTTTCCTCGAATACCCGCAGTGGTTTACTCAATATCGCGCGATGCAACTGCGGATGACCGTAGCGCGCACGGTGCGAAAAGCGGCCGCGGTGCTAACGCCTAGCGAATTCTCGCGCGATTCCATTCTGCGGCATTACAAAATCGATGGCAGCAAAGTAATCGTGACGCCAAATGGGGTGTCTGCTCATTTCCGGCAGATTGACCGGAGTTTGGCGCTGGCGGCGGTGGAAAGAAAACTCAAGGCCCGCGGACCTTTCGTGCTCACCGTAGGCGATCTTCAGCCTCGGAAAAACCACGCCGGTCTGCTTCGAGCGTTCGAATCGGTGATGCGAGAACATCCGCAACTTCAGCACCGGCTGGTTTTCGTCGGCAAAGAAACCTGGTACTCGAAGGACCTGCACCGGGCCGTGGATGCCTCCAGTATGCGAGGGCGGGTACACTTCGCCGGATTCGTGGACGATCGCGATCTGGTGCAGTTTTACGGCGCGTGCGATCTGTTCGTGTACCCTTCTTTTTACGAAGGCTTCGGTCTGCCTATTTTGGAAGCGATGGCGTGCGGCCGCGCAGTAGCTTGCTCCGGCACCACCGCGATGCCGGAGGTGGCGGATTCGGCGGGAATCCTGTTCAACCCCTATTCGGTTCCGGAAATGGCGCGGGCGATGCGCGATGTGCTGCTCGATCCGCAGCTGCGCGTCCGCTTGGAACGCCTGGGCGCACAGCGTGCTTCGTTGTTCAGTTGGGAAAGGGCAGCCAGCCGCACGCTGCAGGTCTATCAACGCGTGGCGGGGAGCAAGCAGCCGGTGACGGAGGTGGCTGGCGCGCGGGCGATATGAAGCACGGGTTGCTTTTGTTTCTCCTTCTGCCGGCTTCGGGCGAGACACTGCATTACGCGATCAGCTGGCCGAGCGGCTTGAGCCTTGGCGAGGCGACGCTGGATGCGACTAAATCCGACAGCGGCGAGTGGCATTTTGGGTTCGACCTCGACGCGAGCGTTCCCGGGTTTGCGATTCGCGACAAGTATCAATCCAAAGCTTTGGGACCGGGAATCTGCTCCTCCGAGCTGGTTAAGACGATGCAACGCGGCTCGCGAAAAAGCGAGGAGACGGATAGCTTCGACCAAAAAGCACATTTGTTGACGCGGCAAACCAAAGCCCCGGGCGGCAAGAGCGATTATTCGATTTCCGGCTGCGCCAGGGACGCTCTGGCGTTTCTTCAATTCGCGAGAAATGAGCTAGCTGCAGGACGATTGGCTCAGCAGCAGCAGATTGTGCTGGGAGGCGCTTACGACGTGCGTTTGGAGTTGTCCGGCACGGAAACCGTCAAAAGCAACGGCAAGCCCGTGCAAGCGGACCGGGTTCAGACAACGATTAAAGGTCCCGCGAGCGAAATCACGGTGCAGATTCTGTTTGCCCGCGACGCGGCGAGGACTCCGGTGCTGGCTCGCATTCCGCTGTCGCTGGGAACGTTCACAGTGGAGTTGACGCACTGAGGCGCAGCCAAATTCATGAGAACCCGAGTGGGGCAGCCTTTGCGCTGTCGCGGACTTTAGTCCGCCAAGCGGCCGGGCGGGCTGAAGCCCGCCGCAGCCTAAAGGCTGCCCCACATATGCAGCGGATTGCCAATGGCATCCTGCCCCACGTATGAGAGTGGCTTTTTTCTCGCCTTTGCCGCCGGCGCGCAGCGGCATCGCGGATTATTCGGCGGCGCTTCTGGAGCCGCTGTCGCGGATGGCGGAAATCGAAACATTTTCGACTAAGCCCGGTGTTTTCGATGCCTCGAAGTACGACGCATGTCTGTATCAACTTGGCAATAATCCGCATCACGTTTTCGCGTATGAAGCGGCGCTCGAATATCCGGGCGTGATCGTTCTGCACGAAGCCAACCTGCACCACCTGATTGCTGAACTGACGATTCGCCGGGGCGACTGGGCCGGGTACCTGCGCGAAGTGGAACTAAACGGCGGCCAGGATGCCCTGGCTTACGCCCGAAAATACGTGGCAACACTGGAGCGCGGTCCACAGTACGAAATCCCGATGCTGCGGACCATTTTGCAGCGTTCCCGCGGAGTGATCGTTCACAGCGATGCGGTCGGGGATGTCGTTCGTGAGCACGGCTTCCGCGGTCCAGTGGGCAAAATCCACCACGGCGCTTGGATCGTTTCCGCGGACCGGATGGCCTATCGCGAACGCCTCGGCTTGGATGAACGGACGCCACTCATCGGCATCTTCGGCTTTCTCAAACCGTACAAGCGAGTCGCCGAATCGTTGCGGGCGTTCCGGAGGTTGGTCCGGCTGATGCCGCAAGCGCGCATGATTCTGGTGGGCGAGGTTCATCCGGAGCTGCCGCTTGCGTCGATAGTCACATCCATGAATTTGGACGCGCATGCGCGGCATTTCGACTTTACGCCCATCGTCGATTTCAACGGCTATGTCGCGGCGTGCGATGTGGTTTTAAACCTGCGCTATCCGACGGTGGGCGAGAGCTCGGGCACGCTGCTGCGCGCGCTGGGCATGGGTAAAGCAGCGATCGTTTCGGATGTCGGCTCCTTCCGGGAATATCCCGATGAAATCTGCCTCAAAGCGCCTGTCGACGCGAGCGAAGAGGAACACATTTTCGAATACCTGAACCTGCTCGCCTCGCGGCCGGAATTCGCGTCGGAAATGGGCGCCCGGGCGAAGGCGTGGGTTGAGCGGGAGTGCAATTGGGATGCGGTGGCCCGCAAATATCTGGATTTCCTGGAGGGCGGGAATGTGGAACCGGCGAAGTTCGAAACAAAGATAGCCGCGGCAGCGGCGGCCGCAAGCTCGTCTACAGAACTGCCGTCCGAGGAGATAACGGCTTGGAGCCCGGCCGAAGATGCCTCGCGGAATTACGTTGAAACCCACCTTACGCGGCTTCAAAAAACACTGGCGATCACACCGGCCGCATGGCCGGGCGACCGCATCCTGGAAATGGGAGCGTACTTGCAAATTACGCCCGCGCTGAAGAGTCAATTGGGCTATTCGGAGGTGCGCGGCTGCTACTACGGGACCGCCGGGAGGACCGATCATCGCCGCGTCACCAGCGAGTCCGGAGAAGAATTCGAATGCGAGATCGATCTGTTCGACGCCGAAAAAGATTGCTTCCCGTATAAAGACGGTTGGTTCGCGACGGTGCTTTGCTGCGAACTGCTCGAACACCTCGCCATCGATCCGATGCACATGATGTCCGAAATTAACCGGGTAGTGAAATCCGGAGGCCACTTAGTGCTGACCACACCGAATGTGGTTTCACTGCGCGCGCTGGCCGCGGCTCTTCAGGGCTTTCATCCGCAACTGTTCAGCGCCTATATCCAACCCAAGAACGGCGTCGCGGATGCGCGGCACGCTCGCGAATACACTCCGGCTGAGATCCGCCGGTTGCTGGAGGTCTCCGGGTTCGAAGTGACGCTGCTTGAAACGGGACCTTTCCGCGAGGAACCGAAGCCCGAATTCGCATGGGTTGAGCATCTGCTGGACCGGTACATATTGACCAAAGAGCATCGCGGCGATGGGATTTACGCTGTCGGCCGAAAGAAGGGGGCGGTGCGGGCGCGGTATCCGGGGTGGTTGTATAGCTGAAATGTTACAGGTTGTGAACCTTCGGTGGCTCGCCAAGCCGCCTTTTCAATATACGCGAACAGGCCGATTGGCAATCGGCCGCGGGTTGGCAACCCGCCCCACATGGATCTGGAGACATGGCGGAATTTCGGTCAATTGAGGCAATTTCGGAGGGCTCGGCTATCCGGCTGCGCTTTTCTCTGGATGTGCCCGCTACTCTGGGATGGCAGGCATTCGATCCCGCATCAGGCGTTTTTCTTTTTGAAGGCGAGTGGTTGGATGTTCGCGGCACGGATGTGAATTTGCGGCTGGATCTGCCGGCCGGCGATGGTCCGTACCGGGTTCAAGTAGCGCCTGTCGAGGACCGCCGGCGCTTCATTTTGATCCAGGCGCGAGTTGAGGACGGCAATCTTCAAATCGACGGGGCGCCGGTCGTTGTATCCGCATCCGCTCTGCGGTGGCAGCGCCTCTTGCGCGCGCTGCCGAAGGCGTTCACGTATCCGGTGCGCAGCGTGCGCGAGAACCACAGACTTATGCGCTCCATGGTTCGCCGCGACATTCTGTCCCGGTATCGGGGCAGCGCCGGCGGCGCGCTCTGGACTGTGTTGAACCCGCTGCTGCTGATGGCGACTTACTTCTTCGTCTTCGGGATCGTTTTGAAGCAGCGCTTCGCGGGCGATTCCAGCCGCAGCGGATTCGTGTTGTACTTCCTGGCCGGGATGCTCCCGTGGCTGGCTTTCTCGGAGGCCGTGGGCAGGTCGCCGTACGTGATTTTGGAGCATCGAAATTTCGTCAAGAAGCTAGTGTTTCCACTGGAAACGCTGCCCGTGAATCTCGTAATCTCGGGCGCTGTTACGGAGGCATTCGCTCTGCTCATCTTCGTGGTCTTTTTGCTGGCGGCTCGCGGTGCCATCCCCATGGCCGTCGCCTGGTTGCCGGCATTACTGCTTCCGCAACTGTTGCTAACGGCGGGACTGTGCTGGTTCTTGGCGGCGCTGGGGATTTTTTTTCGCGACCTGGGACAGATCACAGGGTTTGTGCTAACGCTGTGGTTCTTCCTCACTCCGATCTGTTATCAGGAGAGTAATGCGATTCCTCGCGCAGCCGCCAGAATTCTCGAACTGAATCCGATTCTGGTTTTAGTGCGCGGATATAGAGCGATTTTCCTCGAAGGACACGCGCCGGCGCTGCCCCCGCTGATGGCATTATGGATCGGTTCGTGCGTTATCGCGGTGCTGGGGCATGCGTGGTTTCACCGCCTGCGGCGCAGCTTCGCCGACGTAATCTGAATCCTCTGCATAATAGAAATGGCGCGGTTTCCCGCTGCTCCACTGCCGTGAACAAATTCTTAAGGGACTTTTGGCGGCTGCTTCGGATGGCGGCGGTGGCTTCTTATCGCAACGACGCTTTCGGAATCGCCAAGGGCGTCGCATATTCGGGCCTGTTGTCCTTCTTTCCAGTGATGACCACGATTGCGGCTCTGCTGGTGCAAACGCATGCCGAGCAGACGGCGCAAACGATTACGTCGTTCTTGTCGGAAGTGGCGCCGCCCGGAACCGAACGCCTGATTGTGCGATTATTCGTCGTCAACGGCTCGCGTCCCGTGTATTTGCTGGTGACGGCGGTGTTGCTGGCGGCGTGGGCGGCCTCGGGAGCAATCATCACGCTGATGAGCGGCTTTCAGACCGCGTATCATATTCCGTCCGGACGGTCATTCTTCAAGGAACGCGGCATGGCTATTTTGCTGGTTTTTGTTTCGATTGTGCCGCTGTGGATCGCATCCGTATTGATCGTGTTCGGCGCGGCGGCGGAGCGCTTTGTCTTTTCCGATCTCACGATATTCAGCAAGGAAGTAAGCGGCTGGGCAGCCATAGGCGGGCAGGCGGTGCGTTATGGGATCGCCCTGGCGGCTCTGGTTTTTTCCACGGCCATCGTTTATTACCTGGGGCCGAATCGAAAGCAGTCCTTCCGGCTGGTATTGCCGGGCGCCGTGCTCGCGACCATTATCTCGCTAGTGGCAACCTTGGCCGTCGGCTGGTATTTGCGGCACGTGACGAATTACAACGTCCTTTATGGCAGTGTGGGAGCGGGTCTGGCGCTGCTGGTTTGGATGTACGTGTTAGGCGTCGTAGTGCTATTCGGCTGCGAGTTCAACGCTGCGCTGGAGCGAGAGCGATTCAAAAGCGGATGAACGGGTTGCGAATACGCTTGCAGTTCGACTAGACCGGAAGTACTATATGGAAGCAACTCATGATAGTCAGCGTCGCGAAGGGGGCTGACGGAAAGCCAGTTAGGAATTGGGGCGCGATTCCGATCGTGGCGGTCTTGCTTCCCCTGATCGATTTTGCTCTGAAAATCGGTCCCCCGCGTCCGGTAGTGGCGCCCTTGATCACATCCGCGGCAATGCTGGGAGTTTTGTTCCTAATATTCCGTTTTTCGCTTCACTTAAAACCAAAAACTCTCAGCCGCCTTTTAGCACTATTCGTAGTTGCGTTTTGCCTTTTCGCGATCGGCTACATTGCCGCAGACGCCGAATATGTGAGCGATAAAACCAATTCCGAAGGCCGCACGGAGCGAGTCGTGCTCGGCTATGACCTCAAATCCGCGCTGAACAACCAAATCAAGACAGAGGCGGACGCAGCCATTGCGGAACACGAGCGGGAGCGCGACCCGCTTCAAAACGCCACCAGCTTCAATTCTCCTCCGCCGGGGGAAGGCAAGGATCAGGCGCGCGACGCGGATAAAATCGCTCCATTCAAGACGGAGGACCAGATCCGGGATGAGCGTATTTCCCAGATGGTGAATAGCACGGGCGATCCGGCTGCTCCGTTCACGGAATCCTCGATCCGAGCGGTGACGTATGCGTTGCTGCTGTTGTGGGTGGGGATGCTCGGATGTCTCGCCGCTTGCGTGGGGATCTTGACTGTGGCCAGTAAACTGGTGCTGCGCCGGGGGGCGCTTGCGCCGAAGCCAGTTTAGTAAGGCGGGCTGAAGCCCGCCGCAGCCTGAAGCCCGCCTGAAGCCTGCCCCACAGCCAACTGGTACGATTGAGTTTCGAAATATGGCCATCCTGGGAATCGGCGGACTGCTCAATGACGCCGCGTGCGCAGTCTTTAAAGACGGCGAGCTGAAAGCCGCGGTGGAAGAAAACAAGCTGAACCGGGCATTCCGCCCAGGACAGATTCCGGAGGCTTCGATAGACGAGTGTCTGCGGCTGGCGGGGTCGACACGCGCCGCCGTCGAGTGCGTGGCGGTAGCGCGGCCATTTGCCCTCGGTCCCGAGTCGCAATTCCACCTTACGCTGCGCGAATACTTTCCGAATGCCGAGATCGCGATTGTGGAGCACCACCAGGCGCATGCAGCGTCGGCGTTTTTCGCCTCGCCTTTTGAACAGGCCACAATATTGACGCTCGATCATTCGGGCGATTTCCGGTGCGGCGCGCTATGGCGGGGCGCGCAAAATCAAATCGAAGCGGTAAAGGAATGGTATTACCCGGATTCGCTGGGGCGGCTGTACGGCGCGGTGACCGAATTTCTAGGGTTCCACGCGCGCGCGGACGAACATAAAGTGCAATGGCTTTCTGCGTCGGGCGACGACCTATGCGTGGATGTTTTCCGGGAGATCCTTCAGCCGTCGGCGCGATTGGATCCCGCATTTTTCGCGGGCGGCAAGCAGACCGCCGGTGGCTTCGGCCCCAAGTTTACGGAGCGCGTCGCGGGCATGAGCGCCGCTTCCATTGCCCGGGGTGTTCAAGTAGCCGTGCAGGAGCGTGTAGCGGCGATGGCCGGAGAAGGCGAGAACTTGTGCCTGGCCGGGGGCCTGTTCTTCAATGTGCTTCTGGTGGAGCACCTGGAACGCAGCGGTAAATGGAAAAAGATTTTTGTGCAGGCAGCGGCGGGCAACGCGGGAACGGCTCTGGGAGCGGTGTTTTATGTGTGGCATCAGATGCGCAAACAAACCAAGCGCGCCGCGGGCGGTTCGTTGTTGCTCGGTTCCAGTTACGACGCGGCGGAGATTAAGAAGGTGCTCGAGAATTGCAAGCTGCGCTTTCGCTATATTCCATCGACGGAGGAGCTTCTAGCGTGCGCGGTGCGGCTTTTGGGAGAGCACAAGATCCTGGCGTGGATGCAGGGGCGGATGGAATTTGGGCCGCGCGCGCTGGGCAATCGAAGCCTGCTTGCGTCGCCGCTCGCTCCCTATTCAACGGAAAACCTGAATATCTATATCAAGCACCGCGAGCCGTTCCGCAAGTTCGCGGCCTCGGTTCCGGCAGAACTTGCCGGGGAATACTTCGACGTGGGAGCGAATGCCCGGAACCTGGCGACCATCGGCCGGGTCCGTCCCGCTTACCGGAAGACCTTCGAGCCGGCGGTTTTAGGACTTGAGCGCGGGCGCGACTGGGTTCGCGTGCATACGGTGGAAGAGTCGGAAAATCCGATTTACCATCGTCTTTTGCACGCCGCGGGGGCCAAGACCGGTCTTCCGGTGCTTTACAACACCAGCTTCAACCTGTTTGGCGATCCGCTGGTATCGACTCCGCGGGATGCGGTCCGAAGCTTCTATTCGTCGGGTATAGACGCTTTGCTGGTTGGGAATTTTCTGCTGGAGAAATAACCCCGCCGCGGCGCGACCGCCGGGGCATGGGACGACGCTTGGCGAGAAATCGTCGAGGAGACGTTCAACGGGAGCATCTTTCCTGCATGCAGGCGTTATACTACCTGTTTTGAACCGCCCGGTAACACACGGCTTCCGCGGATCGCCATTGTCTATTGACTGCGTTTGTAACCGTGTGATATTGCTAAAGACCGGTTCCCCTGGGAGGCTTCGATGAAGGTAGTTCGGACTCTGGCTTGGAGTCCTCTGTTGTTGTTGGCCGTAGCGGCATTAAGCGGCCCTGCTTTCGGCCAAGCCGATCTGTCGGGGACCTGGCTGCCGCAGTTCACCGAGGATCAACCCGAGCGTATTCCTGGACCGGATCTGGTGGATTATCTTGGGATTCCGATCAACGATGCGGCGCGGCAGTGGGCCTTGAGCTGGGATCCGGACCGGCTGGGGCTGCAAGAGCACCAATGCCAGGTGCATACGGCTGCATACATCTATCGCGGCCCGCTGCAGCTTCGCATCTGGGAGGAGCGCGATCCGCAGACTCAGGATGTTGTGGCGATACGCAACTACATCAGCACTTACGAGCAGAACCGGACCATCTGGATGGATGGCCGCCCTCACCCTTCCGATTACGCCGCGCACACGTGGATGGGTTTTTCTACGGGGAAATGGGAGGGGAACATTTTGACGGTCTACACCACCCACATCAAGCAGGGCTGGCACCGGCGTAACGGCATTCCGTCGAGCGATTTGATCACCCTGACGGAGCACTTTATTCGTCACGATAACCATCTGACGCACGTGAGCATCGTCACCGATCCGATCTACCTCGCGGAGCCGCTGATCAAGAGCCAGGATTACGTGCTGGCTGGGAATTCGGGCGGGAACTGGCTATGGCCCTGTGAGTACGTGGATGAAGTGCCGGGCCGCCCACACAGCTCGGTGCCGAGCTATATGCCAGGACAGAATCCGTTCGTCACGGAATTCGCGGCAAAATATCAGATTCCCGTTGAGGCGACTCTCGGCGGGCCGGAAACGATGTATCCGGAGTTCCAGCAGAAGCTGAAGGACCTGAAGCCGCCGCCTCGGTCGAAGGCCGCGCAGGCTGGAGGGAACCGATGACGGCGGCGTGGGTTCAGGCTGCTACGGGCGCTTCAGGTTGCGCGCGCGAACGGAGGCTGAAGCCTCCGTTGCAGGCTAAAGCCTGCTCCACCCTAGCGCTGGCGTTTGCGTGGGGCGCGCTGATGTTTGGGCAGAGGTCGACCGATGGCGATATCCACATCCTGAAAGTTCAGGGGAACGTCTACATGCTGGTGGGGGCCGGAGGCAACATTACCGCTCAAATCGGCAATAGCGGAGTGCTGCTGGTCAATTCCGGCAACGGCAAGATGAACGAGAAGGTGCTCGCCGCGCTGAGGACCGTGACCGATAAACCAATCCACTACATCATCGACACCAGCTTCGATCCTGAGCTGACCGGCGGGAATGAAGGAATCGCGCGGCTGGGCGCTCCGGTTGTGGGAGGGAATCTGGGCAATAGCAATCACGGCGCCGCAATCGTGGCAGCGGAGAACGTGCTCACCCGGATGAGCGCTCCCGCGGGGCAGAAGGCTCCGACTCCGGAAGGCGCATGGCCCGGCGTCACATTCTTCGAAGGCGACAAGGAGATCTTCTTCAACCACGAACCCGTGATCACCATGCTCACTCCGAACGCGCATACCGATGGAGACACGATCGTGTTCTTCCGCCGCTCGGATGTAATCAGCACCGGCGAAATTTTCAATACCGTTAGCTATCCGGTGATCAATCTGGAAGCGGGCGGCAACATCAATGGCGTAATCGATGGTTTGAACCATGTGCTCGACCTGGCCATCCCCGAGCATGAGCAGGAAGGCGGGACGTATATCATTCCGGGTCACGGCCGGCTATGCGACGAGCACGACTTGGTGGAATATCGCGATATGGTTACCATCATCCGCGACCGGGTTCAGACGGCGATTAAGCGCGGGATGACGCTGGATCAGATCAAAGCGGCTGGGTACACGAAAGAGTACGATCCGCGCTGGGGGTCGAAAACGGGCTCCTGGACGACAGATATGTTTATCGAGGCTGTTTACAAGAGCCTGAAAAAATAAAGAGGTCAATTCATGAAGCTGAAAATGTTGGGGGTGGTAGCCGGCGGCTTATTGGTTTCCGGAGTTGGAGCGTATGCTCATCATTCTTTTGCGGGAACCTACCTGGAGGATGCGCCTCCGGTTACGGTTGAAGGGACGTTGAAGGAATTTTTGCTGCGGAACCCACATTCGTTCGTTCAGGTTGAAGATCCAAAGCTCAAGGATGACAAGGGCAACCCGGTGCGCTGGTCGATCGAGTGGGGCGCCGCGGGACAGCTCGCGCAGCAGGGCGTGGGCCGTGAGTCGCTGAAGGTCGGCGATCACGTCGTCGTCGTCGGCAGTCCGGGACGGAATGCTGAAGATCACCGGCTTCGGATGCGGTCCATCAAGCGGCCTTCGGATGGCTGGTGCTATGGATGCACGCAGGGACAGACATTTAATTAGACTTCGATTCATTAGACTTCGATGAAAACTACGAACCGATCTGTGGGCATGCGGTGGGTTGCTTGCCTGCCTGATGCGTTTAGGAAAGCCGGCCAGGCGGATTGGCAATCCGCCGCAGGTTGGCAACCTGCCCCACTGGCTGTCCTTTTGATTATGGCGATCGCTGCCTTCGGTCAAGGAGGACGCGGGGGCGCGGGCCGCGGACCTGCCGCTCCGGCGAATCCTAAAGCAGCCGCGCCGGTCGACCTCACCGGCTATTGGGTTTCGCTGGTCACGGAAGACTGGCGTTTCCGCATGGTGACGCCCGCGAAGGGAGATTACGCGAGTGTTCCCTTAAACGCGGAGGGCCGGAAGGTTGCCGATGCCTGGGATCCGGACAAAGACGTCGCCGGCGGCAACCAGTGCAAAGCGTACGGAGCGGCCGCGCTGATGCGCGTGCCCGGGCGTGTGCATATCGAATGGCAGGACGATAACACGCTGAAGGTGCAGACCGATGCTGGAACACAAACGCGGGTCTTCCATTTCGGAACGGCTCAGCCCGGGGGATTACTCACATCGCCCGCTCCCATTCCCGCGCAACCTGAATTGCAAGGCTACTCGGTCGCGATTTGGGAAATGGCTGGAGGCGGACGTGCTGGACGCGGTGGTCCTCCAGGCGGCGCTCCGGCAGGTCCGCGCGGCGGCTCGTTGAAGGTTGTGACCACGCATCTGAGCCCCGGCTATCTGCGGAAGAATGGCGTCCCGTACAGCGGGAACACCGTGCTCACCGAGTATTACGACCGCACCAATGAGACGGACGGCGCCTCCTACCTGATCGTCACCACCATCGTCGAAGATCCGCAGTATTTAGGGGGACCGCAGAATCCGACGGGGCAGTTCATCACCAGCACGCATTTCAAGAAAGAGCCGGATGGTTCCAAGTGGAACCCCTCGCCATGCAGCGCAAAATAGCGCACAGCCGGTCGTGGCGTTGCGCGCTTATCGAAAGAGTAGGGTAATCTGAGAAGTCATCCTTCGGTCGCATGAATCTCGCGCACATACATCTTCTGATCAATCACTTTCCGACGGTTGGCTTCATGGTCGGCATCGGTCTGTTCCTGTTTGGCTTATTCGGGAAAAGCAACGAGCTCAAAGAAGCGAGCCTGGTGGTATTTCTTGGCATCGCGCTGCTGACTGTTCCGATTTACGTTTCGGGCAACGCGGCGCAAGCGGTGGTGTGCCAGGCTCCGGCGGAGACGCCCGCGAACGCCTGCCCCAACCCGGAGCCGGGAGTAACTCTTGCCGCAATTCAAGAACATGAAAGCGTCGCGCTGTATGGTTTGATCTTCATGCTGGCCACGGGCGCGTTCGCTTGGCTGGGGCTGTGGCAATACCGCCGGTTGCAGCACTTTCCCGCTTGGAACCTCGTTATCATCCTGCTCCTGACTTTGTGCACGTTCACGATTATGTCCCGAGCTTCGACTCTGGGTGGAGAAATTCATCATCAGGAGATTCGAGATATCGCGAGCGCGACTGCGCCCGATCCGCATCCGTTTGCGCGCGAGGTGGGAACGTTCGTCGTGAAACGGACCTGGGTCTGGCCGACTTGCGAGACGCTGCATTTTGTCGGGCTTTCGCTTCTGTTCGGCGTGGCGGCGCTGGTCGATTTGCGCATGCTTGGAATGATGCGGAGCATTCCCTTCGCAGCTTTGCACCGCATTTTGCCGTGGGGAATTCTGGGATTCGGCTTGAATACGATTACCGGAATGTTGTTCTTCGTCGGCGCGCCGCAGCAATACACCGGGAACCCGGTCTTTCACTGGAAGATGGCGCTGATGATGTTGGCGGGCATCAATACTCTGTACTTCACGATTTTCGACGAGCCTTGGGTGGTGGGCAAGGACGACGACGCGCCCTTCAGGGCGAAGATGGTTGCCGCAACAGCCTTGATACTGGTCGTCGGGGTCCTGTATTGCGGCCGCATGCTGCCGTTCCTCGGAAACGCTTTCTAAAATGCCCCTGGGTTTAATCGTTAGTTTGCTAGTGCTGGGAGCCGTGGTGGCCACGGGAATCGTTGGCTATCTCATCGACAAGAGCGAAGCCTCCTATGACGTGCATCTCGAGACCAAAAACAAATGATGGAATTTCTTTCGAAGATCGAGCATTTGCCGTTCAGCGAATGGGTGCTCCAATCGCCCTCGATCTGGGCGTATGCGACGATCCTGACCTCGCACACGATCGGCATGATGATCGTGGCGGGTATTGCGGGGATTATCGATCTTCGGTTGCTCGGCATCGGGTCGACCACTCCGGTGAGGCCGCTTGAAAAGCTTTTTCCACTGGCATGGTTCGGATTTTGGATCAACGCCGTCACCGGCACGATTCTGCTGATGGCGGATGCGACCACCAAGCTCACGAATCTCGATTTCTACGTGAAGATGGTTTTCGTGTTTTTGGGAGTGGTGCTGCTGATCGTGATGCGGCGGAAAGTGTTCCGCAATCCCGAGCTCGATTTGAAGCCGCTGCCCGCGAACGTCAAGGGACTGGCGTGGCTTTCCTTAATATGCTGGGTGGGCGCAATCACCGCCGGTCGCTTGCTGGCTTATCTCGGGCCGGTAAGCGGGGTGCCGGGTTTGAAGAATCGCTGAGCGAGCACTCACGACCGCGTCAGCGGTTCGCGAGATTTGAAGCGGCGGGTTGGTCCACGAACCAATCAGCCGTTTCCGCGTTGGCCGCTATCTGGCAAGGAAACTCGGCCGGCCGGTATACGCCCTCAAGAACTTCGTGCAGCGCCGCAGCCTTGTCATCACCCGTTACTAACATGGCAGTGTTGCGCGCTGCTTCGAGCGCGCCGGGAAGCAAGGTCACTCGCCATTGCTTCATCTTCTCCACCCAAACCGCGGCCGCAATGCCGGTGGTGTCCTGGATGAGCGGCTCGCCGGGAAAAAGGCTGGCGGTGTGGCCATCCGGCCCCATCCCGCGATGTATTAGATCAAACGCCGGCAGCCCATTGTTGTCTAACCCAAAATGACGCCGAATTTCTTCGCGGTAACGGCGGGCGGCTTCTTCATGGCCAAGCTCCGTTTCCACACGATGAATATTCGCCCGAGGAAAAGCCGCCGGGCCAAGCCAAGTATCGAATGCCAGTTTGTAATTGCTTTGTGAATCCGTCGGGGGCACGACGCGCTCGTCTACCCAGAAAAGATGAACCCGGTCCCATGCGAATGGCGTACGCGCGAAGATCTCGAACATCAGGCGCGGCGAGGAGCCTCCCGAAATTGCGAGCGTCGCCGGCCGTCCGCCGGCGATAGCTCGCCCAAGCACCTCCACGATATGCGCGGCGCAAGCTTCCGCGGCAGCCGGTGCATTGGCATAGAGGTGGAGCTTCACCCCAGAACCCTTTCGTAAACACTATCGGAGCCGAGAATCTTTAATTCCTCGCGCATCAGCGCGGCTTCATCGCGGGGCGGCAAGGCGGTCCGATATTGCCGGCCGAGACCGGTCACCGCGAGGCAACCGCCGGAGCTGACCGAGAGCGACAGATCGCCTTCACGACTCGATAGCGTCACGGAGCGCAGGCCGGGGTCGCCTTCAGCAGTGTCAAAGCGAACGTGAGCCGAAGGCAGGGCGCGCCCCAACCAGGATCCGAAATAGATCGCGCAGATCGGCGGAGTCTGGCCGCCATGGGCGATGCGGATCGAAGTAATGGAATTGGGAGCTTGCATGGACTGGTCGTCGAAGACTTGCGACAGGACCTCGCGCCAGCCGGTCAGCCGGGTCCATTCCAAATCGGCGATGCGATAACCGCGCAGGCGCAGGCTCCTGATGAAAGCGAGAGCCGCGCTTGCTCCAGAAATAGTCGAGGAATCGAGGATGATTTTGTCGGCCAGAGGAAACAGCTCGTCGAATGCGCGCAGCGTGAATGCTCCGGGGCCGCGGCACCATACTACCGTGGGGAGGTCGGGCGCGCGCAGCGGCACTAACGCGCGCGCAACTTCAGCGAAATGCCGCGGGCCCGACGTGAGCTCGACGCCTTCGGAACAGATCTGCTGCTGGCCTCCAAACGGCATCCAGCATTCGGAGAAAACGCGCGCGGACATGTCCTCTCCGTCCTGTGTTTTGACCACCAGCGCGCGGCTGGGGTGATCGTGCATGATGGAACCGATGGTCCGTCGCGCCAGGGCGGCATCTTCGTCGTTTTCGGCGACCACAATAAGCGTCATCGTGCACGCGCGGAGCACACCCGCGCCGCCAGTGTCCGCCCCGGTCTGATCCCAAAGCTGGTTCATTTCGCGAAGGATTCTTTCGGGTTCAATCGTGGCTGTCATGCGTTCCTCCAATGCCTGCCCTGGCGCTCCAACATCTTCTCGGCTTCGGGCGGTCCCCAGGTGCCGGGCTCGTATAGCGGCACACGGAAATTCGGCGATTGCCACGCATGCAGAATCGGCTCCACCACGCGCCAGCTCGCTTCCACCATATCCTGCCGTGTATAAAGCGTGGCGTCGCCAATCATGGCGTCGATTAGCAGCGTTTCGTAGGCCGACGGAGAGCGGCCGCCGAAGCTCGCGCCATATTTGAAGTCCATCGAGACCGGGCGCACGTGCATCCCGGCGCCAGGCTGCTTGGACACGAATCGAAGCGAAATGCCTTCTTCCGGCTGAATGCGGAGAATCAAAAGATTGGGCCGCTTGGGGAGATCGCCATCGCCCGAGGCGAAGAGGGAAAGCGGCGCGGAGTTATATTGAATGGCTATTTCCGTCGAGCGCTTCGGGAGTTTCTTTCCCGTACGAACAAAGAAAGGCACGCCGGCCCAACGCCAATTCTCGATGAAGAAAGTGGCGGCCGCGAACGTGTCGGTGTTCGAGCCGGGATCCACGCCCTTTTCCTCGCGAAAGCCGTCGTACTGGCCGGGCACGGCGTAGAGCGGCACTTGTTCCGGCTGCATGATCTTGATGGAGCGAAGCAGCTTGGCCCTTTCGTCGCGAACCGCGTCGGGCTCAAAAACCGCGGCCGGCTCCATCGCGACTGTGGCAAGCACCTGGAGCAGATGATTTTGGATCATGTCGCGCAGCGCTCCGGCTTCCTGATAATAGCCGCCGCGGCCCTCGACGCCGATGGACTCCGCCGCCGTGATCTGCACCTGATTTATGTAGCGCCGGTTCCACAATGGCTCGAAAATTCCATTGCCGAAGCGGAATGCGAGAATATTTTGCACCGTTTCCTTGCCGAGGTAGTGATCGATGCGATAGATCTCGTTTTCAGGAAAAACTGCCTGCAGCCGCTGGTTGAGAGCACGGGCACTCTCGAGATCATGGCCGAACGGCTTTTCCACCACGATGCGCCGCCAGGCGCCCGGGCCCGCTTCATTGAGTCCCGCCGCGCCGATTTGCTCGGCGACAGCGCCGTAGTAGCTCGGCTGCGTCGAAAGATAAAACAACACATTGTGCCGCTCGATCTCACCGATTCTCTTGCCGATGGCCTGGTACATGGAGGGGTCGTTCATATCGCCCGCTATGTAATAGATGTTTTTGGCGAAGCGGCTCCAGAGGTCTGGATCGAAAGCGGTGTCCTCCGAGAATTTCTGGACTGCATCCCGCATATTGTTGCGAAACTCATCGTCGCCGAGGTCGGTGCGCGAGTTTCCGATGATCGCAAACGAGGCCGGAAGGCGGCGGTCGTACGCGAGGCGGTACAAGGCCGGCAGCAGCTTCCGCTTGGTGAGGTCGCCGTTCGCGCCGAATATGACCATCGCGCATTCCGGCACTCGGCGCTCGAAGCGAAGTGGGTCGGCAAACGGATTGTGGTCGTCGGGCATTCTTCAAAGTTAGCGCAGTCATCATACAGATCAGTGAATACGCGGCGCGCGCGACAAAAAACGGGTAAAATCGGTGTTGCCGTTCCGGAGGCTTAACATGACACAACTCAAATCGAAGTGGATCGCGTTGGTTCCGGCGGCACTCGCCGCGATGTTGGCTTCGCAGCCAACGCAGGCGGAGTTGCTGGAGAAGACCAAGAAGGTGGGAAAGACGACCGTGCAATATAAGGTCGTTCTACCGAATGGCTACGAGACCGGCAAGGCCTACCCGGGCATTCTCGTTTTCGGCGGAGGTCCGCAAACGATGAACACTGTGGACGGCACTCTGAACCGCAATTTCCGCGCCGAGGCCGAAAAACGCGGCTACATCGTGATCGCGCCCGCCGCGCCGGACGGTGAGCTGTTCTTCGAGGATGGCGCGCGTATCTTCCCGGAGTTTCTAAAACTGATGCTGGCGGATTACAAAATTCAGGACAACAAATTCCATATCGCCGGACCGTCAAATGGTGGAATCGCCGCATTCCATGTGGCCGCCCAGAATCCCGATTACTTCCTATCGATCACGGCCTTTCCCGGATATATGTGGCAGCCCAGCCAATCCAAGCTCCAGGCAATTTCGAAGATGTGCGTTTTTATGTACGTCGGCGAGAACGACGAGTACATGTGGCATCCGGAGATGCAGAGGGAAGCCGAATGGCTGCACTCGAAGGGAACAGTCGCGCGCTATACGGTGGAGAAGGGACAGCCGCACCGGCTGGATACGCTGGCAGGCGATCATGCCGTCCGTTTGTTCGATGGATTTGCGGCAACTAAAAGCGGGTGCAGTAAATAGTTGTTTGAAGGCTGCGCCTATCGATCGTAAGTTTCAATATATTTGAGGCCCGAGCCGGTGTTATAGATCACGACCCGCTCGGAAGGCCGAAAGAAGCCATTTGCGAGCAGCTTCTTGCAGGCGGCTACGCAGGCCCCGCCTTCGGGCGCCGCGAAGATGCCCTCGGACGACGCCGGATCGCCGACGCCTTCCATGATTTCGTCATCGCTCACGGCTATGGCCGTGCCGCCGCTCTTGCGGACCGCCTCGAGCGCCAGGAAATCGCCGAGCGCCTTGGGCACCCGCAGGCCACTGGCCAGTGTTTGCGCGTTCTCGTAGAATTCGCTCGCCGGCGCGCCCTGTTCAAACGCGCGCACAATGGGTGGACATCCGGCCGCCTGTACCGCGACCATCTTCGGCCGCTGGGACGAAATCCATCCCAGCGCTTCCATCTCCTCGAACGCTTTCCACATTCCGATGATGCCGACTCCGCCGCCGCACGGATAGAGAATTGCATCGGGCAAACGCCAATCGAACTGCTCGGCTATCTCGTAGCCCATGGTCTTTTTGCCCTCGATGCGATACGGCTCCTTGAGCGTGGAGAGATCGAACCAGCCTTCGGCCTCTTTGCGCTGAGAAACGATGCGGGCGCAATCGCTAATCAGGCCGTCGACGAGCGTCACTTTCGCGCCGGCCATCACGCACTCAACATAGTTGGCGCGCGGAACGTCGCGCGGCATGAAGATGTGCGCTTCTATACCCGCTGCCGCGGCGTAAGCGGCCGCGGCCCCGGCGGCGTTGCCGGCCGATGGCACGGCGACTTTATTCACGCCGAGCTCCCGGCACATGGATATTGCACAGGACATCCCGCGAGCTTTAAATGTGCCGGTGGGGTTGATCCCGTCGTCTTTCACCCAGAGATCGGACGAGCCGAATCGCTGGCTCAGGCGTTTCACTCGAATTAATGGCGTCAGGCCTTCGCCCAAAGAAACGATCGACGATTCCTGGGTCACGGGTAGCGCGCGGCAGTAGCGCCACATGGACGACGGTCCCTGTGAAATGGAATCTCGCTGCCACTCCCGGCGCAGGCGCTCCAGATCGTAACGCACCAGCAGGGGTCCGCCGCATTCGCACAATCCGTGCAGCTTCCCCCGTTCGTAGCGCCGGCTACACCGGCTGCATTCCAGATAGTCGAGGGCCGTCATGCGATCTCGGACAGGATTTTCAGTAATTCGTCGCGCGGTTCGGCCGAGCGCGTTACCTGCCGGCCGATGACGAAGTAATTGGCGCCGTTCTTAATCGCCTGCGCCGGGGTGGCGATTCGCTTCTGATCGCCCGCATTCGCGCCCGTGCTGCGAACTCCCGGCGTCACCAGAATTGCCTCGGGCCCCGTGATCTTGCGCACCCGCGCGGCCTCCAGCGCCGAGCACACAATTCCATCCAGCCCTTTTTCCATGGCATGGCGCACCCGCAACTCCACCAATTTCGAGACGCCGAGCGCGTACCCCATGGCCCTCACATCCTGTTCATCGAAGCTGGTGAGGACGGTCACGCCCAGCAGCTTTAGATCGCTGTCGCCCTTGCCTTCGACGGCGGCGGCCATGATTGGCCGCATGGCGTGAATCGTCAGGAAATCGGCTCCGGCGCGCGCGATCTGCGCGACGGCGCGGCGAACCGTCTCGCCGATATCGTAAAGCTTCAAATCCAGGAACACTCGATGGCCCTGCTGCTTCAGCTCGTGGACAAAGTCCATTCCGGTGGCGGCGTAAAGTTCCAGGCCGACCTTATAAAAGCCGGCGGTCACTCCGAGCGCGCGAACAAGCGAACGCGCCTCCTCGGCGGTCTCGAAATCGAGAGCAACAATTATCGGCGAATGGGTCATAGTATGCGGAGGGGTTTACCGCTTTTTTCATGGACGGAACCAATTTCAACGGCATTGGGCAGGCGGCTGGCAAGCACGGGGGCGTCCTTTGCGGCGATGGAGATCAGCAATCCTCCCGAGGTCTGAGGATCGTAGAGCAAATCGTCGAATTCGGAGGAACCCTCGACGCAAGGGCCCGTGAATTCGCGATTATTTGTCAATCCTCCGGCCAGCGCCCCCGCGCGGGCGTACTCGACCGCACCCGGCAGGAAGGGAACCTTCGAGGAGCAAATCTCCAGCGTGACAGCGCTCGCCACGGCGACTTCGCGGGCGTGGCCGAGCAATCCGAAGCCGGTTACATCGGTGACAGCGTGAACGTCCAGATCCCGAATCGATTCGGCGGAGAGGCGGTTCAGCGTCAGCATGCCGTCTATGGAGGCTTGGACGTGCTCCGGGCGGGCAATTCCTTTCTTGAGCGCGGTGGCGATCAGGCCCGTGCCGAGCGGTTTGGTCAACACCAGCACGTCACCCGGGCGCGCGCCGGCGTTGGTGCGAACGCGATCCGGGTGCACCGTGCCTGTTATCGCATATCCGAATTTAATTTCGGGATCTGCGATGCTGTGGCCGCCGATAATCAGACATCCGGCTTCGTGAATTTTGGAAGCGCCGCCTTGGACTACTTGTTCGAGGTCGTCTAAATCGTGGGAGCCGGGCCAGGCGAGGACAGATAAGGCCGTGATGGGTGTGGCGCCCATCGCGTACACATCGCTGAGGGCATTTGCCGCGGCGATAGCGCCGAAAGTCAAGGGATCGTCGACGATGGGAGTAAAGAAGTCGACGGTTTGAACGATGGCGAGATCGGGGGTGAGACGATACACGCCCGCGTCGTCGGCAGTATCATAGCCGACAAGAAGGTCGGGGTGGGTTACGCGCGGAAGGCGGGCGAGCACTTGGTCCAAAACCTTTGGACTTAACTTAGAAGCTCAACCGGCCGCCTTCACGTGGGCAGTCAGTTTTTTGGCGGGCACCGCCTACAAGTTTACAGCCGCCGCACAGTGGGACAGGCCATCATGCCGGATGGCCTGCCTCGTGAGATTTCCGCCGGCTATTTACTGCCACCGGGTCCAACACCACCGTGCTCCTCCGATGCTATGCCGCGGCTGCCTCTTTTGGGCGATTCTTGCTCCCCGGAGGACGGCCGCGCCGTTTAAGAGCTGTCATCCAAGCCGGAGGACGGCCCCGGCGCTTGCCTTGGCCTCGCGCCAACCGTTCCAGCGTCATGATTGCTTCTTCGATCTGTTCACGTTCCTGGCGTAAATCCGCCAGCATTTTCAGCACATCCATAGGTTTATGTCTCCCGGCCTTCCGATCGCTGTTCGGGGCCGCTGGTTCTGAATTCAGAACGAAGCGGCAAAATACGTTCCGAAGTCAACTGATCGAGTTTATAACGATTCTAAAGGGATTTCAAGAGATTTGTTCCGAAATCAGAACAGAATTTTCCGACCAGCCCCATGTTCCGCAGGCGACCCGCGCAGTCGCCCGGGGGGCGGGGAGGGGTAGCGCGGCGGCGAAATCCGGCGGGGCTATCGCGAAATGTCTTGTAAATTCAATAAGTCTGCCGAAAATGCGGCGTCTGCGATGCAACCGTTGTGAAGATATCGTCGCGTGATATCGGCGCCGGACGCGTTAGTACTTCCGCGGGAGTACTGAAGGAGTGCGTTTTTTTTCGGGTAAGAAGAAGGACAGCGCGACGCCGGCCGCGAAAGTCACAACAGTGCCGATAAGAACGTACCAGGTAAACGCGATATGAGTGCCAAAACGCACGTAAATCATCACCGCAAGCCCCGCAACCATACCGCAAATCGCGCTGATTTCCCCCACTCGCCGGGTCAGCACGCCCAGCAGAAAGATGCCGAGGAGCGATCCGTAAAGAACCGACGCAATGGATAATCCCGCTTGCAATACGCTGCCCCAATTGCGCGCAAGCATGGCAACGCCGAAGAGAATTGCGCCCCAAATCAGGGTGGAGATTCTCGCTCTTCGCAGCCAAACCGGTTCCGGCGCTTCCTTCTTTGCTAAAGGCCGCAGGAAATCCATGACCGTCGTGGATGCCAAGGAATTCAGCGCGGCCGAGAGATTCGACATGGCCGCGGCTAAAATGGCGGCAGTTACCAAACCCGCGATACCCGTGGGCAGATAGCTCCAAACGAATTGCGGGTAGATAGAATCCGGCACGGCGGGCGTGGGCTGACGGCGGTCCGAGTACAGCACGAAGAGACATACGCCGATCACAAGAAATAATGTGAATTGCGCGGCAATGACCGCCCAGCTTGCCATGAGGGCAAGGCGGCTTTCATGTTCGCCGCGCGCGGCGAGCAGCCGTTGAACCATCAATTGTTCGGTGCCGTGGCTGGCTGTAGTTAGAAAGCAGCCGCCGATTACACCCGCCCAGAAGCTGTAAGGACGGGAGAAAAACTCAGCCGCGGGCCCGAGGCGAAAGTCGAATACCTGAAATTTTCCAAGAGGCGCGGCGACCGCTACCACATGGGGCCAACCGCCTTGGATCTGGTGCAAGATCGCAATCAGACTGACGATTGCGCCGCCGGCGTATAAAATCATCTGCACCACGTCGGTCCAGATCACCGCCGTCATTCCACCTTCAAACGTATAAAACAACGTCAGGCAGACAATTACCGCGATAGAAGCGGTCTGGCCGGTGCCCAGAACGATCGAAATCACGATGGAAACGGCAAAAACGCGCACGCCTTCCGCCAAGGTGCGCAGAACGAGAAATGTGGCAGCCGTGAAGCGCCGCGCCCGCTCGCCAAAACGGGCGAGAATAAGTTGATACGCGGTGAATAATTCCCCCCGGAAATAAGCGGGCAGCAACAGCGCCGCAATGGCGATTCGCGCCAATAAATATCCCAGCACCAATTGCAGAAATCCGAAGTTGCCCTGGAAGGAGAGCGCAGGCGTGCCGATTACGGTGAGCGTGCTGGTTTCGGCCGAAACGATCGACAATGCGATGGCCCACCATGGCACGGTTTTGCCGCCGAGGAAATAGTCCTTGAGAGAACGCTGCGAGGATCGAAATCGCGCGCCGAACCAGGTGATCGCGGCGAGGTAGACGGCGATTAGTGCGAGATCGGCCCAGCGCATGGAGTAAACATGATAGCTTGAGGCGGGCTGAAGCCGGCTGAAGCCCGCCGCAGACTCAAGCCTGCCCCCACAGCGGGCTGTACGGCAATTTTTGTAATTAGGTACTCGGCCACGGCATCCGTAGGCGTAATTGAACCCCCCAAACGAGGCGCGACGGCGGCTTCAGCACGCGCCGGGTGCCGGGGCTGAAGCCCCGGTTGCACGCTAAAGCGTGCTCCACCGCCTCACCCATCCTCTCCCCCGGCTCACCGATCAGGGGTTGGTTCGTCATGTTAAATTGATAGCTGAAACTTGCCTGGAGGGACCGACAACTACATGAAAGTGTGTGCGTTAGTTGCTGTTTTTGCGACTCTGTCGCTGGCCCAAATACCGACTGCGGGAACTCCGCCTGTGGCGCCCGAAAAACTGCCTGGTAATACGGTGGTAGCGACTATACAGGGGACTAATGTCACCATTGACGATGTCCGCAAGATGGCGGACGACGCGCCCGTCCAGGTCCTCCGGTATTTGCAGCAAGATCCGCAGGGCTTCATCCGGCAGATGTTTCTGTTCCGTTATTTAACCGAGCAGGGGGACAAGCTCAAGCTCGGCGAACAGAGCCCTTTGAAAGAACAGCTGGAAGCGCAGCGGGCCTGGGTAATTGCAAACGCGATGGTGGGCCATGAGGAGGATTCCTACCAGGTGAGCGAGCAGCAACTCCAGGAGTTCTACGCCAAAAACCAGTCGCGCTGGCAGCAGGCGAAAATCAAAGCGCTTTTCATCGGATTTAAGCCCGGCGCGGTCACAGCGGCCGATCCCAAGAACCTCGAGCAGGCTGCTAAGGACGCATTTCAAGCCGCCCATCCCGCCAACGAGCGGTCCGAGGAAGAGGCGAAAAAGTTGGCCGCGGACATCGTGAAGCAACTCCGCGGCGGCGCGGATTTCGGCAAGCTGGTGGAGCGATATTCCGATGACTCGGTATCGAAAGCCTCAGGCGGCGAATTTCCGCCCATCAAAGCGACCAGCCCCTATCCCGAAGACCTGAAGAAAGCCATCTTCGCCCTCGGTAACGGCGAGATCAGCGAGCCGATCCGGCAGCCTTCCGGCTACTACATCATTCGCATGGACGAAAAAACGGTACAGCCCGTGGACGATGTCCGGGACGTGATCACTCGGGAGTTGCGGCAGAATCACCGCGACCAATGGATCAACGATCTCAACCGGAAATTTACTCCGACGGCTCAGAATTCCGAGTTTTTCCTGCATCCCCAGCTTTACATTCCGCAGATGTCCGCCCCTAAGCAGTGATGCTCCCTCCGATCGAAGGACGCCCCATCCGCGTAAGGGTTCGCGCGTCCTTAGGTCCGCACCTCGCCGCGACTTCCATTTCAAAGCGTGCGATCGCGCTGGATCGCCAGGTTCTGTCTTCACGCGGCGACTTCGAGCGGATTCTGGTGCATGAGATTTTTCATTTCGTCTGGGTGCGGCTCTCCAATGCGGGCCGCCGCGAATGGGAACGCCTATTGGAGGGCGAATTTTCCGGGGGCGCGGAAGGCGAGCTCGGGTGGAGCGCCGAATGGCGGAAGAATAAATTGGCGCGCCGCGATGCGGATCGCCGGTCGCCAAAGTGGAGGCGCTATATCTGCGAGAGCTTTTGCGATACTGCCGCGTGGCGCTTTGCAGGCCTGAAAGGCCACGAAGAGTTCACACTGGCGGTGAAGTATCGCCGCGCTCGAAGGCGCTGGTTCGAGCACTGTTTGGAGACTGGTAACCTGAAGATATAGGTCGTTATAATCGACACGGAGGTATCGATGATACTTTCATCAATCCCGCGTTGGACGGCGATCGCCGGTCTAGGCGCATGTCTGGTAATCGCCTCCTGTTCGCGCGGGCACCAGTCGGCGGCGGTAGAACCGCAGAATGCGGATTCGGGCGAGGCGAAAAGCATGGTTTCCAAACCGGCGCCGGATTTCACTTTGACCGATTCCACCGGAGCGCAGGTCAAACTATCAGAACAGAAGGGCAAGGTTGTCCTGCTGAATTTCTGGGCCACGTGGTGTGGGCCGTGCAAGGTCGAGATCCCCTGGTTCATGAGTTTCCAACAGCAGTATAAAGACCAGAATTTCGAGGTCGTGGGCGTGGCTTTTGACGATGATGGCTGGCAAATGGTGAAGCCGTACATCGCCGAGCACAAGATTAACTATCGGGTCGTGCTCGGCAACGACGATCTGGACAAAGCCTATGGCGGAATCGAATCGCTCCCGACGACTTTCGTGATCGGACGCGACGGCCGCATCGCCAGCCAGCACAAGGGGCTGGTGAGCAAGGCGACATATCAGGAAGAGATCACGCGGCTGCTCAAAGACCCCGCGCCGGTGGAGAGATCGAAGATCGCGCTGTTCAGGGAACCGGCGCGTTAGCAGGAAAGCTCAAGCTTGTCCGCAGTGGAGCTTAGGTGAAGAATCCCCACATTTGGCTGCTCGCCGGATTGGTGGCCGTGTACTTGGCCTTGTCTACGTTTGAGGATGCCGACCGGCCGTCGTTAAATCCGGTCAGCCAGCGGAAAGTCGCGCCAGATTTCGCTCTGAAAGACTCCTCGGGGAAGATTGTGAAGCTCTCCGATTTTCGCGGAAAGGTCGTTTTGCTCAATATGTGGGCGACCTGGTGCGCGCCTTGCCGCGAGGAAATACCGTGGTTCGTCGATTTCGAGCGCGAGTTCAAGGACCGGGGCTTCACCGTGCTTGGGGTGGCGATGGACGATCGCGGGTGGGATGTGGTGCAGCCATATATCAAACGTCATGAATTGAATTATCCCGTCACGGTTGGCGACTCAGAAGTGAGCACGATTTACGGCGGAACGGGGGCCCTGCCCACTACGTTCATGATCGACCGCGAAGGGCGGATCGCCAGAACACATGTAGGGGTTGCGGGAAGGCATACTTATAAACAAGAGATTCAGGATTTACTGGCGCCGGAGTCAACAGAATGATTCGTATTCTTGCGGTTCTCTCGATCGGCATTGCATCGGTTTCCTTTGGCCAGAGCATTAATGCCCTGACGGTTGCGCCCGCCGCTCCGCTGCGCGCGAAAGTGGGCACGACTGTCGAGGCGAAACTGCAGCTTCAGGTGCGCTCCGGCTATCACGTGCAGAGCAATACTCCATCGGACCCGTATTTGATCGCGCTAAAGCTCACGTGGAATGCCGGGCCGCTCGAATCGGCGGGGGTGGTCTATCCCAAGCCGCAGATGGAAAAGTACAGTTTTTCCGATAAGCCGCTTTCCGTGTTCTCAGGCAATTTCGACGTCGATACCAAATTTAAGGTGCCAGCCAATGCGACTCCCGGGCCGACGGCGGTAACAGGCAAGCTGCGTTATCAGGCATGCAATGACAACATGTGCCTGCCTCCGAAGACGGTCGACGTCAAACTGCAGGTGGATATAGCGCGGTAGCCCGCGCCGCTGTTTTAGTGCGTCAGATCGTAGATGAAATAATTCATCGCGACGCGGTAGGCTAACGAAGCCCATTTTTCGGGGTATCTCGGATCGTCGGACCACTCCCAGGCGTCGCCGAGGTCCATATTGTGGCAGATGGCGACCATTACGCGGCCCTTATCGTCGCGGATGCCGCGCCAATGCGGGACTTTGCCGGTTGGACCTTTCTCATACTGCAGGCCGGTGTCGAACCACTGGGCTCCGGGCACCTGAAATTTGTCATCCAGATCGTAGACCGTGTGGAAGATCTGGTCGTTATCGGGAAGATCCTCAATGCGGCGGTCGGGAAAAACCTTGCTCATCCCTTCCGTGAAGTTTTGCCATTCGTTGATGCCCTGATCGTGATCGCGCGCGTCCGAGCCGTGGAAATCGTCGACCATCAGGAAGCCGCCGCGCAATAAAAACTCGCGAAGCTGAGCGGCTTGATTTTCGGGCAGGTCCCAGTGACCGACTTCGACGCCGTAAAGGGTCGGCCAGTTATAGATGTCGTCGGTGCCGTCGAGCTCGACGACCTGTTCAACGGAACGCGTATTGATGCGCGTCAGCCGGCGCACACCCTCAAGGAGATGGCGGTCCGAGCGCGGATAATCCATGGTCCAGTAGACATCGCGCCCATACATTCCGTGAGTGATATCCGGGTATTTTAGCCGGGCGCGCGTCCATTCGGTCTTATCCAGGTAATCGCGGGGCAGCTCGAAATTCTCATACTCGATGCCGGGATATTCGCGAAAAGGTTTCTGCGCGCGTAAGACTCCCCAGCAGGTGAGGAGGGCAAGGAAGGCCACGGCGGCCATTGTGCGAGGACGCATGGGGACTGCTACGCGCCTTCAGCGTAACATATGCGGGGTTCACGGGCCGCGGCGGGTGTGAAACCGTTCCGCGCGGTGCTTACTTCAATTCACTGACGGGCACATCGAAATGCGCGGTATTGACGACGCCCTTGCGCTGGAACTGTACCCAAACGCGATAAGTGCGCACGCGTGGGAAGGTGACGTTGAACTGAATGTCGGGTCCGCCATCCGCGATGAAGGGATGGGTATGGATCATGTCGATCAGATCGTCGCTGGCAACCAGCATATGGCCCCAAGCGCCCAACAGCTTCTCAATACCATCGTCAGGCGACAGATGAAAATGCAACTGCGTTTTCATGCCGACGATGGCCTGCGGCGGCTCCGTGCGGAACTCCACTTGGAGGTTTTCCGCGCTTTTCGCGCCATAATCGCGCGGCATCACCGGCACCGCCGGGTTGCCGCCGGATAAGAACACCGTTTTCGCGATTAGCTGCGGCGTGGAGCCGTCGGGATAAAAATCGCCGAGTATGCGGTACATCCCCGGCTTCGGAAATTCGGTGTCATAGCGGAAGCTGCCGTCGGGCTCAAAGATGGGATGATCGTGAACAAAGTACTGCAAATCCTGGCTCACGATGAACATGTGGAACAGCTTTTCATGCACGATCTGGAAGTTCAAAACCGGCCGGTCCTTCCACGGGTCGTGAACGAAAAACTCGAGGCGAACGGGCTGATTGGGCTTGATGGCGCGCGGAGTGGTTACCAAATCCATGTGGTACTCCACGCGGTCGGGAATGCCGGAAGTGAGCTTCATTCCGCATCGCGGACATACGCCGGCTTGGTTGGAGCGCACATCCGGGTCCATGGGACATACCCACACCGTTTCCTGGCCCCAGAGGAGACCGAACAGCAGAAATAACAGGCCGGCACACGCTATAAAGCGCACCATGCCCTCAATATATATCAGTTGGCGGCCACGCGCGAGGCCCCCAGGCACTATTCGCCGATAATCTTTACCAGCACGCGCTTCCTGCGCCGGCCGTCGAATTCACCGTAAAAGATCTGCTCCCAGGGTCCGAAGTCGAGCTTGCCTTTGGTGATTGCAACCACCACTTCGCGCCCCATCACTTGGCGCTTCATGTGCGCATCGGCGTTATCTTCGCCGGTGCGGTTGTGCTGGTATTGGGAAACGGGCTCATGCGGCGCCAGGCGTTCCAACCATTTTTCGTAATCCTGGTGCAGCCCGCTTTCGTCATCGTTGATGAACACCGAGGCGGTAATGTGCATGGCGTTCACCAGGACCAGACCTTCATTGACTCCGCTGTCGCGAAGGCAGGCCTGCACTTGAGGCGTGATATTGACGAAAGCGCGTCGCGTGGGAATTTCGAACCATAACTCCTTGCGGAAACTTTTCATATAGACCTCAGGTTATCGGCGGACACATACACTCTGCGCAAATCCCCGAGTTTCCGTCCAAAGATTCCCGAACGCCTTCATATTCTTCGCGTATCCGCCGATTACAGACATATGCCAGCCGCCAGGACGAGCGTCGCCTTTCTTCTACTCGGGCTTTTAATCGGGGCCTTTGCCCAGGGTGCGGACATCCGCGGGATTGTTGTGATCGACAAAAAGCTGACAGCGAGGAATGTGACGCCCGCAGCGGGATCGTATCAGCGGGGAGTTGCGGTGGATTTGGCGCCCGGCGCTGAACCGGATCCGCTTGCGTTTGAGAGGTCGCATGTCGCGGTCTACATCGATGGCGCAGCGCGGATGCCCACAACGGGCGAAGTCGCGGAGATCATTCAACAAAACCACCGCCATTTTGAACCCGACTTCGTCGTGGCGCCGGCGGGGTCCGCGGTTTCATTCCCTAATTTCGACCCAATTTTTCATAATGTCTTTTCTTTATCGAAGGCGAAATCTTTCGATCTTGGGAACTACTCAGCCGGGCAGACTCGCACGGTAACCTTCCCGCGTCCGGGCATTGTCTTCGTCAATTGCCACCTACATCCCAATATGGCGGCCTCGGTGGTTGTAAGCCCCACGCCGTGGTTTACTCGAGTGGGCGCGGACGGAGTGTTCGAAATAAAGGACGTTCCAACCGGGAAGTATACGCTGGTCGCCTGGCATAAATCGGCGGGTTTTTTCCGGAAAACGGTAGTGGTGGGAGATACGGGCGCTGAGGTCAAGTTCGTGATTCCTATTACTGAAAAGGATTTACGTACGATCGCTCAGCGGTGATCGAATGTGCCTGCGCACACGAACATTATTGTGGTCGTTCCTGCCGTTCGCGATTCTGCTGACGGGAAGCTTCTGGTTCGTGCAGCGGGTGGTCGTTTCGTCCGTTCGCGACCAGTTTCGAGCTTCGGCGCGGGAAACGCAGGTTTCGATGGCGAAAATGCGCAGGAGCGCCGAGCAAAGGAATACCCGCGTGTTACGTATCGTCGTCGAGAATCCGGCCCTGAAAAACGGTTTACAACTTTTGCTGTCGCGACGCGGGGATGACGAGGCGAGGCGGACCGTTGAGGACCAACTCGAAGAGATGGGCGCGGAGCTCGGCTTCGACTATCTCGTGGTTTCGGATACGAAAGGACAGCCACTGGCGGGGATGATTTGCGGCTCGGGCATACCTACGGCGCTGGATCCGAAAATCGTCGAGCCTGCCAGGCGGGGCTTTTTCACGGTTGGCGGCAAAAACTACGAAGCCAGCGTGTTGCCCATCGAGCAGGGCAATGAGGTTTTGGGAACCCTCACGGTCGGCGAGCCGTTCAACCTGGCGAGCCTGCCCACGCCCGCCATCCTACTGGAACACGGCAAGGTCGTCGAATCGAGCGCGGCGGGCCTATCGGTGGCCGAAATCGAGTCCGGGATTCAAAACTGCGGCGGCGCCGCTGAATGCGAGCTTCGCCTCCACAAAACAACCTATTCATCGTTTCGGATTGGAGAGGCGGAGCGAACCGGTGGTTACGAGCTTCGAAGCATACAGAACCTGGATAACGCCGCGCGCCCGGTGCAAGCCAGGCTTCAGATGTTCTTTCTGGTGTCCGGAATTCTTGCGCTTACGGGGGCATTCTGCTTGAGCAGTGTTTCCACGCGCTCAATCGTGCACCCGATCGCTCGGGTTGTCGCCCGGTTGCGCAACAGCGAGAAGACGGGTCAAGCGCTGGATTTCCGCGGATCGGATCTTGGAGCGACCAATATCCAGGAGATACGCGAGCTCACCGAGGCATTCAATCGCGCCGGGGCCGCGATTCGGGAAGGGCAGGAACGGTTGAGCGAAGCGGTGGTGGAATTTATCGAATCGCTCGCCAACGCATTGGACGCGCGCGATCCATATACAGCCGGCCACAGCCGGCGCGTCAGCCAGTATGCTTGTGCCATAGCCCGGTCGATGCAGCTTCCGCCCAAGCAGATCGAAGAGATCCGCGTGGGAGCCTTATTACACGATATTGGCAAGATCGGCATTGCCGACAATATTCTGCAAAAGCCGGGCAAGTTGTCGGAGGAAGAAAACAGGGCAATTCAGGAGCATCCCACAATCGGCCGAAAGATTCTGGAGAGCGTTCAAGGTTTCCAGCCGTATCTGCCGATAGTGGAGCTGCATCATGAGAACTGGGACGGCACGGGTTACCCGCGCGGCTTGCGTCACGAAGACACGCCGCTGGCGGCGCGCATCGTGAAAATCGCCGATGCTTATGACGCGATGACCTCGGACCGGCCGTACCGGCGCGGTATGCGTCACGAAGAAGCTCTCGCCGTGATCGCGCGCTTCTCCGGCACGCAGATGGATCCGGGCGTGGTGGATGTATTCCTCCGGCTTAGCCAGAGCGAACCGGAGTTTATGGCCGTTCTGAACCCGGCGGATTCGCTGGCGCGACTGGCGGAAGCGGTCGGAACCGCCGTTAAACCCGGGAGGCTCATCGAAAAGGAGGTCGCTTGACGCGCTGGTTACTTTTGACGGCCATCTGTGTTTTGAAAGCGCGGGCGCAGGAGGCGAGCTCCGGGTTCGAGCTTCGTACCACGTTAAGCGGAGAGGCGGAGTATTCGCACCAGCTCTCAGGCGATGGCGGCGGCCCCGTCTCGGGCGGCTTTCGGGCCATGCTCTATCCGGTTTGGAAATTAAACGGAAACTGGACCGTCCAGGGCGCGGTGCAGATCCATTCACAGCCGTACTTTTTCGAGGAGTTCACCGATTACGACGAACGCAGCGTGAAGACGGACGTGCCGCAGATGCATGTCGATTATTCAAGGTTCTGGAAAAGAGGGTCGCTAGTAGTGCGCGCGGGAATGTTATCTTCGGCGTTCGGGTCGTTTCTCCTGCGCTACGACGATTCTGTGAATCCACTCATCGATATGCCTCAGTCGTACGGCTACTACTACAAGGGCGTTTCGAATCTCGGTTTGGCCGGGGTGGAAGCGGACGCAACCCTCGGCCGTTTTGACTTGCGGGCGCAGTTCACAAATTCATCACCCGCGAACCGGCGCGGCGTCCTCGATTCCGATCAATACGGAAACTGGGCGGGCGGATTCGGCTACACGACCCAGCAAGGGCTGCGCATTGGCGCGTCGGCGTATCGCGGGCCGTATTTGAGTCGCGATTACGCGTTTTTCTCGCCTGGAGAAGCTGAGCCGAAAAAGCTGCCGGCAACCGCAGTCGGGGTCGATGCCGCGTGGGGACGTGGCCCATTGAATTTTTATGGCGAATGGCAGCGCTTCCAGATGGATTACCGCGCGATTCCCAGCTATCGATATCAAACCGGATATGGTGAACTCCGCTGGGTGCTGCATCCGCGCTGGTACGTCGCGGAGCGGGCCGGTTATCTCAGTCCTCAGCATTACCCTGGCAGGCAGGTGTATGAAAGTGTAATCGGTTTTCGCTCAAATGCGATACAACTGATTAAGGTGGGCTACGAAGTTGAGCAAGGACCGCCGGCCCGGGGGACGCTCGCCAACACGTTTGCGGTTCAATTGGTTACTGCCTTTCGCGCGATCACGATCGGCAGGGACTGACCGGAAATCGTCTCCAAAATGGCCAAAAGATAACTGGCTGAAACACCCGCCCAGCGTTAGATTGGAAAGCACGCCTGCAGGGCAGGCGCAACTCGCGCTACAGTTTTCTTTTTACGATGAACATCGGTTTCAGCAACCGCATCGGAGTTTTAATCGCCGCGGCCGCGGTTCCCGGCATTGCGTTCGCGCACGATGTCTCCAGGCGGGACGCTTCATTTGTTCAATCAACTCACGGCGCTGCAATTTTTCCCTTCCTTTATCTTGGCGCTAAGCATATGGTCACCGGGTACGACCACCTGGCGTTCCTGGTGGGCGTGATTTTTTTTCTTTACCGCCTCAAGGATGTCGTCGCCTATGTGAGCCTGTTTACGATCGGCCATAGCATTACACTGCTCGCGGGCGTTCTCGGAGGCGTTCATGCCAATTCCTACGTGGTTGACGCGATCATCGGTTTTTCCGTGGTGTACAAAGCATTTGACAACATGGGAGGATTCAAACGGGTCCTGGGTTTCCAGCCGAATACGAAGCTGGCTGTGCTGATCTTCGGCCTCTTCCACGGCTTTGGCTTGGCGACGAAACTTCAGGAGCTCAGCCTGACGAAGACCGGCCTGGTTACCAACATCGTCAGCTTCAACGTGGGCGTGGAAATCGGGCAGGTGCTGGCGTTGACGGCTGTTTTGATCCTGCTTAGTTTCTGGCGGACACGCAGCGGCTTTCTACGCCATGCCTTTGCGACGAACACGGCGCTGATGGCGGTGGGGTTTATTCTTACCGGTTACCAAATCGCTGGATACTACCTGGCTTCCTAATAACGTATGGTGCAATATCAATCCAAAATCGAGACGCCGTCAAAGAGCGCGCTGGCGAAAGCCACTGGCATCGCTTTGCTGATTGCCGTGCTGCTACTCTTTACTGCAGTGCTCCCCGCCGAGTACGGCTTCGACCCGCTCAAGACGGGCAAGGCGCTCGGCCTGACGGGTATTTCGCAGGCCGGTGAGGTGAAAGGTCGCGCCGCGCCAACCCCGGTCGCCGGGCAGAATGGCGTCTATACTCCGCAGCCGAAAATCTACAAAGTGGACTCCGAAGACTTTTCGCTCCGCCCCGGCGAAGGCGTGGAGATGAAGTATCACATGGCCAAGGGCGCGGAAATCGTTTACGGCTGGAAAGCGGAGGGCAAACTTGTGTACGAATTCCACGGCGAGCCGGATCAAAAGCCGAACAAGGATTATTTCGAGAGCTATGAGCTCGACGACAAAGCCGGCAAAGGCGAATCGTACGGTTCATTCACCGCGCCGTCGACCGGTATTCACGGTTGGTTTTGGCAGAACAAGGGCGATAAAGAAGTCAAATTCCATTTAACGGTGGCGGGCTTCTTCGATTCCGCGAAGATGTTCTCGGGCGGCCCAGGGGAAGACGTTCCGGTTGAAGACGCGAAGTAGTGTCGCGCCTTCAGCCCTAATGCGGGCTTCAGCACATACTGTAGAATCAAGGCGAGGTAAACCCGTGATCCGCAGGGTCTTGCAATGGAGTCCACACGCGGCCCTGGCGTACGCCGCCGTGCTGATCGCCGTCATTGCACTCGCCGACTGGCAAGTGGAATTCAACGCCACCCTCGGGTTCCTTTACATCTTTCCGATGGTTCTGCTCGGCACTGCCCTGGGTTGGTGGCAGGTAATTTTGGTGGCGGTGTTTTGCACCTTCTTGTCGGACCGCCTTGACCCGTTTCCCATGGACATGGAATCGGCGCGCGATGTGCTTATTTTTCTCACGCTCGCGATGACGGGCCTGTTGTCTCTTAATCTGACTCGGAGCTACCGGAGGGAACGCGAAAGCCTCGCCGCGCAACGTTCTGCCGAGCAGCAGCTTGAGTTTCTTATCGAAAGCAGCCCCGCGGCCGTTCTCACCATGACCTCGCAGGGCGACATTCTATTAGCCAACCCGGCCGCTCACCGGCTTTTGGGTGCGGCGAAGGGCTCGCTGCGCGGCAAAAGCATCGCGCAGTACGTGCCAGCGTTGGCCTCAATTCCATCGGTGGATGAAACGGCAAAAATCTTCCGTACGGAGATGCAGGCCCGCGGCCAGAGGGAAAACGGAGAAGCGTTCCTGGCCGACGTTTTCTTTTCCACCTACGCTACGCCCGCGGGTCCGCGGCTGGCGGCTTTAGTGGTGGATGCCTCTGAACACCTGCGCGAGCGGGAGGAAACCAGTCTGCAACAACTGCTGGCGGGTTCCCGCGTGTTAGTTGCCGCCGTATCGCACGAAGTGAGAAATGTCTGTGGCGCGATCGGGATGATGCACGAAAACCTTGCGCGTAAGGGATCGTTGAAAGGAGACCAGGATTTTGAAGCGCTGGGTTCGCTGGTGGAGACGCTCAGCAAAATCGCTTCGCTTGAATTGAAGCAGAGCGCCGGCGTTTTCGATCCGGGCGGCGTGGATCTGCACGAAATCCTGACGGATCTGCGCATTGTGTTGCAGCCGATTTGCGAAGAATCGGATATCCGCCTCAATTGGAACGTTCCGGCCGAGCTCCCTCTGGTGCAGGCGGACCGCCACAGCTTATTTCAAGTTCTGCTGAATTTGATGAAGAACAGCCAACGCGCGCTCGAAGGGGGGAAACATAAGGCGATCGATATCGCGGTTTCGCCGGGGCCCGACCGAGTCTTCATTCGGTTTACGGATAGCGGCCCCGGCATTCCCCCCGGTCAAAAGATCTTTCAACCGCTGCAGAAGGGCGCCGATGCCACAGGCCTTGGCTTATATCTCTCGCGCGCCTTTATGCGATCGTTTCGCGGAGATCTGAAGCACGATCCGCAGCATCCCGGGTGCTCTTTTGTGCTGGAATTGGCGGCTGTCGCGGAGCAAGTGGATCGCGCCAAAGCGGACGCCCCGGCGAAAGCAACCTCGGAAGATGCAGCGCATACGACTGTTACTGCTTGACGATCACATTCTCTTTCGCGAGGGATTGCGCCGTTTGCTGGTTTCCGAGCCGGATTTCGAAACGGTAGCCGAGTGCGGCACGCCCGCGGAAGCCCTGGATGCTCTTGCGCGTTCGCCCGTTGACGTAGTTCTACTCGATTTCGATCTCGAAGACGATACAGGTACGCGCTTCATCGCTTCCGCGATTGCAGCGGGGTACAAGGGCAAGATTCTGATGGTTACCGCGGGAATGAGCGCTCTCGATATCTCGGTTGCGAAGAAGCTCGGGATCTCCGGGATTTTTTTGAAGCACAATCCACCATCGCGGCTTCTGGAAGCGATTCGCGCCGTGTCGGCAGGGGGAGCCTGGATGGATCCGAAGATCACGCCCGCCGGCAACTCGAGCGGCGCGGAAACGAGCGTATCTCCCGATCGGCTAACTCCTCGCGAGCAGAAAGTGCTCCGCTGCGTTTTCGAAGGGCTTTCGAATAAGGAGATGGCATATCAGCTTGGAGTGTCGCAGAGCTCGGTAAAAGCGACCTTGCAGCACCTGTTCGACAAAATGGGTGTACGCACGCGGGGGCAACTGGTCCGCATCGCGATTGAGCGCTCGCTCGAAACCGCGCGAGAGTCCTAGGAAGCGGCCGTTCCGGCGTGTGAGGGCTTGACGTCTTGTCACTTTTACACGACACTGTTCTGTATGAGAGTTCTGCCGGCGCTTGCGTTCCTGATCGGGCTTTTGCCGGCCTCCGGCGCGGAACTGCTGGTTGGAGCCGCAAGCGATCTTGGCACCTTGTCCGACAAACTAGGAATGCCCGCTTCAAAGCCCCTGGGCATGCGGGTCCGCTTTACTCTGGCATCCAGCGGCGACCTCGCCCAACAGATCGCGAACGGCGCTCCTTTCGACGTGTTTCTTTCGGCGAACGAAAGCTACGTAACCGATAGCGTTAAAAAAGGCTACCTGGATGGGTCCACCGTACAGGTTTACGCGAGGGGGAAGCTGGCGCTATGGTCGAAAAGCGGATCGGTTCGCTCCCTTGACGATCTCCGCAAGCCCGGCGTTCTTCACGTTGCGATACCCGATCCCCAGCACGCGCCGTATGGTATCGCCGCGCGCGCGGCGCTGGAGAAGAGCGGATTGTGGAAAAGCATCGAGTCCAAAATCGTCTATGGAGAAAATGTGCGGCAAGCGCTTCAATTCGCTGAAACCGGCAATGCCGATGCGGTCATCACGTCCTGGACGCTTTTGCAGCATCGCGGAGTCCTTTTGTCCGAGGATTTGTATCCGCCGATTCGCCAGGCCGGCGCGGTATTGAAATCGAGCGCGCAACCGGGCGCAGCACGGATGTTCCTAAAGTTCCTGTCGTCGCCCGAGGGCCAAAAAATTCTCGCGGAAGGCGGGCTATTCCCTCCATGAACCCAGCCGCTAGGGAGCCGCAGCCTGCCCGCATCCCGGAATCCGGTGTGAAGATCGCAATCGTACTGGATGGAGTTCCGGAACGATGGCAAATGAACGTGCTTCAAATCCGTGGGCATCGGACCGTAGCGGAAGTCTCGATCGAAGGACATGGAACGATAGAAGCCCCCGCCATCCGCCTGACGCCCAATCAAGCGCGCCATCTTGCGGCACAAATCACGGAACTTCTCGGCTCTGAGAGCGCCCAAAGCCGTCGGGACCCGCCGTCGATTCGATAGCGCCGCTTTACCAGCGCCTCGCGGAGTCTTGACGAATCTGTATCGTTTAAACGACACTGTATTGTATGCGAACCATGATACCGGCATCGATTCCGGCTTTATGAGGCGAGCCGCTCAAGTATTTCTATGTGCGATCAGCCTGCTGACCGTTCCGATGTTGCTCCAGTCGCAGCAGGACATGACGGTCGAATGGAAGGCGTCGCTTGCAAGCCTGGATCAACGATTGACCGCCCTGGCCTCCGACCCAGGCCCGGCCGGCGAGAGCTGGCGCGAGGAAGCGGAGGCCCTCAGGCTCTCCATCGCCACTTTCGCCGCCGCGCACCCTGAACTCGGCCTGGAAATACCCGGCGCTCTCCCGGAGCACTCGGCGCGCCAGGCTCTTTCGCAGGAACTGGATCAGCTAACCGCCGCGGTGGATGAGATCATCAAGAAAACGCCAGGGTCGCCATTCAATCTCGGGCGCGTTGAAGTGACCGTTTCTGCGTCCGGGCCGCCGCCCGAGCCCGTCGCCGCCGGCATGGATCAACCCGAAATGCGGAGTCTGAATTTGGTAAACGTAGCCAAAGCGCTCGATTATCTTCCCGGCGTTTCGATTCAGCACCTCTCTGCGAACCGCAACGAAGCCGGCATCATGGTCCGCGGGTTCAGCACGCGCGGGCAGGTTCCTCTCTATCTGGATGGCATTCCGATCTCCGTGCCTTACGACGGTTATGTCGATTTCAACCGTTTTATAATCAGCGATCTCGCCGAGATCCAGGTGGCCAAGGGCTATTCTTCTCCGCTGGTTGGCCCCAATGCTCTTGGGGGAACGATCAATATGGTCACCCAACAGCCGGTGAAGACGGTCGATGTGGACGCGCTTATCGGCACCGGATCCGGGAATACTCTGCTGTCGGCGCTGCACGTAGGAACGCGGTGGCGCAATTTTTTCGTGCAGGGCGGGATCGATTGGCGTCAGTTGGATTACCTCCCCTTATCCGGCGATCTGCACATTAACCAATATGTGAATCTTCCGCATATCGCGATGACGGACCAACTGAATAATTCCTCGTCGCGCGATGAGAGATTTAACGGACGGGCGGGATGGACCCCAAGAGCGGGGGACGAATACGTCTTCAGCTTCATTAACCTGAAGGGTCAAAAAGGCGTTCCGCTATACGAGGGCCCCAATACCGCGGCGGTATTCCGTAATTTCTGGACTTGGCCCTACTGGAATACGACCAACTATTATTTCCACTCCAACACCCGCTTGGGCGACTCCAGTTCCATCAAGTTTCGCGGGTTCTACGATCAGTTTCAGAACGCCATCGACATGTACTCATCCGACACTTACAGCCTGATGAACACGAGAAACGCCGCGCACAGCATGTATAACGAACACAACGATGGCGGATCAATGGAGTTCACCACGCATGCTCTTTCGCGCAATACGATTGGCGCGTCGTTCTTTTTCAAGGACGACACACATAAGGAGCATGGTATTTATCCGGGAATCTCGCCGTTTCCATTGGTTGAACCGGTTCTGGTGGACCGCGACCAGCAACTGTCAATCGGCGTTCAGGATGCTGTAAGAATCCTCCCGCGGCTTTCCGCGACGGTGGGCTTTAGCGCGGACCATTTCAACGGTCTCCAAGGCCAGCAATATAACGCTGCGATGACCGGCACGCTTCCCTTTACGTGCATCGCGTCACCCTCGAACACGTCATTCTCCGGCTGCACGCTGCACGCCTGGAACTTCAATCCGCAGGCTTCCATCTCGTACAGCGTGAGCGACGCGGGCAGCTTGTTCCTCACGTTCGCGGATCGCGGGCGATTCCCGATGCTCAAGGACATTTACTCGACGAGCCTCGGCGCAGGTCTTCCCAATCCGAATCTTCAACCGGAACACGCGCGCTACTGGAACATTGGCTACTCGCATACACTGAAAGCGCGAACTGTATTGGAAATCGTGCTCTTCCGGGCCGATCTGCGGGATGCGATCGAATCTGTGTATGTGACGGATCCCGGCGGCACGAATCCGGCCAGCGCGGAGTGCCCGAATAGCAGGATCGTGGGCTATTGCAGCACCGTGACAAATATCGGCAAAGAAATCCACGAAGGAGTCGAGTTCCAGGTGCGCAGCACGCCTTGGCCACGTTTGACCGTCAATGCCAGTTACAGCTATCTGAACCGCAACATCGCTTACGATTTCGGAAGCTTTCCCAATGTAAGCGCGGTGAATACCAGCATCAGCATTTTGCCTACATTACCGAAGAACAAGGTGATTGGCACTTTCAATCTGAGGCTGCCCGGCCAGATTTTAGCCATCTTGAACCAGCGATACGAAAGCGGCATTCTGCTGCAAGACACGACGTATTCCGCGAACTCGCCGCAATTCTTGCCGCGCTCCGAAGCTTACGCGACGACGGACCTCATAGCCATCGTTCCCATCCGTTCTAAAATGTCAGTGCAGGTGGGGATAAACAACCTTTTCGATCGCAATTTCTTTTACACGGCGGGTTTCCCCGAGCCGGGCCGCAACTGGTTCGTAAATCTTAGGTATAGATTTTAATTCCGGTGAACGTTATGAACTTTAGACCTCTGGTAACGGCGATATTCTTTGCGGCGGGCATCGCGCTTGCGCAGGCTCCCCAGCAGCAATCGGGTCCATCGAGCTTTACCGTAGGCGGCGACGTTTCGACTCCTTTGACGCTGAGCGCAGACGATATGGCTAAGATGCCTCGCGAGAAGGTCTTTGTGCCGGACCAGGACGGGACCAATATCGAATATGAGGGCGTGCCGTTGCGCGAGATCATGAAACGGGCGGGTGCTCCCTTGGGCAACCAGCTACGCGGCAAAGCGCTTGCGAGCTATATCCTGGTGAAGGCGCACGACGGATATCAGGTTGTGTTTACTCTCGGCGAGCTGGATTCCGAATTTGCGAACGAGAACATTCTGGTCGCAGACAAACGGGATGGAAAACCGCTATTCGGTTATCAGGGCCCGTTCCGTCTGGTGGTAGAGAAGGATCATGCGGGAGCGCGCTCAGTCCGGATGCTTGAATCGATCGAATTTATCCGGTTGCAGAAATGAGGCCGCTGATTGCCTTTGCCGCCCTGGCGTGGATTTCGGTTTACGCTCGCGCCGGGGAACCCGACGCGTATGACTGGAATCTGCCAAAGGGCTTCCCGAAGCCGCGCGTTCCCGCCGATAATCCAATGACAACGGCGAAAGTGGAACTGGGGCGATATCTCTTTTATGACACGCGGATGTCGGTAAACGGGAAAGCATCCTGCGCGACGTGCCACAAACAGGAATTGGCCTTCACCGATGGAAGAGCAGCCGCCATTGGCGCCACGGGCGAAAGCCATTCCCGTAGCGCCATGAGCCTGGTAAACATCGCATATAGCGGAGCGCTAACTTGGAGCAATCCGAATATGACGCAGTTGGAGGACCAAGCACTGGTTCCGATGTTCGGCGAGCGCCCGGTTGAGCTGGGGCGGCGTGAGGGCGATGGCTTTCTTTCACGCCTGCGCTCGGAGACTAAATACCGGGAGCTTTTTGGAAAGGCGTTTCCCGGTGAATCCGAGCCGTTCACGACCGCGAACGTCACGAAAGCGGTCGCGTGTTTTGAACGCAGCATTATCTCCGCCCGCTCGCCGTACGATCGATATCATTATGGCGGCGAAGACCACGCAGTTCCGTATGCGGCCAAGCGGGGAGAAATTCTCTTTTTCAGCCAGAATATCGCTTGCTTTCGCTGTCACGGAGGCTTTAACTTCAGCGATGCGAGCGTTTCGGACCGCTCTACGCGCCGCTCTATCGAATTTCACAACACCGGCCTTTATAGTCCCTATCCCGCCCCGAACTTCGGAATTTATGAATTCACTCACGATCCCGCGGACATCGGCAAATTCAAAACGCCGACTCTGCGCAACGTTGCCGTGACCGCTCCCTACATGCACGACGGCAGCGCGCGGACATTGGAAGATGTTCTCGATCACTACGCCGCAGGCGGCCGTGCTCACGATAATCCAAATAAGGACCCTCTGGTTCACGGCTTCGCTTTATCTAAGGAAGAGCGAGCCGATTTGGCGGCATTCCTGCAATCTCTAACCGATGAGGAGTTGCTCAACGACAGACGCTTCTCGAACCCATGGCCCTCGAAGTAAGCTGTTAACGGAGGAACAATCATGGCGCTTTCGGCGCGCAATCAATTGAAAGGCAGTATAGAGCAGTTAACGACGGACAATATCATGGCGCATGTTGTGGTGCGGGTGGGCGAAAACCTCATCGAAAGCGTAATTACGCGCACGAGCGCCGATGAACTTAAGTTGAAGGTGGGAGACACCGTCAAAGTGGTCGTGAAATCGACCGAGGTTATGATTCAGAAGGATTAGCGTTCACAGCTCCAATTTCCCGCGATAAACCATATCCTTCAGCGGAAACTTGGCCTTCATCTCGAGCGGTCCGATTTTCGTGGTAAATGTAATCTCTTTGTTGGCGGGCTTTATGGGCTCGAGTTTGGAAAAATAGAAGCGCATGCCGGCGGCAACCGGCTCGATGCGGTCGAGGTAGATCGGGCTGTCGCCTTTTCGGTCCAGCTTGGTGAATTCCTGCAGCATCTCCCGCCGCTGTTCGCGCGCTTCCTGATCTTCATTCGCCTCGCCGACCGACGGAAAATCGCCAATCGCCGCGACTACGTAATAATCGGAGCCTTCAAACGCGTTATTCTTCTCCGCGATGCGGATGGGACGCGCGGACTCCCACCGGATCACCGCCTGAAAGGCGAGAGGACCGCTGCCCTTCTTGTTTTGGTCGCCCACGCCGGGCGCTCCATAGATCCGGCCAGGGCGTCCATAGCCCGGCGACCCGAGAATCCCTACGCTGTTATTGAAAGACACGCTCGCCGGTTTCGCCCACGGCGAATTCGTGAGCATCTGCTCGATCTCGTCTTTGGTCCACTGGTCGGGCGTTTTCTCGTCCCAGAATTCTTTCGAGGCGGCCCAGACCGGGATGCCCGCGGCGATCCACAATACGTCGCGCCGTGTCATCATATAGAACATGATAACGTGCAGACCCGGGCCGCAGGCAGGCCATCCGGACGAGGTGTAGACTTATGGCCTTGATTGTTTTGCTCCTGGTTTTCTTATTCGTAGTGCTGCTGATAGCGTTCTTCATCTTCCCCCCAACTAAATGGGTCAAGACAATGACAAAGCACGATAAAAGATGACTCAATTCGTTCGATATAGCGCAAATTCTCAAATACATTACGGAATTTTAGAAGGTGAGCGGATTCATGAGCTCCAAGGAGACCTATTCAGCTACACCGCGTCCGGGGTCGAGCGCAATCTGAGCGATTTAAGACTGCTTGCCCCGTGCGCGCCGCGCCAGATTCTGGCTGTCGGACGTAACTATAAGACGCATCTCTCCGGCCCCGTGAAGCTGCCGGAGCCTACGCGCCCTGAAATTTTCTTCAAGCCGATTTCGTCGTTGCAGGACCCTGAAGGTCCGATTATCGTGCCGCCGGATTCGAGCGACCTTCATTTTGAGGGCGAACTGGTTCTGATCATTGGCAGCCGGTTGAAGAACGCGGGTAAGGATGAAGCCGACGCCGCGATCTTCGGAGTAACGTGTGGCAACGATGTGAGCGAACGCAACTGGCAGCGAGGTCCGGACAAAGATGTCCAATGGTGGCGGGCAAAAGGGTCCGACACATTCAGCCCCTTCGGACCGGTCATCGTCACCGGACTTGATTACGGAAATCTGCGCCTTACCACGCGCTTGAACGGCGAAACCGTGCAGGATCAGCGGACCTCCGATCTGATCTTCGATTGCCCGACGATGGTGAGCTTCATCAGCCGCTACATCACGCTCGAGCCCGGAGATGTCATCTACACCGGCACTCCCGGCCAAACCCGTCCGATGAGGCCGGGCGATATGGTGGAAGTGGAGATTGAGGGGATTGGGGTGTTGAGGAATCCTGTGACGATGGACGATGAGAAGAAGGCGGGCTGAAGCCCGCTGAAGCCTGCTCCACAGCGGGAGTATGCTTAGTATTTGCCTCCGATGGGCACAACCGTACAAATAGTCCGGCACGCGATCGGCTGGGTGCTGATCGCGTTATTCGGTCCAGCGCCGGTGGCAACTGTCTTTGCCGCGCCGGGCGTGACCGAGTGCCAGATGGCGTGCTGCAAACGGAGCCGTGGCAAGCACTCCTGCGATCGTCACGGCGGTGGGGCTGAATCCGCCTCGATCAGCGGGTCGGACGCATGCGTTCCGGATTGTTCCCACGGAACCGCGGGTTTTGGAAGCGCCTCTACCGCAGTTCTTCCGGCCGTCGCTGCCGGGCGCGCAAATAACCCCGCACGCCAGCGAATCGTAGCCTCAACCCGGTCCACCATAGGCTCCCTCCACGATTCCTCGCTTTACCAGCGCCCTCCTCCACGCCTCGCCGTTTAACGCGCGTTTAAAAAAATCAGGGAGGTGTGTGCAAATGAGGGCGGTTTTACTGTCATTATTGTGTGTTCCGCTGCTTGCAGTGGTTTTAGGCACCGTTCGAGGCGTGGTTCACGATCCGGATCATCGCCCGATTCCAGACGCGCGCGTCACGGTGAAATCGGCAAATTCCGATTTTTCACAGAGCGTCACGACGGGGGCCGACGGGTCGTTTGAAATCTCCGTTCCCGTAGGAGCCTACACGCTGACGGTCGAGCGCGAAGGCTTTGCGACGGCAGAACAGAAAACCGTGGTTGCCTCTTCCGGCGGCACGGCGGTGCTCCACTTCCAGCTCTCGCTTGGCCAGGTAGAGCAAACAGTCACAGTGTCGGAGAATTCTCCTGCACTGGATCCGGAGCGGATGACTCCGACTACCGTCATCAGCCGCGCGGAAATCCAGACCACGCCGGGCGCCGACCTCAGCAACAGCCTGAACATGATCACCGATTACGTCCCCGGTGCCTGGGTCACTCACGACCAGCTTCATATTCGCGGCGGCCATCAAGTTTCGTGGGCTATCGATGGCGTCCCCATTCCCAACACCAACATCGCAAGCAATGTGGGACCACAGGTCGATCCCAAGGACGTCGATTATCTGGAAGCCCAGCGTGGAGGATATTCGGCTGCGTATGGAGACCGCACCTACGGCGTGTTCAACGTCGTGCCCCGGACCGGATTCGAGCGTAACAACGACGCCGAAGTGTACAGCACATTCGGCACTTTCTTCCAGACCAACGACCAAATCAATCTGGGCGGCCACACCCAAAAGTTCGCCTATTTCGCAAGCGTAAACGGGAACCGCAGCGATTACGGTTTACAAACGCCCGGCCCGGACGTGCTCCACGACCGCGTTTGGGGCGTGGGCGGCAGCGGAACGCTGATATACAACCGTGACGCGCAGAATCAGTTCCGCTTCGTGACTTCCTTACGCGGCGACAACTACCAGATTCCGAACGATCCAGACGCCCAAGCGGCGGGCATTCGCGACGTCGAGCGAGAGCAGGATTTCATCGCAAATTTTTCCTGGGTCCACGTATTCCGGCCTGGGTGGGTCCTGACCGCTTCGCCGTTTTATCACGGCAATATCGCGAACTACGATAGCAACGCGAACGATACGCCGCTTGCAACTACGCAGCATCGCAATTCGCAGTACGGCGGAGCGCAAATCACATTCAACGCCTCGACTGCGAAGCATAACGCGACAGTTGGTCTCTACGGCTTCGGCCAGCACGACGATACATTCGCCGGATTGATCGCCAACGGCGGGTCGGGGCTTTCGTTCGCGCAGCGGCAGGTAAACACGGGGCAACTGGTGGCCGCGTTTTTCGAGGATCAATACCGGCCCGTTTCGTGGCTTACGCTTATCGCCGGAGTCCGGCTGACGCACTTCGCCGGGATCGTTTCCGAGAACGGCGCGGACCCGCGGCTCGGCGGATCGATTCTCATCCCGCATCTGAATTGGGTCTTTCGCGGCTTCTGGGGCCGCTATTATCAGGCCCCGCCGTTATCTACCGTGAGCGGGCCTGTAGCCGACTTCGCCGTTTCTCAGGGATTCGATTTTATCCCTTTGCGCGGCGAGCGCGACGAAGAACACCAGTTTGGCCTAACCATTCCGGTGCGGGGTTGGTCGGTAGACGTGAATAATTATCACCTGCGCGCGCACAACTATTTCGATCATCAGGCGATCGGCAATTCGAACATCTTCTATCCGCTCACCATCGATCAGGCGCGTCTCTACGGATGGGAAGTCACCGTCCGTTCGCCATCGATTCTTCATCGCGGTAATGTGTATCTGGCGTATGCTTACGCGCATGCCGAGGGGGCCGGCGCAGTCACCGGCGGCTTGACGGATTTTTCTGCGCCGCCGAGCGGATATTTCCCGCTCGACCACGATCAGCGGGACACGCTGCACGTGGGCTTTAATTTCAATCTCCCGCGCGGATTTTTCACGGGAGGGAATCTGTACTACGGCTCCGGCTTCACGGATGGCGCCAGCCCAACCCACGCACATCTCGAGCCGCACACAACTTTCGATCTGACCATCGGCAAGAGCATCATGGAGCGGCTCACCATCTCTGCGACGGCGCTGAATCTGACGAATCGGCGTTTTCTGCTGGATAACAGCCAGACCTTCGGTGGGACTCACTACGCGGATCCGAGGCTAGTTTATTTGCAGGTCCGGTACAGGTTCCATTATTAGGCAGGGACTTGCTTCTCGATCCACTGCCGCATGACCTCGAACACCTCGTGGTTGTTCTTCTCCATCAGCATTAAATTGCCGTTGCCGTAGATGCCATAATCCCGCAAACGGATCATCTCCGCCCGGCAGCCAACCTGTTTCAGAAACTCCACGTTCGCTACGGGCGAGCCGCCGCCGCCGAATTCGCTGGTCATCCAGCCGATGGGGATATTTTGCAGGTTCTTCCATTTCCTTACGGGCGCGGCTTGCAGTTTGTAGGAGGGAACCACGGGCCGCGGAGACTCGGGCGGCTCGGTGCGGTCCACCAGAACAAATTGCGACGGGTCCGCCAACGGCGGATCGTACGTCATCGGCCCGGCGGTCAACCCCCAGCGCAACTGCGCCGCGAACGGATTGCCGTTAATTTCGATGCACATAATCGCCTTAACCAGATTGGGCCGGCGGTCCGCGACGCCCCAGCCGAAAAAGCCGCCAAAAGCATGGTTCACCATGATGCATGGTCCGATGCGATCCAGTAGTTCCGCGCCTCCGGCCCAGCAAAGATCGCTGTGAAAGGCTTCATCGGCGACATTGCCGTATTCGCATGCCATGAACTGGTCGATAAGCGGATCGTGCATGCCTCCGATCCCCGGCCACTGCGCCGTATTGAAAACGGCGGTGCTCTGGATCAATCCTTCTAATGGGGGCACGTTTGGCAAATGGCTCGGGCCTAGCGCATCGGGATGATACGGCGATCGTCCGTAGCTCGGCCGGTCCAGCCAGTACACGGCGTATCCGGCTTGCACGAAATAATGCACCCATCCTGGGCGTCCGCCGATGCCCATCATGTGGGTGCCCTGTCCTCCACCTCCGTGCATGAGCACCACCGGATACGGATGCCGCTGGGCCGCCGGAATCATATACTGTACGAACATCTGGCCGAGCGGAATTGTGCCGTACGGCATGGTCTTCCGCTGCACTCCCACCCAGAAGCAGCCTTGGTCGGCGAGCTTGAGCGCAGTCGATTCGATATTGCGGTTCGGATCCAAACCGCCTGCGGTTCCCGCCGGGTCCACATTGGCGTCGAGCCAATCGAGCACCGGCTGCAGCGCGTCACGATTATTTTTGCCGAGCATCTGCATGGGACCATACCGGTCCGCGGACACCGGCATCAGCGGCGCCTTTACGTCGCGCGGCGGGGCGCTCGGCTCCAGCGCAACAATGGCCTTCACAAGCTGCGGCCGTTCCTGCGCCGCTAGCGAAGCGAACACCGCGCCATCGCCATGCGTGATGAAAACAGCAGGCCCGATATCGTCGAGCAAAATCGCGCTGCGGCTGCGCCATACGCTTTGCGTAAACGCATTGTTCGGCATCGGCTGTCCGCGGCTTGCTACAAGCTGAACCGCCGAAGCGTCCTTGGGATCGATGCCCATTGCGCGCGCGGCATCCTCGAAGGTTTGCGCTTGCCGGTCGAAGAGTCCGTGTAAGAACGGATAGTAGGGATTGCGGCCCTGCCCCGGCCGGTCCACCACATACACCTTGTAGCCTTGCTCAAGCAGCAGGGACGCCCAGCCGCGCCGCGCATCCAGCGAGGAAATCCAATCCGATCCCTGGCCGTAGCCGCCGTGGATCAGCACCACCGGATAGGGATGCCGTACTTGTGAGGGAACCCAGTGCTCCACGTACATCTGCATTCCGTTGCACACGGTGCCCCGCGCCAGCAGCGCATGCTCCACGCCATAAAATTTGTAGCTCCATTCGGCGATTTCGAGCACCGGCCCGGGATTTGCCGGCGGCATGGCAACGCGCGTTTGAGCGAGCCCCGCCTTGGGCGTTGCCGAAAGCACTCCGGCGACAACCGCGCCGAGCTCGCGGCGGGAGAGCGAATCATGCGATGCCATGGCCGATTTAAATCTTATATCGCGGGCGCCTGTCCTCGCCGGGCGAGCAATAAATTGGATGGCACTTGCGAGTACCCGTAGCCGATACGAAAAGCGAGCGCCTTAGCGCCGCCGCTTGCGAATGCCTTTCGAAGATCGGGCTGCTCCAGCCAGCGGAAACTGCCGTAAGGGCGCTGATATTCGCCATAAAGCTGCACTTTCCACTCCTGCTTCTCGAAATAGCGGAATGGAATTCCGGAATCGTCCTGGAGGACGGCAGCGCTGTTCGCCAGGATCTGGTCGCGGATGATGGAGAACGCGGATCTGTGGGTCATGTAGGAAGTGGCCTTCAGCAAGGTCGTGCTTCCTTTCAGGTGACCGAGATAGTTGAGGAATTGTGGATCCTGCTTCAGGCGCTGGTCGGAAAGGTTCACCGAGAAATAATAGAGCTTGTGCGATGACGGCTCGGAATCGCCCTTGAACTCGATCTCCACTCCCTTGTTCCCGATCTTTCCCGGCGCATGATAATTGGCGGCGCGTTCGACGACATCGCCTTTTTCATCCAGGCGTACGTAGCGGAATCCGACGATGGTGTGATGAGTCCGCACGAGCAAGTGAAGAATGGGCAGGAGCAGACCATCCGTTACCTGGCCCCGGAACTGCCGGTCCATCTGGCGAGTAATGAAGAAGCTGCGATCCAGCTCGGAGGCGACCGTGGCCCGGATCGCTTCGAGATACTTATCCAAGTCCTTTTTTTCGATTTGCGCCGTACTGGGCAAGGTCCCAGCGGGCTCCAGGCCGACCATCACATAAACGGGTGCTTGCGGAAAACAATTGGTCACCGTTAGCGTGTCCGGCCCGCTGAAAGGATAAAAAACAGGAGCTTGTTTAAATGTTGGATCGGTTAACTCAGTCTTCTGAAAGTTTTGAAGACCGCGAATCAACTTTCCTTCCGTCGTTGCCCAGGCTTCGTCCAGAATACGGCGATGCTCCTTCCAAGCATCGCTCGATTCCAATTCGACGAACGGGCTTCCCGCGCCGCCGGGGATACCTGCGATAAATCGCGCCACGTCATCGGCCTGCCGCTGACGAGGCACCTCGCTCGGTCGGGCATCGGATTGAGCGGAAACAGTTGGCACGGAAACGCTGGAGTTCGCGCATCCTGCTAAAAGGATCGCGGCCGGACAAAGCGAAAAACGGAGGCAAAGCGAAAACCATCGGCGAGAGAACATTGGTTGCTTAGCAGACAATTCTCCCACGAAATGTTGAGCTGCGCGAGGGGCGGAGACTATCAGGGTTTCGTCTCCGCCAGAGCCTTACCTGTACGATCGTGATCGCGATGGTAGTGGTCCTCACCGCGCGTATAGCCGGGTCTTCGTAACCAACAATGTGCATCGGTTCTTGCAACCGGAATGTGATCACCGAGTCGGCGGGCACGCGGATTTCGTGCCCCTGCGGCTCAACTCGGTCTCCGGTCGCACCAGCAATAGCTCCCGCGATCGCTCCGGGCACGCCGCCGCCGCTATTGTAAGAGCTTTGCGGCATATTGTATTGGGGACCTGTCGTGTCCATTACGTAACGCCGCCGTTGACGGTAACGGATCCAGATCGAGCTCCATCTGCCCAGGCCCAGTCTCCCGGACGATAAGTTCCACGTCCGCGCCGCGCGGCACAGCCAAATCTCCGTCCGCCGCAAATATGTCCTTAGCCACGTGTCCCCGGTAAATTCTGCCCCGGTCCCAGTTGCTCACGTAAATTGGTGCGTCTGTTCGCGCCTGTATCTGGGTTCCCGGAGTTAGAACATTCGCCCAAACCGCGCTTTGACCGCCTAATAGAACTATGAATGCCGATAGGTACTTCAACATAACCACCTCCACCCCATGACGAAAAGCGGTTGTTCACCGCGCTGCGCGGCTTTGCACACGCCCGACCAGGCGGGTTGCCATGGCAACCCGCCGCAGGTTGGCAACCTGCCCCACTACCGTTTGTAGGCTAGGCGCCCCCAAAGTCCGAGGCCTTGAAGGTCGGGCCTGGCGTCATTGCTTTCGGGAACGCTAAGTTCGAATCCGGTCGTGAGCGAGTCGATCGTCATTCGGACGCTTTCCTCCGCGGAGCCAACTTGCGCGGGGTCGATCTGCCAGAGATGATTGTCGTCCAGCACCACTGGGCGGCCCGTTTTGCTGAGCACCTGGAGGACAGTTGCTTTCAAACCGCCGTCCGTGGCCGCAAGCGCAACCGAACGGATCGCGGTGCATTGGGATAGGATGTCCTGCAACAGCGGACCAAAATTCTCGGGCGCAGATTTGATCGCGAGCGACAAATCGATGCCGTACTCCAGGCCGGTTTGCGAAATCATCCGCAGGGCGGGGAAGACGTCTTTGCCGGGCAGTCGCTCGAAGACGAGTTGCACTCGGTTGAAGCGATTCAGGGCGAGAAAGTGCATCGCGGGGGTCCAAAAATCGTCCGAGCTGAACCATGCGGCGGCGGGATCGGCAGCGATCTTAACTCCGCGAGGCGTCAGCGACGGCGCGCCGTGGGTCTGCTTCAGATGCCCTGTGGTCCGGATTTGCTCGGCGGCTTCCAAAAGGCCGTACATCAAGCCGCGAAGATCGCCCCCGGCGATGCGGCCCCCGCCGGCGTTATAGGGCTCGATGCGAAAGGTCTCCGGCGGGTCGAGGTTGATTTCGGTAACGATGCGCGGTTTGTATTTGATATTGCGCGCGTCGATGGCGGCGTTTAGTTCAATCAGGCCGAAATCGATCGGATTGGCGTGCGCAGACGCGGCCAGCGCAATTCCGGCGATGAAACTATTCCACTGCCGCACCCCAACCTCTCCTTGAAAGATCCCAGTAGATCACAATAATTCCCACTGCCGCCATAGCCAGAAGGCCTACTCCGGCGGCAGTCTCGTGCAGCAGGAGCTTGCCCGTCCCAAACAGAACGCCATAGATCAACATGCAGCCGGCGGCCCAGTCCACGAGACTGGCGAGGCCATCGCGCGAGGGCTTCACGTCGGGCGCCAAAAGCGCAATCGGTTTCCATCCGGCGAGCGATGGCCGCGTGCGGCGATAGAAATCGACGAGTACGTGCTTCGGTTCGGGCGCGGTCAGAAAAGTTACTGCCAGCCACACCGCCGTCGTGATCGCCACGGTGACGATCATCAGCCAGGCGAAATCGACCGGCTTGTCGCTGTCGAGCTTGAAGCCGAGTTGCAGCGTGACCGAAACGGCGAAAGCCGCGATCATCGAGGAAACCTCGCTCCAGGCATTGATCCGCCACCAGTACCAGCGCAGAAGCAAAACGCCGCCCGTCCCCGCGCCCGTCACGAGCAGCAGCTTCCATGCGCCGGCGATAGAGTCGAGATAATAAGTCACAACAGCGGAGGCGAGCGTCAGCAATACCGTGGCGATCCGCGAAGCTTGTACGTAGTGGTCTTGGGTCGCGTTGGTGTTCCAGAAGCGGCGATAGAAATCATTCACCAGATAACTCGCGCCCCAGTTGAGCTGGGTCGCGATGGTGGACATGTACGCCGCGGCGAAGGCCGCGATCATCAGGCCGCGCAGCGACGCGGGCAGCACCTGGATCATCACGCGGATGTATCCGGTTTCGGGCTTTGCCAAACCGGGAAACAGGATCAGCGATGCCAGCGCCACCAGAATCCATGGCCACGGCCGGACAGCGTAATGCGCCACGTTAAACCAAAGCGTCGCGAGCAGCGAATTCTTTTCGTCGCGCGCGCTGAGCATGCGCTGTGCGATGTAGCCTCCGCCGCCCGGTTCAGCGCCGGGGTACCAAGTGGCCCACCAGTTGAGCGAAATGTAGACCAGGAATGCGATCAGCGGCATCCACGCGGAGTTGAGATCGGGAACAAAATTCAAGACCGAGCCCTGCGAGCCGCGGGTGGCATCCAGTAACAGGAGTTTCTGCTTCATCGCATCGATTCCGCCCACGGCGCGTACCGCGAACACCGCGAGCACGATCACCATGCCCATTTTGATCGCGAATTGAAACACATCGGTGACCAGCACTCCCCACAGGCCGGAGATCGCGGAGATGAACGAAGTAATCGCGATAATTCCCAGGACAATCGCCAGGGCTTGTCTCTCGCTGATGCCGAGAATCAGCGTGAGGATGTCCACCATCGCTTTATTGACCCATCCCAGGATGATGCAATTGATCGGAATGCCAAGATAGAGCGCGCGAAAGCCTCGCAAAAAGGCGGCGGGGCGGCCGGAATACCGGATTTCGCAGAACTCAATATCCGTCATCACCCCGGATCTTCTCCATAGGCGCGCGTAAAAGAACACGGTCAACATGCCGCTGGCAACGAAGCACCACCACAGCCAGTTACCCGCGATGCCTCCAGTCGCGACCATGCCGGTTACGGCGAGCGGCGTATCGGCGGCGAAGGTGGTGGCAACCATGGATGTCCCCGCGAGCCACCACGGCACATTACGGCCGGAAAGAAAGAATTCGTCGACGCTCAGCTTCGCGCGCGACCGGTAGTACAGCCCGACGCACAGGTTGAACAAAAAGTAGAGCGCGACGACGCTCCAGTCAAGTGCCGTAAGCTGCAACATGGCATTATAGCGGACGTGCTGCAGGTGGAAGTCTTATCTCATGCAAGATGAGCCTGAAGAAAGGGTTTGTTTCTCACGCAAGATGAGCCTGAAGGAGCGCACACGCCGCATGCTGAGGATTGATCATCCGAATGCAAGCAAGGCAGAAGGTAGGCCTGGAGCAAATCCGGGTATTTTTGGAGGCCAGCGAAGAAGTAGTTCATTTCGAGGGTCAAAAGCGAGAGGAGGTGTACGAGTGGGTGAACACGATCCTGCGGCAGCACGATTATGAGCGTTTGCATCGTGCCAGCAAGGGGCTGTTGCGCCGTTACCTGATGAAGATGACGGGGTACAGTCGAGCGCAGGTGATGCGGCTGATCCGTCAGTATTCCAGCGGCAGCGAGGTGCGCGTGAAATCGTACCGGCGGAATCGCTTTGGTTCGCGCTACACGCGGGCGGATATCGAACTACTGGCGCAAGTGGATGCGGCTCACGAAACCCTGAGTGGCCCGGCGACCCAGAAATTGCTGCAACGCGCGGCATATGATTTTGAAGATCCGGCGTATCAGCATCTGGCGGGTATCTCCGTGGCGCACCTGTACCGGTTGCGGGCCAGCCGCAGCTATCGTGAACGACGGGTTCCGATCCAATCCACTCGTCCGACGGCTGTGCCCATCGGCGAGCGCCGTCGTCCCGATCCGCAGGGCCGTCCCGGATATTTGCGTGTGGACACGGTGCATCAAGGCGACCTGGAAGGGGTCAAAGGACTGTACCACATCAACGCTGTAGATGAAGTCACGCAATGGCAGATCGTGGGAGCGACGGCGCAGATCTCCGAGGCCTGGCTGCTGCCGGTATTGCAGGCGATGTTAGAACAGTTTCCCTTCCACATCCGCGGCTTCCATTCCGATAACGGCAGCGAGTTCATCAACCACACCGTGGCGGAGCTATTAAACAAATTGCTGATCGAGCAGACCAAATCGCGGCCGCGCCACAGCAACGACAACGGCTTGGTGGAATCAAAAAATGGCGCGGTGATTCGCAAGCACATTGGCTATGGTCATATCGCCTCAGCGCATGCGCAAGCATTTCAGGACTTCTACCGCGAGCACTTCAATCCGTACTTGAATTTCCACCGGCCTTGCGGAGTTCCGCAGGTGGTGGTTTCCAAGAGCGGGAAATCCAAACGACGTTACCCCTGGTATGCCACTCCCTGGGAGATCGTTCGTCAGATACCCGACTTGGCCCAAAGCCTCAGGCCAGGAGTTACGGTCGCGCAGTTGAACGAGCAAGCGCAAGCCCGCAGCGATCTTCAAGCGGCGCAGCACATGCAAGCCGCGAAACAAAAACTGTTTGCCAGTTTTCAGCACCGCAAAAGCGCATGAGATCCCATCGGCAACCGCCCCCAGACCCCAGGGACCAGCCGCTCTCGCTACCGGCTGAGCAGCGGATGACAGCGCTTGGAAAAGTGCACCGCTGGGGCTTTATGGCGTGCGCCAAAAGCGCGCGCGCGAATAACGTACTCGGGGCGCTGCCCCGAACCCCGCCAGTGGGTTCCACCCCCTGGACCCCCGCGCCCTTTCCCTTCTGCTCCATCTTCCAGAACGGTCCTCGCTGTCAAGGGTTCGCTTCGCCGCGCCAACACCGCGCGCCCTTGACAGCTCCGGGCCGTTCCGGAACGCACCCTCAGACAAGGGAAAGGGCGCTTCCGGAATGGCTCGCTACTGGCTCTGTCCTGCCTCCCG
>JAFAQY010000093.1 GCA_019261985.1 Bryobacterales bacterium | reverse complement strand
GGATGCCATGGCGCCGGACGATGCCTCGGCCATGCTCGTACGCAGGTGATCGTAAGAATCGAATTGCTTGAGCAACTGGCCCGCGGTGCGCAGAATCGCCCTGCCATGTTGGACCTTCTCAAACCCCGGCAGGCCCATCCAGGTAATGTTCAGCGCCGAAAAACGAGCCGCGATGTCCTGGATGTACTTGCGGCAAGCGGCCGGGTCCTCCGGTATGGACGACAAGACCAAGTCGGCGACCATCCCGTGGGAGTTGATGGCGCGGACGCGTTCCGCGGCTTCGCGCAGATCGCTATCCGAATCGATAGTAACGCTTAGGTGAGTGAACTTTTCGTTAGCCCGCTGATCCACCAGCTTGTCGAAATCCGGGCGCGGCATGCGGACGAAGTTGTCGGCGGCCGTCGCCATCCACAGGTGCGGCTGTCCGTTTTCCGTTTGGAAGTGATGGAGGTTTTTTGCAGGATGTACGAATCCCGGAGCATCGGCTGTCGCAACAGCGATCTTGCCTTCCTGGCCCTCAAGCCGCGGAACGCTGCTGGACAAGCGATACTCCCAATCGCCGCCTTCGGTGGGAGTGAAGCGAATCACGTAACGGCGGCCGGCATCGCGAAACGCGCGCAGCACATACGTCCGGTGATGCGGCGAGCGGAATTCGCCGCGCAGCTCGAAATTATCGGTGTTGTCGGTAGGAGCGAGATCGAACGCCCAGTCGCATGGCGACCATGCCTGAGCGCCGGGACAAGTGGAGGGTTGCGCGAACGCCGGCGCCGGAGCGATCAGAACGCAAAGCAAAACCCGCATCTTTTTTAACTATACGCCGGGGTCGTTGGGATATTTTCTTTAGAATGGTCTCTTGCGTGCTCGCCAGCTTGGGACAAGTTTCAGCTTGTCCTAATTTGAGGAGGGATATGTTCAATCGGTTTGGTTTTATATCGGGCTTTGTGGCGATTTCAATGGCTGGCGCCGCATGGGCCGATACGACGGGTAATGCCACCATCGCGGCAGGAAGTCAGTTCACTTTCAGTAGCGGGAAGACCAGCAGTTCCGGCGGGGATATTCTGTTCAACGGCAACAGCATCACAATGCAAGGCTCGGCGACAAACTTTAATGAAGGTCAAATCGGACAGACAGGTTATAACGTCCTCAGCCAGTCCACTTTGTCTCCGCTTGTAGCGCTCGTGTTCAATCAAGTGCCGATCAGCGGAGGGTCGCTGGTGGTGGGAGACGTCTTCGCCGTGAGTACGAATGACGGAAACCTTGCCAAAGCGCTCATCACCTCGCTTAGTTCCACATCGCTTGGGATAGAGTACACAGTTTTTGGGGCGTCGAGTGGTTCGGGTGGTTCGGGTGGCTCGGGCGGTTCCGGCGGTTCGGGCGGCCCGACGATAACCACGGTTTTGAACAACTACGGCTTGATTCCACCGGGGTTTCCCAATTCCGGTATCGCGCAAGGGTCGCTTTTTATTATTAAGGGGTCCGGCCTGGCCGATCCCAATGCGCAGGCGGTCCTGCAAGATAGTTCAAAGGGCCTTCCCACCACGCTCAACGGTGCGAGCGTAAAGATAGTCGATTCCAGCGGCAAAACGGTGACGCCGGTGTTGTACTACGCTATCGCCGCCCAGTTGGCGCTGGTATTGCCTTCGAACACCGCGACCGGTCCGGCGCAGGTCACCGCAAGCTACAACAGCCAGAACAGCAATGCATTTCAAGTTCAGGTCGTGCAGACCGCGATGGGCTTTGATAGTTATTACGGCGCGGGCACAGGACTGGCGGCCGCCACGGATAACAAGAGCGGCGCCCTGTTCAATTACAGCAACTCCGTACCGCAGGGAGGCGAAGCTGTCCTGTGGGGCTCGGGTGAAGGCGCCGATCCGCAGCGCGATACGACCTTTGTCGGCGCTGCTTTCCCGATCAACAATCTGGCGCATGTCTACACGGGTGGGGTGGAAGCGACTATCGAATACCAGGGCGCTTCCGGTTATCCGGGTCTGAACCAGGTTGTCATCCGGCTCTCGCCCAATGCGCCCACTGGCTGCAATGTTCCACTCGTTGGAATAACCGCTAGCGGCATGCCCACGAATTTCTTAACGCTCCCGATCGGTAATGGAGCGTGTACCGATTCGGTTTTCGGAATCAGTGGAAACCAGCTTCAGGCCCTCGCTGGGCAGACAACTGTCAAGACGGGCGTTGTGGCACTTGAGCACTTCATTATGCCCGCCACCACAGGAGGAGGCACACAGGTGATTGATACTGCCTTCGCAGATTTCCAAAGCGAGACGGGCGCCTCTTATGGCACGAGCGGTGCGTTCTTTACGCCGGGTAGTTGCATCGTGGATCAATTCGGTACCGGCTCGTCAGCCGGCACAGGCACATTCACCGGCCTCCAAGCGGGCACGATCACCATGTCCTCGCCTAGCGGAAGCTCGCCCGTGACTTTGCAAGAACCGGAGGTGGGAAGCTATTCCGCGCAGTTGTCTGCGGGCTTTGTACCTGTTGGCGGCGGCATTTTCCCCGTCCACGGCGCGGGCGGAAGTAATGTTGGTGCGTTCGATACGACCGTTAACTTCTCCGACCCTCCGACGTGGACGAATCAGGCGACGGCCGCGAACGTGAACCGCGCGGCGGGATTGCCGATCACGTGGTCCTTCGCCACTCCAGCCCCGGCAAGCGCGCTCATCTTCGTCACAGGCACTTCGTCAGCAAGCGGAAGTCAAGTTGAGGGCAGCTTTACTTGCATCTTCCAGGCCTCGGCGCTCCAGGGTACTGTGCCCGGTTATGTGACCGCGGCCCTGCCGGCCGGTACCGGCTCGCTGTCCCTTTTTGAATATTCCGATTTGAAAACGTTTTCCGCTTCGGGTATCGATATCGGATTCTCGGAGGCGTTCTGGGGCGACGAGATCAACGCGACATATCAGTAGGGACCCAGTAGGACAAGCTTAAGCTTGTCCTACTTGAACCTCCGGCAGCGGCGTATGCTGCTTGCCCGCGAAGACCTCGCCGAAAATCGCGAGCGTCTCTTCATGCAGCAGGCCGTTGTCGGCGAGCACGTGTGGCACGCGCAAATGAAACGGGCCCCCGTGCATATCGCTAACGACGCCGCCCGCCTCGCGTACCATCAGCGCGCCGGCCGCCATGTCCCAGGGGTTCAGCGTAAATTCCCAGAACAGATCCAGGCGGCCGCACGCAACGTAGGCGAGATCGATGGCGGCCGCGCCGGCGCGGCGCACGCCGTGCGACATCATCGCGAGCTGATAGTAAAAGTGCACGTTCACGTTCTGATGGCGCTTGCGCGAGGGAAACCCGGTGCCCGCAAGCGAATCGTTGATGCTCGCGACCTTCGATACGTGGATGCGCCGGCCGTTTAGAAATGCACCCGCACCGGCTTCGGCGGTGAAGATCTCGTCGCGCGTGGGATCGGCGATGACGCCGGCGATTACTTCGCCCGCTTTCGCCAGCCCGATCGACACATTGAAGACGGGAAATCCGTGCGCGAAATTCGTCGTGCCGTCCAGCGGGTCGACGTACCAGCGGTAATCGGAACTCCCGGCCGCGGCTTCGCCGCCTTCCTCGGCCACGATCGCATGCGTCGGATAAGCCGTGCGCAGCCGGTCTACGATCAGGCGTTCGCTAGCGCGATCCGTCTCGGTGACCAGGTCGTGCTCGCCTTTGAGATCGAAGCGGCGTTCGCCCGCCGCGCGGCGCTCCATCGCCGAGGCGATGAGCGCGGAAGCTTCGCGCGCTATATCAACGGCTGTCTCAAGGAAAGAGGACACAAGCGGTCAACGTGTAGCGACCGGCGCCGCAAGCTCGTACAAATATTTGATGTCGTGCTTAAACAGGAACAGATTCGGTTCGCCTTCGCGAGTCAAGCGAATAAAGCCGGTGTCATAAAATTCGACCACGCCTTGCACTTCCTGGTTATCGCTGAGGCGCACACGAACGGGAGTGTGATTTTCGGCCAATTGGCGCAAATATTTCACCTCTTCAAATGTTTGTTCGGGGGCTTTGGTTTTACTGGAAGCCAAAATGAAATGCGCTCATCGCGCGTTACTTCCATAATAGCCCGTGCGCGTGGTGGCCCGCAAATCTTTGCGGGCAACATCCACGTGGACTGTATGGAAGAGTGGTGCGTCCGAGGGCAAATTGCGAGGATAATACCCGAGCAAATACTGCGTGCGCAAATCGCGCAGAATGTCTGTGAAAGCTTGATCGAGTTGCGCGCCCACGCTCGGCTCGAACACATGTCCGCCGGTGCCTTCCGCTATGGTATACAGCGCATGCTCGCCGCCGGTGTTGCGGCCCGCATCGTTCGGAATGGGAACCACAAGAATCGGATAAATGACGGCATCGGCAAGATGCGCCGCCTCCAGAGCGTCGGCATATTTCGTGCGGCTGGTTGTATCCCCGCCGTCGGTGACGATCACGATTACGTGCCGTCCGTCGCGATGAGCGCTCTCGCGGGCGGAGAGCACGATTGCGTCGTAAAGCGAAGTTCCGCCGTTTGGCCGCAGCGTCCTGAGATTGTCGCTCAGGCTCGAAGCCTTTCGCGTAAAATTTTGTAGAAGCGTAACGTCGTAATTGAATGAATACAACGACGCCGCGTCTTTAGGATTGCCCTCTCCCAGCAGCGCTTTGAAAAACTTCTCGACAGACGTTGTTTCATAGCGGAGGTCTTTCCCCGTCGATCCGCTGACATCTATCAACACCGCCACCGAGAGCGGCAGCTCCGTTTGCCGTTCGAAGACCGAGATGGTTTGCGGGACTCCGCAATCCTGCACCGAAAAATCCTTGGTGTCGAGGGAGCCGACCAGCTTTCCCTGCTGGTCTTTGACGTTGACGAGCAAGCGCACCAGCTTCACATCAACCTTAAAATTCGCAGGCGCGGGCTGCTGCGCCATAACCGGCAGGATTCCCGCCACTAAAATCGACAGAAACTTCATGGGCGCGCTTTGATGACGGCTTCGTCCCATTCGCCGTCTACCCAAACTTCACCATCGGCGAAATATTCCTTTTTCCACACGGGCACCAGGCGCTTCAGGCGGTTGATGCCTTCGAGCGCCGCGTCGAAGGCGGGCTTGCGGTGCGGCGCGGTGACGACCACCGATACGCTGGTTTCGCCGATCTGGATCCGGCCCAGGCGATGAACCATCGCGATGCGCCCGATCGCAAAACCGGCGGCGATCTCAGCGCCTATTTGCGCCATCATTTTCACCGCCATCGGCTCGTAGCATTCGTAATCCAAAAATCGCGTCGGGCGGCCTTTGGTGTTGTTCCGCGCGACCCCCTCGAAGTTGACGAACGCGCCATCTTCGCCCCGAAGAAGTTTCTTGGCGATAGCGCCGCCGTCGATAGGATCTCGGGTGAGCGCGAAAAAATTGCCCGTGGCCGTGTCGGCGATTTCGTGGGTATAGCAGCCGGCTCCGCCACTTACGGGCGGTAGAAATGCCACTTCGTCGCCGTCCGCAAGCGCTGTCGATGACGAGGCGAACTCGTGATTGAGCGCCAGCACCGTGCTGGGCGCCATCGGTTTAAGGCTCGGAAAACGGCCGATGTAGTACTCAAAAACGGAGCCTAGGCGCGCGCCCGCCGGGAGGTCTAGCAGGTCCTCCCGCACGCCGGCGACGTCGCGAAGAGCCCCGAAAAATAGGACGCGGATACGCACGTGCTCATAGTAACAGACCGTTTCTAAAGCGCTTAGGTTTCTGAATTCGCTCGGTGAAGCCTATTGCTTGCCTGGTCGGGAGTGTGATAAGGCCGACCAGCGCGGTTGGCAACCGCGCGCAGGCTGGCAACCTGCCCTACAGCAGGGCCAAAATCTGGCGGCCGATTTGCATGTACTCGTCCAGCCGCATCGGTTTCTTGATGTAGCGGTTCGCCTGCTGCAGAGATTGTTTCGCCAAGTCGGCTGGAGCGGAGCTGATGACCGCAACGGGCACGCTCTTCAGGGTCTCGTCGTGACGGATGAACTGGAGGAGCTCCCAACCATCCCGTTTCGGAAGGTTAAGATCCAGGACAATTAAGTCAGGGCGCTGCGCGTCAGCATACGGCTCCATGCGGCTCAAAAATCGGAAAGCTTCTTCCCCGTCCTCGAAAAAGCGGAGCTCGCATAGTTGTGGTTCCCGGCGGAGGGCCTGCTCTAAAAGATATGCGTCTCCAGGATTGTCTTCGGCGACTACGATTCGAATCGGCTCATGCATTCGTTTAGATGTTCAGCGTCGGCAGGCGAGGCCGGGTGTAACGCACCCCAGATCTTGCCTCCGTAATTGATTCACGATCCGCTGACAGACCGCCAGACCGATGCCATTACCAGGAATTTCGGGGCCCTGGAGTCTTCGAAGACTCTGAAGGATCCGCTCTTGAAATTTCCCAGCAATTCTTAATCCATTCTCTTTTACAGAAAAAAGTCCATGAAATCCGCCATATTGGCGCCGATATGAACCCGCGGGGGTGATTGGACCGGTATTTTATTCCGTTACCGATCGGATTTTGAAGCAAATTGGCAAATGCGGAGCGCAAACAGGAGACTTCGGCGCGCGCATATCGGCGCTCAATGCTATTTGTTCGTACTGAGTTTGCGCGTGTACTCCTGCCAAGCTTCGCCGTAACCGGCGGGGACTTTGTCGTTTGCGGCGCTGCGGGCTTGGCCCGTGCCCTTTTCTTCCAGCTCGCGGCGAAGCTGGACCTCCAGCGTTTCTAGCTGTGGGAGGATGGTCCGGCTGATGCGCTGAGCGAGCTCAGGCGAGGCGATGTCGCCGACCTGCATCTTGTCGAGCTCAGCCTGCATTTGCGATACCTGGCGGGCGATATCGGGATCGTCTTTATACTGCGCGCGGAGATCCTGGAGCTGGCGCTGGATATCGCGGCCGACTTGGCCGGGCTGCACGTTGCGTTCATCCGGGACATCGTAGATGCCCAGGGGATATTGGCGATTCATACCGAGGCGGGGATCATAGGCATAGCCGCCGTTGGGACCAACGTAGGGGCGAGGCCCTAACGGACCGCCGTTGTAGGCGCCGCCGTTCGGATTCACGAAGTTGCCTCCGCCATTGGCGTTTCCAGCCTGATTGCCCCCGGCTTGGTTCCCGCCACCCTGGTTGCCTTGGCTGTTCTGGTTGCCTGGCTGCTGGCCGCCCTCTTTGCCTTGGCCGTTCTGATTCCCCGGCTGCTGCCCGCGTTGCGCGAGGCCTTGCAACTGATTGCGCAGGCGCTCGACTTGTTGGAGCTGGCGCTCGGTATCGTTGCGCGCTTCGTCCTGCTTGCCGCCGGCCCCCAGCGCCTGCTGCGCCTTCTCGATGTTGTCCTTTAGTCCATCGAGAGCCTGCGTGACGGGTGTCTCGCGATTGGTGATGTAGCGGCCCTGGCCCTGCCGCAACCAGCCCGCCGCCTGCGACATCCGCGATTGCGCTTCGTTCTGCTGCACTTCGCTCAACCCATCGCGGAGCCGTGCAGACGCGCCCGGCTGCGTCCCGGCCAGGCTGCGAGCCTGCTGCTGGACGTCTTTTGTAAGACCTCCCAACTCACCCGCCATCTTCTCCTTCTCCTTGGCCATGTCTTCCACGGCCTGGCGGTTCGGCTGGTTTTGCGGATTGCGCATCTTCGGATCGGGAGAGTAGGGATCGCCGAACGCCTGCTTCATGCGATTCTCCAGCTCATGCTGCTCGGCGGAGAGTTTGTTGGCGCGCTGTTCCAGATCGTTCAATTGAGCCGCGGCATCCTGCTGCCGCATACGGTTGCCAATATCCGCGCCTTCTTTAAGCCGCTCCGCCGCCCGGCGAGCATTTGCTTCCGCCTGCGCCGGATCGCCGCCCTGCTGCGCATTACGCTGCGCATTGCGCATATCCTCCTGCGCCTGCTTCAACTGATCGAGCGCCCGCTCCAACTGTTGCGCCTGAGCGCCGCCCGCGCGGCCCGATTGTCCGCTCTGGCCGGACTGGCCAGACTGACCCGATTGGCCGGATTGAGAGGACGAACTCTGGCTGCCCCGTGATAGTTGCCCGTTTTGCTGCTGTTTTTGCAGCTGCTCGATTTGCTTCTGCAGTTCCTCGGCTTCACGCCGCAGTTGATCCTGCTGCCAGCGATTATTGATCTCCTGCTGTTTGTTGTTGCGCTGATTGTTGGCGAGCTCCGCCTGGCGGCGCGCCAGCTCATCGAGCTTGCGCATCGCATCGTCGATTTCTTTTTGACGCTGCTCGGCGGTCGAGGCTTGTTGCTGCTGTTCGTATTGGTTCTTCTCGGCGTCGAGTTCCAGATCGAACAAATTGGCGAGATCGCGACCGGCGTTCGCTCCGCCCCCCCCGCCGCCTCCACCGCGGTTCCCGAAGGCCACCTGAATGTCGCGCATGGTGGCGACCGCGCGCTCGAGATGCTGCAATGCCTTTTCTTCGGACGGGATCGCATCCTGCCATTTCATGGCCTTCAAATTGTCGGAGGCCGGCGCCATCTCGCCGGCAGCGGCCTGCACTTCCTTGGTGAAGGATTGGAACTCCTGGTTCAATCCCGCGAGTTCGCGCGCGGTAGTGCGGCCGGCAAGCGACTCGGCTTGCTTCTGCAAAGCCTTCTGCGTGTCGGAGAGATATTTTGCGTTTTCCGTGGTCGCGTCGCGGCTCTTGGCGCCGCCGCCGATGATGTTGTGCGTGGACGCGATGATCTGTTTTTCGCGGCGTACGACCTCTTCCAGGTCCTGCATCCCGCCGCCTCCGCCACCGCCGCCTCCGCCGCCGCCCTGCTGCGATTGACTGTAGTTGCGCTCGTACGGCTGCGTGTCGATGAAGACCATCTCGCTGCGCGAGGTCTCGCGCGCGTCCTTTGCAACGGCGTACATGCTGACGATGTCGCCCGGCTGCATGTTGTAGTCCTCGAGCGCGATCATGTATTTGCCGTCAGCGGATTTTACGCCCTTCTGCGGCAGCAACGATACGCTCTTCTCGGGAGTGCCGTTAACCGAATAGTGCAGCTCCAGCGTCTGAAGCGCGAAATCGTCGTCGGCCTGAACTTCGACCGTCACTTCCTCGACGGGAAGAACCTTCGCGTCGCCGGCGGGATGAACGATCTTCACCGTGGGCGCCTGATCCTGTTGCGCTTCAATGAAGTAGTCTTCGCTCAGCCGGACGCTCTGGCCCTGCTCGATTCCGGCGAAGTGATAGGCCCCGTCTTTCTGAATCGGCACCTTCGCGATCAGCGTGGTGCCGGAGCCTTCCAGGTTGATGCGTGTGCCGTCTTCCATTTCCACCGCGCCGTTCTTTAGCGGCTTGTCGGTTGTGATTTGAAGCTCGGCCACAGTGCCTGCTACTGCGCGAAGGTCTCCGCTCGGATCTTCGGTCTGGTTGGGCAGGTTCAGCCACGAGGGTAGATGATAAATCGTTTTGACATGCGTGATCGCGGGCAGATCGATGACATCGAGCTGATACGTTTTCGATTTCACGCCTCCCGCCTCGACGTAATACTCGACCGGTTCGGAGATCGAGGGCAGCAGGAACTCATAAGCCGAGCTTCCGCCGCGAGGGATCATCGTAGTCTCTTCCCACTTCGAGGAGCTCTTGTAGCGTGCGAACAGCCGCACTTGCGGAGCCTGGAAGCCGGAGAGAGTCGCGGTGATCATCTGATCCGACTTGCGGCGAACCAGCTTGTTGCCGGGGTCGATTTGAATATCGTAGTAAGCGGCTGCTCCGGCTTTTGGCGGACCGGCCCACAGGAGCTGCGCGCCCGCGCCGAGGAAGCCCGGACCCGCGAGAATCATCCACAGCAGCACGGCTCCCGCGGCGCCCGCTCCGGTGGCCAGCGCGAAAATCGATCTGCGCGGCGCGACGGATTCAGGCTGCGTGTTCCGCGCAATCGAGTGCGTATCATCGGCGAGCAGCTCGACCATGGGGTCGCCGGAGTCGCTGCGCTCGACGTAGGTGAGCAAGCGGGCATCGAACTGCGGGAAGACCACTTCGGCACGCGTCGCCGCGCGGCGGCGATTCAGGCGGCTGAGCGGAATCACCAGCGCGTAACCGACCGAGACAGCAAGCGCAATGAATAGGATTACGCGAGCCACCATCATGCTGGTGGAAGAAAACGCCAGGGCATTGGTGATCAAAACCAGCGCCACTGTGGCGCCGAGCGCCACGCCCGCTGCAACGGCTACTCCTTTGGTGACGACCAGCCACCGCAGACGCTTCTCCAACCCTTGTAGGTATTGGTTCAACTGCTCGCGTGTATTCATGCCGCCTCTTTCCTGCCTATTAATAGGCGGGCTAAAGCCCGCCGCAGGCTGGAGCCCGCCCCACCAAAACCTGAGGCCTGCTCCACCTCACGCCGCTTGTTTCCTCACATCTGCCTGACGCTCCGCCGGGGCGTGTAAATATCCATTTGCCACCGCCGACTCGGCCAACGCTACTAACAACAATAACAACAATATTACAGGCGAAAGAGACCACGGCGTCTTCTGGTCCTCAGCCGTCGCCGCGGCTCCGCTGGCTCCATTGCCGGAGCTCCCGGAGCCCGTGCCCTTCCATAAGTCCAAAGTCTCTTTCGGAATTACTGACAGGTCGGATTCGCGCCGGTCCGCGTGCACCGCCTGTAGGGTCCTTCGGCCGCTCGCGGTTTTTACTTCATAGAACCCCTCGGTCGAAAGAGGGTAGGTCGCCGCCGTCGTCGCTTCTTGCAGGCTCAGCACGCGCTTTCCATCCTGATCCAACACTTCCGCCGGGGCGTTCTTGCCTTCCCCCGTTCTTAACTCCACGTACGATTCGACGACTTGGTTTACCGGCTGCTCGGCGCCGCCTCCGCCCAAGTACGCCGCTGACTGCTGTACGAACGGCACGAATGAGGCGTGAATTGGAAAGTCGTTCACCGAGTTGTCGAAGGGTGATGTGAAAATCAAAACCTTGCCGCCGCCGACTTGCGCTTCCAGCACAAGCGGAGTCTGGTCGTTCAAACGCGCCAGCACGCGCGATTTCGATGGCGTGACGTGCGTGACCTGATAGAAGCGGACGCCTTCAAAGCGTTCGACATTCTTCAGCACCGGGTGACCGGTGTCGATATCGGAGACGGTGAGGAAAAGCTGTGTTTCGCGGCCCGCGTAGCGGGTAGAGTCAATCGCGTCATCGGTTACGGGAACCTTTTGAAGCGCGGCTGACGATGGGCCGAGAACGACCAGAACGGAGCCGCCATTGGTTACGTACCGCTGGAGATTGTCGTTCAGACTACTGGGCAGAATGCCGGGATCGTCGAGCACAACGACCGCATAGTTCGACAGATTCGCTGTCGCGCCAACTTCGGGACGTTGAACATCCATTGTGAACGCCGCATCCGTGTTCGAATCGAGAGCGGCGCGGAAATAGAGCTGACCCTTGGGGCGGCGGCCGTCGTCGAGGAAGAGGATCTTCTTGGGATCGGCGCGCTCCACGGAAAAGAGAAAGCGGTCATCAGCGGCGAGGCCATCGGCGGAATCGATGCGCACTTCGCCGCGATTGAATCCGTACGATGCATCGAGGCCCAGGAACTCGACCGAGGCGCGGCCATTGGCGGGGACATTGATGGACTTCGTCTGAACCGTTTTTCCGTTTAGCACGAGAGAAGCGTTGCGCGTTGCCGCGGGCGCGGCGAATCCGGCGATGGTTGCTTGCACGCGCACCCGCTTCGGGTCGTAGACGCGGCGAGGCGCGACAACGTTTTCGACTGTCCAATTAGGGATCTCGCCGCCGACCGGGTGCAGGATGAGGCTCGTGTCTTGATCCAGGCGCAGGTCGGCGAAACCCGGCGGCATCGCGGTCTTCTGGAGATCGCTGATCAGGTGCAGATCGAGCGGAAGTTTGGCGGACTGCGTCAGCGCGCGGGAGAACCGCGCCAGCTCGCCGAAGGATGCGCGGCCATCCGAGGGCTGGATCGCGGCAATGGCGGCTTTGAGCTCGTTCTTATCATTGGTCTGCTGGGTCATCGCCTGGACCTGCCCGCCGAGCGCAATCACTTCGGCGGCTGTATCCGCGGGAGTGCCGTTGATGACGTCGAGCGCCTGGGCCTTCGCCTGGTCGAGACGGGACTGCCCGCCGGAGACGGCTCGCATGCTAAAGGAGTGATCCACCGCGACCACCACCAGTTTCTTACCGGACGCTTTTGCGGTAGCGCGGCGAATGAAAGGGTTGGCGAATAGCAGCACCAGCAGCAGGATCATCAACGTGCGCAGCGCGAATAAGAGGATGTAATCCAGGCGCTTGTGCACCACCGAGCTTTGTTCGCGCCGCTCGAAGAACATAAGTGAGGGGAACAGACGCGGGTCGGATTTGTGGCGCTTAAGAAGGTGCAGCCAGATGGGGATCCCGGCGGCTAGAACGCCCGCGAAAAACCATGGAGAGAAAAAGCCCATTACACAGACCTCGTGGTGGAGCAGGCTTCAGCCTGCAACCGGGACTTTAGTCCCGGCCTTATGAGAATTTTTCTGTCAGTGAACCACCAATAAAAATGGCATATACTCGCCGACGGCTTCCGCACTGGCTGCCCGAAGGTAAAGTACTGTTCATCACATGGCATCTCCACGGCAGTCTGCCGAAGTGCCGTTACCCCGCTCCGGGCCACCCGTCGGCGGGACAGGCATTCGTTTGGATGGATCGATATCTGGATGCAACCCGCGAAGGTCCGATGTGGCTCGGTAGGCCGGATGTCGCACACTTGGTTAGCCGGGACATCATCAATGGCGCGGATAACGACCGTTTGTACGAATTGCTTGCTTGGGTTGTGATATCCAATCATGTTCACGTGCTGATCCGACCCTTTATCGATGCGCGCGAACTGATGCGGCGTATCAAAGGACGAACCGCGCGTTCGGCTAACCTGCTTATTAGCCAAACAGGGAGGCCCTTCTGGCAAGCGGAATCTTACGATCGTTGGATGCGCAGCGCCGACGAGATCAGGCGTGTTGCCCGGTATATCGAGAACAATCCCGTCACGGCTGGCTTGGCGGCGAGACCGCAAAACCACAGATGGTCGAGTGCTTGGGTTGACCCCGCCGCTGCCGGGGCTAAAGCCCCGGTTGCAGGCTGAAGCCTGCTCCACCAGATTCATTACAGCCTCCCGGTGCGGATAGCCAAATACTCCCGTAACGCCGCATCTAACGGCCGGCTGGTGTCGACCAAGAAATAATCCATGCCCGCACCCTTGGCCTTCTTCTCGATGTCTTCGAGATGCGCCTTCATTTTGTCGCGGTATTCGTGCGCGGCGTAATCCGGAGTTACTTCCATCATTTCGCCCGATTCCAGATCTTCGAGCATCACCGGATGTTTCAGCTTCGGACGGATCTCGTCGGGATCTAGGACGTGGAAGAGAACCAGTTCGTTGCCCCGGAAACGTAAAGGCGCGACGGTATCGACAATCTTCTGCGGGTTCTCCCATAAGTCGGAAATGGCGACGACCACTCCGCGGCGGCGAAGGAAATCCATTAAATGCGCGAACGGAGCTTCGAAGCGGGTGCGCTGTCCCGGTTCGGCCTTTTCGATCCCGTGGAGCAGCCGGTGCAATTGCCCCTGGCGCGTCGACGGCGGCACGAAATTGCGAACCTCTTCATCGAACACGATTAATCCGGCGGCGTCGCGCTGGAGGTGGGCAAGATAGAGCACGGATGCCGCGAGAAACTTCGCGTATTCCAGCTTGTCGCGGCCGTCGCTTTTGTAGCTCATCGAGCGGCTGACATCGAGCAGCACGTTCACCTGGCAGTTGGTTTCCCCGCGATAGCGCTTGAGATAGGCGCGCTCCGTGCGGGCGAAGACGTTCCAATCGACGTGCCGAAGGTCGTCGCCGGGAGTGTAGGCGCGGTACTCGGCAAATTCCTGGCTGAAGCCGAAGTCGGGCGACCGGTGCAGACCGGCGATGAAGCCGTCGACTACGGTCTTGGCGATCAGGTCGAGACCGGCGAGATTGCGGAGGACTCCGGGATCTAGGAAGCGCTGAAGCATGTAGTGCCTTTTGTCACCGCAGTCCCGAGCCTGAATAGAGCAGGCTTCAGCCCGGGTGGGGCAGGCCTTAGCCTGCGGCGGGCTTCAGCCCGCCCAGCATCCAAAGTCAGAGATTTTTCCTTTCCTCTCCGCACTACGTCTACAAAATGCCGGCTCATAGACGCAGGCTCCCGCACATCTACGCAGTTGGGCAGCCCAATTTTCTGACGTTCCGGCTGCACGATAGTTTGCCGCCCAATCGGGAATTTCGCAATCACTCCATGACATCCGGGGGAGCCTTCGCGGCGATGGATCGCTTGCTCGACGAGAGCCGCCGCGGCCCCCTTTACTTGAGCACCCCGGAGATCGCTCGCGAAGTGAAGTGCGCCATTCGCGACGCCGATGGACGCAACTACAATCTGCACGCTTTCGTGATCATGCCCAACCACGTGCACATGTTGATTACTCCGCTGATCGACCTCCCCAGACTGATGCAGTTGTTGAAAGGATCGACTGCATGCTATGGCAACCAATTTTGGAGGCGCGAAGGACCTTTTTGGCAGAATGAAAGGTATGACCATCTGGTGCGCAGTGGCGAGGAGTTCCGGAAGATCGAGATGTACATCCTGGAAAACCCCGTTAAAGCGGGGTTGGTGACTGCGGCGGAGTTGCATCCATGGTCGAGTGCTTCTCGGGCGGGCTGAAGCCCGCCGCACGCTGAAGCCTGCCCCACTGGGGCTGACGCCTGGTCCACTGTGCAACATGCCTCAGTCCTTCGGCGCGGGCATCGTGTCCAGCAGCTTCTTTAAAATGTCGTCCTGGGTCAGCTTGTCCGATTCGGCCTGGAAATTAAGCAGAATACGGTGGCGCAAAATGGGGCGCACCAACGCGCGGATATCTTCCGGAGAGACGTGGTACCGGTGCTGCATCAGCGCGCGGGCCTTCGCGCACAAAACCAGGTTCTGCGCGGCGCGGACGCTGGCGCCGAAGTTGACGTACTTGCGAATAAAATCGGGCGAGGACTCATCCGTACTACGCGTTGCACGCACGAACGCCACGGCATAACGCGCTACCGTGTCGGCGATGGGCACCATGCGGACAAGCCGCTGGAATTCCAGAATCTCCTCCGCGTTTGTCACCGCATCGGCCTGGGAAAGGTGTGTAGTCGTCGTCAGATCCAGCACCTTAATTTCATCGTCGGCGGACAAATAATCCAGCAGCACATTGAAGATGAAGCGGTCGAGCTGAGCTTCGGGCAGCGGGTACGTGCCCTCGAGTTCGATCGGGTTTTGCGTCGCCAGCACGAAGAAGGGCGGCCGGATTTTGTAGTGATTGCCGCGCACCGTGCAGGACAACTCCTGCATCGCCTCAAGCAGCGCCGACTGCGTTTTCGGAGGCGTGCGGTTGATTTCATCGGCCAGCAGTACATTAGCGAAGATTGGGCCGGGAACGAAGGTCCACGTGCGGCGTCCCGTGGTCGGGTCTTCTTCGATAATGTCCGTGCCGGTAATATCGGAAGGCATCAAGTCCGGCGTGAACTGAATACGCCGGAAGTCAAGACCGAGAATCGTCGCCAGCGTTCTTACCAACAGCGTCTTGGCCGTTCCAGGCAAGCCGGTGATTAAACAATGGCCGCCTACAAAAAGAGCGATTAGAACCTGCTCGATAACTTCGTTCTGGCCGACGATCACGCGCCGCACTTGCGTCACGATATCGTCGCGGATCCTTTGAAATCTGGCGACGCGTTCCTTGAGTTCGCCGGTGTCCAGTGTCTGGCTGGGGGATTGGATAGGGAGAGTTGACATTTAAAGTGTTCGCCTATTATTTCACGTTGGTATCTTTTGCGTTTAATTCAAGCAATAACTTCTGCGCGGGTTTGTACTCGGGCGCTAACTCGAGCGCGGCATACACCTCTTCGGTGGCTTCGGCGGTGCGCTTGGCAGCCTGATATGCCTTAGCGAGCTGAAAGTGGGCGCCTGCCAAATCCACTGGCTTGCCCGCTAGCACGGCTTGGAATTCGCGGACTGCGCCGCCGGCATTGTTGAGATCCAAGTAGAGATTGCCGAGCTTCTGATGCGCCTGGTCGTCGCGCAGGTAGATATAATTCAGACGCCCGAGTGTTTGCGCGGCGGCGCGCTTATCGCCGGCTTCGGCCTGGAGATCGGCCAGGTGCTTCAGCGTTTCGGGATTGCGGCCGCCGACATCGGAGTAGCGCTTCAGTTCATCGCGAGCCTTCGCTTTGTCGCCTTGCGCCTCATACGCCTTCGCGAGCGCTTCATACACGCTGCCGGGCTCGACGTAATCCCGATAGAGATCGCGGATCGCCGTTCCAGTCTTGATCACCGCGGCCCAATCTTTTGTCTTCACATCGTTGTTCAGAGTTTTGACTTGCTTGCTCCAGCTCTCGTAATTCTCAACCTGCGTTTTGGTCTGCGCTTCGAGCCACGGCAGGAACTGCTTATCAAACTCCTCGGGCTTCATCTTCAGTTCTTTTTCGATAACCTCAGGGGTCGACATGCGATCGCCGAAATCTTTGATCATCGCGAGAACGGTGTCATAACCCCATTTCTCAACGATGTAAGTGATGATGCGCCCGCCTTGGAAATAGCTGACGATCACTTGATTCGGATAGGAGGGGTGAATGTAGCCGCGATCCAGCTCGGCGACGGGCAAGAGTTTGTGGTCCTTGATCGCCATGATGCTGGGCGGATCGAGGCGATCGCCCCAATCTTTATTGGTCGCGGTTTCTTCGTAGACCGCGAGGCCTTCGGTGAACCAGCGCGGCACGCGATGGCCGGTCATCGAGAGAACATAGACGTGGCTCATCTCATGCCACAGCGTGCTCGCCCAATTGGAGCTGCCGGCCGGCCGTTCGGCGCTATTGCTATCGGGTGAGTCCATGGCCACGATGTTGCCGAAGGTCACGCCCAGGGCGCCGAGGCCGGGCATGCCCATAGTACGGACGGCAAAGTCGTCGTGATCGGGATAAACCTCGACTTGTACGGTCCCTGGCAGCTTGTATTTGTACTTTTTGTCGTAGGTCTCGACGATCTTGTCCAGCTCATCCGCGACGTACGGCTTGACCAGCGCCTCTTCTTTTTTGTTGACTTTTACGATTCCCCGGCCGCTCGTGGTTTTTACGTCATCGAAATTTTTATAGCTGTCCATCAGGACCAGCGTGTTTTTTGTCGGAAGATCTTGCCAGCCCGCGGTCCAGGCATCGACCAGAAGCTTATACGCTTCTTCGTTTTGACCCAGGCGCATCAGATTTATGCCGAGCTCGCTACGCGCGCTTTGAAGATTCGGATCAAGTTCCAGCGCTTTGCGGTAGTATGCGATCCCTTCAATGTAGCGGCGGTTGATTACGAAAAAGTGCCCCGCCAGCGAGTAGGCTTCACCATAATGAGGATTGACCTTGAAGATCTTGTCCATCCATGGAGAGTGCGTTTCTATTTGTCCCGCGGGAGCGGGCGCGGGCTTATCGTCGAGCCAGTCCACAGTAGCCAGAATCGCCATGGCATCCAGCGCCTCGGGCGAGATTGCTACGGCTTTGTTGGCCTCTTCGACTGCTTTGGATTCGTTGTTGTCTTCGAGTGCGATGCGTGCCGTGAGCTCGCGCGCTTCGTACAGCTTCGGATCGGCGTCAAGCGCCTTGTTCGCGAACTCGACCGCCTTGCCTTCATACTGATCGGCCGCTATTTGCGCGAGACCCAAAAGCGCGCGAGCGTTTTTCTTGTCGATCTCAAGCGCTGCGTTATAGAAATTGGCCGCTTCAGGCGCTTGCCAGTGGGCAAAATACAGGTCGCCCTCCCAAACCTTAATATTGGCGTCCTTGGGTCGCGCCTTTTCGGCAGCCTCGAAGGCTGAGTCCGCGCCCTTATAGTCCTTAAGACCGAACAATCCTTGGCCGCGCGTCAGCGGATCGCTCGAACGGCTCAACACTTGCCAGCAAGCGTTTTCACCCGGGTCGCCGTGCTTGCGGAGATTCATGCACCGGGCCGGATCGGCAGTTTGGGCTGCAAGGGGAAGGGCTATGAGAACTAACAACGATAGCTTCATTTATCCAATTCCTCCTGCGTCTGCGCGAGCTCCAGCACCAGCTTGCGCAACTGCTGCTGGTATTGCGCGGTATCCAAGGCCGCCTTGCGATACTTCAGCTCATCGATTTGCGTTTCGAGGTCTTCTTTCTTCTTGAGCAGTTCCTGTTTCTTCGGATCCTTCGCAGCCGCGGCGACAGAGCCCAAATGCAGCAGCGCGAACCGCCCGGCGATTTGGCCTTCTCCGTTCTCCGGCCCGGGATCTTTGACACCTTCGCCTTTACCCGCGTCTTCGATCAGGCAGTGCTCGGTAGCGAGCCAGTTCTGCGTCTCGAAGTATTTCGCGGTTTTCGCTTCGGCATACTTGAACGCTTCGAGCGCGGTCACGATTTCGTTCTTGTCGGCGTCGGCGGCCGGATCTCGAAGCGCTTCGATCCAGTAGCGGGCGAACACGGTGACATTTTTCTCCGTTCCCGTTTTGGTTGCGGCCACCACCACGCGCTTCGGCTTTTGCAGGATCGGGATCGAGCCGCCGCTCGAGCTGGTTGTGTTCACTACCAGCACGTGAGCCTGGATGCGATCGAGCAACTGGCTAAGCTCGGTTGCCGAAATGTCGGGTCCGGGCACCGCGAACTTGTAGTCGCGATCGTCAAACGTGCCATGGCCGATAAGCGTGACTATGACGGAATCGTCCGCCTTCGCTTGTTGCGCGATGGCGCGGAGCTTCGCTTCAATGTTGGCTTTCGTCGCATCTTTTCCGGTGAGCGTATCGACTTTGGCCCCTGGCTCGCCGCGAACAATTTTGTCGAGATCTTTGGCCCAGCCGCTGAAGCGCTGCTCATATTCGGTTTCGCCGCCGAGACCGGCGACGGTGAGGAAATAGGTGTCGGCCCGGACGGCGCTCGCGCACGCCAGCGCGAGTGCGATTAGCCCCGGAACGCTGCGGGCGCTGAAGCGCCCGCTGCAGGCTGAAGCTTGCGCCACCACAGGTTTCATATCACACCCCACTTTCGCCGGAGCAGCCATTCGATCGATCGCAACAGTACGATGACCAGGAAAATTACCGGCATATCCCACAGATCGCGGGTTTCGCGGATCGTGATTCCGGCTTCCGAATAGTTAATGTCCTTGCCGAGCCTGGACGCTTCATTCGGCTTGTAATATCGCCCGCCGGTTTCCGAGGACAGCTTTTCCAGCAGCTCGCGGTTTTGCTCGACATGGAAGTTTTCCGCGACGCCGTCCTCGCGGCGGAATGTCAGCGTGTCGTGCCCGAGATCCTCCTGGCCGTGCTTGGCCACGATGTCTACTAAATAAGAACCGGGTTTCGGCGTCGTGTAATCGGCGACGTATAGACCTTGCTCCAGAGGCTCCGGACGCATGTCGAGCGATTCCGTGACGCCCTCTGGGCCGGTGATGTGCGCTTCGACGGTCGCATCGCCGGCGGGCAGATAAGTTGTATCGCGAACTTCGGCGCGCAGCTTTACGTTGGCCTCGTCGGCCAGAAGCTGTTTCGGAGTTGAACCGGTAACCCGGCGGGGCGTATCGCTTACCAGCCATCGCAGCAACTGGCGATAGAAGGTTTCATGGCTCATGTCGGAAACGGGCTGGAGCATCTGCCACCGCCAGCTTCCGCCAGTGGCGAAAATCGCCGTACGTCCGCGGCCGAAAGGCTGCGTGATCAGCAAGTTCACCTTTGCGCCGCCGCCTTCGCGCGGAGTGGCTTTGGCGAGCACGGTGGCGCCCGGCTTCGCTTCGCCGGGGTCTTGGAAATTCATGATGTAGGGCAGCTTCTTCCAACGCTCGACGTTTTTGTCCGGATTCTCTTCTATGCGCGTGATTAGACTTTCACGGCCGGCATTGGTTAATTCAACGTCCGCGCCGATGCGAAAGAACGTTCTGCGTCCCTTTTCTTTATCGACGTCCGGCAAGACGGTCGGCAGTAGATCCTTTAAAGGACTCTTGCCCCAACCGCCATCGGCCAGCGAATCGCGCCCTCCCAGGAACAGCAATCCCCCGCCGCGGCGATCCACGAATTGGCGGATTAGCTCCTGCTGTTGCGGCTTTAAATATGGCGCATCCACGCTGCCTAGAATCAGGCCGTCGAACACAAACAACTCTTCCACTTTGGTCGGAAAACCGTCCTTCAATTCATCCTTGTTCGGGCCCTGTGTATAGGTTTTGTTTTCCGTGGTCCGAACGATGGTCATCAGGTCGAGGTTACGGTCGTCCTCAACCGCCCTCCGGAGGAACTTGAATTCCCAACGCGGTTCTCCTTCAAAATAAAGGATGCGCGGTTTTCGCTGGTCGACATTTACCAAGCGCGTCAAATGATTGTTCCGGGGATTTTCTTCGTTCGAGAGCGGGTCTATGGAAGTTTCAATGGTCTTGACACCCGCCGGACCTACGTTGAATAGTACCGGCTCGATCTGCTCGACGCCATCCTGTTTAAGCGTGATTTCCTGGGCGGATAATAATTTCGAGCCGTCCTTCACGTTGATCCTGACCTTTTGGCCTGCATATCCATGCTGATGCAGATGAACCGTGGCCGCCAAGCGAGAATCCGGAAGCGCTCGCGGCGCGATTTCGACGTCGCTGATTTCGATATCGTGCGCCATCTTTTCGCGCCCGAAGCCTATTGTATGGACCGGAATGCGCTGGCGCCGAATATCGGAGATCGTCCCCAGGTCGATGCCGCCGGAATTGTCGGCGCCATCAGACATCAGAACGACCGCGCCGATGGGCAGGCTCTGGGCGTCTTCCACCACTTGCTTCAGGCTATCCCCGATGTGGGTGACAGGCGCGGCGGCGGTGAGCTGTTCCAGATGCTCAAGGCGATCGAGATGATCGCTCATCTTATAAAGACGAACTTGGAATTTGCTCTGGAGATCATTCAAAAGGCCGGAGTTGAGGACCGAGACGGCCTTATCTTTGCGGGACGAGCCGCCTTCATCCTGGACCGCCATGCTGGCCGAGTCGTCCAGAACAAGGGCGACGATGTTTTGTTGCGGCTTAAGAGTGGCGATGCTTAACGCGGGGTGCCAGAGCAGGAACAGCAGCAGCGCGATCATGGCGGTTTGAAGAATCCAAACGGCGACGCCCTTTACTGCTCCCATGCGCTGCGTCCCTTGCGAGCGCCGCCAAACCAGCCATCCGAGCACCGCTGCCGCGGCCACAACAGCCAAGCCGAGCCAGTACAGAGGCCACCCGCTGAGTAGCACGAAGCTGCCTTTCGAGAAGACCGAGGACGGGTATTTGAACAGCAGTTCGAACATATTGTTAATTTACCGCTCCGTTACGGTCGCGGCGCGGCATCGCGGTTCAGCGCCGCGCCTCTGTTCTCCTCAGTGCGTCAAATCGTACATGACGTAGTTAACGGCAATGCGATACGCCAGTCCGGCCCACTTTTCCGGATAGCGCGGATCGTCCGACCATTCCCAGGCATCGCCGAGGTCCATGTTGTGGCAAATCGCGACCATCACCCGGCCGTGATCGTCGTAGATGCCGCGCCATTTCGGCTCGAAACCATCGTATTCATAGGTCAGGTGACTGATAGACCATTGCCACCCCGGAACTTGAAATTTGTCGTCCAGATCATATATGACGTGGAAGATCGGGTCCTTGTTATCAAGATCGACAATCTTCCGGTCGGGGAAGATTTTATTCATGCCGCGAACGAAGACGTCCCACTCGATGGTTCCGTGAAAGTCGTCCACCATCAGGAAACCGCCGCGCAGCAGGAATTCACGAATCTGCGCGGCCTGATCGTCGGTCAGGTTCCAGTGTCCGACCTCGACGGCGTAGAGCGTCGGCCAGTTATAAATATCGTCATCGCCATCGGCTTCTACAACCTGCTCGACAGATCGTGTGTCGATGCGAGTCAGGCGACGGATTCCTTGGAGCAGATGGCGGTCCGAGCGCGGGTAATCGATGGTCCAGTTAAGCGGTCCGCCTTCGCCGATACCGTGAAGGTTCCAAAGGCCGGGATATTTCAGGCGGGCGCGCGTCCACTCGGTTTTTTGCTCGTAGTCGGGCGGAAGTGGAAAATCCTCGTATTCAGCGGCCCGGTACTCGCGGAAGGGTTTTTGCGCCTGCAATGCGCCCCAGCCGCAGAGCCCGGCCAGTACCACAATGAAGACGGTGCGAAGGCGCATCCATTTCCTTATGCGCACAACGCCGCGCGGCCTGTGCGCTACCTTCAGGTGACAACAGAATAACACATGACTGACAGAGGCAAGGCGCCAGAGACAAGCGATACTCAGAACCTACTTTGAAGTGGCCGCTGCGGATCACTATCTGCCCGAGTTGCAAGTCCACAACTTAAAACAATACATACACTATTGTTTTTGGCCTTCAGTTCCAACAAAGTGCGAAAGAGCCCAAACACATTATCAAACGCAGCATCGCTAAAGTATCCGGAGCTAAGAGATGCGGTGCCCAGAGATCCTACTTGGATGCTCCAACTCGTGTTCCAGCAATTCTGAATAGCCGTGCGCTCGCGCCTGCACCTTGAAGTTCCCGTTTCCGAAGGAGAATACGACGATATCACTTTACACGGTGGGCCAAATGAGCATGGGCCAGTTCAGATCTGATTTGGCTCGCTTGCGGCGCTGCTGCCGCTCCCGATTGTTCTCACCCGGCCCTCGACGCTAATTTACGGACGCCTGGAAACCAGGCGGGACCAGTGTACGCGGGGCGTTGTGACATCTCCGTAAAGATAGATCATGAAGATCCTGCCGTGTTCGTCACGGAACACGTCGGAGGGCTTCAGCTCCGCTTCTGTCGCTGGCCGCCGTTCATGTTCTAGCACAAAATCCCCGCCTCCGAAATAAGTGCCGTCCTGTTTCCAAACCTTGCACACGTCGACACTCTACCCGTATCCAGGCGACAATCGAACCACTTTCCTTCGTCGTGTGAAACGTAGCGCGCCGTCCGCGATCGGCAAAGTTCGAGAACAGTTTTCGGACGAGAAGTAGCGGGGTGTCAGATTCTGCGCTGTCTCCGGAAGCGGAGAAGTTCAAGGCTGTTTATTTCTGCGGGGTAAATCAGCGAGGCCCTACCGTCCCCGCGGAAGTAGATGCACTCTTCCCCGAGATCGGTGGCCATCCCGGCGAGAAACTCCTTCAGCTTCACAATCTGCTCAAGTTTAGGCGGAGCTACGCTGAACTCCCGGTTCTCGCCGTTCTCTCCGTAAGAATCGCGTCCCTCTCCCCGCCAATAGCCGAAGATGGTTCCAGGCTGCGCGGTATAGCCTCCGCACTCATCATCAGGAAGCCGTGCAGGCGGTTCTCAATGGACGGCCCGTTCAGGGATGGTTCTTTGAGCTTAAGAGAATGTAGCACGAATGCAACGGATGGTCCAAAATCGGGCGCACGACTAAAACGTGATTGAAAGACGTTTCGAGCGATGGCCTTGCGGTTGCGGCTGCCTTCTGACAGCGTATACTACTGTCAGAGGAGGATCATGCCTGCTTCTGATCTCGAAGCCCTGCTCCAGCAACGCGACCAACTCAAGTCCCAGTTGGCCGCTATCGGCGATATGCGCCCAGGTTCTCTGGTCCCACGCTAT
>JAFAQY010000092.1 GCA_019261985.1 Bryobacterales bacterium | reverse complement strand
ATACCCGGATTTGCTCCAGGCCTACCTTCTGCCTTGCTTGCATTCGGATGATCAATCCTCAGCATGCGGCGTGTGCGCTCCTTCAGGCTCATCTTGCGTGAGAAACAAACCCTTTCTTCAGGCTCATCTTGCATGAGATAAGACTCTTCATTTGCCCCGTTCCGCGACTACGCTATGCTAGTCCCTCTGTGCCGATCTACGCCGTAACCATCTTTCTCAGCGCATTCCTGCTCTTCCAAGTTCAACCCCTTATTGCGAAATTCATCCTTCCGTGGTTTGGCGGCTCGGCGGCGGTTTGGAGCGCCACGCTGCTGTTCTTCCAACTCGTGCTGCTGGGCGGGTACTTTTACGCGCACCTTCTGATTCGCTATTTCTCGCCCAAACGGCAGTTGCAAGTGCATGGGCCGCTGCTTGCGCTCAGTTTAATCACCCTGCCGATTATTCCTTCGGCGTATTGGAAACCATCGGCGAGCGGCGATCCGACACTGAACATTTTGCTTTTGTTGGGCGCCACGGTGGGACTGCCGTATATGCTCCTTTCATCCACCAGCCCGCTGCTTCAGGCATGGTATCTGCGCGCCAAGAAGGGCGCGATCCCCTACCGGCTGTTTGCGCTTTCGAATTTCGGATCGATGCTCGCTCTGCTCAGTTATCCCTTGCTGATCGAGCCGCGCCTTACTCTCGGAACGCAGGCGAGGTCATGGTCGGCCGGATACGCGCTGTTTGCGCTGGTGTGCGCGTTTGCAGGCTGGCGCAGCGCGTCGAGCATATCCGGCGCCGAAGTGCGGGAACCGAATGACACTGCCGCCGGAACGCCTCCGAGCGCCGCTTCCATGGTTTTCTGGGTTGCACTCGGCGCCTGCGCTTCCGTGCTGCTGCTCTCCACCACCACCCTGCTGACGCAAAATGTCGCGCCGATCCCGCTGCTTTGGGTGGTCCCGCTCAGCATTTATCTGTTGAGCTTCATCTTCTGTTTTGAAGGGCACGTCTATCAGCGCTTCATCTTTCTGCCGCTGCTGATTGCAGCCTTGGCGCTCTACCCGTACGCGATGTACAAGTCCGAAAACAACGAAGATATCGGAAAAATGATCGCGGCGTTATGCGCGGCGCTGTTTGTGTGCTGCATGGTGTGCCACGGAGAGCTGGCGCTCCGAAAGCCGCATCCGCGATATTTGACGCAGTTCTATCTGATGGTTTCCATCGGCGGCGCCGCAGGCGGATTTTTTGTCGCCTTTCTGGCCCCGCATGTGTTCCCGACCTACATGGAATTGCCGATCGCGGTCGGCGGATGCGCATTGCTGGCGGCCTTCGCGCTCTGGAATGATGACGCCGGCGGCCCGCGCCCGATTTGGGTTCGTTATTCCATGCTGATCTTGGTCGCGGGCTTCCTCGTCTATCTCGGCCGCAATGAGCGGGCCGATCAGAAGTACTACATACTGAACGCCCGGAATTTCTACGGCGTTCTCCACGTGCGGGACGATCCGCCGACAGATAACACGCCGGCGGTTCGCGTTCTTGTGCACGGCACCATCAATCACGGCACTCAGCTTCTGGTGCCGAATGGCGGACGCATCCCGACTTCTTACTTCGGCCGCGGGACCGGCATAGCGCGAGCCATCGCGGCGAAAGGCGACCATGGCCCGATCCGCATCGGCATCCTTGGGTTAGGCGCGGGCGTAACGGCATCGCTCGCGCGCGCTGGCGATACCCTTCACTATTACGAGATCAATCCGCTGGTCCCCCAGATCGATAGCAAAATGTTCGAGTTCTTCCGCGCCTGCCCCGCGGATAAGCATATCTTCCTGGGCGATGGACGGCTGGTTTTGGAGCGCTTGCCGAGCGAGCAGCTCGATTTTCTGGCCATGGATGCCTTTACCAGCGACTCTGTTCCGATTCACTTGCTAACGCGCGAGGCGTATCAAATTTATGTGCGCCATCTGAAGCCGGATGGTGTTCTGGCAATTAACATCTCGAACCGCTATATGGATTTGGAGCCTGTAGTCACCAAGGGCGCGCAAGATATCGGATGGTCCGGAGTAACGGTTTACGACGACGCCAGCCTGGAGCCGTTTTACACCAGTTCGACGTGGATGGTCCTATCGCCCAAGCGGGAATTCTTCAATCACCAGTATTTCCAGGACCCATCGGTTGAACCCATGAAGGCGACGCCGGGTTTCCGCGCCTGGACCGACGATTACTCGAATATTGTTAAAATTAGCATCAGCCTTCCGCCCTGGCTGAAGAGCATCCTTCCGTAGTACACGCACATGTTTCTCTACGCTCTTACGATCTTCCTTAGCGCCTTCCTGCTATTTCAAGTCCAGCCGCTGATTGCGAAAATCATCTTGCCGTGGTTCGGAGGCTCGGCCGCCGTGTGGAGCGCGGCGATGCTGTTTTTCCAGGTTTCGCTGCTGGCCGGCTATGCGTACGCGCATTTCCTCATACGCAATTTCAAAGCAAGAGCGCAGATGCAGGTGCACGGCGCACTGCTGGTGATCAGCGCGGCGCTGCTGCCGATTTTGCCGAATCCTTACTGGAAGCCGACCCAGGCGGGCGACCCGACCCTCCGCATTCTGCTGTTGCTGGCGGCGACCATCGGACTTCCCTATTTCCTGCTCTCCTCCACAAGCCCGCTGCTGCAAGCCTGGTACGTGCGGCGTTCGGGATCCAGCATGCCCTACCGCTTGTTCGCCTTATCGAACTTCGGCTCCATGCTGGGATTGATTACGTTTCCGTTTTGGGTTGAACCGGCGCTCGCGTCGCGTGCGCAGGCTTACATCTGGAGCGGAATCTACGTAGCTTTCGCGATCCTGTGCGGGCTGACGGCCTGGGTATCGCAAACTCCCTCAAAGGCTGCCGAGGCCGCGGGCGTGTTTACGGCATCGTCGAGGGTCACGCCACGACCGGCGTTCAAAGAGCTCGTCTTTTGGGTTGCGCTCGCCGCCTGCGCGTCGATTTTGCTTGTCTCCATCACGAACCATCTGAGTCAAAACGTCGCGCCGATTCCGCTGCTATGGGTGATTCCGCTGGCGCTTTATCTGCTCAGCTTCATCCTGTGCTTTGAAAGCGACAAAATCTACCAGCGCTGGATTTTCGTCCCGCTGCTGGCGGCGCTACTCGGATTCATGGCGTATTATCTGTTCGCCGACTCCGGTAACACGCACATCAAACAACTTATCCCGCTGTTCGCGGCCGGGCTTTTCGTCTGCTGCATGGTTTGCCATGGCGAGCTATCGCGAAGGAAGCCGGCCGCGGACCACCTCACGTTGTTTTACTTAATGGTTTCGCTGGGAGGCGCGCTGGGCGGAGTGACGGTCGCGCTGGTTGCGCCGCACGTTTTCAACTCGTATCTGGAGCTGCCGGCCGGCATGGCTCTGTGCGCGCTGCTTACGGTAATAGCGCTGTGGGACATCGACATGCCGAAGTTCGCCGGTTGGGCGTTGGGCGCAATGTTTTGTCTCGGATTCGGCGCGGCGGTCGCATATTTGGCGGGCATTTATTTCCCGGGCCGCCTGGGCCCGCTTGCAGTGCGAGTGACAATCGGCATGGCCTTGTTCGCGACGATCGGATATCTTTGGCTCGCGAACAATAAGTTTCCCAAGCTCGATGCATGGCCTTTGCGAGTCGCGCTATGCATCGGACTAGGAGCTTTGTCCGGATATCTCGTGCGCCACCACTGGGAGGAGCAAAAGACGCAGCGGCTTTCGGTCCGCAATTTCTATGGCGTTCTCAAGATCCACGATGACGATCCCTCCGAGCGGGATGCGGAGCGCTCGCTGACGCACGGCACCATCAACCACGGTTCGCAGCTTCTGGCGCCGGAATTGCGTTATGTCACCACTTCCTACTACGGCGAGAACTCCGGAATTGGCCGCGCCATTCGAGCGATTCATGAGAAAGGCCCGGCGCGCATCGGCAGCATCGGGTTAGGCGCGGCGGTGATCTCCAACTATGGCAAGCTTGGCGATTATTTGCGAATCTACGAAATCAATCCACTGGTGGAGGGTATCGCGCAGACATGGTTCACGTTCTACCCACATTCCCAAGCCGACAAAAAGATCCTGATGGGTGACGCGCGCCTTACGCTCGAGAATCAATTAAAGGCAGGCGACATTCAGAATTTCGACGTGCTGTCGGTGGACGCTTTTTCCAGCGACGCTATCCCGATCCACCTTTTAACTCGCGAAGCGCTGGATCTCTATTTCCATCACCTGAAGCCGAACGGAATCCTGGCTCTGCACATTTCGAACCGCTATCTGGATTTGGCTCCGGTCTGCGCGTCCGGCGCTGCGTACTTTCACAAGGACGCTCGCACGATCAACGATGACGGCGCGCTCGCGAGTTACTTTTCGTCCTCGACGTGGGTGCTGGTCACGTCCGATCCAAGCTGGTTCCTGACTAACTCTTTTGCCGATGCCGATATCAGCAAGACCAAGTTTCCTGCGAATTTCCGCGCATGGACGGACGATTACAGCAACATCATCCAAATCCTTAGATTGAACTAGACGGGCTGAAACCGGGCTGAAACCTGCCCCCCAACATCTGCCCCTTGTTTGCTAGGAGTTACGAAGCGCGTCTTTATCGCTGCACCTGTTGTTGCGTAACGGCGGGTAAGTACCGGATATAATCACTAATTCCGCGAGGGAGAAGTATGGACCAGAGACCATTACGGATCCTGCTGGTAGAGGACAATCCGGCGGATGTGCTTTTGACCCGCATGAGTGTGGAGGAATCGGGAGCGGTGCACGATTTGCAGGCCATCGCCGACGGGGAGGCAGCGCTTATTTATCTGCGCGCCGCCAACCCTCCGCCCGACTTAATTCTGTTGGATTTGAGGCTGCCGAAGCGCGACGGTTTCGCGGTGCTGGAGCTTTTGCGGGAGCTTCCAAAATTCAGTAAAGTTCCGGTGGCCATCCTATCCTGCTCACAGGCTCAGGAGGATCGCGAACGCGCGCTGAGTTTGGGCGCTAATGCGTATTTCGAGAAACCGAACTCGCTCGCGGGATATAAGAAGCTCGCCAGAAGGTTCGAGATGCTGTGCCAGGCCTCCTCAGCCGCGCCGTAGCGGGGACTGCCTCCGTCTGGTCACGTGTGCGCAACGCCGCCCAGCGCGATTGGCAATCGCGCGCAGGATGGCATCCTGCCCCACATAGTAACGGCGGCGCCGCCCGGTTTCGTCATAGCATGCTGGAGGTTTAATCCGAATGCTGGACGTGTCTCGCTGGGCCAGGTTGTGTTTATTGACGCTGGGATTGGCGCTCGCGGCCGCCTGGGTCGCCACGGGCCAGCAGCCCCGGCGTGTCGACGATATTGGCTTTAGAGAAGCCGGCCGGACCGGCGACGAGTGGATCAGTTACAACGTGAACTGGTTCGAGCAGCGCTATAGCCCCCTCACTCAGATCAACACTTCGAACGTGAGCCGCCTCGGTCTGGGCTGGTATACCGATATTCCGGCCGCTCCCGGCAATCCACAGAACCGGCAGGAAGCGACGCCGCTTGTCTACAACGGCGTGGTTTACAGCATTACGCCGTGGAGCGTGGTTTACGCAGTGGACGCGCGGACGGGAAAGGAAATGTGGCGCTCGGATCCCGAGGTGAATCAGCAGGTGTGGCAATCGCGAATCTGCTGCGGAATTGTGAACCGCGGAATAGCCCTTTACCAGGACAAAATCATCGCTCCTGTTGTAGACGGGCGGCTCCGCGCGCTGGATCAAACCACTGGCAGGATCGCTTGGGAAACACGCGTTTCGCCCGAGAACATGCCCTACACAATCACCATGGCGCCGCGCGTGATTAAGGGAGGCAAGATTATCGTCGGCGTGAGCGGCGGAGAGTACGGCATCCGGGGCTTCTTCGACGCTTATGACGCGGATACCGGGAAACGCGCCTGGCGATTCTACACCGTCCCGGGCGATCCGTCCAAGCCATTTGAGCAGCCCGAGCTCGCCGATTGGGCCAAAACGTGGAGCGCTGAATGGTGGAAGATCGGCGGCGGCGCTCCGGTATGGGGCGGCGTCGCTTACGATCCGGATGCCGATATTGTGTACGTCGGCACCGGGCAGCCCGGACCTTGGACGTCGGTGCACCGCGGCAAAGGCGATAATCTCTGCACGGATTGCATCATTGCGGTACGCGGCTCCACGGGCAAATACGTGTGGCATTACCAAACCACCCCCGGCGACGATTGGGATTACGATTCCATCGCGGATATCATGCTCGCGGATCTGACCATCAACGGAAAGCTGCGGCACGTTTTGATGCATGCGCCGAAGAACGGGTTCTTTTATGTACTGGACAGGCACACCGGAGAGTTGCTCTCCGCCGACCCGTGGGTTCAAGTCACGTGGGCGTCGGGCGTCAATCTCAAAACGGGAAGACCCACGGTGAATCCGGAGGCGCGTTATGGAACCGATAGCGTGAGCGTCATGCCGGGTCCGGGCGGCGGGCATGTATGGCCGCCGTGGTCGTACAATCCCACAACCGGTTTGGTTTATATTCCGAGCACAAGCGGGCAGCCATATTCTTACAATGCAAATCCGGATTACACCCCGGTGCCGACCGACATTGGGCCGACAGGGCGAGGGCAGATGAATATGGGAACCGGCCGTGCCGGCGGTGGCCGCGGCGGCGCAGGCGGTGGCGGGCGCGGTGCCGCGGGCGCGGCGGGTGGTCCGCCTCCAGGCGTTGACCCGGCCGCCGTAGCCGCGGGCCGCGGCGGCAATGTGCCTCCTGGTGTCGATCCAGCAGCAGTTGTCGCGGGCGGCGGACGGGGCGGCGCCGGAGCTGGGCGTGGCCCAGCGCCGCCAGTTGGTCCTGCCATTCCTTCCATCGGTCCCGAAGGCCGCGGGAATTTTCTTATCGCGTGGGATCCTGTTGCTCAAAAAGAACGCTGGCGCGTCGCGGGCGGCTCCGCTGGATTTAATCAGGGCGGCACGTTGTCCACGGCGGGGAATCTCGTTTTCTCGAGCGTCAACACGCGGCTGCTCGCATATCGAGCCGATACCGGCGAACAGATTTTAGACATGACGACCGGGCTTTCGCAAATGGGTCCGCCGATGACGTTCATGATTGATGGCAAACAATACGTGGCCGTGGCCGGCGGCCCGCCCGGCGCCGGTGGCGGACGCGGCGGGGCAGGTGCTGCAGGCCGCGGCGGAGCGCAAGCCGCGCCGGTCGCGCCTGCCGCTCCGCCACAGCCCTCGAGATTGCTGGTCTACACGCTGGATGGAAAGGCGACGCTCCCTCCGCCGCCCGCTCCACCGGCTGCGCAATAGTCCTAATTGAAGAACATGACCGCCGGCCGGAAATGGCCGCCGCTGATGGTCGTGATCGAGCAAGCGCCGCACTGCATTTTGTAACCGGCGCCGATCGCCTCTACCACTGCCGGAATTGCCTTCGGATCGTCGCGCAAGTGGTATGTACAGATCGCCATCCGCGGGTGGAATTTCCTCAGCGTCTGCTCCGCCCCTTTAAGCGCGTATCTCTCGCTGCCTTCGATATCCATTTTGATGAAATCGACGCTGGGTAAGCCGAGGTCCGCGACGATTTTATCGATGGTGGTGATTGGCAACGATGTGAGCTTTGGAGTAAGACGGGATCGCGGATCGCGAATAAACCGGCTGCCCATCGGATTGTCCTGTATATCTAGAAACGGCATTTCGCCTTCGTGGTCATACACACCTTTTGGAATTACCACGACAGTGCCGTTCTGAATCTCTTTTTCATAATTCCGCCGCAAGCACACGAGCGATTCCGGACCGGGCTCGACCGCGATTACTTTTTTCGCCCCCGCCTTCAATGCTTTTCTTGTGAACACGCCGATGCTAGCGCCACAATCGAAGACAATATCGCCGGGCCGGATCGATTGATCGGGCCGGTTTGTATAAATGTTTCGCGCCTGTTCGGATAAAACGGAAAGCACTGTACTCGATTTCAGATCCCAGTATTCTCCGTCCGGCGTATCCCATAATTCGAAGCCATCGGGATCGGTGCGGATGCGGCGCGAATTGCGCTTCAGTTCTGCTTCGACGTCGTTCCCGGTTACGGAATTGGCCTTCGCGCTGAGCACATCCATCAGCTTGCAGTTGGAATTCGTGAATGTAATGAAAGCTCCGTATACAACAAGCTTCCGGTAGCGCCACGCCTCCACGAAAACGAGCGCGAACAGCACAAGAACAACGATCCAGTATCTCTTCACGAATCTCATGGGGCCCTCCTCCGCAGCACTGTATCATTGGCTGCTCTGGAAAGCTACGCGCACGTGCGCGCCCGCGCCCGCGGCCCAGTTATCCTAGGCTTTTGACTGAAAAATCCACGCTAGCCAATTCCGCGGACGAAGCTCCCGCACCCGCAACAAACCCCAGCTGGGAGCGGGTGCAGCTTGCGCGGCATCCCAAACGCCCGCATTCGCTCGATTACGTCCAGCGGCTGCTGACCGGTTTCGACGAACTGCATGGCGATCGCGCTTTCGGCGACGATCACTCGATTATCGGGGGCGTAGGCTGGTTTGAAGACCAGCCGGTGATGGTCATCGGCCAGCAGAAAGGCCGAGACACCAAGCAAAAGCTGTTTCGTAATTTCGGTATGCCGAAGCCGGAAGGCTATCGCAAGGCCATGCGGCTGATGGAACTGGCCGCCAAGTTCTCGCGTCCGGTGATTACATTTCTCGATACGCCCGGCGCTTATCCCGGCGTCGATGCCGAAGAGCGCGGCCAAGCCGAGGCCATCGCCCAGAACTTGCGCGAAATGTCGCGGCTCGGCGTCCCGGTCATTGCGGTAGTTATCGGCGAGGGCGGCAGCGGCGGAGCGCTTGGCCTTGGTGTCGCGAATCGAATCTACATGCTCGAGAACGCGGTATACAGCGTGATTTCGCCGGAAAGCTGCGCGGCGATCATTTACCGCGATTCGGGCCAGGCACCCGCGGCTGCCGCTGCCTTGAAGATGACAGCGCCGGATCTGCTCGAACTCGGTTTGATCGACGGCATCATTCCCGAGCCGGGTGAAGGAGCGCACTCCGATCCCGATAAAGCCGCGGAAGCGCTCCGAACAACTCTTCGCGCCGCGCTGGCGGAATTATCATCCATGACTCCGCGGCAGCTCATCGACGGCCGCTACGAGAAGTTCCGGCGAATGGGATCGTTCTTCACTGAACGCGCATGAAGAAACCTGTTCTGCTAGGCATTGTCTTTGGCTTAATAGTGCTCGGCTACATCGTGTACTCGTCGATGAATCTCGCTGGCCATAAGGTGGAGGTTTGCATTACTTTCAATGGCCGCACCAACTGCCGCACGGCCTCCGGAGCGTCGGAAGAGTTCGCGCGCCGCACCGCCACCACGAACGCCTGTGCCGATATCGCGTCCGGGGTTACCGATTCTATCGCATGCGAGAACACGCCGCCGAATAGCGTGAAAATACTGAAGTAACAGCTACATAGAGGCGTTTGGGGAAATGCGCGTCTTGACAACTGCCCGCCTACTCGCGCATACTCGAATTGGCGAATAAAAGGCGAATATGCAGTCTCCGCTCCTTCTTGGCTGGCGTTTCGACGCTCCTCCAGATCAACTCCATACCCCATCCCACGATTTCCCGCGCGGCCGCCTCAGCGAAATCAACGGTCCTCGATCCAGCGGCCGGACGACGTTACTGCATAGTGTTTTGGCCGCCTCCACCAGCCAGGGCGAATGCACAGCGCTTATCGACACTTGCGACGCTTTCGACCCCTGCTCCGCCGATGCAGCCGGAGTGAAATTAGAAAAGCTGCTTTGGGTGCGTTGTAAATCGAATGGCGAGCACGCGCTCCGCGCCGCCGACCTGCTGATTCACGCAGGCGGGTTCGGCGTACTGGCGCTGGATTTAATCGAAGCGCGCGCCAGCGATCTGGCGCGGATTCCCGCAACCGCCTGGTTCCGATTCCGGCGCGCGATTGAGCCATCGCCTACGGTTCTTCTTGTGCTGGCCGACCGGCCGCTCACGAAATCTTGCGCGGCGAAAAGAGTCATGCTGGAACGCCGCAAGCCGGTTTTTACCGGCCGGCATCCTTTCCAACTCCTCAGAAAAGCGGTCTCCTCAGAAACGCAGGCCGGGCTTATGGGCTCAATGGACGGCCGATCTCCCGCGGCCGCTGTGCGCTGATCATGTACGCCTGTATCCATGCGCCGGATGCCGGCGCGCTGGCCCGAGCATTCTCTCCGTGGGTGGAGATTATCGGTTCTTCAACGGCCGTTTTCGCGCTTACTCCGCGGCAATTGGCCGAGCGTCAAAAACTGCCACACAACGCAGCCGTGGCATCGACCATAGAAGCCGCCGTCATCGCCGCGCGAAATTTTCCGGGCATGACCTATATCGCTCCCGGAGATGAAATCCGTATGTTAGGCGGGCTGCCCATTGACTGCCTGCCGCCCGATCCCGCGATTTTCGAAATCCTGGAGATGTGGGGCATTCGAACGCTTGGCGATTTTGCCAAGCTGCCCGAAGACGGGGTGGTCGCGAGACTGGGCGCCAGCGGACTTCGGTTGCAAAAGCTGGCACGAGGGGCGTTGGATCGGCCGCTGCGGCCCGAAATTCCGCAAACGATTTATGAAGAGTTCGCCGAGTTCGATCATCCGTTGGAATTGCGCGAGCCGCTGGTTTTTTTGATCGGCCGGTTCCTGTTCGATATGACGAAGCGGCTGAAATCGCAATCCCTGGCCGCGCAGGCGCTTGCGCTAACGCTGAACCGTCAAGAGCGTGTATTGCGGCTTCCGTTCCCCACTCGCGATGTCAAATTCCTGATCAAGCTGGTGGAGCATTCGCTCGAAACACATCCGCCGGATGAGCCGGTTGAAAAAGTGCGGCTGCGGATCGAGCCTACTGAGCCGCGCCGCGTTCAGCATGGCCTGTTCACCCTCGCCGCGCCGGAGCCGGAAAAGCTCGAACTAACGCTCGGGAAAATCCGCGGCTTGGTGGGCGCCGAAAACGTGATCTATCCGAAAGTATTGAATACGTATCGTCCGGGAAGTGGCCCGGTGGAACAACCATTTTTGGCCTTTCGCTATTTTCGTGCTCCGCTCGAAGCGCGCATACAAGAGAAAGCCGTCACAACGCGAACATTCCGAGGCCAGATTTTGAACATCGCGGGACCCTGGCGATCCAGCGGCGACTGGTGGCGTCCGGATGCGTGGGATCGGGACGAGTTCGACGTTTATTTGAGCGATGGAGCATTATACCGGCTAGTGAGAGATCGAGGGGAGCAGCGCTGGTTTGTGGAGGGCAGTTATGACTGAGCAAAGATATCGGACCAGTCCGGCCGGAGCGGTTCAACATGAAAATCCAAAATAAGAAGCCGCAAGAAATCCTGCACCGAAATTACGCCTGTGGGGCAATGTGCCGCGCACAAATCGGAATGCCGGCACCCGGCGCCGGTGCCGAGATGTAGGTGCGTGAAATGGATAGGGCTGTTTCCATCAGGATGCCAGTGATACGCGATGATTTCCCGATCACTGGAATCGTCCAATGCATAAGAATATCCTGTAGCTATCGTCCAGGATCGTGGCTTGCTGGACTGTTCAACGATCCTGTAGTGATGTGTGAAGCTCAGTTTGAAGCCACTTCGTCCCGCCAATGGGATTGGCAATCCGTCTCCAACGTAAATGGGATGAGGTTTAATGCGTGGGTAGTATCCCCCGCGGACATCGACGAAACTCCGCGTAACACAAGATATAACTCGCCGCAATGGCCGCAGAAACGATTCCACGGCTTCCCTCGGAGTGACAGGCACTTAGCAGTCTTCAAGGAGAGGAAGGAGCGCCAAAACACGCGAAACGCCGCGTTCGCATTCTCTTCCGGCGAACTGGCCTTCTTTCCGAACTTGCAGGAATTCTTCTCCGCTCATAGTCAGGTAGTGACGAGCTACTCTGTCAAATGTCGCGCGGGCTTCCTCGTCAGTAACCCAATGGACCTCTGGCAGGTCTTCGTCAATGGTGGTGTTCGCCATGGCGCTTTTATTTTATCGCGGAGAAATCGATGTTCATTGATTTCCACGTCCGCTCTGCCTTCAGTTTCCTAGAAGGCGCGTCGCTGCCTGAAGACCTGGTCCAGCGCGCTGCCGATCTGGGCCACGGTGCGATGACGCTCATGGACCGCGACAATCTCTGCGGCGCGCCGCGATTTTATATGGCGGCGAAAAAGATCGGCGCGAAGGCGCATCTGGGAGCGGAAATTACCGGCGAGGACGGCGACCGTTATCCGCTTCTCGTCGAGAATCGCACAGGTTATCAGAACCTGTGCCGGCTGATCACCTCCATGAAGTTGCGGTCAGCCAAAGGCTCGCCAGCGGCATCGGAAAGTGAGCTTGCCCATTACGCCGACGGACTGGTCTGCCTTACAGGCGAAGGCGCGCCCACTCGCGCACGATTCGAAAAATTGATCCGGCTGTTCGGGCGGAACAACGTTTACGCCGAACTGCAGCGGCATATGCATCGCGACGAGGAATCGCGCAACCAAGCCGTTATAGACCTGGCGCGTTCGATGAAGCTGCCTTTATTGGCCACCAATGGCGTCTGCCACGCCGCGCCTGAAGAGCGCGAATTATTCGACACGCTTACCGCCGTACGCCACAAAACGACGGTGATGGAAGCGGGCCGCCTGCTCGCGCGCAATGCCGAGCGGTATCTGAAAAGTCCTTGCGACATGATGAAACTGTTTTCCGACGTGCCTGAAGCCGTCGCGGAGACAAGAGAGCTATCGCAGCGGCTCGATTTCACGCTCGCAAAACTGGGCTACGAATTTCCGAAATATCCCGTGCCGCCGGGCGAAACAATCGATTCGTTCCTGCGCAAACGAACGAATGAAGGCGCTCGCCGCCGCTACCGGCCTTATCACGACCGCGCGCGCAACCAGATCGAGCGCGAGCTCGCCCTCATCGAAAAGCTCGATCTCGCGGGTTACTTTCTGATCGTATGGGATCTCGTCGATTTTTGCCGTAAAAACGGCATTCTGGTGCAGGGCCGGGGATCGGCGGCGAATAGCGCGGTGTGTTATTCGCTTGGCATCACTGCTGTAGACCCCGTCGCGATGGACCTGTTGTTTGAGCGGTTCCTGTCAGAAGAACGCGGCGAATGGCCGGACATCGATCTCGACCTCCCTTCCGGCGATCAGCGCGACCGCGTGATTCAGTATTTGTATCAGCACTACGGCTCGCGCGGCGCGGGCATGACCGCGAATGTCGTTACGTATCGCGGCCGTTCCGCCGCGCGCGACATCGGCAAAGCGTTGGGATTTCCGCCTGAAGCTCTTTCAAAATTATCGTCGCTGGTATCGCGCTGGGGCTGGCATGATCCTCGCGATACGGCCATGCGGCAATTCGAACAGGCCGGATTCGATCTCACCGACCCTCGAATCAAAAAATTCCTGTCGCTTTACGTAGGCGCGCAAAATCTGCCCCGGCACCTGGGCCAACATTCCGGCGGCATGGTGATTTGCCAGGGGCAGCTCGATCAAATCGTACCGCTGGAGCCTGCCACCATGCCTGGCCGCGTGGTCATTCAGTGGGATAAGGACGACTGCGCCGATTTGGGCCTCGTCAAAGTAGACCTGCTGGGCCTGGGCATGATGGCGGTGCTCGAAGAATCGCTCGATTTGATCCGCAAACATTACCGCGAAGAAGTGGATTTGGCGCATTTGCCGCAGGACGATCCCGTCGTATACGAAGCCTTACAAAAAGCCGACACAATCGGCATGTTCCAGGTCGAGAGCCGCGCTCAAATGTCTTGCCTGCCGCGCCTGAAGCCCAAAAAATTTTACGACATAGTCGTGCAAGTGGCGATCATCCGTCCCGGCCCGATCGTGGGCAAGATGCTGCATCCTTACTTGCGCCGGCGGCAGGGCTATGAAGATGCTGCGTGTTTGCATCCGTCGCTTGAAGCAGTGCTGAAGCGCACTCTCGGAGTGCCGCTATTTCAAGAGCAGTTGCTGAGGATCGCGATGATTGCGGCCAATTTCACCGGCGGCGAGGCCGAAGAACTGCGGCGAGCAATGGGGTTCAAGCGTAGCGAACAGCGCATGCGCCACATCGAAGCCAAGCTGCGCTCGGGCATGACCGCGAATGGAATTATCGGCGAGACGCAGGATCGGATTGTGGAATCGATCACCGCGTTCGCGCTTTATGGTTTTCCGGAATCGCACGCCGCCAGTTTCGCGCTTATCGCCTACGCCAGCGCGTATCTGAAATGCCGTTATTTGGCCGCCTTCACCGCATCGATCTTGAACCAGCAGCCAATGGGTTTTTATCATCCGGCAACACTGGTCAAGGACGCCCAGCGGCATGGGCAGCATTTTCTACCAGTGGATGTGCAGCGGTCGCAATGGGTTTGCACGATCGAGGGGCCAGCGGCCAGGGGTCAGGGGCCAGTTGTTCGCCTCGGCTTCAACTATGTACGCGGTTTGCGTAAAGAAATCGGTGAAGCGATCGCGGCCGCAAGCCCCTTCGCCGGCATCGCCGACCTGATCCGCCGAGTCCCGGGTTTGCGTAAAGACGAACTGCGCATGCTCGCCGAAGTTGGCGCGCTGAATTCTCTCATAGGAGGCCATCGCCGCGACGCCCTCTGGGAGGCCGAGCATGCGATCAGGCCGGCTGGTCCGCTTTTCGAATCGTTGGACACTGGCCCCTGGCCCCTGGCCCCCGGCCCCTTGTCCTTGGCCCCTGGTCCCTTGTCGTTGATGACCGCCCCCGAGCGCATCCGCGCCGATTTCTATGGAACCGGACTGACTATTGGGATACATCCCATGCGTCTCTATCGGGAAGCTATGACCGAGCGCGGCGCGCTACCCGCTTCGAAGCTCAAGCGCATTCGCAACGGACGCACAGTGCGCGTCGCCGGATGCGTAATCTGCCGCCAGCGCCCGGGCACCGCAAACGGCTTTTTATTCCTGAGCCTGGAAGATGAAACCGGCATCGCTAACGCGATCGTCGAGCCGGAAATGTTCGACGCTCACCGCGAAGTTTTAGTAACCGCGCCGTATTTACTTATCGAAGGCACGCTGCAAAACCAGCAAGGCGCGGTCTCGGTAAAGCTGCGCCATGCCGAGCGCCTGGATTTTCCGACCTCAGGCACACCGTCGCACGATTTTCGTTGAATGAGGCTGATCTCCCTTTCGGCGGCATCCATCAGCACGTGGTGAAGCCGGTGCATACTTTAAACGTGACCGACCGCAACCGCTGGAACCTGCGCGGCCTCGTCAAGACCTGCAAAATCGAGCGCACGTGGTTTATGACGCGCTGCGGCGCGGACGCTTGCGAAACAGAAACTCGCAACGACGTCTCCGCGCTCGAGTTCCGCCCCAACGGCTCTCTTGCCCGGCATAAGCATCTCAATCCGGACGGCTCGGAACACACAACAGTGTATGAATACAACCAGGCTGATCTGCTCACGATCGTCCGCGCCGAGCACTCATCCGGAGACGTGCATCTGCAGCTTTATGAGTACGATCAGGCTGGCAGGCTCGCGCGACTGATAATGCGATCCGGGGCCGGCGAACGGGTCACTGAAAGTTACGAATACGACCAGCACGGCCGGAAAAGCAAAATCATCCATGTTGATCAACTTGGAGTTCGCCCCAACGCCTGGCGAGTGGAAGGAACAGACGCCTTTTACTCCGCGCCAGACGCGGCGCTCGTCACGACCCATTACAACGAACGCGACCAGCCGGCCGAGTTGCTGTTCCACGATTCCACCGGCAATCTGGTCAGCCGCGTTGAGTTCCGTTACGACGGCAACCTCAATCTGGTGGAAGAAGAGCAGACAACGTTCGCCGATATGTTGCCGCCGGAGGCAACGGCTCAAATGAACGCGGCGCAGCGCGAGGCGGTCCGCCATCTGTTCGCCGCCGCTCGTCGCTCGCACCGCTACGATGAGCACAACCGCAGAATCGAAACACGCAACCAAATGGGTCTGCTCAGCGAGGAACACATGAGCATGTTTTATAACGACCGAGGCGATATGATCGGGCAAATTGTGGAAGCGCAAGATCGCGAGTTCGGGATGGACGACGAAGGCCAGCTCTCCCCCGCTCCGGCTACGGAGCGAAGCCGGTGGTCGGAGGCCCGCTTTACTTATGAATACGACGTCCAAGGCAACTGGGTCTCGAAGACTTCGGAGGGTCGCAATCGTCCTGACGCGGACTTCACGGTGCACTCCATCGAGCGCCGGGTGAACTCTTATTTCGATCTCAACGCGCCTGCCGTATGTTAGACTTCCCTCTTCGTGCCCGCGACGCCACTCAGCATCCGAAACTGGCTGACTCTCGCGACCTCGTTCGTCATCCTGATGGTCGCGTTCTCTTTCGGGCTGTTTTCGCTGCCGCAATTCTATCCATCGCTGGTGCGGATATTCCATTGGAATCGCGCCACTGTCACCGCCGGCGGCTCGATCGTTCTGCTTCTGGTCGGCATTCTTTCGCCGTTGGTTGGCTCGCTGGTTGACCGCTTCCGCCCTAAAAGAGTTTTGCTCGGCGGCATGTGCCTGGTCGCGCTGGCGCTCGGCATGCTTTCCTTCGCCGCGACGCGGACGCAGTATTACGCGTTTTGCGTCATTCTCGGCGCGGGCGCTTCCGCCGTTTCCATTCTGCCCAACTCGATTCTCATAGGACCGTGGTTTAGCCGGAACCGAGGATTGGCGGTGGGATTCGTGAACGCGGGTATCGGGCTTGGCGGCGTGGCGCCCACAATTACGGCCGCGCAGATCGCACGCCGGGGAGTGCCGGGCGCATTCCTGTTCCTTGCGGCCTGCATCGCGATTCCCTTGCTAATGACACTGTTGATCGTAAAAGACGGAGCGCGCGGCGCTCACAGCGCGGCCGGGCGCGCGCCTTCCGCGGCTGAGCTTGCGCGCATGCCGATGTTCTGGATCTTCGGCATGAGCCTGTTCTTCACCGCTCACGCGATGCTCGGAATTCAGCAGAACCTGGTCTTGTACTTAACGGGCGAAGGCATCCCGATGCAGGCCGCCGCCCACGTCTTTACGATTGCGCTGCTCGCGGCTGCGCTCGGCAAACTCATCAGCGGCGTTCTGGCGGATCGTTTATCGGCGCGCGCGGGCATGCTTTTCAGCATTTCCTGTGTGGGCTTGGGTATTCTTGCCCTGCTCGAAACTCCCGCGCAATCTGGGCTGATCGATGTGCTGGCGATCGTGTTTGGCATGGGCTACGGGGGTATTTTCAATGCTTCGCCGACGATCGTTTTTGAGTACTTCGGAACGCATCAAGTGGGCAGGGCTCTCGGCCTGTTCTACGTCTTCTTCGGTCTGGGGACGGCCAGCGGCGGCGTACTCGCGGGTTATCTGTTCGACCTCACGCGCAGCTATTCGACGCCGTTCGTGCTCGATCTGGTGCTCGCGGCTTTCGCGTTGGCGCTGATCTTGCTCACTGCCCGCGCCACGCGTCCTTCGCCCGTAACCGCCGGAGCGGCGCTTTCCGCCCGCCGGAGAGTGGCGGCGTAAATGCCATGACAGACAAGCTGATCTTCGAAGGCGCCTGCTGGAAATTCGGCCACAACATCCCGACCGATATGATCACGCCCGCCCACATCATGTTCAAAACGGCGAATGAGATGGCGAAGTTCGTGCTCGAGACGGTCAACCCCGACTTCCCGAAAAAAGTTCAACCAGGAGACATCCTCGTCGCGGGGCGAAACTTCGGCTGTTCCTCGGGCCGAGCTCTTGCAGCCAAGGCTTTGAAAGCCACCGCCATCGGAGTGGTCGTCGCCGAAATGTTCTCGCGTACGTTTTATCGCAATGGCGCCGAAATCGGGCTGCCGCTGCTGGAGGCGGCCGGGGTTCACGATCTGGTCGAAACCGGCGACCGGCTTCGCGTGGATATCGCAACCGGGTTGGTTGAAAACTTGACGTCGGGAAGATCGCTGCAGGGCAAACCCTTACCCCAGTTCTTACTCGAGATGGTCCGCGCCGGCGGCTTGATCCCGCTGCTCAACTCAAATTCGAAATTCTTCGAGGCGCCGGTTTGACGCTGCTTCTCAATAACGACGAAGTGGAGCGCGCCCTCACTCCCGAAGACGCCATCGCAGCCACCGAATGCATCTACCGCGAGCTGGCGGAAGGAAAGGCCATCAATCGTCCTCGCAGCCAGACCTACCTGCCCGTGGAATCGAAGCAGAATCCGGGATTCCAGTACCGCATGAAGACCCAGGAAGGCAGCGGAGTCAGCAGCGGCGTGTGGGCCCTACGGATCACTTCCGATATGGCCGGGTTTTCGTACACGGCGGGCGTGAAGCGCCGCCGCATTCTTCCGGTCGCGACGGGCGGGCGCTATTGCGGAATGGTGATCCTATTCGATATTGAACGGATCGAACCCGTTGCCATCATGCCCGACGGCGTCATTCAAAAGATCCGTGTCGCGGCGCTGAGCGTCGTCGGTGCAAAGTATCTCGCGCCCGCGAAGCCGCGAGTGCTCGGCCTGTTCGGCAGCGGGTGGCAAGCCGGCGCGCATCTAGAATTTCTGTGCAGTCATTTCCCTTTCGAGTTTGTAAAGGTGTTCAGCCCCAATCAAGAGCACTGCCGCGAGTTCTGCGGCACAATGGGCGCGAAGCTCGGCCGCGAGATCAAAACCGTTAGTTCGCCGGAAGCTGCCGTTGACGGCAGCGATATCGTCCAGTGCGCAACCGCCGCATGGGATGCCGTGTTCGATGGCCATTGGGTCGAGAAGGGAATGTATGTCGCGTCGATCGGCGGCTCGGACTCCAGCAACAAGCGCCGCGAGATCGACGATGAAACCATTCGCCGCGCGGATCTATACGTTGTGCACGCGAAAGATGTCGCGCGTCTGGATCAATCGCCGGACGTATGGGAAATCGCGCAAAAGGGCATTAAGAACTGGGATTCGATTCAGGAGATTCAGGATCTTGTCGCGGGCAAAGTGGAAGGACGCACCTCACCAGAGCAGATCACCGTGTTTAACAACAATACTGGAGCGGGCACGCAGTTCGCGTCGGTGGGCGCGGCCGTTCTGAATCGCGCCAAGGCGCTAGGGCTAGGCAAAGAGATCCCAACGGAATGGTTTTTGGAGGACGTTTCTCCGTAGTGCCGGCCCATCTATCCCAACCCGCCGTCACCCCCACCACCGAGCGCCTGGCCCAACTCATGGCCTTAATGTCCGAGCATGGCTGGGATCAATTGCTGTTCTATGGCCACTCCTGGCGCAAGGACTTCTTCCGCTATCTGTTGAACGTGAACTTCTCTGGTCCTTGGGCCATCGCGTCGCTTAATCGATCGGGCGAAATCGAGGTGACTATCTCGGACCCGTGGGATATCGATTTGTTCCCTGCCTTCAAGGTCTCCCTGAAGCTTCAACCTGTCTCAACCCCCAACGCCGCCATCGCGGGACTTGAGCTCATGGAAACCCGTCACGTCGAAGCCCTGGGAATCGATCCCGTTTCCGCAACCGCGGAGGTGGAAGAACTGCGCCGGGTGAAATCCGCCGAAGAACTCGATTGCCTCCGCCGCGCCGCCGCGCTTGCCGATCGCGGCTACCACTACTTCGCGCAAATCATCGAGCCCGGCATGGCCGAATACGAGTTAGTCGCCGAGGTCGAAGGTTTTCTCAAATGCAACGGCGCAGAGGATAATTTTATGCTGATCGCTTCCGGCGGGACCGAAGTCACCGGCATGAAGCCGCCCACGGAACGCCGGTTCCAACCAGGCGATCAGGTGACCACCGAGCTGACACCCGCGGTGAACGGCTACTACGCGCAAATCTGCAGAACGCTGATCCTCGGCGAACCGAATCCCGAGCAGCGCCGTGCGTTCGAGATTTTCTTCGAGGCGCGACAAGCCGCCGAGAATCTGCTGAAACCCGGCGTAGATGTCGCGGATATTGCCCGTGTTCAAAACGATGTTTTTCGCCAGTACGGCTATGGCGGATACACCGGTCCCAAATACACCCGCGTGCGTGGCCACAATCTCGGCCTGCACCCGGATGAAAATCCTTACGTGCTCGAAGACGTCCATTACAGGGTAAAGGAAGGCATGGTCGTCATCGCTCATCCGAACACGTATTTGCCGCTCTCCGGCTATATGGTCTTCGGAGATACATTGCTGGTAACGGCTGACGGCTGTACTTCGCTGAACCAAGCCGGAAGGAAACTGTTTCAAAAATGAAGCGCGGCTTGATTGCTTGGGATAAAACAGAACTGCCTCTGAATGTCTTCGAAGCGCGGCTAGACGCGGCCAGAAACCGGCTCGCGGAGCGCGATTTGCATGCGCTGGTGGTCTACAGCGACCTGGGCCGGACAGGTCACGCGCGCTTTTATTCCAATTTCATGCCATATTTCAATCGCGCTTTCCTGATTGTGCCGCGCGCGGACAAGCCTTTGCTGTTATGCGGCCTGTCTCCGCGGGTTTATCCGTGGATAAGGTCCGTGACAATTCTCGAAGAGATTCTGCACAGTCCTAATCTCGCGCAGCGCCTGCTCGAAATTTCCGCCCAAAGATCGTGGGAGCGGGTCGGAATGATCGATCCGGGGGGACTTCCTTACGATTTGCATTTGGCGCTTCGCGGCAAATTGGCGATTCAGGAGATTCCGCATGAGACCGATGATTGGGAACGCGCGATGCAGCGCCGCGCGGCGCAAATGGCATGCAAAGGCTTGGAAACAGAACTGGGCTCCGGCGCCGGCCTCACCGACTATGAATTCGTCGGACGATTGGAGCGCAGGCTGCGACGGGCAGGCGCGGAGGATCTGGTAATACTGGTCACGAATGGCGACACAGTGCCGGTTCCCGCGAAGGGACAAATGCTGCAACCGGGATTTTCGGTGAGTGTCGCGCTGGAATATCGGGGCCATTGGGCCAAAATCAACGCGAGGAGCGCGCCATGAACATGGTCGAAAAAATCCTCGCCAAGGCGAGCGGCAAAAAAGAAGTCGTGCCCGGCGATGTCGTCATCGCCAAGGTGGATCTGATGGTTATGCACGACCTCAGCGCCAATTTCGTGATGAAGGTCTTCGAAAACGAAATGGAATCGGGCACCATCGCCGACCCGTCGCGCATCGCGTTCGTGTTCGATCACAACTTCGCTCCCGCCACGCAGCAGGCGGCCGAAGCTTTGGCCGCGGTGCGGGAGTTCGCGGCTAAGCACGGCATTCAGAATGTTTTCGATTCCGGGTGCGGCAGTGTCCATCACGTGATCATGGAAGCCGGCCTGTGGGCGCCTGGCCGGGTGATTATCGGTTGCGATTCACACACGCCGGTCTATGGCGCGCTCGGGGCGTTCGCGACCGGCGTCGGCAATAACTCGATGGCCGCCCTGGGGTTCCAGCGCGGCCTCGGCTGGTTCCGTGTTCCCGAGACGATCAAAGTAGTGTTCCACGGGGAGCACCGGCCGGGCGTTACGGCGCGCGACGTTTCTCAATTCCTGGTCGGAAGTCTCGGCGAAGATGGCGCGATTTACAGAGCAATCGAATACGCCGGTCCTTATATAGAATCGCTGCCGATCGAAGACCGGCTTTTATTTCCACTTCAATCGATCGACGTCGGCGGGAAATGCGGGTTCATTAGTCCGGACGAAGCAACGGTGGCCTTCGCGAAAACCACGCTGAACGGCACGGATTTTGAAATTTTCACCAACGATCCCGAGTGCGCGTATTCCGAGACGCGCGAAATTGACGTCAGCAGAATCGACCCGCAGATCGCATGCCCGCCAACGGTCGGAAACGTTCGTCCAGTCAGGGAAGCCATCGGAATTCCGATCGATATTGCCGAAGTCGGCGGAAGCACCGGCGGACGTCTGGAAGACATCCGGCAGCTCGCGGCATTTTTCAGCCATCGGCAGGTCGCAAAAGGCGTTCGGTTGCAAGTGGTTCCGGCGAGCCGCGGCATTTACCGCGCCGCCCTACGGGAAGGCTTAATCGAGACCTTGTTCAACGCGGGCGCGAATATCTTTCCTCCGAGCGCCGGGTCGAATCAAGCGTTCAATATGGGCGCGCTCGCCGAAGACGAGGTCATGATCTCAACGCAGGCCCGCAACTTCCCCGGCCGGAATGGCCATCCGAAAGCCCGCCATTATCTGGCGTCCACGCTAACAGTCGCGGCGTCAGCGGCGAAGGGCCGGATAAGCGATCCAAGAGATTAAATTTGAACCGGTTTTCAGGTTGGAGGCGTAAAATGAAGTTAGGGGGCAACAGTTTATGAGACTCCTACGGCTTATTCTTCTGGTTTCATCGGTTTCGATGCTGACATTTGCCCGTGGCGGAGGCGGCGGTGGTGGACACGCCGGCGGTGGAGGCGGCGGCCATATGGGTGGCGGGTTCGGCGGTGGCGGAGCCCGGATTTCGGGTGGCGGCTTTGCCGGTGGTTACCGCGGCGGGGCAGTTGGCGGTGGCGGTTTCCGCGGCGGGGGCGTTGCCGTCGGCGGTTTCCGTGGCGGTGGCTTCGGCAGTGGTTTCCGAGGCGGTTTTATCGGCGGCGGTTTCCGCGGCGGCGCATTCTTCGGGCGCGGGTTCCGTTCTGGGTTCGGCTTTGTTGGCCTTCCGTTCTTCGGTTGGGGCTGGGGCTGGCCGAGTCCATGGTTTCCGTGCGATCCTTTCTGGGGTTGCGGCTGGGGTCCAGCGATAGCTCCGGGTTTTGTCGCCGGTCCGGGTTTTGCGACGGGTCCGGGTTGGTCCGATCCGAGCGATCCTAATTATGGCTACGTGTCGGCGGGTTACGCTCCGGCGCCTTCGCAGCCACCCGTAGTAGTAAACCAGAGCATCGGGACGGGTCCGGCGCCTCAATCTTCTTCGTTCTACAGGTCGCCCGATTTTTACCTGCTTGCGTTCACTGACCATACGATCCGGGCAGCGATCTCGTATCGAATCGAAAACGGCCAGATCTACTGGACTTCGCGCGAGCATGAAGAAATGCAGGCGCCGCTTTCGAGCGTAGATCGCAGGTTCACCGAGCAGATCAACCGGGACCGGCGAGTTGAATTCAACTTGCCATAGAGCCATCTAAACCCTTCGAGATTAGCTTCGCCAATCCGAGGCCTCCATGGTTGGCGAGCATCTGAGCGAATTGTTGACCGGCCACATCGAACATCGTTTCGGTCGTTGCGTCCTCACCTTCTGCCTGTGAAGCGTCGCGGGCGGACCGAAGCATCTGCGCAATCAATAAACCCTCGAATTGCTGGGCTGCTTCCCTTGCATTTTTGGGCTTGGGAGCGTTTGGCGTACCTAGCGCTGCCGCACCTGCCGGCGCAGAGGTGATTTCAGCCATCAGATGACCTCGATGTCGGCATCGAGGGCGCCCGCCGATTTCATGTTTTCAAGTACGGCGATTACGTCTCGGGGTGTCGACCCGATCGCCTGAAGCGCGCGCACCAGTTGCTCGATAGTTGCTCCTTTATCGAGAACCAGATGCTTGGCTTTCTCCTCACTGGCTCCGATGTTGGTTTGCGGGATCACAGCGGTCTTGCCGGCTGACAGGGGCTCCGGCTGCGAGACGTCGAAGGCGGTTCGAACTTCTACATTCAGCGCTCCATGGATGATTGCGACGGGCGAGATTTTTACGTCTTTGCCAAGGACGATCGTCCCCGTTTTCTCGTTGATGACGATCCGCTCTTTCCGATCGGCTTCGACGGTCAGATTTTCCATTTCGGCAACAAACTCCACGGGGCGGGAAGCCCATTGCTCGGGAAGATCGATAGCGACCACCGCCGAACTGAGTGCTCGGGCGACCGGGGTTTCCCCGCCGAAGTGGTTATTGAGGGCAGAGACCACTTTGGCGGCTGTTGTGAAATCGCTTTGATGAAGCTGCAACTTTAATTTGGATCCCGGCGCAACCGACGGGGGCGCCTGCTCGACGATGGCCCCCGATGGAATGCGCCCGACTGTCGGGTGGTTCACAGTCTGCGAATTTCCACGGCCTCCGGCGGAGAACCCGCCTGTAAGAATGTTTCCCTGCGCCGCGGCATAAACTTTACCGTCGGCTCCGTTTAGAGGTGTCAGCAGCAGCATGCCGCCCTGCAGATTGGTTGAATCACCGATCGCGGCGGCTGTGATATCGATTTTGGTTCCGGGCTGAGCAAAGGGAGGTAGGGTCGCGGTGACCATCACGGCAGCCATATTTCGCACCAGGATAGCCGTGGGATTCACGCTGATTCCCATCCGTTGGAGAATGTTTGACAACGCCTGCGCGGAAAATACTGTTTGCCGCTTATCACCGGTTCCGTTCAAACCGACCACCAGGCCGTACCCCATAAGCTGGTTATCACGGACGCCCTCGAGTGAAGCGAGTTCTTTCAAGCGCGTTCCTGCTCCGAAAACCGGGGCAGCCATAAGCAATATTAGAATCGCGGGCAACATAAGCTCGATTAGAACGGCAACAGTCCTAGGATCAAACGGTACAGAAAATGAGGCCTTCGGATCGCATCTCCGACGACACCCTTTCCATTTATTTGGATACTGAGGTTCGCGACCTGGTCTGAGGCGACGGTGTTGGCGGTGGTCAAATCGGCGGGCCGCACCGCGCCGCGAACTACGATGCTCTGCTTTTCCGAGTTAACGCTGACATCTTTCAAACCTTCGACCATCAGAGTACCGTTTGCAGTGACTTCCGTCACACGCGCGGATATGTTGGTTGTGAGGGTCATATTTCGGGAGGTCTGTCCCTGGCCCTGCAATTGTTGTGCGCCGGTAACGCCCAAAAGGTTAGCTAAACGCGCTCCTGTAGGGCCTGCAAGAGCGGCGATGTTGGAATTTGCAGATGATTTCCGCGACGAATTCGTCGCCCCGGTTGCTACCGCCGAAGCATTATCCTTTACCAGAATCGTAACGATATCGCCAACTTCGGAAGCGCGAAGATCGCGAGTGGATGCGGCGAATCGTCCTCCTGGCACATATAAAGAACCCGGTGAAGGTTGGGCCATTAATGCCGCTGAAAATGCGATGGCAACGAAGATCCTGAACATTACTTTTTAACTACCACTTTTCCTTTCTCCTCAACCCGCGCAACAAAGCGACGGCCGTTCTCAGGATTTTTTACGATTACGGTTTCACCGATGTGGCCGGCCGATTCGGTCTCCGCATCGAATTTAAGCTGGATCGCGCCGGATACGACAATCACGGCAACTTTGTCCCCGCGCTGGACGTCCGGCGGAGGCAGTTTGGAAAAGCGCGCGCCGCTTCTCGGCGGCTCAGCGGATTTTAGCTCCCGCGGATCTCCCGTCTCCGCACCGAACAACTGTATAGCGAACAGCAAATACGCCGCAGTCTTCAAGGGACTCTGTCTCCTTATCGCGTGACGTTGTTCACTTGCGAATACATATCATCGGCGGCCTTGACGACCTTGCTGTTAGCCTCGTAGGCGCGCTGACTGGTGATCATATTAATGAATTCCTCGACCACGCTGACATTGGATGCTTCAACGTATCCCTGTTGGAGGGTGCCCAGGCCCTCTTGACCTCCCGGATTACCGACGGTAGGATCGCCGCTCGCATCCGTTGGCAGGAATAGCCCGCTGCCGATGCTATTAAGGCCGCCGGGGTTCGTGAAATTCGCGAGCTGAATCTGACCCGCCACTTGGGTTGCGGTCTGTCCCGGCTGGGTATAGCTGACGGTTCCGTCGGAAGCGATCGTTATCGATTGCGCTTGCTGCGGAATGGTTATCTGAGGCTCGATCGGGTCTCCGTTTCCGGTGACGATATTGCCGTCTTTATCGAGCTGAAAATTACCTGCCCGTGTATAGGCAACCGATCCGTCAGGCCGGCGGATTTGAAAGAACCCTTTGCCCTGAATGACCAGATCGAGAGGATTGTCGGTCTCCGTAAAGTTGCCTTGCGAAAAGATGACAGTGTTGGCGGAAGGGCGCGACCCCAGCCCTAGTTGCAAGCCGCTAGGAATCGTGGTTTGCGATCCTGCCGCTGCGCCGGGCTGCAAAAAGCTTTGATAGAGCAAATCCTGAAACTGAGTTCGCCGGGCTTTGAACCCGGCAGTGTTGGCATTAGCCAGGTTATTGGCGATATTATCGATACTCATTTGCTGCGCATTCATTCCGCTGCCAGCGCTGTAGAGTGCTCTGATCACTTTCCTCTCCTCGGGTTCCCAGTTATAGGCGATGTCTTCAAGAGACTTTTGCGACCTCTTCGATCGCCTGCTTATTCATATCCGCGCCGACGGTTAGCGCCTTTTGCAACATTTCAAACTGGCGCATAACGCTCACCAGTCGCACCGCCGAATCGGCGACGGGGACGTTGGATTGTTCCAGCGTGCCCTGTCGCACCTCGGTATCAGCCGCGGCCTGCGTCTTCGCGCCTTGTGTCACGGCGAAGTAGCTATTACCCAATTTGCTCAGGAGTTGCGAGGGCGAGTCTATTCCGGCGATTTCGATTTGCGCAACCTCCTGCCCTCCCTGGCTGATTAGGCCCGACTTACTTACCTCGATGGGCTTGGCCGGATCTATGGTGATCGGGTTGCCATTATCGCGTGAGTTCCGTAGCGTGTAGCCGTCCGACGTTTGCAACTGATTCGCTTTTGAAATCTGAAACTGTCCATTGCGTGTGTACACCGTGCCGGCCGAAGAGTTGAGCGCAAAAAAGCCTTTTCCGGAAAGGCCGAGGTCCAGTGGATCGCCAGTGGGGACCAGCGCGCCCTGCGAAAAGTCCGTCCACTGCTTTTCAAGGACAGGCAGTTGCTCGCTATAAAGTCCATAGAATTCGCGGTCGGACTTAAACCCTGAGGTGCCTGTGTTCGCGAGGTTATTTGCGAGCACATCGAGAGATTCCATGCGCGCTTTCATTCCGCTCGCTGCTGAGATCAACAGTGGGTCCATCGCCGCAATGAGGCATTGCAAATGAGCGACCGTTCTGGCGGGAAGCTGGAACGTAAAGATTCAAAAGCCGCGCCCTATCGCCGATACGATTTACAGGGACCAAATCGGACTTCACTCGATTCCGATTTGAAACCCCGTTCCATTTTGGCCTGCCGGTTCCGTTGTAAGCTCCTCTAAATACGCAATTCGCGAATTGGTTGCGCGAATGCTGTACACGAACGCGTGAAGGCAGCAGCCGCCACTGACCACGGACATATACATGCGCCGGCAAACGCCTACTCCGCGCAGAGTACGCGCGCAAATGAACAGGCGCAGCCAACTGCGCAAAGCGGCTTTGTCGATCTCATCAACATCCTGTTGGGGACACAGTCAGGCTCGACCTCTGTCGAGCCCGGGATGGAAGTTTCCGGCGAACAACGAAGTGATGCCGAGCCTTTAACACCAGTGGCGAAGGCACGCTCTCCTCAAGAGATTGCGGCGGCGCTGATCCGCGCTATGTCAGGCCGCGACTGCAACTTGTCTACAAATGCATTCTCGGATAAACCGGGCAATAAGTCTGCGCTGCGTAAACAGAATGACGCGGGTCAGAACTCGATGGCGATAATTCCCACTGTTGCGCCGGTACCTTATATCACCGTGGCCCCAACGGCAAATTGCGCAGCAGACCAGTTTGCGGCGCAGACGGGCCGGGCGAGCGAACCATTGCAGATCAAAACCGGCAAGACCAAAAGCGGAAATACACCAGTGGCGTTTGCATTAAAACTAACGCCGAAAGACATCAACGCGGAAGATAGTAGCTCGGCAGTGCAAGAAGCAACGCCCGATCAATCGCAAAGCGCAACGGAACCTAAGCTGCCTGGCGGAGAGAGCGATCAGGTCGCTGCCCGCGCCGCGCAGATCGACGACATGGAAGCGAAAGCACGCACGCCCATCGAAACAGCTTCTGGGAACACACTAGCAGCGCAGATCCATGGGCCAAATCTGTTTGAGATCTCCGTTGCGTCCCCGGCTGCTCCGCGGAACCAGCCACCATCGATTCCAGTCGCGCCGGCGAGCTCGGCGGAAGCACTGCGAAACCTGGGGCCGGAAGCACCGGCCCCGGTAAATCCGCCTTCTCCGGCGCATGAGATCGCCGTTCGCATTAACCGGGCGGAGCAGGCCGTGGACGTTCACCTCACCGAGCGCGGCGGCCAAGTCCATGTTGCTGTTCGCACGCCCGATCCCGCGCTTCAAAGCTCCCTCCGGCAAGATTTGGGCGCGTTGGTGCGATCGCTTGATCGCGCAGGTTATCACGCAGAAGCTTCGGCCCCGCCAAGTGTGAATTCAACGGAATCGCCATCGTCGCAAATGAACGGGAATAGTAGCCAGCAACAGGAATCGGGTTCGAGCTCCGGCGGACGACCGGGCGACCAGCCCAGCGGGCAACAGCATCAGCGGCAATCAAAGCACAGCGCACAAGACTGGATGGAGGTAATGGAGAATACACAATGACGACTTCAACGGTAAACACGACGAATGCCTCGGCCGGCTCATCCTCGCCTACGGCGGCGAGCGCGGCGACGGCTGGTGCACTTGGGAATACGGATGTATTCATGAAGTTATTAGTGGCCCAATTGAAGTATCAAGATCCTTTGAGCCCCGCGGATGGAACTCAGTTCGTGACGCAACTCGCGCAATTCAGCACGTTAGAGCAAACCACTCAGGGCACTAGCGACCTGGATACAATCCGGCAGGTGTTGACTGCCCAAGCGGCATCCGCTTCGTCGTCGCCCGCGCCACAGTCTGCTGCAAATGGGCCGGCGGGAAATCAAGCGGAAGCCTCCACGACCCAACCCCCGACCAGCAATTCTTAAATCGGAGACTCTATGTTCACCTCATTCTCTACAGCGCTTTCAGCCTTGCATGCCGATTCGACGGCCATTGATGTGGTTGGAAACAACTTGGCGAATCTCAATACGACGGGGTTCAAGACCAGCGACGTGTCGTTCCAGGATTTGGTCAGCCAATCCATGGGCTCGGGTCAAACGCAGCTTGGGTTTGGGGTTGGAACACCGATTACCCAAATGCAGTTCAGTCAAGGAGCGCTCCAAGCGACGGGCGGCGCGCTTGACGCCGCGATTCAGGGCGACGGATTCTTCGTGGTCGCGAACGCGGCGGGCGCCACGGAATACACTCGAGCGGGCAATTTTCAAGTAGACGCAAACGGAAACCTCACGACGGCTACGGGGCAGTTCGTTCAAGGCTGGATGCCTGTTAATGGAGTACTGAACCCTAGCGGTCCGACGGGAAACATTACGGTACCGGTGGGAAGTCTGCAAACACCAGCGCCAACTACGAACATGTCGGTAAGTATGAATCTGAACGCGGCGGCCGCAACGGGTAATACATTTTCGACGTCGGTACAGGTCTATGATTCATTGGGAAACTCGCACGTTGTCTCGTTAACGTTCACCAAGTCGTCCACAGCCAATCAGTGGCAGTATTCGATGAGCTTCCCGAACAGCGATCTAAGCTCCGCGGGCACCCCGGTCACGGGTACTTTGACGTTCAATAGCTCCGGAGTCCTGACGAGTCCGGCTGCCGGCAGTACGCCGCCTGTTTTAGCGGTTTCGAACTTGGCGGACGGCGCGGCGAACATGAACATCAACTGGAATCTGTTTGACGGAACAACACCGACCATCACTCAGTTCTCGCAGCCATCCGCAACTTCCGCGCAATCGCAGGACGGATCGCCGGCCGCGAACCTGACGCAGGTCAGCCTTGTGAACGGAGGAAAGATCCTCGCGCAATTCTCGAATGGGAGCCAAGTGGTCGTGGGACAGCTTGCGATGGCGAGCATTCTTAATCCGGAGTCGCTGGTTTCAGCGGGGAACAACAATTATGGCCTCAGTGCGTACTCCGCTCCGCCCGCGATTGGAATTCCGGGGACGGGCGGGCGCGGCACGGTGGTCGGGGGATCGCTCGAGTCCTCAAATGCCGACATCGCCCGAGAGTTCACGAACCTGATTGTGTTCCAGCGCAGCTACGAAGCGAACGCTAAAGTTGTCACGACCGTGGATCAGCTCAGCCAGGACACGATTAATTTGAGGCCACAGTAAATCCAGTAACGGGCAGGGCTGAAGGGGAAATGCTGGGTTGAACGCGTGACGGCACTGGATCAAATTGGCCACCTTTCCGATATCCCTGTTTACGTGGATGTCGAGCTGGCTCGAAAAATAATGACCGTGGGCGAGATCCTCTCCCTCGAGGAGGGCAGCGTCCTTAACATGACTCGATCGGCGGGAGAAAACATCGATCTCCTTATAGGCGGCGCCCCCGTAGCCTCGGGCGAAATCGTCATTATCGAAGAAGCCGTGGGGGTACGCATCACGGACTTTGCCGAGGAGGATTAACGGAATGCCATTTAACTCAGTAGCGGAGCCGGGCTTGATTCGTCAGGTGTTCTCGGTTCTAGCGGTCTTCGCGCTGCTCGGGGGCGCCTTGTGGAAGCTGAGCCATGGGCGAACGTTTTTGCGCGTGCCTTCGCGGCTGACGGGCTCGAAACCGGACCGCATACTCAAGCCGATTGACCGCCTGGTGCTCACGCCGCACCATACTTTGCACTTAGTGCGCCTGCGTGGCCAGGAACTCGTTATTGCCACCTATCCGAACGGCTGCTGTGTGTTGGGCGGTTCTGATTTACCCCCGGCAAGCGTGGTTGGCAACCGCGCGCAGGCTGGCAGCCTGCCCCACGTCCTATGAAGAAATTAATTCTCACGGCCGCGTGTTTAGCCGCGCCGGCATTCGCAGGCCCCAATGACTCCCTCTTGGGGATAACGCTTGTGGGGAATAAATCCGGGACAAACCTGAGCGTGCCGATGCAGATCGTGCTTCTGCTGACTCTGCTCACCCTGCTCCCGGCGATCATCATGTCCGTGACGCCTTTCCTGCGTGTTGTGGTGGTGCTGCATTTCTTGCGGCAGGCGCTCGGGACTCAGACGACTCCCTCCAATCAAGTCTTGGTGGGCTTGGCTTTATTTCTTTCGTTGCTGATTATTCAACCGGTTACTGACAAGGTTTATCGCGAAAGCTGGCAGCCGCTCGAGGCCGGGCAGATCGGCGCGAGCGAAGCTTGGGACCGCGCCTCGGCGCCGGTGCATGATTTTCTTCTGAAGTTCGCGCGGGAAAAAGATATCCGATTATTTATGGAACTGGCGCACGCACCCGCTCCCGCCGGCCCGTCGGCTGTCCCACTGAGCGCGCTAGTGCCCGCTTACGTTCTGAGCGAGCTCAAGACTGCGTTCCAAATCGGTGCAGTCCTGTTTTTGCCCTTTCTGATCATCGACCTGGTTGTTGCTTCCGTGACGTTGTCTGTCGGGATGGTGCAATTGCCGCCAGTTATGGTTTCAGCCCCGTTCAAGTTACTGTTATTCGTTTTGGTGGACGGCTGGAATCTGGTGGTTGGTTCGCTCGTGCGGAGCTTTTATTAAAAGGAGGCATGATGACCACGGCTCAAACGGTGGATTTGATGCGACAAGCTTTTCTCACAACATTTTGGCTGAGTCTGCCATTGCTCGGCGTGGGGTTTGTGATCGGGATCGTCATGAGTCTGGTGCAAATCGTGACTTCGATTCAAGATTCGAGCTTCAGCGCAGTTCCGAGGCTTACTGCCTTTCTTGCGGCGCTGTTGCTGGCGATGCCCTGGATGCTTACCAGGCTTATCGCCTACACGACGGCGTTGCTCGGGAATTTAGGACGGTTTGCGCATTAGGAGCGTCTTGACAATCGAATTTTCCACCGGCATTTTATACGCGTTCCTTCTGGTGCTGGCTCGTGTAGCTGGATTGATCGCTTTTCTCCCCATACCCGGTTTCCGCGCCGCTCCGGATACGGTTCGGATCGTACTGGCGCTCGCGATTACGCTGGCGCTATTTCCCGTTTGGCCCGTTCTCCCCAACACGTTCCCGTCAATCGGACAGCTCGCGATGTGGGCATTTTCCGAAGCCGGCCTGGGATTGCTCGCAGGGCTCGCGGTCTCCTTTCTCACGGAGGGATTTCAAATCGCGGCTCAGGTCGCCGGGCTGCATGCGGGTTATGGGTACGCGTCCACAATCGACCCCAACAGTGAAGCGGACTCGACCGTTTTACAGGTGATGGCATCGCTAAGCACTGCCTTGCTCTTCTTTACAACTGGCCTCGATCATGAGTTGATCCGAGTACTTGCAGCGAGCTTCGCGAGATTTCCCGCGGGAACTTGGGCTCCGGCCGCGGCAGGGCTGGACGGTGTCATCCGTCTTGGCAGCGCTATGCTTTCCACGGGTCTACGGCTCGCCTTTCCGATACTTGCACTGCTTTTGTTGATCGATTTGGCACTGGCGCTGGTGGGAAGAGTCCAGCAGCAACTGCAACTGCTTTCCGTCGCATTCCCCGGCAAGATGGCAGTCGCCCTCGCGATGATGGCGGCGCTGGCGCCGGCGGCGCCGAAGGTATTCACGGCCGAATCGCAGCGGATGCTGGCGGCGCTTTGGAGGGCCTTGTCGTAGCGTGGAAAACGGACCGCGCCTCGCCGGCACGGCTGAGTGCGTGTGTTGTAATAGCCCGATGTGGGTGCTGCTTGGAGTCGCCGTTGTTGCGGTCGGATTCGCGCTGCGCGCAAACCCTCTTCTAGTCGTTGCGGCCGCGGCTGCGGCCAGCGGACTCGCCGCCGGCCTTAGCCCGTCTGAAATCATTGAGGCGTTCGGCAAGGCATTCAACGACAATCGCTTTATCACAGCAGCATGGGTGATTTTGGCGTTAATCGGAGTGCTGGAGCGCGAAGGCTTGCAAACGCGGGCGCGGCAAATGATTTCGGGTATCGGCGCCGCAACCGCGGGACGAGTGCTGGTGATGTACCTGCTGGCCCGGCAGATCACATCGGCGCTCGGGCTGACCGCGCTCGGCGGACATGCGCAGATGGTCCGGCCGCTAATCGCGTCTATGGCGGAAGGCGCCGCCGAGCGCGCAGGTCAACGGCAGACCGAGGACTCGCGAAAGAAAATCCGCGCGATGGCTGCCGCTACCGACAATATCGGCCTGTTTTTCGGAGAGGACATCTTTATCGCCATCGGCTCGATTCTCCTGATCAAGGGATTTCTTGGTGAAAATCACATTAACGTTCAGCCGCTGGATCTCGCGCGATGGGCAATCCCTTCGGCGCTGCTCGCATTTTCCATTCACTCCGTAAGACTGTGGCTATTCGATAAGAAATTACGGCGGAAACTATGATAAGTCTCGAAGCCGTTTATGTCATCGCGGGCGTGACGTTCGGCGCGTTCGCCGCAGCCGCGGCTCTCAACCGTTTGCACCCGAAGCGTTTCGCGAACGCTGCCTTCTACGGTCTCCTGGCAATTAGTTTTCTGTTCGGCTCGAAGCTCTCCGATTTCGCGAACGGCATTCTGGCGCTCGGCCTAATCGTCGTAGGCGGGGCATGGCGAACCGGCCGCGGACCTGTAAAAACAACCAGTGATGCCGAACGCGCCGAAAGGGCTTCGCGCTACAAATCTTTCTTGTTCGTACCGGCGCTGATTGCGCCGTTCTCGGCCTTTGCCGGCTCGACGGTATTGAAAAACTTATCGCTGGGCGGCAAGCCGCTCGTAGACCCGCAGGCCGCTACGCTGGTCTGGCTTTTTGCGGGAATTATGGTCGGGCTCGCGCTTACTATGGTCGCATTCCGTCCACCGCTTTTAGCACCCGTGACCGAGGGAGGGCGATTGGTGGATACGATCGGATGGGCACTGCTGCTGCCGCAGATGTTGGCGGCGCTTGGGTCCGTTTTTACCGTAAGTGGCGTTGGGACAGCCGTTGGACGGGTATTCTCAACCTATGCGCCCATAACCACTCCGCGCACGGCCGTCGTCGTCTTTGGCCTAGGAATGGTCGCGTTCACCATCATTATGGGGAACGCGTTCGCTGCGTTTCCGGTAATGATGGCCGCACTCGGCCTGCCGCTCGTGGTTCAGAGGTTCGGCGCGAACGTTGTGGCGGTCTCAGCTCTCGGCATGCTCACCGGTTTTTGCGGAACGTTGCTGACACCGATGGCCGCGAACTTCAATCTCGTCCCGGCCACGCTTTTGGAACTCGATGACCGCTACGCCGTGATCCGCGCGCAAGCGCCGACAGCGTTACTTTTAATGGCGGGCAATCTTCTGCTGCTGTGTCTGCTCGTTTACCGATGATCGCGCCGGATTTGCTCGACCGATTCGCCCGCATCGCTCTCTCGCACGTAGAGCGTCAATATCCGAACAAGCTGGATCACGTGATAAATGCGGAGGCCGATGTGCAAGGCCCCAAAGCTCTGCATCCCGTTTTTTATGGCAGTTTCGACTGGCATTCGTGCGTGCATGGGTATTGGACCCTGGCGACCGTCTTGCGCCTCCGCCCCGATGGGCCGTTCGCGCAAGAGATCAACGCTCTATTCGAGCGAAATGTGACGCCGCAAAAAGTTGACGAAGAGCGCGCCTATGCGGCCAAGCCCTCCTCGAGGGGGTTTGAACGGCCGTATGGCTGGGCTTGGTGCCTCATGCTCGGGGCCGAGTTGAAGCGTCACCAAACAGGATGGTTTGAAATCCTCAAACCGCTGGCCGACGTTTTCCGCCGGCGTTGGATGGAGTATCTGCCGCTCGCGACGTATCCGGTACGCACCGGCGTGCACTCGAACACCGCCTTGGCGGTGCGGTTGTCTCTTGAATACGCCCGCGAAGCCGAAGACCCCGAGCTTGAGGCGGCGCTCCGCTCGAAAGTTTGGGAATGGCATAGCCGCGATCGCGACGCGCAATGCTGGGAGCCTTCAAATGACGATTTCCTATCGCCAACGCTGACCGTTGCCCAAGCCGCCGGCTATGCCGGACCTCGCGCTCAGGCCGCGGCTTGGTTCCGAGAATACTTGCCCGCCTTGCACGAAGGCCTGCCCGCGACATTGTTTCGGCCGGTCTGTCCTTCCGACCGCACGGACGGCAAGATCGCTCACCTCGACGGCCTGAATCTATCCCGCGCCTGGGCGTTCTACGAACTTGCCGACCAACTTCCTCCCGAGGCGCAGCGCGTGGCGCGCTCCGCGGCGGACGAGCATCTTGCGGCGGGCCTGGCGCGTGTAGAGGGCGATTATATGGGCGAACATTGGCTAGCATCATTCGCGCTTTTGGCGCTGCGGGCCCGCACTGGCATACATCCGGCCGCGTAACGTAGACTATTGGTTCACCCTGTCTTGTGATTGTTGCAGCAAAGGAGCGGCTCCGTTGCCGTTTTGCGAAGGACCGCTGTTCTTTCCGCGTCGAGCCATCAAAAAAAGGAAATCAACATGAGTAAAGCTGCTGCCGCGCGGCCGAGCGACGTATTGACCCTGGAGGAAATCGGAGACCTCGCCAGAGAGAGCGGAAAGCCCGCCGAGACGTTGATGAAGCTTGTGGGTTTAATCGCCCGCCGCTTCCAAAGTAACGTCTGTTCCGCGTACCTGCTGGAGCCGGATCGCGCCAACTTGGTGTTAGCCGCCTCTGTGGGATTGAGTCCGAAGTGCATCGGCACGCTTCGCATGGGCGTTCATGAAGGGCTGGTGGGCTTGGTCGCGGAGCAAGTCTCGCCCGTCGCCGTGCAGCATGTCAGGCAACATCCGCGCTTCAAATATTTCCGTGAAGCCGGCGAAGAGAATTATCAGTCGTTCCTGGGCGTCCCCGTGGTCGATCGCGGCGTTCTTCAGGGCGTGCTGGTCATCCAAACCGTCAACGGCCGCGATTTTCAGGAAACCGAAGTCAAAATGCTCTCCGACGCCGCCGCGCAGGTGGCGCCGGTGGTCAGCGAAGCGCGGACCCTTGACCGGTTTATCGCGCCGGCTCAAGAGCGGCTATGGTCCCTGGCGCGAAATCTGTGGTGGAGCTGGGACCACGATTCCACCAGCCTGTTTAACGAATTCGATCCGGAACGCTGGCGGCAGCTCAATCAAAACCCGATCGCGCTGCTGAATGAAATACCGCTATCCGTGATCGAGCGGCGGGCGCGCGATCTGGCGCTTCACAGCCGCATCAATTACGCTTACCGCCGGCAGCAGGAATATTTGCACTCGGACCGGACCTGGGGATCGGTTCACGCGGGCGTGCTGCGTCCGCGTCCGGTCGCATATTTTTCGGCCGAGTTCGGCTTGCATGAATCCATTCCAATCTACTCGGGCGGCTTGGGAGTGCTCGCGGGCGACCACATCAAGAGCGCTTCCGACCTCGGCATTCCGCTGATCGGTATCGGTCTCTTTTACGCCCAGGGCTACTTCCTCCAACGGCTGGACGCGAAAGGGTGGCAGCATGAAGAGTATCTGCACACCGATCTCACACAGCTTCCTATGGAACCGGCGATCGGAGCCAATGGCGAACGCATCAGCATTCAAATCGACACGCGCGGCGGAAGCATCCTGGCCAAAGTATGGCGGCTGAAAGTGGGCCGGTGCGATTTGCTGCTGCTCGATTCTAATGTCGAGGGCAATGCGCCGGAGGACCGGGAGCTGACGTCGCGATTATACGGCGGGGATCGCCGCGTGCGCATCCGGCAAGAGCTGCTGCTCGGCATCGGCGGCTATCGCGCGCTGCGCGCTATGGGGATCACCCCCGGTGTCCTACATTTGAACGAAGGCCACAGCGTGTTCGTTGTCTTGGAGGCGATCCGCGATGTGATGGAAGGCGAGGGGCTGACGTTCGGGCAGGCGGCCCGCGATGTCGCCCGTCAAGTGGTCTTTACGACTCACACTCCGGTTCCCGCAGGCCATGACAGGTTCCATGCCGGTCTTGTCGAGGAACATCTCGGTCGACTGCGCGATGCCATCGGGATCTCGCACGAGGAATTGATGGGACTCGGCCGCGAGAATGCAAACAATCCTTACGAAGAGTTCTGCATGACGGTTTTGGGACTCAGGCTGTCGCGCCGCGCCAATGCCGTCTCGGCCCTGCACGGCGAGGTCTCGCGCGCGATGTGGACCGGGCTTTACCCCGGCAAGCCCGAGGACGAAGTTCCGATCGGACACATCACCAATGGCGTGCACGTTCCCTCGTGGCTCGCGCCCCAAATGTTCCGGTTATACGACCGCCATTTAGGGCCGGATTGGCACGAACATAGTGGCGAATCGCAGATTTGGGAGCGCATCGAGCAGCTCAGCGATGGAGAGCTGTGGGAAACTCACTTGAGCCTGAAAGCAAATCTTTTGGAATTCGTGCGCGCGGAGGCGATGGAGCAAGCCGAGCGGCGGGGCGAGGATCCGGAGTTTGTGGACCGCATGGGACAAGTGCTGAGCCCGGACGCGCTCACGGTTGGATTCGCGCGCCGGTTCGCAACCTACAAGCGAGCCAACATGGTCCTGAAGGATATGCAAATGCTGGCGTCCATGGTGAACGATCCCAAACGCCCGGTGCAGTTCGTGTTCGCCGGCAAGGCGCACCCGCATGACGAGCCGGGCAAGCGCATTTTGCAGCACATCGCGGAGTTGATGCGCGATCCGCAATTTGCTGACCGGTTTGTGTTTGTGGAAGATTACGACATCAATGTAGGGCGCCATTTTGTGCAGGGCGTGGACGTGTGGCTGAACAATCCCCGCCGTCCGCTGGAGGCGTCCGGCACCAGTGGACAGAAAGTGGTTTTGAATGGCGGGCTGAACCTCTCCATCCTCGACGGGTGGTGGGCCGAAGCCTACGATGGGCTAAACGGCTTTGCGATCGGCGCCGGGCGCACGCATTTGAATCCGGACATTCACGACGCCCGCGACGGCGACGATTTGTATCGCGTGCTGCGGGAGCAGGTAATTCCGCTATTTTATGAGCGCGACCGCGACGGTCTTCCCATCGGGTGGATCAAGCGCATGAAGCGGACCATCCGCACGCTGGGCTGGCGCTTCAACGCCGATCGAATGGTGATGGATTACACTCGGAAATGCTACATTCCGGCCGCGGGAGGGTTGTCCAGCGACTTCGGCAACGGACTGTAGCCCCGACTATGGTTGAAACCAAACTCGCGATCGATCCGGCTGCGCATGCGCCGGCCGATGCTTACAAGCTCCTGATCGGAGCGATCGTGCCGCGGCCGATCGGCTTTATTTCGACGATCTCTCCGGAGGGAGTGTACAATCTGGCGCCCTTCAGTTTCTTTAACGCGGTTTGTAGCGAGCCTCCGGTGGTTCTATTCGCGTCTGGCGCGCGCCGCCCCGAAAAGGACACGCTGGCGAACGTTCGCGCGACCGGAGAATTTGTCGTCAACATTGTGACGGAGGCCATTGCGGAACAGATGAATCTAACTTCGGGCGACTACCCGCCTGAAGTGGACGAATTCGCGATCGCGCGGCTGACGCCCGCTGCGAGCGAGTTGGTCAAACCGCCTTGCGTGCTGGAATCGCCTGTGAACATGGAATGCAAGGTGATTCAAATCGTGGACGTGAGCACGCGTCCAGCGGGCGGAAGCGTGGTTTTCGGCGAGGTGGTCCGGTTCCATGTGGACGCCTCGATGGTTCAGAATTTTCGCATCGACCCCGAGAAGCTCCGCGCCATCGGGCGCATGGGCGGAACAGGGTATACGCGGACGCGGGAGCGCTTTGAGATGGCCCGTCCGCGGCTGTCATCCTAAATACCGCGGACCGTTGGTCCCGTACGGTCACGGCTGACCCGGGAGCGCAAGGGCAAACCAAACAGGGGAAGGTCGTAAGATGAAAAAGAATGGTTTCAACCAGCATCTTCTGGCTCCGGATCGCGGTGTGTTTTTATGCGGTGGGGCTGGTGCATTCCATGCTGGCGCTGATTCGCAAGCGGGCTGGACTGTACCCGCTCGCGCGGGGGGCTTTCCGGGTTGGCGCGATCCTGCACGGCGTCGCAATTGTGGATCTGGGAATGGCGGCCGGGCATATCCCGGTTGATAATTTCTTCCAGACCCTGAGCTTGTGCGCGTTTCTCATCGCCGTGCTGTTTCTGGCGGTAGAGTGGCGGTACCAGTTCGCGTCCACCGCCGTCGCGCATTTTCCTTTGGTTTTCGTCATGACGCTGGTCGCGGCCATGGAGCGCCCCGTGCCCATTCTGAACGGGGCAAGGGATACCTGGCTGGCGCTGCATATCGTATTGGTGCTTGCCGGATACGCGGCGCTCGCGATCATGGCCGCGGCAAGCGTGTTCTATTTGGTTCAGGAACATAACCTGAAAACGAAGAAATCCACGCGCATTTTGGAAAAATTGCCGGCGCTGGCGACGCTCGATAATCTGGTCAGCCGTTACCTCGAATACGCCTTCGTATTTATCACGCTGGCGATTATCGTCGTATTTCTGGGATCGGGCACGCGGTGGGTTGGCGACGCGCGCATCACCATTTCAATGGTGACTTGGGCGCTGCTGCTGGCGACGCTTTATCTGCGCACAACGGCCGGTTGGCGAGGACGCAAGGCCGCGGCCATGGCCATCGCCGTCGTCCTGTGTTCCGCGATTACCTGGGTGGTGTGGGCGTGAAGCTTCTGCTCACCGGCTTGAACCATCGCACTGCGCCGGTAGAGGTCCGCGAGCGGCTGGCGTTTGAAGAAAAGGCTTTGCCGCAAGCGCTCGATGACTTGTCGCGCCAGCCGGGCCTGCATGAGGGCATGATCCTATCCACGTGCAATCGCGTAGAGGTCGCGGTCACCGCCGACGAGCAGGCGGATGCCGAAGCGGCAGTCGAGAGCTTTCTTGCAGACTCCCGGCACGTGGAACGAAATTGGGTTTCGCCGTATCTGTACCGGTTCGATGGACCCGACGCCATCCGGCACTTGTTTCGCGTGGCCTCCAGCCTCGATTCGATGATCGTCGGCGAGCCGCAAATACTGGGGCAGCTCAAATCCGCTTACGCACTGGCGAAGGAAAAGGGCACCCTCAACGGGTTCCTCGATCTGGTGATGACGCGCGCATTCAATGTAGCCAAGCGCGTGCGCTCGGAGACAGATATTGGAGAGAGCGCGGTTTCGGTAAGCTATGCGGCGGTAGAGCTGGCGCGCGACATCTTCGGTTCGCTACAAGGACGAAAAGTGCTGGTCGTGGGCGCCGGCAAGATGGCCGAGAGCGCCGCCCGTCATCTGCGCCGGGCCGGGGTTTCGAGAATCATCGTCACCAACCGCACGCGCGAACGGGCGGAAGGGCTGGCGGAGATCGTCGGCGGTGAAGTCGTCGATTACGATTATTTCCATGATGCGCTGCCCGATGTCGATATCCTTCTGGCTTCCAGTGGTTCGCCATGGTACATCGTCACGCAAGCTGAGGTGAAGGACGCCATCGAAAAGCGCCGCAACCGCCCGATGCTTTTGATCGATATCGCGGTGCCGCGCAATATCGAACCGAGCGTACAGAAGCTCGACAATGTGTTCCTGTACGACATTGACGATTTGGGCAAGGTCGTCGATTTGAATCTGCGCGGGCGGAATCAAGTTGCGCAGCAGGCCGAAGACATCATCCAGGAGGAAGTCAACCGGATGATGACGCGGCTGAAGACGCGCGAAGCCGCGCCGACCATCGCGGTGTTGCAGGATCAGTTCGAGCAGTGGCGCAAAGGGGAAATCGACCGCCAGCGCGGGAAGCTCGGCAAGCTGACGGCGCAGCAGGAAGAAGCGATTGAAGCGATCACCCGCGGCATTGTGAATAAAATCGCGCACGGGCCCATGGCCGAGCTGCGGCGTCAGGCGGGCGACTCTTCCAGCCACAGCTTCATCCGAAGATTATTCAGGCTGGGGGCCGAATGATCGTAATTGGCTCGCGCGGTTCCGCGCTGGCGTTGTGGCAGGCCCGGCATATCGCAGCCGCCCTGGATGCGCTCGGGGCGCAAACGCGGATCGAGGTAATCAAGACCACTGGCGATAAAATTCAGGACGTTCCGCTGGCGAAGGCCGGCGGAAAGGGGCTGTTCACCAAGGAAATCGAAGAGGCTCTGCTGGCGCGCGAAATCGATATCGCGGTGCACAGCCTGAAGGATCTGCCCGCGATTGTGCCGTCCGGGTTAACGCTTGCAGCGATTCCGGAACGGGAGGAAGCGCGCGACGCGTGGATTAGCGGGGCAGACGGCCGCTCTCTCTCGTCTGCCAGGCAGGGAGCGATGATAGGCACCAGTTCCCTCCGCCGTGCGGCGCAGCTTCGCGCGTTCCGAAACGATTTCATCATCGATACGCTCCGCGGAAACGTCGACACTCGCCTGCGCAAGTTGGACGAGGGACGATACGATGCCATCGTGCTAGCGGCTGCCGGCTTGCGGCGGTTGGGATTGCAGGATCGAATCCGGCAAATCATTCCGGTGGAGATCATGTGTCCCGCCGTAGGGCAAGGCGCTCTCGCGATCGAAACCCGGGACGACAGCGGCCCCGCCCAGGAACTCGCGCGGAAGCTGGATCACGTGCAAACCCGCATCGCCGTGGAAGCCGAGCGTGCGCTGCTTTCCACTCTCGGCGGCGGCTGCCAGGTTCCCGTGGGCGCCCATGCCACTCTCGAAGGTGACGTGATCCGCATGCATGCGATCGTGGCTGCTCCCGATGGTTCGCGTCTTCTGCGGTGCGATGCCAAGGGGATGGATCCGGTTCAGCTTGGCGCACAAGTTGGGGAGCAGCTGCTCGGCGAAGGGGCGCGCGAGATTCTGAGCGAAGTTTACGCCGCATGAAGGTTTACCTGGTCGGCGCAGGACCCGGCGACCCCGAATTGATCACGCTAAAAGGCCGTCGCGTGCTGGAAGCGGCCGATTGCCTCCTATACGATTTCCTCGCGAACGAGCGTTTGCTGAATTATGCTCCTGCCCACGCGGAACGGATCTACGTCGGGAAAAAACGCGCGAAGCATGAGATGTCCCAACAGGAAATCAGCGGGCTGTTGATCGATCGCGCGCGCCGCGGGTGGACCGTGGTGCGGCTTAAGGGCGGCGACCCATTCATCTTCGGCCGCGGCGGCGAGGAGATGGAGGCACTGGCGGACGCGGGCATTCCGTTCGAAATTGTGCCGGGCGTGACGGCCGCGCTCGGGCTTGCGGCATATACCGGAGTTCCGCTAACCCATCGCGAGCATACTTCGGCCGTTACCTTCGTGACCGGCCATCGCGTGGAGGCGATCGACTGGGCGAAGGTCGGCGCTACGGAAACTATCGTCCTGTTCATGGGGCTGGTGAACTTCGCCGCGATCGCGGCCGAGCTAATCGCGTCCGGACGGTCGCGGGATACGCCCGCCATGATCGTGCGCTGGGCCACGCGGCCGGATCAGGAAACGCTGGTTGGCACGCTTTCGACATTGCCGGCGATGGCCGCGGAAAAAGGTATAAAGCCGCCGGCGACGATCGTGATCGGCGAGGTGGTTTCGCTGCGCGACCGGTTCAATTGGTTCGAAAGACTTCCACTTTTCGGGAAGCGCATCGTCGTGACGCGCGACCGCAGGCAGGCCGCGGAACTTGCCCGGCCTTTGGAAGAACTGGGCGCCGAGGCGATCTCGCTGCCTACGATCGAGATCCAGCCTGCCGCCGATACGACTCCGCTCGACCGCGCCATCGCGCGCATCAGAACATACGATTGGCTGATTTTCACAAGCGTGAATGGAGTAAGGTTTTTCATCGAGCGCCTGGATGCTTCGCATCGGGATTTGCGAGCCGTGAGCGCGAAGATATGTGCGATCGGGCCGGCCACGGCGGCGGCGCTTCAAGCTTTGCATTTGAAGGTCGATTTGATGCCGCAGGAGTATGTTGCGGAAAGTCTGGTAGAGGCATTTACGGAAGAGCGTCTATCGGGACGGCGCATTCTGTTACCCCGCGCGGCTGTGGCCCGCGATTTGGTGCCGACTGAACTGACGCGGCGCGGCGCGCACGTGGATGTGGTGGAAGCCTACCGCACCGTTCCTCCCGCGGATTTGGCGGAGCACGCGGCGGAAGTGCTGGCGCGGAATCCGCATTGGATCGTATTTTCGAGTTCATCAACGGTGAAGAATCTGGAAAAGGCCATTGAGCCGGGATCGCTGCAGGGGATTAAGATCGCCTCCATTGGCCCCATTACTTCGAAGACGATTGGCGAGTGCGGGTTGGAGGTGGACGTGGAGGCGAACCCGCACACCATAGACGGCCTAGTGGCGGCAATTGTGGCGCAGGATGCCATCCTGCGGCGGGTTGCCAACCCGCCTGGTGAACCTTACTCACATCCAGACCAGGCGGCTTAGCAAGCGCCCCACCATGGCGATAAGCTGAGGCGAACCCGCACACCCGCCGGGTGAACCTTACTCACATCCAGACCAGCCGGCTTAGCATGGCAAGCCGCCGCAGCTTGGCAAGCTGCCCCACCATACTGCGCGATAAGCTGAACGCATGGACGCCGAGCAACTCAAGGCAGGACTTCGCAATCTTGCTCTAGATCTCCGCTGGTCGTGGAACCACGTCGCTGACGAGCTATGGACCCGCCTTGACCCGGAGCTGTGGACACTCACACACAACGCGTGGGTTATTTTGCAGACGATTTCCGGCGAACGTCTAGACGGTTGTCTGGCGGATCCGGCCTTCCGCGACAAGCTCGAAGAGACGCTGCGCTACTACGAGTACCGCAACACACATCCGCGCTGGTTCCAGAACGCGCATTCCAATTCGCCGATTAACGCCGTCGCGTATTTCAGCATGGAGTTCATGCTCAGCGACGCGCTTCCGATTTATTCGGGCGGACTGGGCAATGTGGCCGGCGATCAGCTCAAGTCCGCTAACGATTTGGGTATTCCGGTATATGGCATTGGGCTGCTTTATCAACAAGGTTATTTCCGGCAGCACATCGATCACGATGGTAATCAGGAAGCCTTATATCCTTACAACGATCCGACGCAGTTGCCGATTTCTCCGCTGCGGCTGCCGAACGGAGAATGGCTGAGGTTTTCGATCGCCATGGCGGGCACACGTATCTGGCTGCGCAGTTGGGAGGTGCGCGTCGGGCGGGTGCGGTTGCTTTTGCTCGATTCAAACGACCCCGCGAATCTGCCCGGTTATCGCGGCCTTACCGCCGAGCTCTACGGCGGCGGACCGGAGACGCGCTTGCAGCAGGAACGCATTCTCGGAATTGGCGGGTGGAGGGTTCTGCGCGCGCTAGGCCTGCGGCCGGAAGTTTGCCATCTGAATGAAGGCCACGCGGCGTTTGCCGTTTTGGAGCGCGCGCGAGATTTTATGGAAGAACAAAAGCTGCCCTTCGACGTTGCATTTACCGCGACCCGGGCAGGCAATCTATTCACAACCCATACTCCGGTAGCGGCCGGCTTCGACCGCTTTCTTCCGGCTCTGATGGAGCGCCGCATGCACCGGTATGCCGAGGAGCGGCTACATATACCGTTTAAGCAATTCATGGCGATGGGGCGGTTGAATCCGGAAGATGAATCCGAGCCGTTTAACATGGCGTATCTTGCGATCCGGGGCAGCGGCGCAGTAAACGGCGTCAGCCGCCTTCACGGCGCGGTCAGCCGAAAATTATTCGAGCCTCTATTTCCACGCTGGCCCGAAGCTGAGATTCCGGTAACGTATGTAACCAACGGCGTGCACGTTCCAACGTGGGATTCGGAAGCGGCCGACGATGTCTGGACCGCCGCTTGCGGCAAAGAGCGCTGGCGCGGGGATCTGGAGCAATTGGCCACCGCGCTGGACTCGGTATCCGACACGAATCTGTGGACCATGCGCACGAAGAGCCGGGCGCAGATGGTTACCTATGCCAGGAGTTATCTTTCGCGCCAGCTTGCCGGCGAAGGCGCGCCGTCCGCCGATATCGAGCTCGCAAAACGGCTGTTCGACCCCGACATCTTGACCATCGGGTTTGCACGCCGGTTCGCCACATATAAACGCCCCAATCTGCTACTGCACGATCCAGACCGGTTATTGCGGCTGCTCACGAATGAGGAGCGGCCGGTTCAGCTTGTGCTAGCGGGCAAAGCGCATCCCGCCGACCACGATGGGCAGGAAATGATCCGGCAATGGATTCAGTTCATCCGCCATTCGCCCGCGCGGCATCATGTGGTGTTTTTGGCCGATTACGACATGCAGATGACCGAACACCTCGTGCGCGGCGTGGATCTGTGGCTGAATACGCCAAGGCGGCCATGGGAAGCGAGCGGAACCAGCGGCATGAAAGTGCTCGTGAACGGCGGTCTGAATCTTTCGGAACTCGATGGCTGGTGGGCTGAGGCGTACACGCCGGACGTAGGCTGGGCCATTGGAGACGGGCGCGAGCATGACTCCGATCCGGAATGGGACCGGCAGGAGGGGAAACAACTTTATTCACTGCTGGAGAGCCAGGTTGTTCCGATGTTCTATGGCCGCGACGCGTCGGGTGTGCCCGTCGAATGGATCAAACGCGTGCGGGCCAGCATGGCGCGGCTGACGCCGCAGTTCTCGGCAAATCGAGTCGTGAGAGAGTACGTGGAGACGCATTATCTTGCGCGCGCCAAGGCGTATTGCGACCGGACGAGCAATCTGGCTCAGGTCCAGGAATTGATGCAGTGGCGCCAAGCCTTGGAAGAAAACTGGGGCCGCGTCCGGTTCGGGGAAGTGGATGTTGCCTCCGATGGTGGCGAGCATCGTTTCAACGTTCAGGTCTACTTGAATGGCTTAGACCCGGAGAGCGTCCGGGTTCAACTCTATGCCGACGCAAAGGATGGCGGCGGCGCGGAGATCCGCGACATGGAACGCTGCTCCCCGCTGGTGGGCGCATCCAACGCGCACTGTTACACGGCGTCCGTTCCAGCCGCGCGGTCGGCCGGCGATTACACGCCCCGCATCATCCCGCACCATACGTTGGCCGCGACGCCGTTGGAGTGCTCGCAAATTTTGTGGTACAGGTAACGGCCGGCTCAGAAATTACTAGAATACTAGTAAAAATACCTGTTGACTTCCCGTGAGAATGCACCAATAATCGCAAATACGCATCCAGCGTAGACGGGCATTTCCAACAA
>JAFAQY010000090.1 GCA_019261985.1 Bryobacterales bacterium | reverse complement strand
GTTTTCACTTCGCGAGAGATGCTGATTCAAGACGAGCTAGAGTTGTGACGGCTGCGCCGGCTCTGAAGGAGCGCGAATCCCATTCTCGTCGGCGGGATCTATAAACCGGTAACCGACCCATGGTTCCGTAACAATATATTTGGGCTTAGCGGGATTATCTTCAATTTTCTTGCGCAGCGTACGCACGTAGGTCCGCAAATATTCCAGTTCCCCGCCGTACTCCGGACCCCAAATCGAGCGCAGCAGTTTCACATGGCTAAGCGGGAGCCCCTTGTTGCGCATCATAAACGCGAGGAGCTCGAACTCTTTTGGCGCCAGCCGGATTAACTCCTCGCCGCGGCGCAATGTCCTCTTCTCCTCGTCCAGGGCCAGATCCCCGGCGCGCAGCTCTGTTGGCGCGGCAGGTTCGGAGGTGCGTGTGCGCCGCAGCACAGCGCTTAACCGCGCGGTAAGCTCGCGTATACGGAAAGGCTTGGTGATGTAATCGTCCGCCCCGGCTTCCAGCGCGTTGACTTTGTCGTCTTCATCGTCGCGCACAGTGAGCATCACAATGCCCATGCCGGGCGCGGCCGCGCGGATTTTACGGCACGCTTGCAGGCCACTCATCCCCGGCATGTTGATATCCAGCAGCACAAGGTCGAACGAACGGCGCTGAAGAGCGTCGAGCGCCTCCTCGCCATTTCTGGCTTCTTCCACATCGCACCCGGTGGCCGCAAACGAACTTCGCAACACGGTGCGCAGAGGCGCCTCATCGTCAACTACCAACACGCTACATAATGGCAGCGGCATTTTCTATCTCAACCTTGGCCTGCGGTATCGTCAGCCGGAACGTGATGGCATTTTTGCGCTTGCCGGCGTCCAACTCCAGATCCCCCCCGTGCGCGAGCGCTATTTTTCTCGCGACGTACAATCCTAGTCCCGAGCCTGCCGTGTAACGGCGCACATCCTCCCCACGGTAAAATCGCTCGAAAATCCGCTTTTCTTCCTTTGTCGGGATCGACGTTCCGGAATTCGAGACCCGCACGGCGACCATCTCGCCATTGCGCTCCGCCTCGATCTCGATAGACGAGCCGGGCGGCGAGTACTTGCAGGCGTTATCCAATAATTGGGCCACAGCCAAACGGAATAATTCCGGGTCGGCCAAGACTTCCAGATCCTTGCCGCGCGTCGCGAGCGAAAAGCGGCGGTCGCCTGGAACGCTCGAATACTGATAAACAAGCTCTCCGAGCAGCGAATTCACATCCGCCAGCTCGAGTCGTGGTTTCACCTCTCCGCGATCCAGTCGGGCGATACGCAGCATCCGGGATGTTAGATTTCCGAGCCGAATGGCTTCGGATTCCACGGTGCCGGCCAGTTCTTTCTGCTCGCGGTTAAGCGGTCCGGCTTCGCTAAGCCCGCCCGCGGCAGCCAGAATGGTTGAAAGCGGAGTCTTGAATTCGTGCGCAAGCGCATCCAGAATTGCGGTGCGATAAACCTCGGCTTGGGTCGCGCCCGCGGCTTCGCTCGCGCGCCGGAATGCGCGGGTCCTCTCTTGGAGGGCCGCGGCAAGCGAGATGAGCGGACCAGCAGTGAGTTCGGGGTCGTGTAGGCCTTCAAATCCCATGGCGCCGGTCACGCGGCCCGCGACACGGAAACAGCGGATACAAACCTCGGAGGCCAGATCGTCGACATCGTGCCCGTTAATGAAGGCTTGTCGCATCTTGTCCCAAACTTCGCTTCGAGCCGCCCCCACGCTGTGTAACTGCCCTGTGTCGCCGTCGAAAATCCACGCGGCACGAATTCCAAATACGCCAATAAACAAATCGAGGAAACGTTCGCCGGCGGCGCTTTCCGGTTCCAGCGCTAAAGCCTGCTGCGCTAGGTCGTATAAATGATCGATGCGGTCGGTCTGAAGCTGCGCGAGCCGCGCTTCCCGTCTTACCCGCGCCACCAGTTTCGTAATCACCAGCGCGGTTATCAGAAACGAAACGAGGGCCAGGATATCGAGCGGGTGAGTGACACGCAAAGAAAAACGCGGTTCTACAAAAAAATAATCCAGACTGCCGACGGCAAGAGTGGATACGGTAGCCGCGGAAGGGTAATCGCCCGACAGGGACTGTATAACAACCGCTAGCAAATACAGTGGTCCGACGACCGGCAGGTCGAAATGCAGCTTATTCGAAACAAAAGTGAGCGCAGCGACGGCGATACTGCCCAGCAGAGTTGGCTTTCCCGATCGCCGCAACAACTCGCGACACTTTGTACGCCACATCCTTTGCCTTGAGGATCATTGTAACGCCCCGTACCCGCGTGGGCCGGGTGGAGCACGGAATTCACTCGAGGCGACTCGAACTCGCGCCCTATACACCGAACTGGTCTTGGTCGTTTCTATGCGGCCGGGGAATGCTCGAGCGCCGCGTTGGCAGGTAGGGAAATCGGAGGTATGAATACGTCCGGCATAAACGAAGGCATGGGCGGAATCTCCTGGATAAATCCCAACGAAACAGCGTGCCTCCGCCATTCGTTCACCACCTGCCAGATATAATTTCGCGCGAAGCCGTAGCGCTTGGCGATGTCCTGGCAACTCCAGCCCTTGACGAAATACAGAAGAACGAAGCGGCACTGCATATCCGGCGGAGCATGCTTAACGAACACCGGCACTTGGGAAGGAAAACTCACCTGGTTGTTCCTGATGGCGCTTTGGAGCAGATCCAACCTCATCGTGCTTAGCGCGCTGGATTCGGCGGCATCTTTCCGGCTTCCCTGAAAGCCGCCGCGCGCTTCCGTCGTCCGCAGGGTCGGCGAGAACTCCATCGGCCCAGTTTGCGGTGTAACTGATGAAAAAGTCATAAAGGCTGCCCGCTTTCATCCTCCAGAACGGAGGGCGAGTTGGAATCCGCCGGATCGCGGAAGCGGTAGCCGACCCAAGGCTCCGTAACAATGTATTTAGGCTTGCTGGGATCGTCCTCGACCTTCTTGCGCAGCATTCGTACGTACGAGCGCAGGTACTCCTGTTCGTTGCCGTATTCCGGCCCCCAAACCGCGCGCAACAGCTTGACGTGTGTTAATGGCGCACCCTGGTTTTGCATCATGAATGCCAATAGATCGAATTCCTTTGGCGAAAGGTGCACCGGTTCGCCCCGCCGCCACAACAGGCGGCGCTTCAAATCGACGGCGAGCTCGCCCGCTTGCAGGAGCTCCGTTTTTGAATCCTCCGCGCCCTGGACCCTGCTGCGGCGAAGCACGGCGCGGAGGCGCGCAACCAGTTCGCGCAGGCGGAACGGTTTAGAGACATAATCGTCGGCGCCCGCCTCAAGGGCCCGCACTTTGTCTTCTTCGAGATCGCGCACCGTCAGCATGACGATGCCGACCCGCGGAGAGTACTCGCGGATTTTCTGGCAGGCTTCGACGCCGCCCATCCCAGGCATGTTTATGTCGAGCAGTACCAGATCGAAGCCATGCATTTGGACGGCGTTCACGGCTTCCTCTCCATTACGCGCTTCCTCGACTGTGAATCCGCTCGCGCTAAGTGAGGTCCGAAGTACTTTGCGCAGGGACGGTTCATCATCCACCACCAGGACACTACCCGACTGCGGCTGCATATTCCGGTTCGCCCTTCGTACCGGGTACTGAAAGGCAGAAGGTGATTCGTCCCCCTGTGGACCGTTCACTATCCAGATCTAAAATGCCTCCGTGCGCCAAGGCTATTTTCCGGGCAACATACAGGCCCAGGCCGGAGCCGGAGGTGAAACGCCGTGCATCGGCACCACGGTAGAAACGTTCAAAAATTCGCTGGCGCTCGCTTGAAGCGATGACGCTTCCGCTGTTCGTCACTCGGAGCGACACGACACCGTCCTGGCGTTCCAGTTGAACGGCGATCGTCGACCCTGGAAGAGAGTACTTGCAGGCATTGTCGAGCAATTGGCTCAGGGCCAGCCGGAGCAGTTCCGGGTCCGCCATTACTTCGATCCGGTCTTCGTGATGTTCAAAGGAAATGCGGCGGTCTGTCGGTAAGCGTAGGTACTGACCGACGGTCTGCGCTACCAACGGTGTCAGATTCGTCGCTTCCAGGCGCGGGTGAACGTCTTCGCGATCGAGCCGGGCAATGTGAAGCAGGCGCGAGGTTAAGTTGCCGAGACGCGCCGCTTCCGCTTCCACGGTTTCCGCCATATCCAACTGCTCGGAGCGCAGCGGACCCGCGGCTCGAAGTCCGCCCGCGGCGGCAAGAATTGTTGCCAGCGGCGTTTTGAATTCATGCGCGAGGGCATCCAACACGGCGGAGCGGTAGATCTCTGTTTGGGCCGCCGCCGCCGATTCGCTCGCATGCCTGAATGCGCGTGTTCTTTCCTGGAGAGTCGCCGCCAGGGCAACCAGCGGGCCGGCGGTGCGCGCCGGATCTTCCAGGCCTTCAAAGCCGATGGCGCCGGTGATCTGGCCTCGCACCCGAAGGCGGCGCGCCGTCACTCCAACAGTCCGATCGTCGATATCCCTGGAAAAGAAAAATGCCTCCCGCGTGCGGCCGCATAAGCCATGTCTCGACACACCCGCCATGCTTACCTGCCCGGCGCCCGGGTCGAAAATGCAAACGGCCTTGATCCCGAACACGTTCTCGAAAGGCTCGAGAAATTTGGTTCCCATGGCCACTTCCGGCTCCAACGCCAGCACATTCTGAGCGAGCTGATAAAGTTGTTCCAGCCGTTCGCGCTGGAGCCTTGCGAGTTTCGCTTCGGAGCGGGCCCGCGTGACCAGAGTAGTCACCGTCATGGCCGTTATTAAAAAGGACACCAGTGCAAGCGCGTTTAGCGGATTCGATACTGTAAACCGAAACAACGGGTCAACGAAGAAATAATCCAGGCTCCCCGCCGACAGAACGGAGATGAACGCGGACGAAACCACATCGCCGGAAAGGGACGATAAGACGACCAGCAAAAGATAAAGCGGCCACGCCAACGCGAATTCAAGGTGAGCATGAAAGCAAGCGTAGGTAAGTAATAGGACCGCGGCTGCGCCGGCGCAGGCGTGCTTTGCAGATCGCTGAATGTCCGCGCCGTCAAGGCGCCATTCGCCCCTGAGGCAGCTCCGAAATGCAGCGAGCGCTGCATGGAAACGCTTTGGGCGGCGGGCATGGGCGAGATCGCGAAAATGCGGCACGGCTTCGCCGGGTTGAAGCACCGCCTTGGCTTGAACGGACCCCTCGCTCATGGTTTGCTCTTCTTAGCAACGATAGGGGATAATTCATAAAAAAGGCATAAAAGACTCTCACGCCCGGCGCGCGTATCTTCAAGTCCTCACGGGGCGTGAAGACCACATCTGATTCTTTGATGCCTTTTTCACACGGCACAGCAACAGTAAGAGTTCGTGCTGCAGGAACCCCAGCCGGCTCGATCTACCTTGCCAGCTGCTCATAAAAAGAACTATCGACCCCATCAAAAACTTCTACTGTTGGCCTAATAGCCTTTTTATGACTTTTTTATGAAAACGACCCCATACTGGTTTTCACATGAACGGTCTTTTGTAGGCGTTTTATCCCATTTGTTCAGGGAATCAGGTTCGATTTTCGATTCATAAAGCGACTTGGTTCCCAGGAAGAACCCCGTGCAGTACCCCTCCACCCCCGTCTGGTGAGGCCAAGCGAACGACCTTAGCATCATTTGCGCGCCGCGCTGGTGTCGAAGGCTGAAGTGTATCCAATCACGTTTCAAAGGAGAAAGGACAATCTATGCACCAAAAAAAGAAAGGGCGAACGCTTCTCGTCGCCAGCGTGTTGGCCGGCATGGTTGGTCAAATACTGAGCGCGCAGAATTCTTCGCCCCAAGCGGAGGGGCCTCCCACGGCAACTCCCGATCTCGCCAAAGAACTCTCGGCAATGAAGCAGCGAATCGAGCAACTGGAGAAAGAACTAAAAGAGAGGAAAGCCAAGGAGGAAGAAGAAGCCAAAACGGCTGCTGCCAAGCCAGCCGACGCGCCGGCGTCAGAAGCGCCCGGCGCCACTCCGGTGACGGCAGCGGCGGCTGAACCCGAAACCACTCCAATTCCTCTAAGGTCGGTGGTCGAGGCGGCGCAGGTCGCTTCCACCGCTCCCATCATCCCGGCGTCTTTAAAAACGCCGCCGATTCAGCTACCGCTGAGCGTTGTTCCGCCGCCGATTCCTCAAGCGGCTGCTCCGGCCCCTGGCGCGGCCCCGCAAGCGGCTCCCCAGGAAGCTGCCGCTCCGCCGCCGGTCGATCTGGAAACGCCCTTCGCGTTCGGCGATTTCACTTGGATGAATTCGGTCCCGCGCAATCACGACGCGGTTCTCGACGGGAAGTACTTCTCGGGAGAATTTCGCGTGGACACGAACTACATGTACGACTATAACCATCCGATCGATCACACCCTGGGTGGGACAACCGAGGGCGAGCGCACCGGTGAATTTATCATCCAGGCATTGAACGTAGGCGGCGATTTCCACGCCGGTAACATGCAGGGGCGCATTCTGACGCAGTTCGGCGCGGTATCCACGGCCGTTCCGCGCAATGATGCCAGCTACAGCTTAGGCCAGTGGAAACTCGATGACGCATATCGATACTTGACCGAGATGTATGCCGGCTATCACATCAATGTGCAGCACGGTCTTAATATCCAGGTGGGAGACTTCTTGTCCTTTATCGGACTGTTCAGCTACTACACGTTCGATAACTGGGCGTATCAACCGTCCTACGTATCCTCCAATACGCCGTGGTTCTTCACCGGGATGCGAGCGCAGTGGTTCCCGACGAATAAGTTGAAAATCGAACCCTGGCTCATAAACGGCTGGCAATCCTATGCAAAATCCAACGGACGGCATGGCGTCGGAGGGCAGATTCTGTGGCGGCCGACCGAAAACCTTGACTTCGTATGGAACACGTATACGCTTGGCCGCGACGTTCTGGGGAACCCATACCGCTCGCGGTATCACGCCGATTGGAGCCAGGAGTGGAAGTATTGGCAGAATCCCAACAAGTTTATGCACCGGATGGCGTTCACCGTCACCGAGGACTTCGGTTGCGAAACCGGCGGCGGCGTCGTCTGCAGGCACGGAAATGCTACTACTCCCGCGCAAAACTTCCTCGGCATTATGGCGTACCACCGCTGGTGGTTCCACAAGGACATGTTCGGCGCGACGGTTGGCGGCGGCGTCATGAACAATCCGGGCCGTTACCTGGTGCTGTTGCCGCCGATTAACGGCGCGACCGCGACAACGGGAACCCCGTATTTCAGCGAGAATCCCGGCGATAACTTCAAGGCGTACGACTTCCAGATCACCGGTGATTACATGCCCAGCCAGTGGGTCACCTGGCGCGTGGAATTTACGCAGCGCGGCTCGAATGTGCCGTACTTTACCGGGCCCGGAGGCATCACTCCGCAGGTAACACCCGGCACTTACGTGAACACAGGCGATCCGACCCAAATCATCCCGGGCTTCACTCCGGACTTGCGCAAGCAGGAACGGCGGTGGATTTTCTCGCTGATGGTCAAACTCTAAAAGCCAATTTCGCCACGTAATAAATGGCACGCGGGTGGCGAAGCGCCGATCCCTTTCGGCGCTTCGCCACGAGCTTTTTCTAAGGAGCAATTTTATGAGACCAACCTTCGCAACCTGCCTTTCTCTTGTTTGCACGTTGGCGCTGCTTGCGCAAGACCCCGCATGGATGAATAAACCGGCCGCGCAATGGACTGACGAAGACGCAAAGCAAGTTCTCGCCGATTCGCCTTGGTCTGGAGTTCCAACCGTCACGTTTATGGCCGGGAAGAATGAGGACAAGCTTCGCGAGGGCGGAAAGTGGGCCTCCGACCGGCCTGCAGCGCCCCTCAGCGCGCTCGGACAGCACATCCTGAGCGGCATCGGCGCCAAGCCATATGTGTACCAGACTCCGGATCCGCCGCCGCTAAAAGTCGTTTGGGGAAGTGCGTTGCCGGTTCGCCAGGCCGAGACGAAGCTCGGCGCCACCGGGACCTCCGATTGGGACAGCTATTACGTGATCGCTGTTTTCGGAATTCCTAACTCAGTGACCGATTCGAAAAGAGATGGTTTGATTCACGGCCTGAAGCAGATGGCGGACCTTCGCCTTGACGGGAAGCGTGTATTGAAGCCCGCGCGCGTAACCGTCGTCGCGACCGGAGATTCCACGTCGGCTGTAATTTATCAATTCCCCCGTTCGCAGGAAATCGGCAAAAAAGACGAGCGAGTGGCGTTCGTGGCACAGATTAACCGGCTATATGTGACGCAGTATTTCTATCCTCCGCAGATGATCTTTGCGGGGTCAATCGAACTCTAGCAAAAGAAAACAAGCAAAACCAACAACTAAAGTGATCAAGCCAACGTGCTACGTGTTCGCCTTCGGAGTGCTGTTTCTCATGTTTATCTCACGCGCCGCCGCGGATGATCCCGCAACTCCGGGCAACATTCGAGGCGTTACTCGCAATCCGACTGGGCAGCCGTTCCCTCTCGTCCAGGTTGTGGTGCAAAATGTGGGAGAGAATACGGAAACCACCGTGACGTGCGGCACCGACGGCGCCTTCACGGTAAATAATCTTAAACCCGGCAAATATCACCTGATGGCTCGGGCGGAGGGTTTCGAGACACCGGACGCAGTCGTGGATGTGGCTCCGGGCGAGAGCGCGCAGGTAGAGTTCGCGCTTATTAGGACCACGCAACCATCCATCACCAAGGCGCAGCCGGGTTCGTTGATTAAACGTCTGATTAAGATCTATGCCGACGATTGGCGCGACCGCACTCCGTCCGGCCCGGATGCCGCTTATCGCGGGTATCCTGCGCCGGTGACCAACCCTCCTTACCCGTTTACCGTATGGCCATACGGAGGATCGCCCGTAATCGGACAGCCGAACGCGACTTCGGGGCCGCTCATGCAAGCGTTGTACGCGGGCCCAAATGGCGACGCCTGGAAAGCCGCAAATATCCAAATCTACGGCTGGGCTAACACCGGATGGAACGCCAGCACTTCAAACAACGGCAGATTCGCGAATGCGCCCGCCGCATATGCGCAGATTTCAAATTCCATTCAGCTCGATCAGTTTTCGCTGTACGTCGAGCGTGTGCCGGACACGGTGCAAACCGAGCACTTCGACTGGGGCTTCCGGCTTACGCAGATTTACGGCATGGATTACCGGTTTACCACGCAAAAGGGGGTTTTCAGTAATCAACTGCTGGGCAAGGACCAGACTTACGGCTATGACCCCGTAATGGCGTACGTCGATCTGTACTTCCCGCACGTTGCCGACGGGCTGAACGTGCGCATCGGGCGCTACATTTCTCTGCCGGATATCGAAGCTCAATTGGCGCCGAATAATTACACCTACACGCACTCGCTTACGTATACCTACGACTGCTACACGCAGGACGGGATCAACGGCACATTTAAATTCGGTAAACACTGGATGTGGCAAGTGGGATTATCGAGCGGCTGCGATGCGGCGCCGTGGACTCCTGACGCTAAGGTCACGCTCAACACCTGTTTGAGCTATACCTGGCATTTAGGCGGCGACAATCTCTACGGCTGCGCGAACTCGATCAACGACGGCAAATACGCATACAACAATTTGGCCGCGTACTACTTCACTTGGTATCACAAAATCAATTCAAAATGGCACACCGATACGGAGGCTTGGTACCAGTACATGAAGCAAACACCAAGCATATTCGGGCCGATACCGGCGGAGACGAATTCGAATGGGGCGTACTGCGCGCCGACCGAGGATCGTTGCTTCGCGCCGGAATGGGCCATCGTAAATTACGTCGAGCGGCAATTCGGCAAAAAGGACTACATGTCGATTCGCAACGAATACTTCGACGATGTCAAAGGCCAGCGCACCGGATACAAGACCAGGTATACCGAGCACATGATTGGATGGGGGCATTGGGTCGGAACGAGCCTCTTGATGCGCCCCGAAATAAGTTTCCTGCACTCCTACGATATGCCGGCGTTCAGCACGGGAACGAAGAACAGTCAGTTAATGGTTGCTGGCGACCTGATCTGGTTCTATTAGTAGGACAAGCTTAAGCTTGTCCTACTCGCTGAGTGCACCAGCCAGGCGAGCCATCTGATCGTCCGCTGTCAAGACCGCGTTATTGCTCACTTCGACCGACATCGGTTTGCCGCCCGAGCATGAGCCGAGCGCGCAACGGCCGGTTTTAAAGCCTTCCCTTAGAAACGCTGCCATTGCTCCGGGCGTCATCCATTCGACCGTGCTCGGGTGCTATATTTTCCCTGCGGGGGCGTAGCGGCGTTATGGCATTGCGCGGACTGGCATTCGTGTTCGCATTGGTCGCGGCGACGGGATTTGCCCACGAAAGAGAGCGGCTAACAAACCGGTTCGTACCCCAGGCGGCCGACGATTCGCAGTTAGGCCGCGATCCCGAATCGCCCCGCGAGGGCCGTGGTGCCGACGGTCCATCTGCGATCACCCCTGCCGACGCCGACCGGGTTATCGAAGAACTCCGGCAGAAAACGAAAGAAGTCACTGAAGCGCGTAATCGCTTCTTGAAGACGCTCGATCAGGCGATCGGCCGTTTCGATGCCGGTTCGCGAACTCCGGATGGAAAAAAGATTTCAGCCGCCGACGCCGATTTGACCAGCGGTCCGGCGGACATTATGTGGGCGGGCGTACGAAAACTGTTTGCGGCGCGCATGCTCGCCGCGCGCGGCGCCGGCTATCAACTCCCGGCGCTCGCCGAAATGGACCGCCTTGAAAAGCTCATCGGCGAGGCTCGGGATTTGGCCGACACGAGTCAGCCAATCGTTCGCGGGCTGCTGCTGGTGTCCGCCAGGGATTTAAATACACGCTCGGAAGGCGAATGGAAATCCAAACACGAGCAATTGCTAAAGGCCCGGCAGGCACTGGACGAGGCCGCAAAGCAGGCCTACGCCTCTCTTCCGATCGATTTGCCGGAGGGCGAAACGGCAGAAGAAAGAAAAGAAAAAGCCTGGGATCTTATCGTAATCGGAAAGAAAGTCCCGAAGGCAACGCCACCGCCGCCGGCATCAGCCGAAGAATCAATCGGCCGGGAGCCAGATGCGCCGACCTTACGCCGGACACGGCTAACCTTGCCCGTTACTATCGAACAGGGCAAGCGAATTACCGTATTAAATGAAGCCGGTTACCGCATGGCCTTGACAGATTCCGGAGCCGTCGACGAAAACGGCCGTCATCTTTATTATCAGGAGGAGTGGATTCAAAGAGGTTCGGCCGTGGTGCGCATGCGTTGGCGTGTAGCCGTCGATACAGCTACAGGCGAGCACATCATGCTCAAACGGTATGAACCACGAGAGCGGCGCGGCAGCCTGGAAACTCTCTACAAAATCCAAACGCGCGACTATCTCTGGTCTCTGGAGCCGCCGGTTGAAGGCAGGGAGCCCTCGCGCCCGGAACTGGAATCGGCGTTGGCCGAGCTGACGCGCGCGCGGGAAACGATCGGCAATGCAATCGCCGATTACAGATCCACAATCCGTCAGGCGCTCGAAGATAACGACGCATCCGATCCGGACACTACGCCCGACTACGGCTTGCCTCTAACACTGCGGAGCAAGCTGTTCGCAATACGAGGTCATCTCGCCCAGGTGCTGGCGGTTATGGAAGCGGAAACGAAGGTTGAAAACGCAATGGAAGATGCCGCCGCTACGATCGCGAAACTGGAGCCGCTCGCCGCTTGGGGAAACCGCAACTCAGCGGGTGCGATTTCCGCACCGGAGTGGGAGAAGTTCCAAATTCGCGCCGACGATGAGATCACGGTCACACACAACGCGAGCGCCGATGCGCGCGCATCTCTGCCGCCCGAGTTCTCCACGGCCGAGGGCCGTTTCCCGCCGCTTCAGAAGGATGTGATTGTGCACATGGTTCGGCGTGCCGCCTGGGGGAACTCCGGACCGGCGATTCGGTGTTTACAAGAAGTGTGGCGCCTGGCCACTTCCATGCGCGGCTCGCGGCGCGTTCAGCGGACAGTTACCGTCATTGAAGTGGATCGGGACACGGGTAGACAAAAGAATGTGGGTAGCAGTACGCAATACTATGCCGCCGGTCCGAACGATAGCCTAGAGGCAATCTACGACGAGTTCGCCGCGCAGGATCTGCCCGTTTCCGGGCTGCCGCGGTAAGCCCAATCCCTCAATTAATCAACGCGATAAAAGCTTTCTATAGCCGCTTTATGCCTTTTTCATGATGGCAGGGGCATACTGAATTGAAATTTGAACGACGGCATACGTAGCCGGAAGCCGTCATCAGCCATGTAAAAGTCGATACACCCACCCCGGTGCAGTAAGCGGTCTTCTCCTAATACACGCGTTTGGACTGCCACAGGGAGATCCCTGTCTTCACATGGGGGAGGAATCCACAACTGAAGGGGCTATTGAGGAGATTTTTATGAGTTGTAAAAGATTGAAGTTCGCCGGTTTGGCTGCATCCATCGCGTTTCTGTTCACCGCGTTACCGGGTCTGGCGCAATCGCCCGTCGGTTTAGTCGGCGGTGTGGCTCGCGATTCAGCCAGCGGGAACCCTATCGCTGAAGCACAGATCGTCGCGCATAATCTCGGCCTCGGCACTGACCGAACCACGATCACCGATGCCGGCGGATCTTTCACGATTTCGAATCTAGAGCCGGGCCGTTATGAAATTGCGGCGACCAAGGATGGGTTTTTAAGGTCTTCCACATCGGTAGAAGTGGCCGCCTTGCGCATTGCGCGTGTAGAACTTCCGTTGCAAGTCGCGGCGGACGTGCGCCGGACTGCCGGTGTGCCCACTACCCAGCCGCTCACCGAACGTGAGCTGCAATTGCTGGAACGCATCGACCGCTTGGAGCAGAGGCTAGCGGCAATGGAAGCGAAGCAGGCGGGCGAATCGCAGGTGTCCAAACCGGCCGATCCCCATACGCCGGAACGGATTCAACTCGCGTTGGCGGCGCCAGCGGCCGTTACGCCTGCGCAAGCCGCGCCACCCCCGCCTGCCGCCAATGCGGCTCTGCCCGCGGGCCAATCCGGCAGTGCAGCGCTCCCGGTTGCAGCCAATGCCGCTGCCGCCGTAGGGAATCCGCCGATTCCTCAGAATCCCGCCGAACCGCCTGCGATCGACAAGCAGACCCCGTTCGCCGATTACGATTGGACGTGGCTGAACGGGAATCCGCGCACGCACGACAGCCCGCTCGATTCGAAATATTTCACCGGTGAATTTCGCGCGGACACGTTCTATGGAACAGATTTCAATCAGCCTAAGGATCATTCGATGGGCGGATCCAGCGAAGTCTTTCGCTCCGGCGAAGTGCAGTTGGAGCAGATCAGCCTCGGCGGCGACCTTCACGTCGGCAATGTTCGTGGCCGCTTCCTGCCCTTGTTCGGCATGTTCGCTACCACCACGCCACGTAACGACGCTAGCGCGGGAGTCGGACAGTGGGATGTGCGTGGCGCCTATCGTTACTTGGCAGAGGCGTACGGCGGCTATCACTTCAACGTGAACCATGGTCTCAATATCGACGCCGGAATCTTCGTATCGTACGTAGGGCTTTTCAGCTACTATAATTTCGACAATTGGGCTTATCAGCCTTCGTACGTGTCTTCAAATACGCCATGGTTCTTCAACGGCGTTCGCATTCAGTGGTTCCCGACGAATCACTTGAAAATCGAGCCGTGGTTTATCAACGGCTGGCAGTCCTACAACAAATTCAACGGCCACCCGGGACTAGGGGGGCAAATTAAATACACCCCGAAGCCCTGGTTGACTATCATCTCCAACGAATATGCGATCGGTAACGACAACATCGGGCTTCCCCATCGCGGCCGGTATCATACGGATAACAGCATCGAAGTTAAGTATTACGATCGCCCGAAGGCGGGCAACGGCATCGACAAAATGGCAGTCACGGTTACGGGCGACATGGGGTGCGAAACCGGCGACGGAGTTACCTGCCACGGCGGCAAAGGCGCTTACAATCCCATTACTGGCCAGGGCGGTCCCAAGCAATCCTTCCTTGGGTACATGGCTTATAACCGCTGGTGGTGGCACAAAGACCTGTTTGCGTTCACGCTCGGCGGCGGACAGATCAACAACCCGGGACGTTATCTTACGCTGGTGCTTCCCGTGAATGGAGCGGATGCAATTTCCGGAACGCCTTATTTCCCCGCGTACCCCGGCGCGAGCTTTAAAGCTTACGATGGAACGGCTACGTTCGATTGGATGCCGAGCCAGTTCTTTACCTTCCGGTCCGAGTTCGGTTACCGGCATGCAAATGTGCCGTATTGGTCGGGCCGCCAGGGCATTACGCCTCCAGGCGGCAACAACGGCGTGCCTGCGCAATATGCTTGCATGAGCGGGGCTGCTTCCGGCTTCACCGATCTGCCGGACGCGACGGCAGCGTGCGCTTCGCAAGGCGGCCTCTGGTCCCCCGATCTGCGCAGGGGGCAGGCGCTGTTGAATTTTGCGATATTAGTCAAATTCTAAAAGCGTGATTCAATACTAAGCCAACAAGGCACTTACTTGGCCGCCGGATCGAGCTATTTTTGCCCGTGCGTAACGCGTATAGCCGCCTGTTCGTCTCTAGGGAATGCAAATGTGGAAGTTTCTGTCGCCATCGCTGATCGCTATTTGCGCGACTGTGCTGATAGCGGCTGACCCCGCCTGGAAGACCAAGCCTCCCGCGCAATGGACGCCGGATGACGCGAAGCAGGTTCTACGCGGCTCTGCCTGGTCGAAAGTGATTAAGGCCGGTGTTACGCGTCGCCAATCCGAAGATGAACGCCGCGAAGGCGGCAATATGGGACAGCCGAAAGGCGTTGGCAACGAGAACATAGACCCAAAGGGCAGCGGCCCCAAAATCTCGCCGAACATCTTCACGGCGGCCGGCAATCAGCGCAGCGCGCGCTCCTTTCCTGGGTCCATGAATTTGATGCTGCGCTGGGAAAGCGCGCTCCCGATCCGCATGGCCGAACTGAAGAACCAGGAAGTCGAGCCGCCGACGATCGAGACGGAGGGTTATCAGATCGCGATTTACGGCATCCCGAATGGCGCTTTCAAAGGCGATCCGAAACATCTCGGCGACCCCCTCAAGAAAGAGGCCATGATCCGGCGGGAGGGCAGACCCGACGTGAGGCCTTCGAGCGCCGAAGTCTTCCTGCTACCCCAGGGTCCTGTCGTCGTTTACGTGTTCCCGCTGTCTGCGGAAATCACCAAGAAGGACGGCAAGATCAATTTCTATGCCCAAATCGGCCGCGTCGTGGTGGACGAAACCTTTGACCTTGCCGAGATGGAGTTCCAAGGCAAGCTGGAACTCTGATATCAAAGCCTTATTATTTCTTCTTACCAGCCGTATAGAAGACTTCTATTAAGTCTCTAATCGCTTAAATCGAATAGCGATAGCTCGTGTTATCCCCATGCGCGAACGCGGCCCGTTTTTATGACTTTTTCATCGCTCTTATCCCACACTCATTCAAGGTACATAGTTTTGTTTTTCACAGCCGTAGCCGCGCCGCTCCGCTGTGGTGGAAGAACAGGAAAGGGAGACGTTGCACGGAAGCGGTACGCAATTTGCCCTGGGCGTTGCTGCGCATCGGAGGAATCGCATATACAATCGCGGTGCGGATGGCAGCGATTCACAGGGTCGCGTCCGCTGCAGGAATTAGTTCCGAAGATCCCAAGTATAGCCGAGCCGCGGCATTGGTTTGTACCTGACTCCCGCGGCCCAAATCAACATGGCTGTGGGACGCGAGGTGATTCAATGAAAATTTTATTCGTTCCCGTTTTGTTGCTGACGGTGTGGCTATTTGGCTGCGGGAAGGCCGCGCAAGAGGTGTCCGCGAACACGGTGCCGCCCCCAGCCGAGGTTGAGCCAGATATGAACGCCGGCAACCTACAGGTGGACCACCCGGAGCAGTTTCCCGTTGTGGAAGCGCATGCGTTCATGGCGACTCCGGATCAAGCCGTTACCGGAGTGGTGGCGCCCGACGTATCCCGGCAGGTGCCCGTTCCTTCGCTCGCCTCCGGGCGCGTGATCGAAATTAGCGCGCGCTTGGGGGAAGAAGTCAAGAAAGGGCAGGTTTTGTTCAAAGTTCGCAGCTCGGATATCGCGGGGGCCTATTCGGATTATCAGAAAGCGCTGAAGAACGAGAAACTCGCGTTGGAAAATGAGCGCCTGGCGAAAATCCAGCAAGACCGCGCGCATACGCTTTTCGAACACGGAGCGGTCCCCAAAAGCACGCTCGAGATCGCCGACAATGGGGAAGTAGCGGCCGCAACGGCTGTGGAAAATGCCAAGGTCGATTCCGCCACCACCGCCGAGCGGCTGAAATTGCTCGGCTCGGACCTCGAGCATCCCTCCGGCATCGTGGACGTCACCGCCCCATCCTCCGGTGTCATCACGGACCAACAGGTCACGGAAGGCGCCGGCGTGCAGGCGTTAACCGCTCCGAACCCTTTCACCATCTCCGATTTGTCGCAAGTTTGGATCGTATGCGATGTGTATGAAAATAATTTGGCGAAAGTGCACGTAGGCGACTATGCCGACATTCGCTTGAACGCCTACCCGGGGCGCGTGCTGAAGGGGAAGGTGCAAAATATCAGCCCCATCCTCGATGCGAATTTGCACACCGCCAAAGTGCGGCTGGAACTGGAGAATCCAGGTCTGATGCGCTTTGGAATGTTCGTGACAGCCACCTTCCACGGCGACGAAGCGCAAATGCGCGCCACCATACCCGCTACGGCCATTTTGCATCTGCACGATCGTGAATGGGTCTACATGCCGACCGAGGCAAACCATTTCAAGCGCATCGAAGTTGTCGCCGGTGAGATGCTCAAGGACGGATTGCAGGAAGTGAAGTCCGGGCTCAAACCCGGCGAAAAGGTGGTCTCGAACGCACTCGTGCTTCAAAGCACGGTGGAGCAATAAACGTGAGATCGTCGACTTTTCGCGGTAAGAATCGATTCTGATTCTTACCGCGGCCACGCTGCTTCTTCCTCCATCCGGCGCGCGGCTGCCAACCGCGCTGATCGGGGCTTTTTAAAGGCTCGGCAGGGCGGGTTAGCAACCCGCCGCAGGTTGACGACCTGCCCCACAATTACGGCTGGTAATACCCGCTCCGCGAGTGGATGTGGACCCTAGGCACAGTTGTCTTCACCTGAATGCGATGCCATTTACCGGATAAACCTGAACCGGCCGGCTGATATCCGATCACATACTGATGCCGAAGCGCCTCTCCGGCTTTCGCCATCGCCTCTTTCGCCGTGTCGTCTTTCGCCGCATGGAAATACAGCCCACCCGTTTTGTCCGCAATCTCTTCGAGCAGATTAGGACCTTGGCGCTGCCTCGCTTGATCCCACGGTTTTTGGGCCATAGCCGGAACATACGGGATTCCACTGCTGGATAAAGTAGCGCCGTTGTCGATGATAATCGAGTAGATTTGCACATCCGCTTCGAGCGCGACCCGCAACAGCTCACCTTTTGAATAACGGCTATGGTTATCCACGCCATCGGAAACTATTAATAAGGCACGCTGCGCGTGAGGAGCCTTCCGCATTTGATTCAGTCCAAGGTAAACCGTATCGATAAGGGCGGTAAAGCCGCCGGGTTTAATATAGGCGATCTTTTGTTCAAGCTCCGCCGCGTCGTTTGTGAATTCGGAACTGGCCTCGGGAGCAGTGGACACCGTTAACAAGGCGAAATCGTCTTCCGGATTCGCCGATTTCACAAATTGTTGCGCGGCCGCTTTGAGCATCCCCAGGGAGCCTTGCATGCTTCCGCTTATGTCCAACACCAAACCAACTGTGCAAGGCAGATCTTCTAACGCGAAGGATGCAATCTGTTGCGGGGTCTGATCGTCGAAAATATGAAAATCCCCGGCTTGTAGACCTAAAACGGATTTCCCGCTGTGATCCGTGACGGAAAAAGGAACCAGAACGATCCTCGTACTGGTTTGAAATGTGGCCAATTTGGAAGTGCGCTGTTGCGCGTCCACTTCGCCCGAAATAAGAAGGAACGGAAGAAGTGCCAGCGAGCCGCGCACAATACCCGGAGACATAGCAACAGTGTGAGTGGAAAGTCATGAAAAAGGCATAAATAAATGCCTTCAGACAGCAGAATGTGGTAATAGCGCGCTGAAAACGGACTCGGATCGGCATTGGCGCAGTTGGAACGGGTGAATGAGTGCAAGCGCGCATTTTTCCACAATGTTGAGGAAAACCTGTGGATTACTCCTCGGGCTCATGGGCTCCGCAGTTTTCGGTCCACTGTGCGGGGGAACACAGGACGCCAAGCGCGCCTGGCACGGCGGCTGGTCAAGAGCTATAAACTTTATGAAGTGGATTTCGGCGAGGAGCTAGCTCGGAGGGAAGCACAGACGCAAGAACTGATGATTGATTTTCTTAACGCGGAGGTTGAACTGGCAACGAGTATTTGTTCCGTGGCCACAAGCACGTCGGACCGCGATCATCGCAAGCAAGCCGTTCGTCATGTCCAGGCCGCTATTGCCTCGATTCGCCATTTTCAGGAACGAATCACCGACAGTCAAAAGCGTGACGAGTTTATTTCCAAAGCTGACCAACTCCAAAAATTTATCTCAAGCCATGACCGAGATACGTAACGCGCGCCTAGCCTTCCCGCCTCTGGACCTTTTCCGGCCCTGAAAGCGTGTTCAGCGCCCTCCTGGACCGCGCGCCGGACCTTCGAGTTTCGGTAGATCCTGATTGTTCTCCTGGCAGATGTATTCCAGAAGCTCCGCGCCCGGCATGAGAGTCGCTCTGCCCACGGTGGTGAACGGCTGCTTGTACGTGCCCGGATCATCAATGGTCACTTCGATTGCCATGTGTCCGGCGTCAGTGCGTGTATAGCGCTCGATGGTATGGAGCTTTTCGGTGTGCGGGTGCCCCTTATAGTCGAACCAGAATTTATCGTTGAACCCGACCGTATCGACGACGAGCGTATTTCCTTCCCAATGGCCGATCGAGTGCCCGTACCAGGTCGGATCGGGATCGTCAGGGTGCTTCGCATTCATGAAGATCTGCCGGTAACTATGGATGTTGCCTTCATACAGGATGAAGTAGTGAGTCGGCGTTTGGACGATTCGCCAGGGATACGGCGACCCGCGAGGAATGCCGGCCGGAAGACAGTTCGCCTCCGGATCTTGCTTGGAAAGGCGGTTCTTCACTACCTCTTCCGCCCAAGGCAGCATGATCACCTGGCTGCCGGGCTTTAGGCTCCTCGGATTGGCGATATCGGCATCGCTGCCTCCGCCGCCCAGCCACACACCCGATAGATCCGGCGTTCCGTCGGCGAACTTAGGAGCCGGACCGGTCGGCGCGGGCTTCTGGTTGCGATACAGCCCGACGCTGGCGCCCTTCGAATCGTTCGGAGGCGCCGGAGCTTGCGATTGCGCCGCAATGCTGAATGCGGCGACTAGCGCGATCGCCTGCACGATGTAAATCCATATTCGCTTTTTCAACATTAAGCGCTCCTCGCGTTTACTTCTCGTTGTCGGCCGCGGTAAAGGTCAGTTTTCGTCCGTCGGGAAACGTGATGACCCCGGCGGTGCCGAGATTCGAGTTATCCTTGGCTCGATCTCCGGTCACGCGCACTTTATCGCCCTCTTTCAGCGAATGCCTGGACCAGCCGTTACGGATCAGGACATTGGGGCTGGCGAGCTCCAGATTCCAGTTGGTTACCTTGCCGCTCGCATCAGTCACGTCCATATAAAAATGCGCGTGCGGATTGGTCCACTCGACCTTGGTGACAACGCCGTTCAAATCGATCTTCTTGGTGTAATCGAACTCGGCGGCGCCGGAATGGTGTCCGAAGAGGGGCGTCAGCAAAAGAGCGCTCGAAATCGCCGCAGTCAGGAAGTATTTCATAGATGAGCCTCGGTCGAATTCTATCAGGTTTTGTGGGTTGTGCCAAAGTGGCAGTCTTATCTCATGCAAGATGAGCCTGAAGAAAGGGTTTGTTTCTCACGCAAGATGAGCCTGAAGGAGCGCACACGCCGCATGCTGAGGATTGATCATCCGAATGCAAGCAAGGCAGAAGGTAGGCCTGGAGCAAATCCGGGTAT
>JAFAQY010000078.1 GCA_019261985.1 Bryobacterales bacterium | reverse complement strand
CGGGCGACCGACTGCGACTGGCAATCACATCCGATGGGACAAGCTTTTTATCCGAGTGAAACCAGCTGACAAACGCCGGCGCACCGGTTCCGCATGAAGCTTCGCCAGATCCGGCCCCCAGCCTACGCAGCCTTGCCGAAAGCTCACGAAAGAGCGCACTCGAAGATTGAAAATCAAGTTGTGTTGAATCGTCTTTTTCCGATCCATGCGCGTCTCCGAAGAGTGACGACTGTTTTACTCGCATGGTCACTGCTGGCTGTTTCAGCCCCCGGTGCCCCCCAGCCCGGTTGCACTGGGAGCGTGGCGCTTGGCACGTTTCGCCTCTCCATCCGCCCGTTCGGTCCAGGCCCTCCCTTGCCGTTGAGATCCGTAGCGGCGATTCCCGGCGGCTCCAGGCTAATCTGGAACCCGATACATCTTGCGCCACAAGCATCGAAGGGCGCGGAAGTCGCGGCCGTTCTGGTGCCTGCATCCGGCGAAGATTTGATTACATTAGACCCTCGAAAAGCCTCGGAAAAAACGGAGTGGCAATTGCCCGAGCGCCCTCAGGTAATCGCGCTGCTCTTCGGTCCCGAGGGCTTAAGCGATGGCAAGATTAAATCGCTGGTGACGCACAACCCCGAACTGCTAAGAGAAATGGCCGTTTACGCCGAGCAGAGTTCGGAAGTGGAATCGTTGATTCAGCAACTGGCAGCCGCGGAACAGTCGGGCAGCGGAGCGGATGCCGTTCTGAAAGGATTTGCATCCCAGTACGGCGCCGCGGCGCCCCGACTCGACCCCAAAGCTTCGTCCGATCAGCAAGCTGCTGTTTTATTGAAAGCCCTGTTGCCGGCATCAAACACCTTCGATCCTTTGGCCGCCCACACGGCCCAAGTGCAACAATCCGGCGGACTGGCGGGATCGCTTGCAGGAATGTTCTTCGGTAATCCCGTTGCGCTTGCGGCGGGCGGCATCGCGCTATTTCAGAATCTTAAGACGGCGATCTTCCCCGCAACCGAGTTTCGCTCTGCTTTCGTGCCGGTTTCAGGGCAAAGCGAGACAACTCTCTGCACAAAAAATGTTGCGCCGCCGGCGTCGAAAACACGCACCGGCTATCTGTGGGCTTATCGCGTGCCGCAGGTTACGAGACCGGGGGTATCGATCGAAGGAACGCCGCACCTGCCCTTGGGCTCGAAATCGGCGGTGGCTATCAAAATCGGCGAGGGATCGACTTCAAAAAATCTCGGGCTTGCGCGCGACTGGCGGCTGACGCCCGTTGGCGGGGGCGCGTCGACTACGGTAGCGGTGCAAGTCGCGAGTGCCGGTTCGCTCGAAATCGATGTTTCAAATGCGAAGTTAGCCGCGGGCGATTACCAACTCTCCGCAACATGGGATTGGGACGCGCTGCCAGTAGCGGGCGTGCTGCATCTGCATCCGTCCGGCGATTACAGCCGCGCCATTCTGGATCGAGGCGAGAGAGATAAGCTCATCGAAGGTAGTGGAACCGTTACCGTCAAATTGTCGGCGACTGATTTCGAATTTCTCGAAAAAACGGCGCTGGAGCCTTCTGCGGGAAACGGCAAGGGCGAGGAGATCTCGTTTACGCTACCGAAGGGAAAGCGCGCCGGTCCGCAGGATTCGGTGGTGGTGAATATCAATACCGCAAAACGAGGCTCATACCGGCTGTTGCTTGTTCAATCAGGTGGCGCCACGGGCGAAGTGCCGGTCACGATTTTGCCTCCCAACCCGAAGATCTCGAATCTGCCGGTCCGGCTGAATGCCGGAGATGAGCGCGAGACGATTCACCTTGAAGGTGAAGGCTTGGAGCGCATCCAATCGGTCGTTTCGGATGTAGGGACAATTTCGGGCGCGCCAAATAAGCACGGCTGGTCCGGCGAAGTCGGCCTAAACGCGGGAGTGGCTAAAGGCCAAAAATACGCGCTGGTTCTGAAAGTCAGCGGCCTCGAAACTCCGATAAGAGTGCCGGATGCAATAGAGATTGTCGGCCCAAGACCGGCCATCCGCTCCGTGCAACGGTCCGTACCGGCTACATTGGGAATCACTCTCGCTGCCGATGAACTTCCGGCGGGTAACGCGGCGGGGCTGGCGCTAACCGTAGATCATTTGAATAGCCGGGCCCGGCCGAAGGTGGAACTTGGGTGCGAGAACGGCGAGCCGCGCCAACATTTGACGCTCTCGCCGGGCGAATCGTCGGGCGGGGCAAGCTTGAGCTTCGCGGGTCCCGGGGCGCTGTTTCTTTCCATAGATGCCGGCACAGTCGGATACGTCGGTTGCCGCCTCACAGCGACGGTAATCGTCGACCCGGAAGGGCGCTCGGATGCATTCGTCCTCGGGCGCGTGATCCGCGTTCCGCGCCTGGACAAATTCACTCTAACCACGGAAAAGGCCGGCGATTCGAGTTATGCCGGAATCGTAGAGGGTCACGATCTGGATGTAATCGAGAAGGCCGGATGGGATGCGGATAATGGCGTTCCCGTTGAATCCATTCCCGTACCCAATCCGGGCGATTCATCCCGCCAGACACTCCGCGTCGTACTGCCGTGGCCCGCGCCTGCGCCGCACGCGCCGTTATACGTCTGGCTGCGGGGAGAAACGAACGGCCGCTCAACGACGGTGACGTACTGAAAGGCGGTGTGGGGCAGGTTGCCAACCTGCGGCGGGTTGCTAACCCGCCTGCCGACCTTTGTACCAACGCCGCCCAGCGCGATTGGCAATCGCCCGCAGGATAGCATCCTGCCCCACAAGCGACTTGCAATACTGCAACTGGTGGTACCCGCTTATTTCCCGCAGGCCTGCTTGCCTTTTTCGATCTCGTCAAAAAGGCGCGCAGCGCCGTCGCCCGTCAGCGTTCCAATCACGTGGTTCTGACCCTTTTCTACCGTGAAGGAAACCGTGTAGCCTTTTGCGCGGAATTGCTTCGCCTGCTCCTGCATATCTTGAAGCCATCCCGAATCCAGTTCCCCGACGTGCATGTTGATGCACATCTTCGCCAGCGCATTCACGCGCGACGGCGTTGGGTCTTCGAGATAGCCTGGAAATCCCGTGACAGTCCAGAAGTACTGCGGATACGATGTCGCGATTTGGAACGCGCTGATTCCGCCGTTCGACATCCCGGCAATATGAAATTTCGCGTCCTGAATTTTGTACTCCTTCAGGATCTGCTCAAGGAAGCCCGGAAACACCCGCGAGCCGCCCTCGAAGAACAACTGGCCTCCAGGCGCCGCGGGAACGACGACAATGTAGCCGCGCTTCTCCGCCTCGGCAGCCCAGTTTCGCTGAACCGTTGTCATGACCATATCCATGCCCTGTGAACCGGGCGGGAATGCGAGCACTGCCGGATACGCTTTCACGGCATCATAATCTTTAGGCAAGATCACCTTATAGTGAACGGTCACGCCGGCAATTTCCACCGACTTGTCGTACACTTTAGCCGCCGCCAGCGAGCCAAACAGAAGTAGGACCGCGGTTGCCTTCAGAGTTCCTCCTTTCGAATGCAGTTTATTCTACCCGTGCTGCGCCGCGGTGCTTCTCAGATGTTTCCGGGCGCGCTCCAGTAGAGTTCGCTTTTCTACGATCCACTGTTCGATCGTGTTCTGTTGTTCGAGCGCGTTCGATAACGCCTGGCGGGTCTGTTCCGGCGCCGGCCCGCCTACCGCCCTCCTGATATTTACAAAATGATACGGATCGAGCGCCTCGATTACGTCCGCGTCCGTCATTTCGAGCGATGGTCGAATGACCCTCAGCGCGGCGGCGATCGAGCGTGGATCGTCATCGAGGCTGGACCGCACGGCTTCAGCAACCAGCACGTGCGCCTCGCGAAAGCTCATGCGTTCGCGGCGCACCAGCGTATCGGCCAATTCGGTGACGGTGATGAAGTTCTCGCGGGACCGCTGCGCCAGTCGATCGCGATTCACTTCAGCGCACGCGATCGCACCGGCCAGAAGCGCCTGCGTCCGGACTGCGTCGGCAAACATCGTGAATATCAGAGGCTGAAGATCGTCTTCGCTGTCGTTGATATCGCCGAAGGGCGTATTGTGCGCGCAGGTGAGAACGGCCTGCGCTTCACCCAAGGCGCGGCTTGCAAGAATGCGCGCGTGCTCCAGGGCGACGGGGTTGCGTTTCTGCGGCATAATGCTAGACGCCTGAACAAAAGCGTCCGACAGGCGCAGGAACCCAAATTCGCGCGTAGACCACAGCAAGAGATCCTGAACAAATTTCCCTACGTTCACCATCGCTACGGCGATCACGGATGCGGTTTCCGTAATGTAGTCTATCGAGGCAATCGCGCCGTATGAATTCTCCGCGAGCCCCTCGAAGCCCAGCAGCTCAGCGGTTTTGCGGCGATCGATGGGGAAGCCCGACGTCGTAATTGCCGCCGATCCCATCGGGCTCAAGTTCACGCGGCCGAAGGCTGCGCGAAGGCGTTCAGCATCGCGCGCCAGGAACTCAGTTACGGCAAGCAGATAATGAGCCAGAGTAGTCGGCTGCGCCGGCTGCGTGTGCGTGTGCGCCGGCATTACGGTTTCGATATGGCGGTCGGCCATAGTCAGAACCGCGCGGCGCAGGCCGGCAAGCGTCCCCGCAAATTTCAAAATCTCCGCGCGCGTGGCCATGCGATAGAGCGTCACGGCGATGTCATTGCGGCTGCGCGCGGTATGCATCTTGCCCGCGAGCTCTCGTCCGCAGAGCTCTTCTAGAAGCCTTTCGACATAGAAAAATAGGTCTTCACACCCGCCGTCGTATTGCGCCTGCTGAATTTGGGTTCTGTCGAGTTTGTCGAGCGCGCCGATCAGTTGACCTTCGTCGGCCGCGGAGACGATGCCTTGCGATCCCAGCATCCGCGTGTGTGCGTAATGAATTTCGAGCAGCGAATCGAGGAAGTAGCGCTTCGCGTCTTCGAAATTTACGCGGAGCACCGTCTCGGCGTAGATGGGCGAAGGAAATCTATCGGCCATGAAATTCCATGATAGGATGCCGGACCAATTCGTCTGCTATGCTCGGCTCAAATGTCATCTGCGATCTTTGTCTGGCTGGCGTTCGCCGCAAAGCCGGACGCCGGATTGAGCTCGCAAATGGAACATATAGCCCGTACCGTCCACGGCCGCATCGGTGCATCTGCCTTAGTGGTCGAGACCGGCGAATCCGCCGCGTTTCACGGCGGCGAACATTTTCCGATGGAAAGCGTGTGCAAACTGCCCATCGCTATGGCGGTTTTGAACGCAGTCGACCGCGGCGCGCTAGGTCTGACAGAAACTGTCCGCGTCCTCCCGGCGGATCTGGTCCCTCCTGGCATGCATAGCCCATTGCGCGATAAGAATCCGAGCGGAGCCGAAATATCCGTTCGCGAACTCATCGATTTCGCGATCAGGCAGAGCGATGGCACGGCGTCTGACGTGTTGTTGCGTCTGGCCGGCGGTCCGGATCGCGTAACCGCATACGTGCGCGGCTTGGGTGTCTCGGCAATGTCGATCGAAGAAACCGAGGGCGCGGATGGCCGCAGCAATCAGGCGGGATACCGGAATTGGCTCACACCGGACGGCGCGGTGGAGCTGCTTAAGGCGCTGCAAGAAGGACGCGCCATCTCTCCGGCAAGCAGGGCGCTTTTGCTGGACATGATGGCGACCAGCGCCACTAGTACGAAGCGGATTCAAGGTCTCCTCCCGCCCGGCACAGTCGTAGCGCATAAGACCGGCACATCGGGAACATTCCACGGCCTTACGCGCGGAACAAACGATATCGGTCTGGTCACATTGCCGGACGGGCGTCATCTCGCCATCGCCGTTTTTGTGGCCGATTCCCGCTCGGATGAAGCGACCCGCGAAGCGGTAATCGCGAAGATCGCAAAGGCCGCGTGGGACCGCTGGGCGAATCGCTGACGCTCGTGGGGCAGGATGCCATCCTGCGCGCGATTGCCAATCGCGCTGGGCGGCTTTGCGCACACCCGACCAGGCGGGTTGGCAACCCGCCGCAGGTTGGCAACCTCCCCCACAATCTACAATAGTTACAGGCCCGTATCTTGACCCCCCTGATCGACAACTTCGGCCGCACCCACGATAATCTGCGGATCAGTGTCACCGACCGGTGCAATATCCGCTGTTTCTATTGCATGCCCGAAGAGAACGTGAAATTCGAAGCTCGCGAGCACGTCCTCACCTTCGAGGAGATCGAAAGGTTCGCTCGTGTCGCAGCCGGGTTGGGCGTTCGCAAGCTACGCATCACCGGCGGCGAGCCTCTGGTCCGCAAGGGCTTGGCTACACTGATTGAAAAGCTGATCGCTGTTCCGGGGATTGAAGACCTCGCGTTGACCACGAACGGTGTCCTGCTTGCCGCGCAGGCCCAGGAACTTTACGACGCCGGACTTCGCCGCATCAATATCCACCTCGACACGCTCGACCGCCAGCGGTTCCTGAAGATCACCCGGCGCGATCAACTCGATAAGGTGCTCGAAGGCATTGAAGCGTGCCGCCGTATCGGCTATGGCCCGATCAAGATCAATGCTGTCGCGGTGCGCAATCTGGTCGAGCCGGATATCGTGCCTTTAGCACTTTTCGGCCGCGAGCGGGGCATTGAGATTCGCTACATCGAATTCATGCCGCTTGACGCGCAAGGATTATGGGAGCGTCCGCGCGTGCTGACCGCCGATGACATGATCGCGATGCTGGAGCGCGAAATCGGACCCCTTGAGGAGATTCCCGACCGCGACCCGCGCGCCCCCGCCACCGACTATCGCTTCAAAGACGGTATCGGGCGGGTCGGCTTCATCGCCTCCGTGAGCCGTCCGTTCTGCCTGAACTGCAACCGCATCCGCCTGACCGCCGACGGTCACGTCCGCTATTGCTTGTTTGCGATTGAGGAGACGGACGTACGCTCTCTACTTCGCGGCGGCGCCTCGGATGACGCAATCGCCGGCGCCATTCGCGCCTGCGTCCGCGGCAAGTGGATCGGCCACGAAATCAATTCCACCCGCTTCGTTCCCCCCCCACGCCCCATGTACGCCATCGGCGGATAAGCATGGCTGCGCTCGCCCGGCGGTGGCCCGTCGTGGCGCTGCTATTCACGGCTTCGCTGATCAACTACCTGGACCGGGCCAGCCTTTCGCTGGCTTTGCCCGCGATTTCAACCGAACTCCACTTGGACGCGGCGCGCAAAGGTATCCTGCTGTCCTCGTTCTTCTGGTCATATGCGTTCATGCAAATCCCAATTGGGTTGGCAATTGACCGCTTCCCGATCCGCTGGTTTTATGCGGGCATGTTCGCGCTCTGGTCCCTCGCCTGCGGCCTCACCGGACTGGTCAGCAGCCTTGCGGCGTTCCTCGCGTTGCGAATCGTGCTTGGCATCGGCGAATCTATCTACTATCCCGGAGGAACGAAGATCGTTGCGCTTCTGTTTAAGCCCCCTGATCGAGGACTCCCGAGCGGCATCTTCAATTCCGGCACGCGAGCCGGAATCGTCGTGGGCGGCATCGTGCTTCCGTGGATGATCGTTTCTTTCGGCTGGCGAAGCATGTTCGCGGGTGTAGGATTCGGGTCGCTGTTGTGGCTGCTTCCCTGGCTGCTCTTGGTCCCGGGTAGCTTGCGCCCGGACCGCGCTGCCGTCGCGTCGCCTTTTGGGCTGCCGCCGTTTAGCCGCAATCTTCTCGGCTTGTGCCTCGGCTTCTTCTCGTTCGACTATTTCCTGTACCTGCTGTTAACGTGGCTGCCGGACTACCTCGTGCAGGTTCGCCACCTGAGCCTGATGAAAGCCGGATTCTATTCGGCGATGCCCTTCGTTGTCTTTACATTGGGCGAAGCATTTGGCGGATGGATCGGCGACTGTCTCATCCGCCGCGGCCACGATGAAACCCGTTCGCGTAAATGGATTGTCACTGCGGCTTTGCTCAGCGGGCTGCTTCTTATTCCCGCAGTAGCCGTCGAAAACGCGCGGCTTGCGATCGGGCTGATTATCGGCGCATGTTGCGCGGGTCTCGCGATGGGCAACCTGATCGTAATGGTGCAGAACATTGCGCCTCCGCAAGAAGTGGCCGTCTGGGCCGGTTTGCAGAATTTCGCTGGTAACGTGGGCGGAATTCTGGCCCCGCTGGTCACCGGTTTCCTGATCGCGCGCACCGGATCGTACATGCCTGGATTCGTGATTGCAGCGCTGATCCTGGCGGCTGGGCTGCTTCCGTACTGGTTGCTGGTAGGGGAGCTAAAGCCTGTTTATCAGCCACAATAGATGGTCGCCGCGGCTGTCGGACTTCTCGCGTTCGGAAACCGCATATACCAGTAACGCGCTTTCCGGGCCATCCCCCCTTGGGAGAATAGGATTGGAGCGTGCGTACGATGTTTTGGCTTCAGCGAAGCTTCTGGGTGTTGCCGTTGATTGTTGCGGCGATTCTGGGTACGCTTGCTGCTATCGTCGTTCACAACCGAAGGTTGCGATCCGTCTACCAGCAGCATTTCGTCGAGTCCCGGCGCGAACGGCTGTTCCTGGCGTTTTTAGGATTCTTCATTGCCGCGGCCGTTACTCGCGGCATCACACTCGCCATTCACCACGACATCGGCCCTTTCAACAACGTGACCATGCGCGGCCGCCACATTCATCATCTCGTGTGGGGAATTCTTCTCCTGCTCACGGTGGGCTATTTATGGCTGGTGCAAATCGGCACCGGCAGCGTATCCTCTTCCGTGTGGATGGGACGCTTGACTTGCATGCTTTACGGCATTGCTGCCGCTCTGACGCTCGATGAGTTCGCATTGTGGCTAAATCTTCGAGATGTGTACTGGGAGCGGGAAGGCCGGGAGAGCATAGAAGCGCTAGCGGTCTTCGGCGGCCTGCTCGGGCTGGGAGTATTTGGAAGATCCTTCTTCCACGGCATTGTTAAGGAGTTCACACAGCTTTCCCATAAATCTCCGATTCACGGCCAGCCACGGCCACAGGGCTGATTTCGTCCGGGCACGTATAACCCCTTGTCTTTTTGGTACTTCTCCCCCGCAATGTCCTTAGAGACGCTCCAAAAATGGCCAAAAGATAACTGGTTCGGCCAAGGCCGATTCGTTTAGCGTGAGTGGAGGGAGGAGTCTTGCAGCGTATGTCAGGGGAGATCGAACGCCAGCAGAAGCAGAGATGTGCAATCGGGCGGGTGCTTTTGCTAGTAGCGGTTCCGCTAGCGGCCTGGGGGGCCGTCACAGGAAGTATTTCGGGCACTGTTTCTGACGCCAGCGGCGCCGTTATTCCCAATGCCACCGTAACGGTCACGAACACGGCGCAAGGGATACAAACGAAGACTGTGAGCGACAGCAAGGGTTTCTATTCGTTTCCCCGTTTGTCCGTTGGCCGCTATGACCTGGCCGTCGCGCTTGAGGGTTTCCGGCCGGAGAAAAAGTCCGACCTTGCCGTTGACGCCGACGCCGCGGTTCGCCTCGACCTGACGCTGCAGGTTTCGGAAAAGGTAGAAGAAGTCACCGTATCCGAAACGAGCTCAGAGGTACACGTGGAGACCTCAAGTACGCAAATAGGCGAGGTTGTCTCGGGCAGAGAGATGACCGTCGTCGCACTGAACGGCAGGAGCTTTACGGACCTGCTCGCGCTTCAACCTGGGATCGTGCCGATGACCACCCAACAGCCCGATTCGATCGTCATGGCAGGAGCCTCGGTCGCAATCGCTCCGTCCGGCCTGCTGAACCCGGGCAATCAGTCCATCAGCGGCCAGCGGGAGGACGCGAACGGATTTCTGGTGAACGGCGGAGACGTCAAAGAGCTGATGAATGGCGGAACCACCATTGTGCCGAACCTCGATTCAATCGACGAGTTCCGCGTACTTACGAACAATTTCGACGCGGAATATGGCAATTACAGCGGCGGAGTCGTTAACGTCGTAACGAAATCGGGATCCAATCAACTTCATGGAAGCGGGTTCGAGTTCTTGAGAAACACCAGTCTCGACGCGCGGAACTTTTTTTCGCCCGATCGGAGCTTTTTCCGGCAGAATCAATTCGGCGGTACAATCGGCGGACCGGTGAAGAAGAACAAGGTCTTTTTTTTCGGCGATTACCAGGGCACGCGTACGGCGCAAGGCATCGACACCGGCCTTATTTCCGTTCCCACGCTCGCGGACCGTGCAGGAAATTTAAGCGATATGGCGAGCTCGCTCACGCGCAGCGTAAGCGGACCGTACCTGGCAAATCTTCTCACCAGCAAACTCGGCTACGGCGTTTCGGCGGGAGAAGCTTATTACACGCCAGATTGTAATTCGATCGCACAATGTGTGTTTCCGGGCGCGATCATACCCCAGCGTGCATGGTCAGCACCCGCTCAGCATTTGCTGCAATATATTCCGGCCCCCAACAGCGGTCCATCCACCTTCTCGACGGGTGCGGAAGGACAGATTCTGCGGGATGACAAAGGAAGCTTTCGCATGGACGCCGACCTCGGCAAATGGGGGATGCTTTCGGGGTATTATTTCTTCGACGATTACAACCTGAATAACCCTTACCCCACCGGCCAAGGCGGCGCGAGCGTTCCAGGGTTCAATGCTTTAAACCTCGGGCGCTCTCAACTGGTGAGCGTCAGCGATACGAAATCGTTAAACCCGACTACGGTCAACGAAGTCCGGCTGAGCTATATGCGCAGTTCGAATAACGTCGGTCAGCCCCAGGGCGGGGTGGGGCCAAGTCTCGCTTCGCAAGGCTTTGTAACCGGTGTGGGCACGCCCGGAATCGTACCGCTTGCGCCTTCGATTGAGGGTATCGAAAACACCATCTTCAATTCCTTCGTCATGGGGACCCCGATTACAAACCTGAAGCAGGCTAATAATACCTATACCGCGAACAACATTTTCTCGAAAGTTGTCGGGAACCACACGCTCAAGGCCGGGGGGAATTACAGCTACGAACAAGTAAACGTCAACCCAAACCCGACTTTCAACGGATCGTTTCTATTTACCGGCTCCGAAACAGGTTCCGATTTTGCGGATTTTCTGATCGGCGTTCCCAGCAATTACAATCAGGCAGACTCACAAGCGTATTACATCCGCCATCACTATGCGGGCGGATTTGCCCAGGATAGCTGGAGGGTGAAGTCCAATCTAACGGTTAATCTTGGCGTCCGTTGGGACTTCATGCGGTACTGGACAGAGAAGTACAATCAGATACCCACCTTTATCCCGGGAGAGCAGTCCGCTGTCTACCCGGGCGCTCCCGTTGGACTGGTTTACCCTACCGACAAAGGTGTTCCCAACACCCTGGTGCCCTCGGCCAATAAGTTCTCGCCGCGTGTCGGTCTGGCCTATTCCCCGGACGTAAGCGATGGCCTGATGAGCAAAATATTAGGCGGCCCCAAGAAGACCAGTATCCGAGCGGGGTTCGGTCTCTACAATTCGGTAATTGAGGGAAACGTCATGGCGATTGACGAGCCACAACCGCCGTATGGTTTGAGCTACACGAGTCCCGGCCCGCCGCTTTTCGCAACGCCATTCATAACCGCCGCCAACGGCCAGTTCCTGGGTAATCCGTTCCCCCTCGTGTTTCCGTCGCTTAATAAATCGGTAAGCAATCCAGATCCAAGCATCGACTTCACGCAGTTCGAGCCTCTCGCCGGCATGACCGCTCCGACCGCCGCCAACAACAGCTTTCCGTACAGCGTGAACTACTTCTTTTCGATCGAGC
>JAFAQY010000084.1 GCA_019261985.1 Bryobacterales bacterium | reverse complement strand
ATGATTGATTGGGTCTCCTCCGGCGTAGCTGTACTGGTTCCAGCTTCCCGGGTCTTGAAGCTTCGCATTCCCCAGCGGGTCCGGGGTCAAAAACCTTCCCATGCCCGGCTGCTCATACCTCTGGTCGGCATAATCCAGCCCCGTCTCCGCATCCCTAAAATAGCCGGTGAATTTCTCTGTGCCGTTCGTTGTTGCCGACGGGCGCTCGACCCCATAGGGGTACGTCCGCACCGTCGATCCCAGGCGGTCCGGATAAACCCACCCACCTGCGTTCTTGATCAGCCGCCCGCCAAAGTAGTAATCCGTTCCTGCCTGCACCGCGTAGAACTGCGGCGCGTAAGGTCCGTCGCAAGGATCGCTGTAGTAATTGCAGCCCAGCGGCGCCGCCAGCGTGTACGTGCCCATCTTCTGCCCCGACGGACTCCAGAACGTCACTTCATCCGTGGTCCACGCGCTGCCGTTCCATACTCCCTTCCACACCCGCTTGTTACCCGGAGCATAGCTGTAATTCGACGTCCCCTGATAGCCGGGCACATACGTCATCCGGTTCTCCACGTCGTAAACCGTCGTGTAACCGCCGGCGGCGTTGGTCGTGTTCCCATTGGCATCGCTGTAGTTCGGGACGCGATTCGTCGCCGGATCGTACACCACCCCCAAGCCCGGCGCATTCGCCGCGTTTACGTTCGTGAGATTCCCGAAGCCGTCATAGCTGAAGCTCTGGCTCCAACTCTGATTGCTCGCCGCCGAGGCCAGGCGGTTAAGCGCGTCGTAGGTGTAGCTCACCTGTTCTCCGCTCACCAAATCCGTCTGCGAAACGATCTTGCCGTTGTTCTGCGTAGCCGAATAATTGTACTGAATGTTCCAACCCGGTGAAGCGATGCCTGTCAGTTGCAGCATCGCGTTATAGGTGCGGGTTTCGGTCCCGTTCCAACCTCCGTAGCCGCCGGTCAGCGTCAACAATTGTCCGGCAGCGCCGTAGCCGGCGCTGGCGATCACCGCCGCACTCGTGCCCTGATCGGTTATCGAATACGGCCGCCCCATCGAGTCGTAACCAAAGCCCAGATTCGGCCCGCTCAACGGATACTGCTCGCTTGTCATTCTGCCCTCATTATCGTATGCAAATGCGCTGTTGAGGTCGAGGGTCATCGTCTGGGTCGTGTCCCAGGGCGTCGGGTCCGCATACCAAATCTGCGTCCGCGCCACCCGCAGCCGCTTGGCCGTCACCCCGCCGGGAACGCTGTAGCTGTACATCTCGGTGAAGCTCGTGTTGCACACGGGAGGAAGGCCAGGGCTCGCCGGGTTGGGAGCGGCGCCGCCCATGTACTGCACCGCCGCCAGACGCCCCAGCACGTTCTGCGAATACGTGGAATCGAACGGATTCGAATCGTAGTAGTAATTCTCCTGCTGGCAGCCGTCTTCGGGATTGGCCGTGCCTTGGGGATAGCGCTGCACCTTGGTCAGCCGCGCGTAGCCATCGTAGGTATAGACGACTTGCTGGCCCTTGGCGTCGGTCCGGGTAGCGACTTTGTTGTAGCTGTTGTAGGTGTAGCTCACGGTGCCGTTTTCCGGATTGGTGGCGCTCATCAGCAGATTGCCGCTATAGTTGAACGAGCGCGTTTGCGTATCGGTCGAACGCGGCATGTATACGACTGTTACGTGGCCGAGGCGGTCGTAGCTGTAGGTGGTGACCGAGACCGAGCTCGAGCCGCTACTGGGAACGGCCGTTCCGGCAAGCTCCACCCGCAAGCCGGTGGGATTGGGGCTCGTCCCCGCATTGTTAATCAGGAAGTCCAGCGTATTCACGCCGGCCACAAAGCCGTTCGAAATCGTCAACGGCGTCAACGACGTGAAACCAGTTGAGTATGCTACCGTCGTACCGTTCAGCATCACGGTGACTGCGTTGTCGGACCCCACTGCTCCATGCAGTTCCGCCGTCCACGAATTCAATCCCGTTAAATCGAAGGTCGTCCGGTAAGTATAGTTCCCCACGGCGTTGTTGTTACCTGCGTCGGCGCGCGGTGCAATCCATTTGGAGTTCGGTCCATCCGCTACCCACGGGGAGGGCAAGGGGAACTGGTTGGAGTTAGCCACCTTGGCGGCGGGACCCGGGTAGGAGGAATCCGCGCTTGCGGTGAGCGTGTAGTGCGCGTCCGTGGCGCCATCGGCGGCCAGAGCACCCGGGCTCGTGACGCCGGTGTTGTAGATCGTGATTGGGACTGCGGTCGAACTCGGACCAGGCTCGGTTACCTGAACCAGGTTGCCCAGCACATCTGTGATAAACGTTTTCCACTTGCCCGCCGGATCGGTTACGGTGACAGTGTTGCCCTGATAAATATATGTGGTGGTCGAAGCCCCGTCGGGAGCAACCACGCTCATGGTTCGCCCGATGCCGTCGTAGGTATAGATGGTATACGCCGGCGTTGCGCCCGGCGCGTGTGGCGCCGCTTGTTTGATCATTTTGCCCACTGGCGAGCAGCCGCACGGCCCGTAAACTGTCTCGGCCTGGCTCACCGTCGTGCCGCCATAGCCGGTTTCGGTAAGGATCGTCCGGCCTAGTCCATCCAAGGTTTGGCGAGTCCAACGCCCGTTGATGCTGGTTACGATTGTGGGCGGCGATGCCGTGTCGTTGTACGTCGTGGTCGTGACCGCGCCAAACGGGGATGTCGCGGAGGTCGGACGCGCATTCGCGTCATAGCCCAGCGAGACGCTGGCTCCGTTCGGCCCGGTTTCGTTCGTAAGGCCGAGGAATGAGGTATAGCTCATGGTTTGCGAAAGGCTTCCGACCGTCATCTGCGATGGCGCGGCATAGTTGGTCGCGCTGGTTGTGCTCACGCTGGTTGCGACGCCGTTCACCGACGTGGAGGTCGCGTTTCCCGTCATGTCGTAACTGATCTGCGTGGTCCCGGACGGCCCCGTCACGGTGGTCGGGTTCCCGCGCCACTGTACATACTGCACCGAGCCGTCCCATTCTCGTACGCCGCTAAGGTAGGACATAAGACTCTGGTCGTACTGAATCGTGGTGGTCGGCGATGAGGTCATGCGGTTGAAGATGTAGCGCGATGTGTACTGGGACGCGTTCAAATAAGTGAAGTTGTCGGTGCGGTAGGGCGTGCTCAGATTGCCCCAGTTGTAGTACACGACTTGGGTTACATTGCCATAGATATCGACTGTTTGGTTCGTCTGCTTCTGCGCTTGATAGGACTGGCCTTGATCGGCATTGGTCTGCGCGGACGAGATGTAGCTATTGCCGGTCGCGTCTTGAGTCCAGGTATAGTAAGTCGCGGTCCGCAGCAGCCACGACGGCCAGTCGTATCCGGCGTATGTGTTCGTCAGCCCCATCGAAGGACCGGATGTGTTGAAGTACCAGAATTTCAGTGCCTTGCCGCTGGAGTCCCAGATCCACCCCCACGGCGGAACATCCGTGGTCGCGGGGCCCCAGTTCAGACCGTACGAAACTGCCGACACTCCATCCTTGGATAAGTTTCGTGTCTGGACATTCCGGTAGCTTTTGCCACTGGGATAAGTTTGCGGAACGTAAGCGTACTGAAGATAGCCCTTGTAGGGCAGCCAGATTGTCCAGAGCTCCCCAGAGCTGTAATAGGTGAACTGATGATATGTTCCTATATTTGAAACTGTCGCGGTCTGAAGCAGCGCCACTGTGCCGTGGGGCGAGCCATCGAAAGGCGACGTGAGCGCCTGGCTGGCATAGGCAAACGTATAGGTCTCCCCGGTGCCGATCGTGTTGGCGATTGAGGTTAGGTGTGGGGGCGAGTCATTGTTGTAGGTAAACGCGTAGGTGTGGTAATAGGGCTGCGCGTAATTTCCGTTCAGATAGTACGCCGTCGCGCGGACGTCTTCGATGTCGGTGATCCGCGCGCTAGAGTTCGGCCAGTTCAGGTTGGCGCCCGACTGGTACCGGATGAGCACTTCGTTTCCGTTCGCATCCTCCATCGAGGTCGGGTACATGGTTCCTTGATCGTTGGATTCGCTTGAAAAACAAGCGAAGTTCCAAAAACTGCCGTCCCGAAAGTGCAGCATGTTCGTGTTGGCATCGAACCAGACATAAATGGATTCTTTCGAACTCCAGATATTCCCGGAGTTTTGATCCAGGCGGTATTCCGCCCCGGTTGCGTCCGTGTACAAGTAATATGCGAGCGTCGTTCCGTTGGGATTCGGTTGCGGGGTAATCGAACCCGCCAGCAGCCGCCAGCCAAACCCATAGCCTACGTCTTGCCCATAAATCCAGCTGACTCCGTTCGGGTCCTTGAACCAGCTCTGGGAGTTATAGATCAAGTTGAACGGCACTCCCCACCCGCCGCGTCCTTGCGCTTTGAGCAGCGGTAGGGTGAAATTCAAGTTGCCTGACATGACATCAATGTTTTCGCCGCTCGCGCCCCAATACGTGCCGGTGGGCCGCACCCCCACGCGCCGTCCGTCCGGGGTGGAGGATGGGTAGGGAGCCTTGCCAAGAGTGGGAGTCGTAGTCACCGTGATGGTCGTGCTCCCATCGTTGAAATGATAGTCGAATGCGGCTAACGTATAGCTGTATGTCGTATTCGCAACCACGGTTGCATCGGTGAACGACAGCGACTGGGAGGTTCCGACGACGCCGATCAGGGCTCCGTTCCGGTAGATGAGGTATTCATATACGCCCGTCCCATTGGGGTCGTCACTCGTTTGAGGCCATTGCAAGTTGACGTAGTTGGTAGATTTCGCCACGGCGATGCTGGAGGCGGGGACTGGGGTGGGCGGAGTGGTATCGGACGGACCATAGGCGAACCAAGAGAAGCCCCGGCTTCCGCTGTAATATCCGAGGTTGACAACGTGCCCCATGGGAGGCGGTTGGGCAGTGTTTGACCCGCTCGTCTGCCATGACCAGACCACCAGTAAGTTATCAACGTAAACACCGGTACTCAGACCACCCCCAACACCCTCTACCACCATGCGAACCGCCGAGCCATCGTGAATGCTGACGGTTACGGAGGACAACTGGACCCAACCAAAAGCAGGGGAGCTGGAACATGCCGACATGCATTGCCACTGTTGGACGGTTACCGTGTTGACGGAGAAGATAAACATCGTGTCGCCCCATTCCACGTCCGTGAGGTCGTAACCGCCCCGAAGGGCGATCGTGCCTGCAATCTCACCGTTATAGCTGACGTTATCCCATGACCCGGTGCTAATCGGGCTGCCGCTGTAAAGCGTCGTATAGGAGTCGGACGCCCGTAGACCTGAGAAGAACAGGAATAGCAGCGCTGTGGTGGAAATCAGTAGTTTCTGTTTCACTGCGGCCTCGCCATAGCTGTCCCAAATGCGAAATTCTTCTTATGTTTTTGGAATTCGTTCAGGATGTCGCTTTCGGTAGCCTTGCCGCGCTCGAAGATTTTCAGGCCGGGCACGGCGGCTTCCAGCCCGATCTGCTCCGGGGTTGCCGCGGCGAATCCGGCCGCCGTCGCGGGCCGCGTGGCCGCCGCATTTATTGTGAGTCCGCGGGCCGCGGCTTCCTGCTGCATTGCCGCGCGAAACGTGACCGGGGTCGCAAAGACGTATTCGACGAGCGCGAATTTGCCATCGTCGCTCAACTGCATGTGGTAACCGAGGATGCCGGAACGGTCCGGTTCCGCGGCCACCGGCGATGACTGGTTTTTATAGCCGGTGATGGCGCCGGAATGAACATCGGCCGGACCGGGTCATTGGCCTTGCCGGTCCCCGCCAGCGGCGTGACCGCCCAGACGCGGTGGTAATTTGTTGTGGGCGAGACACGCTGAGGATTAATTACTCCTCGATTTTGCGCCACTAGCAGTTGTATTAACGCGGTAATCGAAATTACGGCGGCAACATGTATTTGCATTTCCAGGCAGTATCTTCGGTTTTTGTAGACTCGTCAAGTGAAATTCTTATGGAAATGGGTAGGATTTTTTCCGACGTATTGAGGTTCGCGCCGGCTGGAGTACCTCTAGTACCCATGCGAGCCTTGCTCAATCCAAGCTCGCAGTTTCGCCGAGGGGGCAGATTTTATTCATTAGCGCCGGATACACGGGTTCGGCGGGAGCGATGCGGATGCCCAATTTGTCGGAGCGGCTGCGGTGTTTCTCGATCAGGGGGGAAGTATCGAGGAAGCCAGCAAGTACTCGGACCCGTATGCGGCGGCGAATCGCGAAGGGAGGACATCGCGTGATTGCTCCCGGCGATTCCAGTGAAGGGTCGAGGTCACCGTGGGTCACGTCGGCGGGAAAGCGATTCAATGGTATCCATCGGTGAACACCGAAGCGGCGGCGCTGCACGCTTCAGCAGGTGAGGAGTTTCAGGCCTGGGCGGCAGCCCAGCAGTGCGGCAGTAATTGGGCGAGCTTGGTGATGGGGTGATCCGCAATGCGGCTCAGGACATCGCGGAACCAGGCGAACGGATCGACCTTCGCTAATTCGCAAGAGCTCACAAAGCTGCGCAGCACGGCCGCGGTCCGGCCTCCGTTGTCACTGCCAGAAAACAGCCAGTTCTTGCGACCCACCGCTATGCCCCGCAGCGAGCGTTCCGTCCGGTTATTGTCGACCTCCAGATCACCGTCTTGGGCGTAGCACGGGAGCGCCTTCCAGTTCTTCAGCGTATAGGACACCGCCGCTTGGTCGGCCGCGCTCTTGGGCAGCACCTCCGCCGGCTCTTCTGAAGATATCGCCGTAGTTGGCCCAGTACCGGTAATCTCGACGGTATTCTCGTCCTTGAGATCGAAGAACACCCGGTAATCGCCACAGCCGAGGCGGAAGCCAGTCCGCGGCGGCTTGAGCGTGTTCGCGTCGCCGATGCGGTTGGCCCGGTACCGGTCGACGCAGTGGAGAATCTGCATCGCGGTCTCGCGTTCGATCGCGCGGACATCGGCGCGGCTTCCTCGCTCACTGCTTCAGTCCGAACTCGCGGAGGATCTCTTCATGCGGGATGCCCTCGCCGCGAGCGAGTGAAGCACGTGCGGGGTCGAGCGCGGCGGCCGTTTCGGGCGTGATCTCTTCCTCTTCCACAGCAGCGAGGGCACCGACCGCGCCAACGGTTCCACCATCACTTCGAGCCAGCTTCGCACGGCGTTCAGTTTCTCCGCTGGCAGCATGTCCAGCAATGCGTGCGCCTGCCGCGTTCGTGATTGAGATTCGGTTCCATGGTTTTCCTTTAGCCGCTACAACTCGGGCAGCGATCCGCGACGCGAGGAACCGGTCGATGGTGGTCAGCAAAAGCGCGCTAGGATAGAGCGGCAGGCTCTCGATCCGTTCCATGCGCCGCATGAGTTCACGCTTGGCTGCTGTGCCGGAGCCCGGCGCGCCTTTCCTTTCGCGGGAGCGCAAACTTGCTGAACCCGGGCGGCGCGAAATAGTCAGTTACTTTGTCGTCGTCGCGACAGCCGCAGCTTTTTTAGGGGCAGCCTTCGACGATGCCGGCGCGCCGCCTTCTTTGAGCAGCTTATCGATCAGTTCCCGGAGAGAAGCCTCACTCTGAAGTTCCGCGGAACCCTCCATCTTGCTCTCATTCACTATCTCGCCCTTTTTATCAACGATGACAACATGCGGGAACATGAGGCGATCCATGACGGACGCCTCCATAAAGTTGCGCATCGTCTGCATGGGAGCGTAGAAGATCGGGAAATTCAGAGGCGCGCCGAAAGGCATGCGCTCTTTGCCGTTATTCGAATAACCGGCCTGGTAGTCCTTTGCCATATCGGCTTTGGAGTACTTTCCGCCCGGCTCGGGATCGTTATAGACGACGCCTACAGCTTGGAAACCGCGCGGGCCGAGCTCGCTCTGCAGCTTCGTCAGCATCTGCGACATAGCCTGACAATGAGGGCAGGTTGTCAGCAAGAACTGAATCAGCACCACCTTGCCCTTGTAGCTCGATAGGAGGGTGTGCTTGCCGCTTGCGTCCACGAAATCGAATTCCGGGGCGTGGCGGGGCACAGCGCCCGAAGCGAAGGCGGAAACACCGAGCGCGGCAAAAATGGCGAACCTGGTCAGGAGCTTCATAGCACTAATAGTCTACCTCATGCCCTCGTAGGATTCGACGGAAGATCCTATCAAACGTACCTCAAAACGGCCATTGTCGCCGTTGCCGGCCAGGATGGATCCGGTGTCGCTGGAAATATCCATGTTCTGCCACTTGCCTTTAAGCACGCGGCGGTAAAGTTCGAAATAGGTTTTGGCTGCCTCGGGAGAGTCCCAGCGCGAAGCGTAGGCTAAAATCGCGTGTTTGTCTTTCTTATTCTGATAAAGACGGAAGGACCCGCCGAGCACATGCGCGGCTGCTTCGCGGCCTTCACGCTCCCCCACATACTGCCGCAGCAATGCGGAAAAATCGAACTCGCCCAGAGCTCCGTCTGTCAGGATATGGAACTGCTTGGCCTCCTTGCCGAGCAACGGCTCTAGCGCGGGTGGATCGGGAATGGACGGCGCGCGGCGCGCGAAGTACCCGTCGGGGTGAATGATCTGTTGCGTGCTCTGGGGCGGGTGCAGAAAAACTTCGTCAAAGCCTTCTTTGCCGAACTGATGGAAGACAGCGTCTTGAAATCGCGTCCCCTGGTTATATGGAAATACCAGCGATTCGCGAATATAGAGGGGCGCATTGGTGTAAACGGGAAAATCCGGCCCGTTCGCCCCCGCGGACGCCGCGATCTCATCCAGCAGCCGGGGCGGGATTTCGGGCTTGCCGCCCGCATGCACGGCGATGTACGCCCACGTCAGCCAGTTCGCTTGACCTTCCATGACGGCCTGCCGGGCTGTGGAAGCGTCATCGTCCGGATCGCCTTGCTTCATATATTTGCCGAGCGGATGATGCTGGTCTGCAAGAGCATGCGCGAGCTCGTGGACCAGGGCCATGCGCTGTTCGTCGCCATCGGGAGTGGAGTCGAGAACAAACAGCCGTTTTTTCTGATAATCGTAAAATGCCGCTGCCTGTTCGCTCATCAGATCCACGGTTTCGCCTGCCAGGTTAAAATCGCGCGGCACCAGACCGAACATCTTCAGCGTCAGTTCTTCGGCATGGATTTCGCGCGGGTTGCTGTCTTTCAGGCGATCTTCCATATATTTTCGGAAGCTGGTTTTGGGGAGGATTTGAGCGGGTACGGTGTGCTCGACTTTCCAGCCCGTGATTTTGGAGAGGTCCTCCAGGATCGGATTGACCTGATTGAAGAGAGCGTTGACGGATTGCGCTAGCGCGGCCGAGGCGAATACGGCGACCAGCAGAATGCGCCGGAACATGAAAACGACAGCGTACCATGCACCATTCGCGGCACGCTGTTCCACACGCTGTTAGAATGATGGAAATGGCAGACGAAAAACTGTACAAAGCCGAGTACCAGGGTAGCGGCACGTTCATCATCAGCAAGCCGAAGCGCAAGTCGCGCAAAATACGTCAATCGAAGCTCAAGAACCCGCAGCGCGGCGCCCGCAAGTAGAAACTTTACGGGGGCCGTAGTACTAACCCCGAACCATCGCACTGGTACTGCGTTCTAATTCCTATTTTCCCGATGGTTTGAAAGATAGGTGATTTTAGAAGGCGTCTTTTCCTAAAGCCGTGGCACGCAGTAGCCGATCTTTGTTTTAGGAACGCACAGGACGCAGCGGCATCGAAAAGGATTCTGCAACAAGCCGCCGCGTTCGGTTGTGCGTAGCCTAGCTGGAGAGAGGTTGCGGAAGTGATCCTGAATCCAAGCTTCGGGCTGGCCGAAGCCTTAGCGGAGGCATTGGACGCGCGCGATGGGTACACAGCGGGTCATAGCCTCAGAGTTGCGGAATATGCCGAGGCGATTGCGCGCGAGATCGATGTTCCGCTGGCTGAGACGGAAACTATTCGGCTGGCGGCGTGGCTGCACGATGTCGGCAAAATCGGAATTCCCGATGCCGTGTTGCTGAAACCGGGACCTCTGACAGCCGAAGAATTCGGGCTGATTAAGCTGCATCCTCAAATCGGCCGGCGGATCCTGGAACGCGCGCACGGATTTGAAAGCATACTCGACGCGGTGGAACTGCATCACGAAAATTATAACGGAACGGGATATCCTTACGGTCTCGCGGGCGAAGTTATTCCATTGGCTGCGCGGGTTATCCGCGTAGCGGATGCGTTCGATGCGATGACCACGCATCGATCTTATCGTCCTGCCTTCAGCGCAGAAACGGCGGCGGACGTAATCCTTGCCGGATCCGGCGCAGATTACGACCCGAAATGCGCCTGGGCTTTATTAAGAATCCTTCGCCGCCATGGAAACCGGGCACCGTCCCCGGGCGCCGCATTCGGCGGCTTGTTACCGGCCGGAACGCCAGCGCTTCAGTTAACGGCCTGACCGGAAATTCGAGGGCTACTTTTTGTTCTTAAGCTGCTCGTTAATGATGTCCAGGTGTCTGGAGTCGCGCTCGTTTTCGGTGCAGATGTATTCGAGCAGATCGCCAGCCAATTGAGGAGTGATTTGCGTCACTTTCCAAGGCCGCGAGTAGTAGACAGGATCTTCAATGGTGATCTCGTTCTTCAAGTGGCCCATGTCCGGCCGCGAATAGCGCTCAGTTACGTGAAGCTGGTCGGAGGAGCCGTGCCCGGCCAAATCCAGCCAGGTTTTTCCGTTGAAGCCGATGGTGTCGACGACGAGCACGTCGTTGCCCTCCCAATGTCCAATCGAATCTCCCCACCAGGTGGGCTCCAAGTCCTTGGGATGACTGCGCCCGTCCAGAAAGATCTGCCGAAAGCTATGGAGGTTGCCTTCGAAAAGGATAATGAGCAAATCCGGCGTCTGCACGATCTTCATCGGATAAGGGTCGCGGCGCGGCACGCCCGTAGGAAGACAGCGAGCCTCGGGATCTTCCACGCCTTGATTCGCCTGCCGCTCTTTGAAAAGCTTTTCGCCGTACGGCGTCATCGGTAGTTCGCCGACATCATAATCTTTGGCGATGTCCGAGGTGTAGCCTGCATAACCCCATGCGCCCGAAAGATCCACTTTGCCGTCTTTTGTGCGCGGCGCGGGGGCGGTGGAAGCCTTTGCGATAGGACGAGGCCGCCGCTTTGCTTTCGGAATCGTGCTTTCGGCGGGGAATTGCGCGGAAACCGGCATGGAAAGGAAAATCGCGGCGGCCGCCGCCGCGGCGGTCAACGTCCAACCGATGATTCTGTTTCGCAAAGTGGAAAGTCCTTTCTCGGTATAGTCTAACAGTGACCCGTCTGCTTATAAGGCCCGGCGCAATCGGAGACATAATTCTTTCGCTGCCCGCGCTTGAGGCGGCGACGGCCGAGTATACGGAAGTTTGGGCGCCTCGCGAGACTCTGCCGCTGATCCGGTTCGCGGACAAGACGCTGGCAATTGCAGATACGGGAATCGAATTGGTCGGTGTCGTCGATCATGCAAAGGTTCCGGTGTTGGATACTTTCGACTCGATCTACTCCTGGTACGGCGCGAATCGTCAGGAATTTCGGGAAGCGGTGCGGCGCCTTCCGTTTACTTTCTTTCCCGCTGTTCCGCCGCCAGCCGAAGGCATCCCGCGCATTCCCGTTCCTCCGGCGCCTCGCGAAGGCTTCGCCGTTATTCACCCGTTTGCGAGCAGTTCGAAGAAACGCTGGCCGATGGAAAATTTCCGCGCCGTGGCGAAGGCTTTACGAACGCCGGTATATTGGTGCGCCGGGCCCGAGGAGGCGCTGGAAGAGGCGGTTCGCATCGACGACCTTTACGAACTGGCGTGCTGGCTTTCCCGAGCGCGCGTGTATATCGGCAACGACTCCGGGATTTCCCATTTGGCGGCGGCAGTGGGAACGCCCGTGGTTGCGATTTTTGTTTCGACCGATCCGAGGATCTGGGCTCCGCGCGGCGAAAACGTCGCCGTGCTAACGAATCCGAGTGTTGAAGACGTAGTGATCGCCGCTAGCCGGGTTTGATAAGATCGGAACCACTTGGGTCGTGTGCTCGCATCTCTGCTGCTATGCCTGACCGCGAACGCGCAGGACGAACCATTGGCGCGCGTCAACACTCGCCTGGTGGAAGTGGACGTCGTTGTGCGGTCGAAAAGCGGCCCGGTGAGTGGCCTTAAGGCAAGCGACTTCACTGTGTTCGATGACGGCAAGCCGCGGAAAATCGCCCTGTTCAGCGTCAGATCGGGACCGAATGAAACGGTGGCCCGATATCTGCTTCCGCCCGGTGTGGTTACGAATCGCCTCGACGCTCAGGGCGAAGAGCCGCGGGGGGCAACCGTGGTCCTGCTGGATCGATTGAACACCGCGCCTGAGGATCAAGCCAATGGAACCCTCGCTCTTTTGAAATATCTTCAAAGCCCGGCTTCCAAAGAACGGGTGGCAGTTTACGAGCTCAATAAAACCTTGCAAATCGTTCAGGATTTCACGAGCGACAAAGACCGGCTGATGAAAGCCGCGAGCCGCGCCGGCGCGCAACAATCGGTGGATGAAGGGGCTCCGGATCTGGTCAGCGATCTGCCGGTTACCGGCAATGCATTGACGGATGCAATGACGCAAAACACCGCCGCGGAAATGACGGACCATGCGATGCTGAACCGGGCCAACATCACGGCTTACGCAATGACGCTAATTTCAAAACATCTCGCGGGCATGCCCGGGCGAAAAAAACTGGTTTGGATCACAGCGGCGTTTCCGGCTATCTACACCTATACCGGCCACCGCAATCTTTCGACGCAGATCGAAACGCGCGAATTCGGCGGGAAGATCGAAGTAGCCACGCGCGTGTTAAACGACGCGAACGTGGCCGTTTATCCGATCGATCCGCGGCCGCTTACGGCTGGCGCGCTTACAGCACCCGGCATCGACACCATGAACTTATTCGCGGGCAAAACCGGAGGATTCGCGCAGTACGCGCTCGGCGATATTTCCAGCGCGATTCAATCTGCGATGCAGGATTCGGAGATCACTTATTCGCTCGGATTCTATCCGTCTGGCGCGAAGCTCGATGGCAGCTATCATTCACTCAAAGTAGTGGTCGATCGACCGGGTGTGGAGCTTCGGCACCGCACGGGATACATCGCGTCCGAAGCCACGCTGCCGGCCGATAAGCAGCGGCAGGTATCCATAAATGAGACCTTCGCGAGTCCGCTGGAGGCGGCCGGGCTTTGGTTAGCCGCGGTGGCCCAACCGAATCCCGCTAAGCCCGGCGAATATCTTCTCCATTTAAACGTCAATTTGAGTGAGTTCCATTTTGAGCGGGAGAAGGACCGTTGGGTTGCGCTGGTCGCAATAGCTACGCAGTATCCGCCGAAAAAACGGCCGAACGGAACCTTTGAGGAGATCAAGTTGAGTTTGACGGAAGACCGGCTAAAGACGTCGCTTCGCGATGGCTACGTAATTCAGCGCCCATTTGCGGCGGGGAACTTACGCGGCCAGCTTCGCGTAATCCTGCAGGACCGCGTCACCGGTCTCGCCGGCTCTGTTCGCGTTCCTATCGGGGAGAACTGAGCGCAGCAGACAAGCAGACCAGGATAGGATTTGGCCTTTACCCGGGATCGGCGGAGTCCTCGACCTCGATAAGCTCAAGGTTGTCGAACAAGCCGCGCTGCGGTTTTGGGGGTAGGTACCCGGCTCCCAGATCGTGAGTCAGCTTGTGATGCGGGCGGTTATCGGACCATGAGCTGGTCTGTGTACGGGCCGCGTTCTGCGCCAGCCAATCGCAGCGGTTATTATCGTCGTGATCCGCATGCCCCCTGGTCCATGCCCACTGTGTCTGGTGTTTCTGCACCAGCTCATCCAGTTCGATCCACAAATCGGCATTGCGGACGGGCCGGTTCTTCTTCCACCATTGGCGGCGCTTCCAGTGCACGATCCAGACCGTAATTCCTTGGCGCACGTACTCGGAGTCGGTTGTGATCTCCACTTCGCACCGGTCCTTCAGCGCGAGCAGGCCTTGTATCGGGGCCATCAGCTCCATGCGGTTATTCGTGGTGTGCGGGTCGTAGCCGAATAGCTCCTTCTTCACGGCGCCGAAGCGCAGAATACATGCCCACCCGCCCGGCCCCGGGTTTCCGAGACACGAGCCGTCGGTGATGAGCAAAACCCTTTTCATCAGCGGCCGCTAGGCGCGCGCCTTGGCCTTCTTCGGGGGTGTTGACGCCGGCCGCTGCAGCTCGGCTTGAAGTTTCTTGGTGAGCTTTGCAAAAACCAGCTCGTATGACTTGCTCAGCAGTCTTTGTATCTCGGCGCGTGGAAGAGCATCGAGCGATTCCAGCGCCACCCACTGCGCGCGGGCAATGTATGGCGCGGGAATTACGCCGGGCCGTTCCGTGAGTTCAGAAAAGTCCTCCGGAGTGCATTTGAAGGCTAGCTTCACCGGCATGGGGATCAGCGGCATGACAGCGTACATCTTTCCGCCGATTTTGAACACCAGGTCGTCGCCCCACTGCATTTGCTCCGTAGTGTGAGGAAGCGAGAGGCAATGCGTGCGGATCCAGTCGGTGCTCATTCGCTTCGCCAATGGTAGCACCGGGGAGCGAGTAGGGAGGTCCGCGGGTTGTGGGGGTAAATTGCAGAACCGCTCGGGCGGGCTGAAGCCCGCCGCAGGCTGAAGCCTGCCCCACCGCGGGCTGCGCCAATCTGCTGATACTGAAGCTAGCGGCCACTCAGAAGGTGCTGTACCGAAGCGGCGGTTCGGATGGATTTCACTTCGATGGATTGTATGCGCCGGACCTCGGGTGCTGGAAGCACCCGTTGCGGGCTCAAGCCCGCTCCACCCCGATTAGTGGAGAAGCGATAGTACTTGCTCGTGGCCCATCTTTTCTGCCCACGCTCGGGGCGTGGCCCATGGCTCCGCATCGGGCTCGATTGCATCGGCGCCTAGCGACAACAGCAGCTTTACGGATTCGATGCGGCCCCAACGGCACGCCCAGCCCAGCGGAGTGCTTTTGAGCAGATCGTCGCGGACATCGGTTCGAGCGCCTGCCTCTAAAAGGATGCGCGCTAGCACAGCCTTATCTTCATGGTCGCGGGCGATCACCTCGTGGAGCATCGTTTGTCCATAATGCTCGGCGCGAAGATTTGCATGACAGCGGGCCAGAATCAGCCGGAAGCATTCGATATACCGTTCGCGATCTTCCTTGGCCCACGGGGCATGCCCCGGCAACGGCCGCCATAGAATCCAGAACCATCTCGCATCATGGCGGGGCCAGCCAACTTTCTCTAAAGACATCCGCACGATTTCGGGATCGCCGCCGCTGGCGCCGCTCCACAGAAGCGTCTCCGCTAAGGTCGATGTGTTGAAACCCGTGCCAACCTCAATCCGCCCATCGACTTCGCCGGCCAGCATCTTCCTCGCAATTTCCGTTTGGCGCACATACCCGACCTCGGCGGCGCTTAAACCAGCGCCGTGGCTCTCCAGCAGCTTGACCATCTCCCAATGCTTGTTGCCATAGGCGTTGCCTAGCGCCGATGAAGCGGCATAGACGGCCGTGTTGGGATTGGCGCCATGGTCCAGCAGGATCTTCGCTATCTCTAAATTGCCTCGATTGGCGCATTCGCGCAGCGGCGCTCCATAGGAGTACACGACTTCCTCGTAGCCTACCCGCGTGCGATCATCCGGATCAAAACCCAGCTCAAGCAGCAGTTCCAAGATCTCCGCACGGTTGTGGTGGACAGCCGTCATGATCAGATGTTCGGCATCCAGGGAGCCGGCGGCGTGTTGCGCCCGGAGCCAGTCGCCCATTCCGAGAGCGACCGCGAAATGCGGATTTAGCTTCGCGCCGCGCTCCAGGAGCAAGTGGGCCATGGTGGTCTGCCCGGTTTCAATACACTCGCGCAGCGGACCGCCTGTCGTGTATTGCTGGGAGTCGCCTAATTGCAGAGGTTCGTCGGGATTGAAACCCAAATCGAGCAACAGTTCGACCATGTCGGGCCGGCGATGGTGCACCGCTACCTCAAGCAGGCCGCGGGGCCCCTGCATCGACGGGAGCCGGTTCACGAGCTTGCCCTCGGCATGCCGCGCCCGAATCCACTGTGCATCTCCGTTTGCGATGGCCGCGCGTGCAGTCATCTCCGCGCCGCGGCTGAGCAGGATCTTTGCGCAGGCTGCGACGCGTGGATCCGCAGGATCGGCCAGGTGGCCCACAAGCTCGAGCGGCGAAGGCCCATTCCTGTCGCGAAGATTCACATCCGCGCCGTGATCTAAAAGCCAAACCAGGAGACGGTCCCAAAGCCGCGCGGCCGCGACATGCAACGGCACCATCAAGTAGTACGGCACATTAATGTACTCGGGATTGGCTTGCAGGAAGGCGATCATGCTGTCCTCATCCGAGGCTGCCTGAACTCCTTCCGGCGGCCACGCGTTGGGGTTGTACTCCTCGGGAGGCACCGGACGCCGGCCCTCCTCCTCGCGCATGATTGCGACGAGTTCGTCATAGCCGCGGTCCTTCGCTATGGTGAAGGCGCCGGTCGCGTCGCGATTGGGCCAGATTCCTTTGCGCGCGTTGGCTCCATGCTGCATTAATAGCCGCACCATCTCGCGCGACTGGTTATATACGGCGTAGTGGATCGGCACATGCTCATTGGCTTCGGACTCCATGTTCACGAGTTCCGGGCGGACCTCGAGCATGCTGCTCACCCGGTCGAGATCGTTGGCTTGAACCGCCTCCGCGAGCTTGGCGACTGTCACGCCATCCACGTAGGCCTTGAGCTTGGGCCAACTATCGAAGCCATAGGCGCGGGCGATGACAAGTTGTGCGTCGTGCAGTGCAAACTTCGCCGGATCGGCGCCTCGATAATGCGCAGCGATTTCCGAAAGGGCGGCGGACTCGCTCCGGCGAAAGCCGTCCAGAAGCTCCTTGGCCTGGCGGCGAAGTTGGTCGAGGTCCGGATTTTTTGGAAGAGTGCGGGTAGGCAGCGATTTCATTGCGTGCCTCCCTTTAACACCGCAAGGCTCAAAACCGCGAGCACATCTTCGTGCCCTTTCTTCTCCGCCCATGCGCGCGGAGTCGCCCACGGCTCCGCGTCCGCCTCCAGGGGATCGGCGCCACGCGCCAGGAAGAGCCGGACTAGCTCCAAACGGCCCCAACGGCAAGCCCAACCTAGCGGAGTGCTCTTAAGAATGTTGTCCCGGATATCGAGCCGGGCGCCCGCATCGAGAAGCGGGGCTGCGAACGCCACTTGTTCCTCGGAGGTCATGGCGCCGCGTCCGCCTGTCACGATGTGCAGGATAGTCAACCCGGACTGGCCTTTGTCCGGCTCGCGGCCGCGCAGATTAGGGTCGCAACGATCGAGGATCAGTTTGAAGCAGTCCAGGTATGTGCTTCGGTCCCATTCGGGATGACACCAATGTCCGGCGCCGTGGTTCCAGAATCTTAGTGGCACCTCCAGCGCGGTGAACCATTTCGGGTTGTCGCGCGAGAGATGCACTTTCTCCAGCGCCAACCGGACAATCTCAGGATCGCCGCCGCACGCCGCGCCGCCCAACATTTCCCATGCGAGTTCCTCGTCCGCGCCCTCCAGCAATTGCCTGGCACGATCGGTCAAACGATAGAGCGCCATCCAGTCGGGTTTCGCCACGCCTCCGTAGCGCTCGAGCAGTTCGATCATCCTGCCATCGCGTTGGCCGTACGCCTGATGCACGGGCGTTCCGCTTGCATAGACCATTCCATTCGGGTCGGCGCCGCGCTTTAGCAGCATCTCCGCCATTGCGTGCTTGCCGGTAGCCGCGCATTCCCACAGCGGAAAACCCCAGGTGTACTCGGTCTCATCCCCCTCCAAGCGCACTCGTTCGTCGGGATCGAGCCCCAGGTCGAGCAGCAGGGCGAGCATCTCCGGCTGGTCGTACATCACCGCCACAACTAGCAATCCGCCGGCGGAGGCCAGAGGACCGGGAAGCGCACCCTCTGCATGCCGGGCGCGGATCCAATCCGCGTCGCCCAAGGCCACGGCGGCGCGTGCGGTTTTCGCAGCGCCGCGGTGAAGCAGCGCGGCGGCAAACGGCTCGAAATCGCCACGCAAGGCCCCGCTTGGATATATCCAGCGCCTTGTCGCCAAATCGAGCGGCGTCCAGTTTTCATGGAACTTTTGATTCAGCAGCGAAGGATGTGCATCGATCAACGCCATGGCGCGACCATACTCTCTCGATTGAATCGCGCCGATTAGTTCGCGAACAGCGGGCTCCTCCGCACGTGTGATGCTCTTCGCGTGCCGCCGGCGCTGCTCTTCCTCGCGGATAATCGCGGCGATCTCGTCATAGCCGCGCTCGACGGCGATGGTAAGCGGCGCGGTGGCATCGTTGTGAGGGTAAACTCCGCTCCGGGCGTTTGCGCCATGCTGCATCAGCAATTTCACCATCTCCGAAGAGCGGTTGAAAACAGCGTAATGGAGTAGTTGATAATTGTGGTTCCACGTATTCGCGAGTTCGGGACGAACGTTCAGCATCGTTTTTACTTGTGCGATGGCGTCCGCGCGTACGGCTTCCACCAGACGTTGGGCCGTGACGCCTTCGACGAATGCTTTCAGCTTGGGCCAGCTTTCAAAGCCGTAGGCTCGTGAAAGGACTAGTTGCGCCTCATGTAGAGCAAAGGTGGCGGGATCCGCGGCACGGTAATGGCTGTTTACCTCCGCAACGGCTGCAGGTTCGCCCGCGAGAAAGGCACTGAGCAGTTCCTTAGCCTGGCGCTTTAGCTGGCCGAGATCCGGGTGGTCGCGGAGCGTGCGAGTGGGGAAGCGAATTCCTCGGAATTCGCGTTCAGATGACGGTTGATGCACAATGAGCTCCTTCCGTTATTGCCCGGTGTCCGCTCGCTCGGGCCGAAAAGAGTTCATCCAAGAACTTTACGATTCACTGACATCAGGAGGACGCAGTCCTTTCCGCGGACACGGTGGCGTCCTGACGCGCCGTCAACATAGTATCACGCAGGCTGCGCCCGCGGGCTGTTTTAGAATTGAGATTCATTCCTCCGATGCTGACCTCCAAATCCAGCCTCCTTGACCGCCTGAAGGCCGGAGTCCAGAAGACGCGCGCGGGGCTAATGGAAAAAATCGAAGACGCGTTCGTCGGGCGCAAGGAGATCGATGCCGGCGTACTGGACGAACTGGAATACGCGCTCATTACCGCCGATATCGGCACGGCGACCACCGCCGAAATCCTGGAACGCATCCGGCAGCGAATGGAACGCCATCTCGCCGGCGACCAAAGCGAACTCAAGAACCTGATCCGGCAGTACCTGCTCGAAATCCTTCAAGCTACGGAGCGACCGGTATACCGCGCCGATATTCCGCCAACCGTAATTATGGTGGTGGGTGTGAATGGAACCGGCAAGACTACTTCGATTGGAAAACTGACGCGACGTTTGCAAGCCGAAGGCAGTACGGTTTTGCTCTGCGCCGCCGATACGTTTCGGGCCGCGGCCATCGAACAGTTGGAAGTTTGGGCGCAGCGAACAGGCGCGGATGTGATCCGTCAGCAGCCCGGCTCGGACCCAAGCGCGGTGCTTTTCGATGCCCTGCAAGCCGGAAAGGCCCGGAAAACGGACTTCGTGATTGTGGATACCGCCGGCCGTTTGCACACGAAGACCAACCTGATGGCCGAGCTTGACAAGATGCGCCGCACGGCGGAGCGCGTGATTCCAGGATCGCCGCACGAGGTACTGCTGGTTCTGGAAGCCACCACTGGCCAGAACGGCCTCGAACAGGCCCGCAAGTTCACCGAAACGTCCGCGGTTACGGGGATCATTCTTACAAAGCTCGACGGCACTGCGAAAGGCGGTGTGGTGGTCGCAATTTCGCGCGAATTGAACCTCCCGATACGTTACGTGGGTGTGGGAGAGCAGATCGACGATTTGCTGCCGTTCGACCCCGAAACTTTCGTCGCCTCGATTTTTGATTAATCGATATGGATCGCTACATGGAAGAAGCGCTGCAGCTTGCGGCTCGCGGCCTGGGGCGCACTTCCCCGAACCCCGCTGTGGGCGCGGTGATCGTGCGCGATGGCGAAGTGGTTGGCCGCGGATTTCATACCTATGCTGGGGTCAAACACGCCGAGGTTCTGGCGAGTGAGGAAGCCGGGCCGCGCGCTCGGGACGCGACCCTATATATAACGCTCGAGCCGTGTTCGCATCAGGGCCGGACCGGTCCCTGCGCCGATGCGATGGTGGCGGCGGGGATTCGGAAGGTGGTTGCGGCAATGGAGGACCCTAACCCCGAAGTGCGCGGCCGGGGATTTGCGCGCTTGCGCGAGGCCGGCGTGTCCGTCGAAATGGATTGCAGCGCGGCGCAGCATGCGGCCGAATTGAACGAGCCGTTCATACATTTCATGACCACAGGCCGTCCACTGGTGACGCTCAAAGCAGCTCTTACGTTGGACGGAAAAATCGGCGCTCCCGAAGACGATCTGGCTCCTGGCCGGATTACAGAATGGATCACCAGCGAGCAAGCGCGCGCGCATGTGCAGATATTGCGGCACCGCTCCGATGCAATCCTCACGGGCATCGGCACCGTCCTGGCGGATGATTGCCGGCTTACGGATCGCACGGGTGAAGAACGCAGCCGCCCGCTGCTGCGGATCGTGCTCGATTCACAGTTGCGCCTGCCGCCTGAATCGCGCCTTGCGACGTCCTGCCGCGGCGATGTGCTGGTGGTGACGACATCCGCGGCTTCGGCGGACCGGCGCAGAAAATTGGAGGCCATGGGAGTCCGCGTGGAGGTCCGCGAGCGAAGGGATGGGCGGGTCAGCCTTCCGGGTGTATTAGAGCTACTCGCGCGGGAGAAATACCTGTCCCTGATGATTGAGGCCGGCAGCAAAGTGAACTGGTCCGTGCTCGAATCGGGCTTCGCGGACAAGATTTATTTTTATTACGCGGCGAAGATTCTGGGCGGGTTACAGTCGCTTCCCGTGGCGGGGGGAGTGGGCCGCCGCCGGCGCAAGGACGCAATCCGGGTGAAGAATGTGAAGCTGCATTCGATAGCTACGGATGAGTTTGCGGTGGAGGCGTGGTTGGAGACTGCGGCTTAGTGCTTAATTGCTGAGCTTCGCGTTACCGCTCGGGCGGGCTGAAGCCCGCCGCAGGCTGAAGCCTGGCTGAAGCCTGCCCCACAGCGGGCTGTACGCCAACATCTCCAAGTACTACTAGCCGGTCGCGGTTCAGGAGGTACGGCCGAGCTGCGGATAGGTCTCCCAAATCCCTATTGAAGCCGCCGCGGCGCTGAGCACGAACACAATCGCGCCGACGCACAGGCTGTTCACAAACAGCCCCATCATTCCGGAATAGCCGAAAATCCAGGGCGACGCGAAAATATAAGCGCCCAGAAGGAGGTTCAAAACGCTCGCAGCTCGCGTGCCGGCCGGCGCGGCGATCCGAATTGCGGAGAACAATACGATCACGATTCCTACGATCCAGCTATTCCAGGCGGCCGGCGATTTGTAACCGCCGTAGCACCATGGCGAGACGAAGAGCCAAATCCCCGCAAGGGCATTCAGCGCGGATGCTGCTCTAATGGCGGTGTGTTCGTTCATCCGTAGACCTTACGCGGGCAACTCCTGAGCCGAAGGAAACCCATGCTGCTCGCGGCCGACATCCCCGTCGTATTTCTTCGTGGTTTTGTACAGTTCGAAGCGCCCGTCCCCGGCTAGCGCGCGACCTTCTTCACGCAGCGCTTGCATCTCGGAAGCGGTCATCGGTTTGAAGCCCTGAGCGATGGTCAAATTCTGCCGCAGCACCGCGACCGAGTTCATTCCGGAGATCGTCGTTGCGACGGGCAAACTCATCGCATAACGCAAGGCGGCCTCTACTGCCGCCGCTCCGTGCGTCACGATTTCGCCGCTGCCTCCTAGACTTTTCATCCCAAGCGGCGCGATGCCGCGGCGATTTAGCTCCGGCAACACGTGCGTTTCGAAGCTGCGGAAGCTGGCGTCCAGGCAATTCAGCGGCATCTGCACGGTATCGAAAGGATAATTGTGCGAAAGCATTTTCAAATGAATGGCGGGGTCCTTATGGCCGGTAAATCCCACCAATCGCACTTTGCCTTGCTGCTTCGCCTGGCTCAGCGCCTCAATTGCGCCATTCGGAGCGAAGATCAGGTCGGGGTCATTCTCATAGATCACTTCATGAATCTGCCAGACATCTAAGTGATCGGTCTGAAGCCGTCGCAACGAATCTTCCAGCATCGTCATGGCAACCTGTTTGCTGCGTCCGTGGGTGCAAACCTTCGTCATCAGCACAACTTTGTCGCGCTTTCCATGCAATGCCTGGCCCAGCCACTCCTCGCTCTTGCCCATGTGATAATCCCAGGCATTATCGAAGAAGTTAATGCCGCCGTCGATGGCCTCGTCCACGATCCGCTTCGCTTCGGCAAGGCTTTGCGCAGAGCCGAGATGATAGCCGCCCACACCGATCGCGGAGACCTGAATGCCGGTTTTTCCCAGCGGCCGCATCGGAATGTTTCCGCCCTGCTGGGCCATCAGCGCCTCTCCTATCGCCAGGGTAGAACCATAAATAAACCCGCGCCGCGAAATGTCGCTGCTCATGCGCCCTCCTGCGTGCTACGGCTGACCGATGTCCGGGAACGGCCAGCCGGTATTCTCGGTTGCTTTAATCATCTCCTTGACTTCTTTTTGCTGCATGTCCAGGGGGAAATTGTGGCTCAACCGCGCTTCCGGATTGTCGAATTTGAGCGACAACTTATACAATTCGAAGCGGCCATCGTCGGCGGCGGGCCGAAGGCGATCGCGCAAGGCCTGCATTTCCTCGGGCTTCATAGGTTGAAACCCGCGCGCTATGCGCAGATTTTGCTCCAGCACTTCGGGCTTTTCCATTCCGGTAATCGTGGTGGTCACCGGCAGGCTCATCGCATACCTTAGCGCCTGCTCCGCTGAGAGCACGCCTTTTTTAATGGCATCGCCGGTTCCATTCAACGGCTTCATCCCCAGCACCGCGATGCCGCGCCGGTTCAGCTCCGGCAGCACTTGCGCTTCAAAGCTATGGAAATTGGCATCGAAGGCGTTGAGCGGCATTTGCACGGAATCAAACGGAAATCCGGTGCCGAGCATCTTCAAATGAATGGAAGGATCTTTGTGGCCGGTGAATCCGACAAACCGGACCTTGCCCTGTTTTTTCGCTTGCGCCAAAGCTTCCGCTGCGCCGTTTGGGCGTATGAACAAGTCGGGATCGTTATCGAACGCCACGCCGTGAATTTGCCAAAGGTCCAGATGATCGGTCTGCAACCGGTGCAGCGATTCTTCGAGCATGGTCATCGCGAGACTTTTATCGCGGCCGTGGGTGCAGACCTTCGTCATCAGGAAAACCCGGTCGCGCCGGCCCTTGAGCGCGGCGCCCATCCAATCCTCGGTCTTGCCGCGATGATATTCCCAGCAGTTATCGAAGAAGTTCACGCCCGCATCGATGGCGCCGTGCATAATATCGACCGCGGTCTGCTCATCCTGGGCATCGCCGATATGATGGCCGCCTAAGCCGAGCGCGGAGATTTGGATATCGGTATGCTGTCCGAAGGGTCTGCGCGGAATCGCGCCTTCATTGGCCGGTTGGGGCATCGCATCCTGTAGATGCTTACCGGGGAGCGGGCATTTCGCGGGAAAGAATTACTGCGCCAAAATCTCCAGCGCTTCTTTTCCGCAGATGCGCGCTAGTTCCGCGCAGAATTCTTTATCCGGCCGCACTTTCGCGCTCAGATCCAGAATCACCGAAAAGTCGCGGCTTTTTTCGAGTCGGAGCCGGACTTCCGTAGATCCGGGCTTCCGCTCGAATAGATCGTGGAGAGCCGTGGCGCGGCCGGTTTCGGGCGCTCCGTTGAGCGGCACGCGAATGGAAATTAACGAGGGCAGATTGACGCGCGCATTCTCGAGCGGGACGATGTCCTGGATCGATACCTTCGGCGGCGCGTTTTCTTCGGGGAGCACCAAGCCGCGCACCAGAATGGCTTTATCTTCGACCAGGGAGCTTAGCAGCCGCTCATATTGCGTCGAAAAGACCATCGCTTCTATCGCGCCTTCCAGGTCCTCCACTTGAAGCGCAGCCCACAGTTTGCCTTCTTTGTTTCGCCTGCGCTGAATTCCGGTCAGGATTCCGCACAGCGCCACTTCGGTGTTCTTGGCGAGGCCTTCCAGAGCGGACGTTTGATGGGTCGCGAGTTCCCGAACCTTGTCCATATATTGGTCCAGCGGATGCCCGGTGATGTAGAAGCCCAGCATCTCCTTTTCCCCGGCGATCTTTTCGTGTCCGGTCCAGTCGGGGACTTTCGGCAGCGGGTGATCGGTCGCGGGCATTTCCGCCGCTAGCGCCGCAAACAGGCCCGATTGGCCGTTTGCGCGGTCGCGCCAGGCGCGAGCGCCATTCTCCATGGCGTTATCTAGCGCGGCAAATTGCTGCGAACGCGTTCCGCCGAGTCCATCCATAGCTCCGGCTTTAATGAAGCTCTCAATCAGGCGGCGGTTCACGGCGCCCAGGTCGACACGCTCGCAAAAATCGTAAAGCGATGTAAACGGTCCGCCGGAAGCGCGCGCCATGACGATGGATTCCACCGCGTTGGGGCCGACATTTTTAATTGCGCCCAGTCCGAAACGGATGCCGGAATCCGCCCCCCCATATACCGGAGTGAAGTTGAAATCCGATGAGTTCACATCCGGCGCCAACACGCGGATATTCATTTCGCGGCATTCATTGGTGTACTTGACCACTTTCGCGGTGTTGCCGGTTTCCGAAGTGAGCAGCGCGGACATGAACTCGAGCGGGTAATGCGTCTTCAAATACGCTATGACGAAAGCCAGATACGCGTACGCCGCGGAGTGGGACTTATTGAACCCGTAGCCTGCGAACTTCGCCATTTGATCGAAGATCTTTTCCACTTTGCGCTGCTGATGTCCCCGCGCTTTGGCGCCTTCGATGAACCGCTCGCGCTGCTTGGCCATCTCTTCAACTTTCTTCTTGCCCATCGCGCGGCGTAGCAGGTCGGCGTCGCCAAGTGAGTATCCAGCCAGACGGCTGGAGATCTGCATCACCTGCTCTTGATACACGATCACGCCGAAGGATTCTTCGAGAATGTCCTTCAACTCAGGGAAATCGTAAGTGACTTCCTTGCGCCCGTGCTTGCGGTCGATGAAGTCGTCGATCATGTCCATGGGACCAGGCCGGTACAGGGCATTCAAAGCGATGAGGTCGTCCAGCCGGTCCGGCTGGTACCGCCGCAAAATATCGCGCATGCCGGCGGATTCGAATTGAAAGATGCCGCTGGTCAGGCCTTTGCAGAATACGGACTGATACGTCTGGGGATCGTCGAGCGGCAAGTCCTCGATGCGCAGTTTCTCGCGGCCCCCGCGCTCGATTAATTCCAGCGTGTCGTCGATGATGGTGAGCGTCGTCAGCCCAAGAAAATCCATCTTTAGGAGGCCGAGTTTTTCCAAGCCCACCATGTCGTACTGGGTAACAATTTCGTCCTTATTTGTTTTGTAAAGCGGAACGAGCTCCTTCAGCGGCACGGGCGCGATCACCACTCCCGCCGCGTGCATGCCGGCGTTTCGGGCCACACCCTCCAGCCGGTTGGCTACCTCCAGCACCTCCTTGATGCGCGGCTCCTTGGCGGCAAGGTCGTCGATCTGCGGCTCCATTTTCCGTGCTTCGGCGAGCTTAATGTTCAGCGGCATGTTGGGGATCAGCTTGGTGATCTTGTCCATGTCCGCGAAAGTCATATCGAGCACACGGCCCACATCCTTAAGCGCCGTGCGGGCTCCCAGGGTGCCGAACGTAATGATCTGCGCGACCTGTTCGCGGCCGTATTTTTCGGTTACATACTGGATCACTTCGCCGCGCCCGCGCGTACAGAAATCGATATCGATGTCGGGCATGCTGACGCGCTCGGGATTGAGGAAGCGTTCGAAGATCAAACCGTATTGGAGCGGATCGATGTCGGTGATTTCCATCGCCCAGCTCACCAGACTTCCGGTAGCGGAACCGCGGCCGGGACCAACGGGAATGCCGCGCTGCTTGGCGAAGCGGATGAAGTCCCAAACGATGAGGAAATAACCCGAGAAGTTCATCTGCTGGATCATTTTTATTTCGCGATCCAGGCGCTCGGAGTATTCAGGAAGGGCGTGCTTAAGCTGGCGTTGCGCGGCCATGGCCTCCAGCCGCGGACGGCGCTTCTCGAAACCTTCCCGCGCGGCGTATTCGAAGAAAGTGTCGAGCGTGTGTCCCTCGGGAATTGGAAATTTCGGAAAGGGCTCGTTTACGGGGTCAAGCTTAAGCCGGCACCGCTGCGCGATATCCCAGGTGCGGTCGAGCGCCTCTTCGATCTCGCCGAAGATCGCCATCATTTCGTCGCGAGATTTCAGATAGAAGGCGGGCTGCTCAAAACGCATCCGGTCCGTGTCGGAAAGTTTCTTTCCGGTCTGAACACAGAGCAGAATTTCATGCGCTCGCGCGTCCGCCTTGCGGAGATAATGGGCGTCGTTCGTGGCCACCAGCGGAATGCCGGTTTCAGCCGATAGCCGCCCGAGCATGGGCAGCACGCGTGAATCCGGCTCGAGCCCGTGGTCCTGTACTTCCAGAAAGAAATTCTTCGAGCCGAACATATCGCTGTACTGATAGGCCAGCCGCTTGGCCTCGTCGTAGCGGTTCGCAAGCAGCGTCTCATTTATGTCGCCGCGCAGGCATGCCGATAATGCGATGAGCCCTTTGGAATGCCGCGCAAGCAGATCTTTATCGATGCGGGGCTTGTAATAGAAGCCGTCCAGAAAACCCGTGGTAACGAGCTGAATCAGATTGCGGTAGCCTTCCTGGTTCTCGCATAAGAGAACGAGGTGATTGTACCGGTTGGTGTCGCTTTTTACGGTGTGCCCCTGCTGCGCGACGTAAACTTCGCAGCCGATCACAGGATGGATGCCGCGGGCCTTTGCGCCGTTGTAGAACTCGACCGCCCCGAACAAGTTGCCGTGATCGGTCATGGCGATCGCCGGCATCTTCTGCTCGGCGGCCAAATCCATTAACTGCGAAATCTCGCACGCGCCGTCCAGCAGCGAGTAATCTGTATGGCAATGCAGGTGAACAAACGGGGCGGACATCGGGAGTTCAATCCAATCCCGGGGGAGCACTATTAGTATAGCGGTTGATGGATGGGGCGACGCTTCGAGGTTTACGCCGCTTTACTGCCGCGCGAAGGGCGGATCACCACATCCGGCGGGGATGCCAAGGCCCTGATGCAAACGGCGGATCATGGTGAGCGAGAGGCTTCGTTTCCGGTTTAGGGCTTCGGACACAATCCGCACGTGATCGGATAGGGTTGACCCTAATCTCAGTCAAAGGAGATCCCGCCGATTTCCCCGGCCGGCACCGGCGCCTCTGCCGCAGCCTCCTGATTTAGCCGCTCCAGCAGCAACTGCGCCGCCTTTTGTCCGGCGCTCTTTTTCGATGGCCCGGAGGCGCGGCAGGTAAGGTCCTTGCCCATCCGGACCTCGACCGTGAAGACCTTCACATGCTCGGGACCGTCCTCGCCCACGACCACATAGCGCGGCGGCGTCAGCTTTCGCGATTGCGCAACCTCCTGCAACGCGCTCTTGAAATCGGTGACGGGCGATTCTTCGCCTGTGTGCGCGGCCAGAGCCGGGCCAATCACCCAAGCGTCGATGAAGCGCCGCGCGGCTTCGATGCCGCCGTCTATGTAAAGCGCGGCAATTAATGCCTCGGCCGCGTCGGAAAGCAAAGTTCGCTTTCCGCGGCCTCCGCTCATCTCTTCGCCGCGCCCAAGCACCAGGAAATCCCCAAGCCCGACCTGTTGCGCCACCTGATGGAGCCAAACCGCGCTAACCAAGTGCCCTTTGAGCTTTGAAAGCCGGCCTTCCGGGTAGGCCGGGTAAAGGCGTACCAGAGCTTCACTGACGATAAAGCCCAGGATCGAGTCGCCGAGGAATTCTAACTGTTCGTTATCACCCGTCACCAAGCCTGTCGGCGATTTCTCGTAGATATGAGATTTGTGAGTTAACGCGCGTTCCAGCAATTCGCGATCGCGAAAGACGTGCTGCAGCCGCTCTTCGAGACGGCTCAACTCAGAGCTCGCGTGGGACATTGTGCCGAGCTACCGAGTATACCCTCATTTCCCTCCCTTGGCCTTCTCCGCGCGCGCCTTCTCCTGCTGGGCGAAATTCTTGACTTGAGGAATCAGATCGTTCATCGCCAGCAGCTTATCCAGCACAGCCAGCGCATCGTCGGGTTTGCCAAGGTCGTTATAGGCATTGGCCAGCCGCGCCATCGCAACCTGGTCCGGAGGGTTCATCATATCCACCGCTGTCTTGAACTCCTCCACCTCCTGCGCGGTCTTCTTTTGCGCCATCGCAATCAACCCTAAATCGAGGTGCGCGCGGGCCGTGGCGTTTTTCTTGTACTGCTCCCACTGCGCATCCTGGATTTGCGGCTGCGGCTTGGCTGCGTTGGGGATCTCTTCGAGAGCTTCTTTGGCGTACTTGTCGGCTTCGGCGAGCTTGTCCGCCTTATCAAGATCGTTTTCGCGAGTATGCTGCGCCGTCTCGCCCGCAATCAGAAGCTTGGCGTCAAAGTTGGTCGGGTCGGCTTTCAGCGCCTCCTTGGCATAGATGATGGCCTTGCTGTAGTCACCTTTTGAGTCGGCGGCTTCCGCGGCATCATACAGCGCTATGCCTTTATATTGCGAGTCGGCAAACTTAGTCACAAATTCGTCAACCGCTTTGATTTTGTCGTCGGGCGTTTGGGCCTTTATGATCGCGTTGAAGCCATCGACTTCCTGTTTCGATGGCCCGCCCTTGGTGGCTTTGATTTGCGACTGCGGCGGCTGCTGAGCAACAGCCAGCGATGCCGCGGCTGCAAGTAAAATCACCAGCTGAACGAATCTCTTCATTTCTCGACTCCTCAAGACTATTGTTTATTAGTAAACGCTTCCTGGAGGCCTTTTTCCGCGGCCTCGCGAACCGAATCCGGCGCGCCTGGCACGGCCAGCGCTTGCCGGTAAAACTCCTGCGCCTCTTCCCGGTCCTTCTGCGAATCTGCGAGCCTTCCTAAATACAGCAGGCTCCACGCCTTCGTCGAAGCATCGGGGTCCAGCTCCAGCACCTTGCGGAAGAAACGGTCACCCGTTTCCGGGTCGCGCTGAAGCACCGCGATCCGTGCTAAACCATAATACGCCTTTGCATGCACGGGATTTTGATCGCTCTCCTTCAGAACGCGTAAATATGTGGCTTTAGCGCGCTCCAAATCGCGATCCGTGTAGGCCTTCTCGGCTTCGGCGAGCGTCTTGGCGGCGCCGCTCAGCACAGGCTCGGCCGGGGTTACCACGGAGGTTACCTGAATGGTGCGCTCAGCCGGCTTGGAGACGAACTCGACATGATCCAGGCGCTGCTCTTCGCGCTTCAGATCGATCATCGCCACCATGTCGGGGAAGTAAAGGCGCATGGCTTGCTCTTGCTGCTCGTAACCCACCAGCAACTCGGCGAATGCGGGCGTCAGGACGAAACCCTCGCGCAGGGCTTGGTCCACCAGGGCGGGCTTGCGGGCAATCCTGCTCTCCACCGCTTTAATGAAGCATTCCGTTGCCAGCCGCACGAAATCCTTCTTGTACATGTCGGAAATCAGTGGCGAGCCGAGAGCGTAGTCGCCCAGCGCGGATTTCTTCTTGAGGTCTTCGGAAAACTTAATGCCCAGCGGATCCGCGAGATAATGCAGATAGGCATGCCGGATGTCCTGCAACGGCAATTCAGCCGCGGGCGTGACCACGACGTAGGAATCGTCGATGTAATTGCGTGTTTGCACCTGGTTGGGCGCGCCCAGCAGATCGACATACACGTTGAACCGGCTGCCTAGATAGCCGCTGGTGGGGTTGCGCAGGTAGGAATTCACTTCGAGAACAGCTCGCGAGACCGGTTCGGTGTATTGCGCGATGGCGCTTTCGTAATTGGATTGAAGCTTTTCCCACAGTTCCGCGATTTTCGCTTCCTCATAGAAAGCGGCGAGTAGTGGAGGCAGCTCGAACAGACCGCCGGCATCGGGAGGCCAGCCGATATCGGGGCGCACGGGCTTAAATTCCGGCGGTCCTTTCGAAAACAGAGCAAACGAAATATATTGGCCTAGCTCGGCATTGGGATCGGCGGGACGATGATCGCGTAATAGGCGCTGAATGGGCGGAAGCGATTGAAGCTTCATTCCCGCGATATAGTCGCGCACGATTTTGCGGACTGGGCTATTCGTGGGCGAGTTGAGATCGGCGTCGTAGCCGGAGGCGTTCGCGGCCGCCAGAATCGTGAAAAGAGTGATGTTGCCGTCCAACTGGCCGGAAGGCCCATTCTGGCGCGGCTGCGGGAATGCCGGAGCAGCGGCGGCTAGCGCAGCGGTAACAATCGATACAAGGCGAAGCAAATACGGCCTCTAGTCCCCTAGTATATCGAGCGCCGCTTGCATTTCGGAGCGAGCGTGCGGGTCGTTTGTGGCTGCAACGCCGCGGCGGTAAAAATCCCTGGCCTCATCCAGGCGGCCCAATTTTTCGAGCGTCTGGCCGCCATGGAAATACGCGGCCGAGTAAGCTGGGTCGGCTGCGAGGATGATTTCGAACTCGGTGATCGCTTGTTCAAGGTTGCCGGAGTTGACGTATTCCATGGCCAATCCGTAGCGGGCGAAAGAGCTCGACGGATTCTGCGCGAGCAGTTGTTTTAAAATTTCGATGCGAGGAGAAGACAAACTGCTAGGATAACGCTGTGGCCTGCCCGTATTTCCTGCCCGAAGGCAAGCTCGAAACCGGTCCGGGGACGCATGCGCCTCGACTGCCGCTCGGCGCTGCGTTCCAGGGCGTCTGCCTGGCTCAGCCGGGCGAGCCTCACACGCCGCCGGAGCAGCATCAGCAAGAGTTGTGCAATTGCGGCTATGCGCGTGGACGCTGCGAGCGTTTTCCGGTTGATAGCGCGGCCGATGCGGTGCGTTTTTCAGTAATCGAGGACACTCGCGCGGGGCTGCGGCTGGTATACATATTCGAAAAGGATCACGCTCCGTCCGAATTCGGACCGATCGAGTTCTCGATCGCCGATCACGAATTCTGTATCCCGGCTCCGAACCCGATCGTGGCGCGGCAGGTGACGGTGTTCATCGAGGCCTATCTGGCGCGGACGAGCGGTGTCCGCGCGGCGGGCAGTGGAGATTAGCGCCACATCCTAATCTTCCGCAGGGGCTTCCAGGGGCGCCGCTCGCGAAGCAGAAAAAATCGTAGCTATCCCGCCTGCGACCCATCCAGCTTCTGCCCGCTGATCAGGTAACCGAGCAGGCGGAAATCGAAGCGGCCCAGTGTTTTCAGGATGGCGATCAGACGGAAGCTGAGGCCGGAGAGAAAGCCGTAGTACTTGCCGAGATAAGCGGCGGCGCCGAGAATTCGGTCGGCTTCGGCTAGGGGGTCGCCTTGTAGCGCGTTGGGGGACGGATGAACAGTCGCGCGAATCCCCGGATATAGGCGGATCTTTTTCCCCGCACGGCGGATTTGCATGGCCAGATCGGCATCCGCCCAAGAATCGCCGTAGCGGCCGTCGAAATAATTCATCCCCCGGATAAACTGTTTTCTCACGAGCAGCGCATCCAAACCGGGATACTGGATTGCGATGGATTCCTGGTTTAGATCCAGTTCTTGGGGCGCGGGGTAAAGGTTCCCGGAGGTTGGAAGGGGCCTCGCATCGGAGACGGGCTTTCCTTCCGGGTCCACCAGCAACGGACACGCTCCACTTAGATCCGACTCTTGTTCAAGCAGACCTGCCAATTTCGTTATGGTGTCCGGCTGCACTTCGACGTTGGGAGACAGGAAAAAGACCAGGTCCGCCTTGGCTGTGCGGATGGCGATGTTCATGGCCTTCACGGCTCCGAAGTGATGCGGAAGGCGTAGCATGTTGACGGCGGGGAACTCCGCGTCCAGCTTGGGGCTTTCATCCTGGCTGCCGCAGTCGACTACGACAATCTCCAGGCGCTCCCGGCCGCTCGAGTTCTCAAGCGCCGCGATGGAACGGCGCAACTGCGCTGCCTGGTTAAACGACACGATTACCGCCGATACGCGCGGCCCTGTAATTTCTTCCGTAACAGGAAGTGTTTCTGGCATGAGTTATTGGGCTGGTTCGTCCTCGGCCGGCTCCGTGACCGCGGGCGCCTTCGATTTAGAGGCCGGTTGGCCCGCGTAATAGTACGAATGATAGTACGTGTACTTACTATATAGCTCACCGCGGCGCGCGCCGTTCACGATGGTGCCGATCACGTTGTTGTTGCACAGCGATTGCATCGCGCGCGTGACCGAATCGATAGTGGTATGACCAATGCGGACAACCAGCAGCGTACCGTGACACAGCGTGGATAGCAGGTTCGCATCGGCCGCGAACAGAAGCGGCGGACTGTCGAGAATAATCCAGTTGAAAACCTTAGGAAGATGACCGAGCAGAGTTTTGACTTCAACAAGGTTCAGCAGCTCGAGGGGGTTAATCACCGCCTCGCCCGCGGGCATAACGTAAAGCGTGGTCCCGGCGATCTTTTTGATAATTTGCGGGAGCGCGGCCTTGCCCATCAGGTAATCCGTAATGCCCGGACTGCGGTCTATGCCGAACATCGTGTGAATGATCGGACGGCGAAAATCGAAGTCGGCGAGCAAGGTCGCATTACCCGCCAAGTGCGATTGCGCCAGAGCCAGATTGATCGCCGAAAGCGATTTGCCTTCGGCCGGAGACGGACTCGTGATCACCACCGAATGAATCGGCTGAAGCGTCTGCATATGATTCAGACGCGTGCGCAAGGTTCGGAACTCCTCCATGGGCGGATCGTGCGGGCGGGACAAGTCGACCATCAGTGAAGGGGTCGTGCCGCGGAAGGGGACTTCTTGTACCTGTTCAAGCAGACCTTCGAGCTTCAGCCCCGGTTCGAGGACGGCGGCGTTCGCGGACACCGCGGCAACGGGTGCAGCGGACGTGAACGCCGCGCCCGCTTGCTCGGCCCGACGGAGTGCATCATATACGCGGCTCATTCGGATCAACCCCTCGTTACGTTGTAATACACGATGCTTGCCGAGATCACGATGACTGCCGCAAGGCACGCAGTCGTCCAGCCAAGCCAGGCCAAGCGCCGGCGGCGGCGCACTACAAGGTCGTTTTCGAGCAGCGGGACGCTCCCCAAGATTGTCATCTGCGTGTAGGCGCGCACATCCTTCAAGTTCTTCAGCGACGTGTCCTTCATTTCACGAGCGGCCGCTAATGCAAGGCCCAACAGAAGTCCAATACCGGCGCCAAGCGAAATGATCATGGGGCGCCGAGGCTCGGTCGGCGTGGCGGGAAGCGAAGCCGGATCGAGCGGTTCCAGAACCTCACCCTGCTTGCGGTCCTCCATTTCCTTAGCGATTTCCGCCTTCGACAGCTTGGTTTGGAGATCCTCGTAAGTTCCCTTGGCCAAATCGCGATCGCGCAGCAGGTCGCCATATTGCTTTTCGCCGATCGGCACCACTTCAAGCCGCGATTGGTAAACCTTAATGCGATCGTTGACTTCTTTGAGCTGTTTTGAGTATTCCTGAATCTCAACGTCTTTACCGGAAATCTGGCTTTGAGTTCGCAGGATGGCGCCGTTCAAGTCCCGGACGTCCTTTTGTGCTTGGGTGTCCAGGGGAGCGGCAGAGGCCACGGCCTTTTTCGTATCCTCGGAATCCTGTTTCAGAAGGGCTTCGCGTTTCTGCTGGGCGGCGCTCAGCCGTTGAAGCGCGCTTTGAACGTCGGGATAACTGTCTCGGAATTTCTGACGCAATACCGTAAGCTGGTTCTGCCAACCCTCGATCTCCCGGTCGATCTCGTCGAGTTTTTCGCTCCGTTTCTGTACCGTTACCTGCTGAGGCTGCTTGGCGGCGTCGGCTAGTTCGGTCTTCAAAATATTCAGGCCGCCTTCCATCTGGAGCTTTTCTTGCGTGGCCCGGGAAATGGAGTTCGCAAGATATGTGGACGAGGCTTCCAAGGATTGCAATTGTCTGCTATTGGCGTCGGCTTGATCCGGCAGCCGGCCGTTGTTCCGCACGCGGAATTCGGCGAGGCGGCTTTCGACATCGTCCAATTTTTTCTTAGCCTCGTCAGCCTCATCCTTCATGAACTGCGCGGTCAGGAAGGTCGCATTTCCCCGGCTGCGAATATTTTCATCGATAAATCGCGTCACCAGGTCCTGGACGATCTTCTGGGCCAGGAACCGGTTTTCATAGGAGAACTGAATGGCAAAGGCGGGGACTTCCCGCCCGGGCCCGCCGACATTCGCGACCGGAAGAATTTCGATCTTCTTTTTCATGTTTTCGATCACGTCTTCAATCGGCATGCTCCTCCGCTCGCGCGGATACAAACCGAAGTTGTTGATGATCGTTGTAAGCGTAGCGCGGCTCAGGATGGTCTGCGACATGGAGCTGATGCGGTCCGTCATGGCCTGATTCACGGCCGACTGCACCATGTTCTGAGGAACCTGCTGCGGCTGAACCTTTACAGTCGCTTGTGAAACATAGCTATCGGGCCAAAGATAAACGCCGACGACGCTGATGACGAGCGTCAACAAAAATGGACCAAAAATCCAGCCCCTATGGCGGCGCATGATGTCGATATAGTCTTCGACATCCAGCGGTCTCCTGGGCACGCTAAAGCCGTCCGTTATTTGCATTCGTTGGTCTGCGGGATCGGCTTCTACCGTACCAAAACCGTATCGCCGTTCTGAAGCTCAATGTTTTGTGCGAGCTTCTTCCCCTTCCGAACATCCTCATAATTAAATTTCAGCCGCTGATTGCCGCGAATGATCGTGATATCGGTTTTATTCGCGAAGTCTTTAAAGCCGCCGGCCTCGTTAATGGCGTCGAACGCGCGTATCGTGATCAGCAGAGGAAAACGGCCCGGCCGGTTCACTTCTCCGGCGACGGTATAGGTCTTGCTGTTCACCTGGTAAACCATCACGTTCACGTCGGGTTTGATGATGTATTCCGAAAGCGCCATTTTGACCTGGCCGGCCAAGGCCACCGGAGTAAGTCCAGAAGCCTGTATATCCCCAATCAGCGGCAGTGTGATCTTGCCGTCTGTGCGAACGAAATATTGTCCGGAGAAGTCTGAATCGCGAAAGACCTTAACATAAAGGAGATCCAACGGTCCTATTACGTAAGTGTTCGGCTCGACCGCAGCCCCGGCGACATTCCCGGCGACATTAAGGTCCAGACCGGGCGTCACCCTGGGGGCTTCTACCTTCACCGGGTCCTCGGGACTCGGCCGCGGTGCATGTGTGTTTTGCCCTTGCGCGAGCGCGGCGGCAGATACCGTCGTCGCGATGAGCAGGGCTAGGCATTTGCGGCCCACTGCTTACCTCCAAAGTACATAGTTCGGACTGCGCCCCATATCTCTCAGTCTACTCTGACACTTTCTCAGGCCATGCCCTTGAACGGCCAAGTCCCAGCGGCGAAACGTTAACCGGTCCGCCCGGCTCTATTTTGGGGAGATACGCAATCCCATACCCAAGACCGGCCTGAACCCAGGGCTTTTAATGCACCTCAGCGTGTTCGATCCCGCATCACCCGAAGCAGCCTGGCTGCTATGGCTATGGAAAGCATCCATGTGGATTTGCGTGTTTATCATGGCCGTAGTCACCGTCGCGCTCGCTTACATCCTGGCGCGCTTCAGACGGCGCGATGGCGGCGAGCCCGATCAGCGCACCGGAAACAAAAGGCTGGAGATTGCCTGGACCGCCGTCCCGCTGGTATTGGTCGCAGTCCTATTCGCGCTCAGCATTGTGACCGCCCGCGCCGTGGACCGCCCCGTCCGGCGCGCCCCCGACATCGTAGCCACGGGCCACCAGTGGTGGTGGGAGTTCCGTTACCCCTCGGCGAATATCGTTACCGCGAACGAAATGCATATTCCGGTTGGACGGGAGATTCTGTTGGAAGTGGATACAGCCGACGTGATTCACGATTTCTGGGCGCCCCGGTTGACCCGGAAAATCGATGCCGTGCCCGGCCGGCAGAATTTCATTTGGCTGCGGGCAGATCACGCGGATGCATATTTTGGCGCATGCGCGGAATACTGCGGAACGCAACACGCGTGGATGTTGTTCCGCGTGGTCGCTCAGGACGCGGACTCCTACGCGTCATGGCTGGCGCAACAGTTCGCGCCCGCGGAAGAGCCGGTGACGACGGAAGCGAAGCAAGGCCGGATGCTTTTCGTTCAGCTTACGTGCGCGAACTGCCACAACATTAGCGGGATCAATTCGCAGCAGCAGTTTGCGCCGGACCTTACGCACGTGGCGAGCCGGCAGATGCTGGCCGGCGAACGGCTCCAAAACACGCCCGCGAATCTTAAGGACTGGCTTCGGGATCCAAACGCGATCAAGCCGGGCTCGTATATGCCCGATCTAAAGCTCTCCGAGACGGATTTATCTCAAATGACCGCTTTCTTGGAGACGCTGCAATGAGCGATGTCCCGATCGCTCCTGGTCTGATCGAGGGGACGGCTGCTCATCCAGCACTTCAGAGCCGGCGGCTTGAATGGGTCACAACTGTCGATCATAAACGCATCGGGCTGATGTACCTGTTCGCAACCTTGATCTTCTTCGTCGTGGGAGGCCTGGAAGCTTTACTGATGCGGCTTCAGCTCGCTTGGCCCGGCAACACATTTCTCAGTCCGGATGCTTACAACCAGGTATTCACGATGCATGGGACGACGATGATCTTCCTGGTGGTCGTTCCCCTACTGCTTGGCCTGGCGAATTACTTCACGCCGCTGATGATCGGCGCTCGCGATATGGCCCTGCCACGGCTGAATGCTTTTAGCTTCTGGGTATTTGTGTTTGGCGGAATTCTGCTGTATTTGAGCTTCCTTTCCGGCCACGCGCCGGATGCGGGTTGGTTCAGCTACACGCCGCTAAGCGGAAAAGCTTTCTCGACGCGGAGCGGGGTCGACTATTGGGCGCTTTCGCTGCTCGGCATCGGCGCCGGCACGATCGCGACCGCCATTAACCTGATCGTGACGATAGTAAATCTGCGCACGAACGGGATGACGTTTCGCCGGCTTCCGCTTTTTGTCTGGATGGTTTTCGTAAATTCTTTTCTGATCATCGCGGCGCTTCCGGCGTTGAACGCGTCGCTGGCGATGCTGCTGATCGATCGCCAGTTGAACGCCCACTTTTTCAATGAATTGGGCGGCGGAGATCCGGTCTTGTGGCAGCATTACTTCTGGTCATTTGGACATCCCGAGGTCTATATTATGGTTTTGCCGGCATTCGGGATCATCTCGGAGGTGGTTCCGGTATTCTCCCGCAAGCCCATATTCGGTTACGGATTTGTGGCCGCGTCAACTGTCGCCATCGCACTGTTAAGCCTTGGCGTTTGGGCGCACCATATGTTCGTCGTGGGGCTGGGTCATCCGTGGGACTACACCTTCGGCGCGTCCAGCCTGCTGATTGCGGTTCCCACCGGCGTCAAGATCTTCAATTGGATCGCCACCATGTGGGGCGGATCGATTCGCCTCACCACGTCCATGCTGTTCGCGCTCGCGTTTTTGTTCTCGTTCACCATCGGAGGACTGACGGGCGTCACGTTCGCTGCCTTTCCCCTCGATTGGCAAACCACGGACAGCTATTACGTCGTCGCGCACATGCACTACGTACTTTTCGGCGGAACGCTATTTGCGGTCATGGCAGGCATTTACTATTGGTTTCCGAAGATGAGCGGCCGCATGCTTTCCGAGTCGTGGGGGCGGCTGCACTTTTGGTTGATGTTCGTGGGTTTCCACCTGACTTTCTTCGTCCAGCACATTTTGGGGCTCGATGGAATGCCGCGGCGCGTTTATACCTATCCCGATCGCCCCGGGTGGGCGGTTATGAACATGATCTCGACAATCGGAGCTTTTGTCTTGGGTCTCTCGGTAGTGGTGCTGCTTGCCAACATTGCCGGCAGTCTGCGGTCGGGCCCCATCGCCGGAGATAACCCTTGGAACGCCTGGACGCTCGAATGGGCGACGACTTCCCCGCCTCCTGAACACAATTTCGATCTGGTCCCTCCGGTGCGCGGGCGCAGGCCGTTATGGGATCTGGCGCATCCCGAGAGATCACAGGTATGAGACGATTCGATACCGCCAAACTGGCGGTCGCGGTGTTCATCGCATCCGAAGCGGTCTTTTTCGCTTTCTTGATAATCGCGTACATTTATTATTCGGGCGCGACCGTAACCGGCCCGAATGCGGCAAACAGCCTGGATCCCGCGAGGACGCTGGTCTTTACGGTCTGCTTATTGGCGAGCAGCGGAACGATGTGGATGGCCGAGCGGCGCCTGGCATCGGCGCAGGCAACTGCGTTTCGGGTATGGTTGGGCGCCACGATTCTACTCGGGACTGCTTTTATGGCCGGTCAAGCCCTGGAGTATGCGGGCTTGATCTCCCGGACCGTGGTCCCGGAGCGGAATCTCTTCGCCGCGACGTTTTTCACTCTGACCGGTTTTCATGGCTTTCACGTCGTGTGCGGGTTGGTCGCCTTGATCGCTCTTTTCATCATGGCGTTCGTGCGTAGCTTCGGACGAAGCGAAATATCGGGTGTCGCCGCGATTTCGATGTACTGGCACTTCGTCGACGCAGTCTGGATTTTTATCTTCAGCCTCATTTATCTGACCGTCTGGTTATGAGCACAGGAGCATTTTTCGCTTCGGCGTGGCATTGGAATACCTGGATTACTTTTGCGTGCGGTGCGCTTGCTGGCGCATATTTCACGGCTGAGGGGTTTCGCGATTGGCGGCGGGCTTTGTTGTGGGTGCTGGGCGTTTTGCTCATTTTGCTCGCGTTTGTTTCGCCGTTCGGGGTGCTGGCTGATGGATACCTGTTCAGCGGTCATATGGCTAGGCATATATTGTTGCTTTTGATTGTGCCAGCGCTGTTGCTCTGCGCGCGGCCAGGCGGGTTGGCAACCCGCCGCAGGTTTGGCAACCTGCCCCACAAGCCCTGGGTTGCGTGGATTATGGGGATCGGAACGATGGCATTTTGGCATGTGCCGGCTGTTTTTCATATTGCGATGCGGACTCCAGTGCTGCATATCGTCGAACCAATTTCGCTGCTGATTGCCGGTACGCTCTACTGGTGGCCGGTGCTCGGGCCGGCGCCTGTGCGTCTGCCGGCCGTGCCGGATGCGGCGGCGTATCTGTTCGCATCGTGTCTGGCTTGTACGGTGATGGGGATATTCATCACCTTCGCGCCACCTGTTTACGGCGGTTACGCGCATTCGCACGACGCGTATGGCATTCTGCCGCTCATTCGGGAGCAGTGGGGGATATCTCCGGCAGTGGACCAGCAGATCGGCGGCCTGCTGATGTGGGTGCCTTGCTGTCTCATTTATTTGACTGCCATCATGGCCATGTTCGCTCGCTGGTACGGCGAGGAGCATCGCGCGTCCGCGGAGGCGTGATGGAAGACGAAAAACGTCCCGAAGAACTCCGTGAAGGGTGGAACCGGGCATTGCCGGAACGGCTGGCAAGCCCGACCTACTGGCCCGCGATGCTGGCGCTGGGGATGACCATCATGTTGCTCGGGCCGGTCACAAATATGGCGGTCACCATCGTGGGCGGTGTATTTAGCGCGATTGCGCTAATAGGCTGGATTGGAGATCTGCTTAGATGAGCGATGCCGTACCGTCTCCCGGCCGGCGGAAGCTGCTGGCCCGCATCAGCATCGGGCTTGGATGCGTGGGCGCGGCATTGATCGGCGTGCCCGTGGTGGGGTTTCTGCTCGCGCCACTGTTTGAAGCCGTGGCGAAGACCTGGCGCAGCGTGGGTCCGGTAGAGCAATTCAAAAACGGCGCGACGGTCCAGGTGAAGTTTGCCGACGCGTCCTCGGTTGCATGGGCCGGGGTGACGGCGCAAACCGCTGCGTGGCTGCGCCGGGAACTGTCGGGTGAATTCGTGGCATTCGCCGTGAACTGCACACACCTCGGGTGTCCGGTGCGATGGCTGGAGAACGCCGACCTTTTCATGTGCCCCTGTCACGGCGGGGTTTACTACAACGACGGCTCGGTCGCGGCGGGACCGCCGCCCAAGCCGTTAACTCGCTATCCGGTGCGCGTTCGCGACGGCCAGGTTGAAATTCTCACCGGCCCCACTCCCATCACGTGAGCCATGAGATTCCTGCGGAAAGCCTGGGAATGGTTCGATGCCCGCACGGATGCGTCCAAAATCATCGGACCAGTCATGAACCATCCGGTGCCGCCGGGCACGGGTTGGAAATATGTGTTCGGGAGCGCGACGTTGTTCGCGTTCCTGATTCAGGTTTTCACCGGAATCGCGTTGGCCACTGCGTTTGTTCCCAGCGCCGGGCAAGCATACGAATCGCTCCAGTGGATCACGCACGAGGCGTTTCTCGGACGCCTGCTTCGCGGGATGCACTACTTCGGAGCCTCCGCCATGGTGCTGCTCGTCGGCATCCACATGATCCGCACTTTTTTAACCGGCTCCTATAAATTTCCGCGCGAGTTGAACTGGGTTGTAGGAGTTGTGCTGCTGGGACTCACGATCCTGATGGGTTTTACCGGACAACTGCTTCGCTGGGACCAGAACGGAGTCTGGTCGACCATCGTCGCCGCGGAACAAGCCGGACGTGTGCCGGTAATCGGCGCTTGGCTGGCGCGCTTAATTCTGGGAGGGCAAACGGTCGGTGGCGCGACACTAAGCCGCTTCTTCGCGTATCACGTGTTCTTTATACCGGCGGTGATTTTCGCGATGGTGGGCCTGCACCTTGCGCTAGTGCTCCGGCACGGCATTTCGGAACTGCCGGACTCTTCGCGCCCGGTGGACCCGAGAACCTACCGCTCCTGGTACGAAAACATGCTGCGGCGCGAAGGCGTGCCGTTTTGGCCGGACGCCGCCTGGAGGGATGTTGTGTTCGGAGCCGCGGTAGTAGCGTGCGTTGTGGTGCTCGCCTGGCGAATCGGCCCTCCTCTACTCACAAAACCACCCGATCCGACGATCATCGAAGCCTATCCGCGGCCCGATTGGTACCTGCTGTGGTATTTCGCGGTGCTCGCGCAACTGCCGCCGGGCACTGAAAATTACGTGATTGTCGGCGCCCCTGTTTTAGCGGGCTTTTGCCTGCTTATCCTTCCGCTGCTATTCAATAAGGGGCAGCGCGCCCCCTCGCGCCGCCCCTGGGCCGTGGCGAGCATGGTTATTATCGCGATGTCCGTCGGAGTTCTTTGGTATCAGGGTAAACGCTCGCCGTGGTCGCCGGATTTCGGCGCAACGCAATTGCCGGCCCATGTAGTACAAGCCACAGATCCGCAGATTGCCGAAGGCGCCCGCCTGTTTTTTGAAAAAGGGTGCCAATACTGCCACGCGATTGCCGGCAGCGGCGGGCAGCGCGGTCCAGACTTGACCTACGTCGCCGATAAACTCACCGAGAAGCAGATCACTCTGCGAATTCTAAACGGCGCGTTCAATATGCCATCATTTGCCAGCAGCCTGAAACCGGATGAGGCATCCGCGATTGTGGCCTTCCTCGATACCCGTAAACTCCCCCATTAAAAAAAAAGACCGGCGGGCGGTTTTCCGCTCGCCGGAAAAAGGAGGTTAGGTCGTATGAACGTAAGAGAAATTATTCGCCGCCGCTCGGTTTTTCACTTCCCGCGGCATGACCCCGAAGGCCAAACCAGTTACGATCCATCTGATCGAACTTGGTTTGTTGCTCGGGCGTGAAAACTTTGTAAGCCTTAGCCATTGCCTTTACGTGCATGGATAGAAGCTGCGTGTTTAACTGCGAATTCGATTCCAATATGCGATCGATTTCCGCGTCGTTGCCGCTCTTCACAGCGCTCTTCAAGGCTAAGTGCTCTTGCCGAATTTTCGGCTCCAGCGCTTGCTGATTTTTATGCGCGTCCGCAAAGATGCCTCTAATCTGCGATTGTTGATCGGGGGTAAGGTTCAGCTCTCTCGTTAGCTCTTGAACCACCCAATTAGCCCGGCGCTCCGAACGGCTTTGGGCTGCCGTGGAACGACTTTGACTGCGCGCCGGCGCCGAACCACTCTGATCCGCGCCGCCGGTCTGACCGGTACCGGAAGGGTTCGGTGCTTGGGCAACCAGAGTGCCAGCCATCAGGGCTGTCATAACTGCAAGGGGTATTTTCATTGTTTTTCCTCCCTCCACTTAATTGGACGTTAAGGCTAGGTAGTCGATTCGCGGGCAGGCAATGACCGGGCGCAGAATACCCTGAGAAAGGGGCGAATTATCGAACCGTTTCATCCCAAACGTGCGCAGAACTATTCGGCTGTGCGCTCGCGTGATAGAATTCCCGCCATGAAACTCCTGATTCTGCTTGCCGCTGCTCCTTTGTTTGCCGCGGGCCCGGCCGGATTCCTGGTCTGGACACCCGCGGAGCTGAAGAACTATGAAAAAACGTTACAGGGAAAAGTCGATCAAAACCACACGTCCAGTGAGCGTCTTCCGGATCTGGAAGGGCACACCGTGCTGATCGTTCATCGCGAAGGAACGGGGCAGGCGGAAACGCATGAGACGCAGGCCGATTTTGTGTACGTCATTTCCGGCGAGGCCAACGTGGTTGTGGGCGGAACGATGGTCGACGGCAAAAGCACCGGAACGGGCGAAATCCGGGGCGCCTCAATTAACGGCGGTGAAACGAAAAAGACATCCGCGGGCGATGTGCTGCATATTCCACCCAAGCAGCCGCATTTGTTCAAACTGGACCCAGGCAAGCAGATCACGTATCTGGTGGTGAAGCTCGACGCGAAATAGATCTGGGCAATGTTGAATTAATGCGCCGCAATGGCGCCATTCTTCGGCTTCACCTTCACGAAAAGCAGTACCAGCGGTAAACATAGGATGCACATCAGCGCCATATAGCGCAGAACGTCTACATATGCGTAAATCGTCGCCTGCTGATCCAAGCTGCGGTTCAGGAGGGCATAGGCTCGCGAGGACGCCTGTTGCGTCCCGGTGCGCGCCGCTATCGTTGCCTGAAGTGCATCGATAGATTGGCGCACCAGCGGACGGTTGTATAGATTACGCGCGAGCTCCGCGCGGTGGATCTGCTGATGGCGAGCCACCAGCGTATTCACCACCGCAATCCCGATACTCGCTCCTACATTGCGGAGCAGATTATAGAGTCCGCTCGCGTTTCCGATCTGCTCGTTTTTGAGCGTCCCAACGGTCAGCGTTGACAACGGCACGAATACCATCCCCGCGGCCGCGCCGCTCAAAATGATGGGAGTGATTAGCGACCATTGCGAAATGGCAAGTGTTAGCTGGCCCATCCACATCGCCGAAAAAGCGAAAAGGGCAAAGCCGGAAATGATCAGCCAGCGGTTATCGAGTCTGGCGCTGAGAATGCCGACGATGGGCATCATCAACAGCGCGCCTATGCCGCGCGGGCTCACGGCTAAACCAGCGTTCCAGGCCGTGTATCCCAGCACAGTTTGATAGAACAGCGGGAGGGTGGCGATAATGCCATAGATCACCGCTCCAAAAAGAGCAATCAGCAGCCCCCCGACCGCGAAATTACGGTTGCGAAAAATCGTGAGGTCCACGATGGGATGCGTGGCTCGGAACTGGCGGATTAGGAACGCAATCAACGACGCGGCCAGGATAAATATGGCCCAACGGACCCAAACGGCGTTCAACCAGTCGTCCTGCTGGCCTTTGTCGAGAATGATCTGCAACGCTCCGAGCCAAACCGCGAGCAGTCCCAGTCCAATGCTGTCGAACGGCCCCGGTCGTGCCCGCGCGATGTATGGCGGGTCTTTGACATACATCGAGATCATCCACACCGCGAAGATTCCGATGGGAATGTTGATATAGAAGGCCCAGCGCCAGGAATATTCATCGGTCAACCAGCCTCCTAATGTCGGGCCCAGCACCGGAGCGACGACCACTCCCAACCCGAACGCCGCCATGGCGGATCCGCGCTTTTCGATGGGGAAGGTTTCGAGCAGAATGGCTTGCGAGAGCGGTTGCAGCGCTCCGCCGCCGGCGCCTTGCACGGCCCTTGCAAACAGGATCATGCCGAGGCTCAGCGCCGCGCCGCACAAAAAAGAAGCGGCGGTAAAAACCAGGATGCAGAAGATCAAGAAGTTCCGGCGGCCGAAACGGAGCGAAAACCAGTTACTGGCCGGCAGGATCACGGCATTCGCCACCAGATAACTGGTGAGCACCCAAGTGGCCTGATCCGTCGTGGCGGAAAAGCTTCCGGCGATGTGCGGAAGCGCCACCGAGGCGATGGAGGTATCGAGCACCTCCATGAATGTGGGCAGCATAACCGCGGCGGCAACTAGCCACAGGTTGGCATCCGGGCGGGCTTGTTGCGCGCGTTCCGGCAAAGTAGATGGCCCCGATGGTTGGATCTAGAGCCACACTCCGCCGTTACCCAGTAGGGCAATGTCCAGCCCGCAGGCATTTTGTCCGCCACAAGCGCGCGGGATTCAGGTTCCGGTAACGTTGCTCTTGAACTCTTCGATGCCGGGTTTTTAAGCTGTTACCAAACCCTGCACGACTGCGCGGGCGCCATCGCCTGACCCGGCTTGCAGCCGAAAGCTTTGCCGAATTCGGGCATGTTGGAAACGGCGCCGTTGACGCGGAATTCCGGCAGCGAGTGAGGATTGGTCAAAGCGAGCTGACGCTTCGATTCCGGTGTTTCGTTTTCGCACCAGATCTGGCCGAAGCCGAGGAAAAATCGCTGCTGCGCTGTAAGGCCATCCATCGGAGCGGGCTCCTTGCCCTTGTAGGAATCCATCAGGGCCATGTATGCCAGGCGCAGGCCGCCATTATCCGCGGTGTTTTCGCCGAGCGTCAGCTTGCCGTTCAGCTTCACGTCATCGACGGCCGTGTAATTGCCATACTGCTTTACAAGACAATCCGCTCGTTCTTCAAAAGCTTTGGCATCCGCTTCGGTCCACCAGTCGCGCAGATTTCCTTTGGCGTCGAACTGGCGGCCCTGATCGTCGAAGCCGTGCGTCAGCTCATGCCCGATTACCGCGCCGATTGCGCCGTAATTCACCGCGTCATCCAATTTGTTGTCCCAAAACGGCGGCTGCAAAATTCCGGCGGGGAAATTAATATCGTTTTCCTGCGCGTCGTAGTAGGCGTTCACGGTGGGCTGGCTCATCTGCCAGTCGGTCTTGTCGACAGGCTTGCCGATCTTTCCCAATTGCCTCGCCAGCTCAAACGCGCTCGCGCGCGCGGAGTCGCCGTAGGCATCGTCACGCGCCATCCGCACGCCCGAATAATCCAGCCAGTGTGCCTTGTCGCCGATTTTATTGGTGATTGCCTGCAATTTAAGCAGCGCCTGCTTTTTCGTCTCGGGCGACATCCAATCGACGGCCTGAATGTCTTGCTCCAGCGCCTTCTCAATTTCGGCAACCATTTTTTGGGTGCGGTCCTTGCCTTCCTGACCCAGCGTTTTCTCGATGAACGCGCGCCCTAGGGCATCGGGCAACTGGTTGTCGGTGAGGTCGACGCAGCGTTTCCAGCGGGGCCGCTGCTCTTGCGCTCCGAGCAACGTTTTCCCGTAAAAATTGAAATTCTCATCGACGAACGACTTGGGCATGACAGGCACGCTCGCATGCACCAAGTGCCAGGCGAGGTAGGTTTTAAGATCGTCGAGGCTGGTCTTTTGGATGGCTCCATTCAGCGCCTTTTGAAACGGAGGAACGGAAACATCCAGGCTCTGGAGAGAAGGCGCGCCGACATCCTTAAAAAATCTGCTCCAATCGAAGTCCGGAGTGAGATCCGAGAGTTCCTTTACGGTCATCTTGTGATAAACCTTTTCGGGATCGCGCCGGGTGACGCGATCGAAGGAACCATCGGCCAGCGCGGTTTCAATGGCCATCACCGCTTGCGCTTTCTTAGCCGCATCCGCGGGCGTAGAGCCGAGCAACTGGAACATTTTTGTCACGTGCTCGATGTATTGTTTTCGCAAGTCGACGGATTTTTGATCGGTCTTAAAGTAATAATCGCGATCGGGTAAGCCAAGTCCGCCCTGATCCAGACCCGCGATCTCTTTGGTCGAGTCCTTCGCATCCTGCTCCGACGAGAAGAAAAAGAATGGCGGCGCGCCCATGCGGAACATATGGGCCACAACTTCAGCCAGCGCCTTCTTATCTTTCATGCCCGCGATGCGGTCCAGGTCGGCCTTCAGCGGCGTCGTGCCGCGAGCATCGATCGTCTTCAGATCCATGCAGGCATAGTAAAAATCGCCGATTTTCTGTTCGATGGCACTGCGGCCGGGCTTGTCCGAGGAAGCTGTTTCCAGCACATTTTGCAGAATCGCGCGATTACGGTCCTGGAGCGCGTCGAAGCGCCCCCATCGCGATTGATCGGGCGGCAATGGATTCGCGCTAATCCATCCGCCGCAGGAGAATTTGTAAAAATCGACGCAGGGATCGGCCGAGCGGTCGATGTACTTTATGTCGAAACCCGGATTCTGCGGGGCCGAGTTTATTTGAGCTTGATTTTGCTGCGCCAGGACGGCGCCGGCGGTAAGCAGCAGAAGGTAAGGAAAACGCATAGACAATATCTTAGACGGAATAGCGCTCCGGTTGTTTCGGTACGGACAAGCTTCAGCTTGTCCCTGGACTGTGGACAAGCTGAAGCTTGTCCTACTTACTGTGCGCGGTAAAATTGCTTTAAATGGGGCGGCCGCTCGCGCGTAAATACTACATTTCAGGCCAGGTTCAAGGGGTGGGCTACCGGTATTTCGCTCAACGCGTGGCGCGCGATCTGCGTGTGCGTGGATGGGCCCGGAATTTAGAGGACGGGCGCGTTGAAGTGCTTGCGGTTGGCACGCCGCACCAGCTTCAAGATTTTGAAGGCGAGCTGCGCGTCGGCCCCCCGCGCGCCGATGTTCGCGGCATCGCTGTAGAAGATGCGCCCGCTCTTGACGCCGTCAACACCGGGTTTTACATTCGGTAGACCGACATGACGAGCGTAGTAGAACGGCTTCAAAACCGTAACGATTGGAAATTCGCGGGCGTGCTTATGCAAGCTAGCCGCCCGCTTGCAATTGCGTGGTGGACGCTTCTGATCCTGCGTGGGCTTTTGCCCGCGCTTTTCTCGATTGCCATGGGCGCCCTGGTCGGCTCCGTGCAGCGCGGCGATAACCTCACAGCGCCGCTGGCGATGGTTGGCGTGGTGTTCATTCTTTTGCAGGTCCTCTCGCCAATCCATCATGCTGTTGGAACGAACCTTGGCAGCAGCACGGCGGCCTGGCTGTACGACCGGCTCACCGCCATTTGCGTCCGACCGCCGGGCATGGGCCATTTGGAAAATCCGAAATTCGCCCGCGACCTGGCGATGGCGCGCGACTTTGACCTGGGGATCAGCGGTCCGCCCATCTCGATCTCGATGGATTTTATCGCTAGCGGGCTGGTCGAATTTGTGGGTGGGCTTGCCGCGGCCGCAGTGCTGTTTGGCTTTGCCTGGTGGGCGCCGGTTATGCTCGCCGGCGCATGGCTCGCAACACAGTGGCTTCTGCGCGAGAGTGGCGTCTGGTTTGACCGCAATACCGAGGAGGTGAGGGAAGCGCAGCAGCATGCCCATTACGCGTACCGGCTCGCCGTCGACCCGCCGGCCGCGAAGGAGTTGCGGCTGTTCGGATTGGCCGACTGGGTGGTCGACCGTTTCCGCGCGCGGCGCATGCGGCTGCATGAGCTGCTCTGGAAGGCTACCCGCCTCCGCGAGCGGCCGGCGATCTGGAGCCTGCTGATCGTGCTGACGGCCAATGTAGTCGTTTTCTGGGCTTTGGGAGTTGCCGCAGTAGACGGAACTCTCCCGCTGGGCCGTCTTGTAACGTACGCGAGCGCAGCCATCGCGACCAGCACGCTCGCCTTTGGCGGACTGTCCTGGGCTGTGGATGGCGCGTCCGCTCCCGCGGGCGCGGTCTTGCGGCTGGGCGAGGCCATGGACGCAAGCGGGGGGTTAACGACGCGCGGCAACGAATCCGCAGCCGGAATGCCCGCTCGCGAGATCCGCTTCAACAATGTAACCTTTTGCTATCCGAACTCAAGCGAGCCAGTGCTGTCCGGATTCGACCTGACGATCCGCGCAGGCTCGTCATTGGCGATAGTCGGCGTTAATGGCGCGGGCAAAACGACCATCGCCAAGCTGCTTTGCCGGCTTTACGATCCGCAGGATGGCGCGATCGAGATCGACGGGGTGGATGTGCGGGCGCTGGATGTGGATAGCTGGCGTTCGCGCCTAACTGCTGTTTTCCAAGATTTCATTCGATTTGAATGGCCGTTGCGGGAAAATGTGGCTCCGGGAGGCGCCCCGGATGACGCGATACGCGCGGCTCTTGAGGAAGCGGGCGCGGCCGGGCTTGCCAATCTGGATACAGTCCTCGCGCGCGGCTATCCCGGGGGCACGGATCTATCGGGCGGGCAATGGCAGCGGGTGGCGCTGGCCCGTGCGCTTTGCGCGGTGCGGCTCGGCGCAGGGTTGGTGCTGCTCGATGAACCCACGGCGCAACTGGATGTGCGCGGCGAGGCGGAAATTTTCGATCGCATCCTCGCGGCCACGCGCCACGCTACCACCATTTTGATTTCTCACCGCTTCTCGACCGTGCGCCATGCCGACCTCATCTGCGTCCTCGAGCATGGAAAAGTGGTGGAGCTTGGCTCGCATGACGAGCTGATGGCGAGGGGCGGACGATATCGAACGATGTTCGATCTGCAGGCATCGCGGTTTGGAGAGGAAGAAGAGGAAGGAGCGGTGCTGGATGTCCTCGAGTAACGGCCTTCCTCCCGCCTTTTCCTCGATGTGGCGCGCGCTGAAGCGCGGCTATCAAGCCGAGCCGCTGCTGCTTCCGGTGGCGTTCGGCTTTTCCCTGCTCTCCGCGGTCCCGGATGCCCTGATCGCGCTGTGGCTGAAATTTCTCGCCGATGGAGTTCTCGGGCACAACCGGCGTCTGGCGCTCGCTTCGTCGATTGGCTTGGGCGTTTCCGCGGTTGCGACCTGGTTCCTGCGCGTCACCAGCGATCGCGTGCAGCGCCGGTTTCGCGACCGCGTGACCATCGCGCTCGAATCGCATGTTGCGAAATTGCAGGCTTCCGTTGCGACCATCGAACACCACGAGCGGCCCGAATATCTGGACCGGCTCTCGGTGCTCCGAAACCAGGTGTTCGTACTCGACCACATGTATATGTCGCTGTTTTCGACATGCGGGTGGTTCCTCCGCCTGGGAGTGACTTTAGCGTTGCTCGTCTCGATTCATCCGGCGTTGGCCTTGCTTGCCGTCTTCGCGTTGCCCGCCGTTTTAGCGTCCGCTTGGCGGCCGGGAGTGGAACGGACTGCCGAAGAACGCGGGGCCGCCGCGAACCGGCTCGCACGGCACCTGTTCGATCTGGCGACGACGGCATCTCCGGGCAAAGAAGTTCGAGTAACGCGAATCGGCAATGGTCTGGCGGAACGGCGCCGCGCTGCGTGGGAGCGCTCCTTCGCGCCCGTCGCCGCCGCGCGCTGGAGCAGCGGCGCCTGGTACGCGGTTGCGTGGGGCATCGTCGGACTGACCTACGTAGCGGCAGTCGTATTTGTCTCGTCCGTATTGAAAGCGACACCCGGGCAAGTACTGCTGGTTCTTGCGGCGGGCGCGCGACTCTCGGCTTATCTTGGCGCGACAGTCGGCGAGATTGGATTCTTGCGCGGCATCTGGCTGGATGGATCTATCCGCCTGGCGTGGCTCGAAGATTACGCCGCATCGCTTGTGCCCAAGGCCGCCGAGCCGCCACCCGAAGCTTTGCGCGAGGGCATCCGCGTCGAACACCTCTCGTTTTCGTATCCCGGCGCAGAGCGCATTGTGCTTGAGGACGTGAACCTGCATTTCCGGCCCGGATCCGTGGTGGCAATCGTCGGCGAAAACGGCGCGGGAAAAACGACGCTGGTTAAGCTTCTGTGTGGCCTGTATCCTCCCAGCAGCGGAAGAATTCTTGTCGATGGAATAGACCTTCAACGTATCGCGCCGGATAAATGGCGGTCGCGGTTGTCGGGCGCATTTCAAGATTTTTTCAAGTTCGAATTTCAGGCACGTCACACGGTCGGGCTCGGCGATCTGCCGCGTCTTGAAGATGGTCGCGCGGTGACGGCGGCGGTCGGTCGCGCCGGCGCGGGGGATGTGATCGAGCATCTCGCGCAAGGTCTCGAAACCCAGCTCGGTCCCACTTGGCCCGGAGGCGCGGAAATCAGTTTCGGGCAATGGCAGAAGCTCGCGCTTGCTCGCGGGTTTATGCGCGCGCGTCCGCTGGTATTGGTGCTGGATGAACCGACCGCCGCCCTAGATGCGGAAACCGAGCACGCGCTTTTCGAACGCTACGCCGAAGCTGCGCGGCAGGGTGACGGGGCAGGCAGCATCACCATACTCATCTCTCACCGCTTTAGCACGGTTCGCATGGCTGACTTCATCGTGGTGCTGGACGGCGCGCGCGTGGCCGAAACGGGTACGCACGACGAACTGCTTGCGAAGCGCGGGCAATACTCCGACCTGTACCAGATCCAGGCCGCGGCCTACCGGTAGTTTCTGCATCTGCGGGTTGGCTTTTAACGTGCAGACTATTCGCAACGTGAACCGACCGACCGAGCAGAATCAGCAACTTAGCTGTGGTGCCCGGGAAGAAATTACCGGAGCTCGCTAGGAAGTTTCTACCGGACGGAAGGGGAGATCGATGTTTTCGGGGGTAGCGGGCTACTCCTAGACGTAAATTTTTGCAGACCGGCTGCATTTGCCGGCAGAGATGGTAACAACAAAAGGACGGAAGAAACGTATGAAGACACTCACATTAACGGCTGGCGCCCTTGCTCTCGTGTTGGCGGGGACGGGTTGTGCGACGAAGAAGTATGTGGCAAAGACCGTGGCTCCGGTGGAGTCGCGCGTCGGCGCTACGGAAACGAAGAACGGCGAACAGGATAAGGCGTTGGATGAACACAACCGGGCCCTTGCCGAGCATAAGAAGGAACTGGATGACATCGGCACCGATCTTTCGCGCACAAAGGAACGTGTAACCGACGTGGATGGCAAAGCCACCCAGGCCGGACAAGCGGCGCAGCAAGCAAATCAAGCGGCTCAGCAAGCGAACCAGGCAGCCGGCAACGCGCAGAAGTCGGCGGATGGTGCGAAGACCTTCGCGGAAGAGGGCATTAATCGCCTCGATAAAACCATGACGGCGATGAATAAGTGGGATCTGTCTAACTCGGTGACCGTTCTGTTCCCGCTCGGCCAGTCCAATCTGACGAAAGACGCGAAGCAGCAGCTCGACGATTTCGCGCAGGGCGTTGGCGGGTTTGAGCGCTATCAGATTGAAGTTCAAGGTTTCACGGATAAGAGCGGGCCGGCGATGGTAAATGACTCTTTGAGCCAGGCGCGAGCCGCGGCCGTAGCACGCTACTTGACGAACGAGCACAAGATTCCGGTTCGCTCGGTTTCGACGTTGGGCTCCGGATGGGCAACACCCGTCGCCGACGACAAGACTCGGGAAGGCCGGAAGCAAAATCGGCGCGTTGAAGTCCGGTTGTACGTACCCGAAGCGGGCGCGAAGACCGTGGCTGCGGCAGGCGCCGGTCAGTAAGGTATAGGTTTGTCCGCCGGCCCCTCCGACCCGGCGGACTCGACGGCAGGTGCATTTGGAGAGTGCTTGCGAGGTGACCTGCAACACCCCGCGGCGCGGTGGTTTCGACCCCCGAACTTTCCTTATGCGCCTGCTGTTTCGTTTTAGTACGACACGCTTCAGCTTGTCCGGTTTTATTTGTCCCGTGTTATTTGGACAAGCTGAAGCTTGTCCTACTTGGTTACAGCGCACTGACCAGCCCCTCCGTGAGATCCTGACAGGATAGGATGGCCAACGGAGCATACGCGCCGCTGCGCATTGTTTCGATGGGCGGCGGCACCGGTCTAGCCACGCTTCTGCGAGGGCTTAAGCGCTATACCAAAATTTTAACCGGCCCCGTGGAACTGACGGCCATCGTCACTGTCACCGACGACGGCGGAAGCTCCGGGCGGCTGCGGCGCGAGTTTGCTGTCCTGCCCCCCGGCGACATTCGGAATTGCATGGTGGCGCTATCGGAGGATGAAGCGCTCCTATCCAGGCTCTTCCAATACCGCTTCGCCGGAGCGGGAAGTTTGCACGGGCACAGCTTCGGCAATCTTTTCCTTACTGCGATGACGCATCTCACCGGCGACTTCGGACAGGCGGTGAAGCTGTCGTCGGAGGTTTTGGCGGTTGCCGGACGAATCTATCCGTGCACGTCCGCGAATGTCGTACTAGAAGCCACACTGGCGAATGGCGGCAAGGTGCGGGGCGAGACCCGCATCAGCAAAAGCAATAGCGAGATCCGCACCATTGCGCTGCGGCCTGCATCCGCGAAGCCGCTCCCGGAAACTCTGAACGCGATCGCGCAGGCCGACCTCATCACGCTGGGTCCAGGCTCGCTGTTTACGAGCGTAATTCCGAACCTTTTGATAGACGGGATTCCAAACGCACTGGCGGCCTCGCCTGCTTTAAAGGCATACTTCGCGAATTTGATGACGCAGCCGGGTGAAACTACGAACCTAAAGGCTTCGGATCACGTAGCGGCGGTTTTTCGCCACTGTGGTCCTCGCCGCAGACGTTTAGTGGACGTGTGCGTGATTAACGACCGGCCGTTTTCGCGAAAGGCATTGGCGAAATATCGCGCGGGCGGCGCTCAGCCGGTCGAGGCGGATCTTGGGGCGATTCAGCGGATGGGAGTTCGGGTGCTTGCGGCCGATTTGCTGCGCTTGAACGGACAGCGGGCGGAGGATAAAATCCGTCACGACTCCACCGCGCTGGCAGCGGTCGCGATCGATCTCGCGCAGCAAGGCCGCAGACGGAAACGCAAATCCGCTTGACGCATTCCGATAAGAAAATATGAACCTCAGCATTGTGATTCTGGCGGCGGGGCTCGGCACCCGCATGCGATCCAAACACGCGAAGGTGCTGCATCGCGCCGGCGGACTCGCGCTTGTGGAACACGTGGTGGGCGCCGCGCGCGAGCTGGCGGCTCCGGAAAGAATCGTGGTGGTCACGGGCCATCAGGCGGAGGACGTAGAGGCTCTGCTGCGTCCGCAGGGCGTCCGGTTTGCGCGGCAGACGGAACAGAAGGGAACCGGACACGCCATGGAGTGCTGCCGTTCCGCCGCCGGCGCGAATGGCTTGCTCATGGTTCTATATGGCGACACACCGCTGTTGTCCGCCGAAACCCTGATGCGCTTGCGCGATGCGCAAGTGGAAAGCGCCGGCGCCGCCACGCTGATCACGACCGTGCTCGACGATCCCACGGGTTATGGCCGGGTGATCGTAGACCCTCAGGGCAATGTAAACGAAATCGTCGAGCAGAAAGACTGCAATGCCGAGCAGCGTGCGGTGAACGTGATCAATTCGGGGATCTACTGCTTCCGCGCGGATGTTTTGTGGAAGCACCTTTCGGAAGTAAAGCCGAATCCGATTTCCGGCGAGTATTACCTGACGGACATGGCGCGAATTCTCCGCTGCCATGGTCAGGTTGTCCGTGCGTTGCATATCGACGATCCGACCGAGCTCCTTGGAATCAATACTCGCATCGAACTAGCCGAGGCCGATACCATCCTTCGAATGCGGAAAGCACGCGAGCTGATGCTCTCCGGAGTGACGATTGAGCGCCCGGAAACGGTGACGATCGACCCCGCTGTGACCTGCGGGCAAGACACAATCATTGAGCCGTTTGTCCGCCTATTGGGGCAAACAAAGATCGGTGATAATTGCCGCATCGGCACGGGCGCTGTCCTCGAATCAACAGTCGTGGAGGATCGCGTTTCCATCGGACCTTATACTCTGGTCGCCGACTCGCATATCGAGGCGGAAGCCAGCGCTGGCCCTTTCGCGCGCCTGCGCATGGGCGCGCACGTGGGACTAAAAGCGAGGATCGGAAACTTCGTCGAATTAAAGAAGACCCACCTCGGCGCGGGCGCGAAGAGCCAGCACCTGGCTTATTTAGGCGACGCGGAAATCGGCGCCGGAACGAACATCGGCGCCGGAACGATAACCTGCAACTACGACGGGGAAAAGAAGCACAACACTAAAATCGGAAAACACGCTTTCATCGGCAGCAATGCCACATTGGTGGCGCCCGTAGAAATCGCATCGGACAGCTACATCGCCGCGGGGAGCACGATTACCCAAGATGTTCCTGAAGGAGCGCTGTCGCTGGGCCGCGCCAGGCAGGCGACCAAGCCGGGTTGGGTCGCGAAAAGGCGCGCAAAGAAAAAAACAGAGCCGGCGTAAGGGGGCCGGTGGTCGGTCAGCGGCGCGTGTACGTGATCGTGAGGTTGCCCCCGGCATCGACGAAATATCGCCAATCCTGCGGAATCAGAGTTGTAGAGCCGTAATCGAGCACCAACCCCGGCCCCTGCTGCGCCATGCGCCCCAGTTGTTCGCGCTTCCAAACGTGTAGATCGCGCCAAGACCCGTCGATCCATACGCGCCGGATCGCCGGCTTTCCCGGACGCCGCCTACTGCGCCGGGGGCGCGGCTTCGAGACGCGAATGCGCGCGCGGACACGAAGCGTCACAATCTCCACCTCGCGGCCGGGATTTGAATAGCCGTACACCTTTGCATGTTCGCCGTGGAAAAGATTCGTCGCTCGACCTCCAGACCACGGAACGTTCAGTTCGTAACTCTGACCGCGGTAGCGCAGATCGGCAGATCGCTCGATCGCGGCATCCGGCGACTCGCGGCGGGCGCGCTGCTCGAGCTTAACGAAGGCGGATTCGATATCGCGCGTCCCCAGCACTCCCTGCGAATAATCCCTTACGGCGTCGGCCATCAGCATTCCCAACGCGGATAGCGCCCCGGCGTGCTCCGGCACGATCACCGTTGCGATTCCCAATTCGCGCGCGATTTCGCACGCGTGCAGGCCGCCACAGCCGCCGAACGCGACTAACGCGAAGTCTCGAGGATCGTGGCCGCGCTCGACGGAAACGACGCGAATGGCGCGCTCCATATTGGCGTTGCCGACTCGGAGAATGCCGGCCGCGGCGGCGTGCCTGTCGAGGCGCAATCGCTCGGCAATGCGATCCACGGCGGCGGCGGCGCGTTGGGCGTCCACCGGCATGCTTCCGCCAAGCAGCGCTTCCAAGCGGCCGAGAACGACATGCGCGTCGGTGACCGTAGCTTCCGTGCCGGTGCCATAGCAGGCGGGACCAGGGTCCGCGCCCGCGCTCTCCGGCCCCACTCGCAGCAGCCCGCCTGCGTCGACACGCGCTATCGAGCCGCCGCCTGCGCCCACGGTGTGGATGTCGAGCATGGGAATGCGGATTGGCAAGCCGTCGACGGATGCCTCAGTGGTCTCGCGCGGCGCGCCGTCGGCGAGGCTCACGTCAGTTGAAGTGCCGCCCATGTCGAATCCGAGGACGCGGTGAAATCCGCTCAGGCGGGCGGTTTCAAGGGCGCCGATAACTCCGCCCGCCGGCCCCGAAAGCACGGTGCGCACTGCTTGCCGCCGGGCATCCCGTGCGGAAAGGAACCCGCCATTCGATTGCATAATGGCGATCCGAAATTGCCGCGCACGCTCCAATTCGCCCAAATAGGCTTCCATTAACGGCCCGACGTACGCATTCACCACTGTCGTGGATGCACGCTCATATTCGCGAAATTCCGGACTGATTTCATGCGAGGCGCAAAGATAGGCGCCGCAGCCATCAAGAGCTTTCGCGGCGGACTGTTCGTTTACGGGGCTGCGGTAAGAATGCAGGAAACAAATCGCGATGGACCGTACGCCCGCCCGCTTCAGCCGCGCGGCAAGCTTCTTCAACTCCGATCGGGACGGAGCGCGCGCGAGTGTCCCGTCTTCATAAACGCGCTCATGAACTCCAAAGCACAAGTCACGCGGGATCAATATGCGGCGCGGCGCAGGGGTCAGATTGTATAGTTCGGCCCGATTCTGGCGCGCGATCTCGAGCAGATCCTCGAACCCTGCCGTCGTAACAAAAGCCGTGCGAACACCCTTGCGCTCAAGAAGCGCGTTCGTGGCGACGGTCGAGCCATGGATGACCTCCGCACGCTGCGCCCCAGCGGCTTGTTTCAGCCCCGCAAGGATTACTTTGGACGGCGATTTCGGATCCGAGCGCACCTTGAACGTCGTCAAGCTCCCGTTATCGTCGAGAACTACGAAATCGGTAAAGGTCCCACCAGCATCGACGCCGATGCGCATGAGCGGAGGTTATTGGAGCTTGCGTTCGAGTTTGAGCAGGCGCTCGCGAAGCTCTGGGATCTCGCGGTCTTTTGCTTCGATCGCGCCATCGACCCTTTCGGCCCAGGCATCCATGCGGGAGCTCCAACGAGTTCCCGCCTGCCATAGACCCGCATGACGGTCGAGTCTTGCAGCTTGAATGTCAAAACGCGAGTTGAGCTGAGCAAAGCCTTGATGCATCTCCTGCCTCAAGCCGTTTATTTCCCGCTGCAAGCTCTGTTTGATTTCCAATAGCACCTGCTCCAAGTCGCTCATGATCCTTTATTATGAACCCGCTAGAATTAGGGTATCGTGACGCGTGTAAGCTTCGGGGAAAAATGTAAACGGGCGCGCCCGTCTCCGCTGTTCCAAATCGCGCTGCTCATGAGCATACCCGTCGCAGCGCAAGATTTCTCGGATGTCCGCGTTGAGACCCTTGCTCGCGACCTCCACTACGCGGAAGGGCCCGTATGGTCACTCGACGGATTCCTGCTGTTCAGCGATACCGTAACCGGCCAGATCAAGAAGTGGACGCCCGGGAAGGGCATGACCGCTTTCGCCACCCACTCCGGAGGCGCGAGCGGCAACGCTTTCGACGAGCAGGGGCGTTTGTACACCTGTGAATTTCGCGAGCGGCGCGTCGTGCGAATGGCGAAAAACGGCAAAACTGAAATTCTCGCGGCCCGCTTCGGAGGCAAACGATTGAACGCGCCTAACGATGTGGCGGTGCGGCGCGACGGCAATGTTTACTTCACCGATCCCGCGTTCGGAAACCAGCAGGATACGCGCGAGCTGGATTTTTACGGCGTGTACCGCATCACAAACAAAGGCGAGCTGGAGGCGATCGCGAAGTGGCAAACCCGGCCGAATGGAGTTACGCTTTCCGCGAATGGGCGCTTGTTGTATGTGTCGGATTCCGATGCCAGGCTGATTCGCGTTTTCGATCTCGACCGTGGAGGGGCCGCTTCAAACGAACGCGTGTTTATCGACAAAACGGAAGGAGTTCCAGGCGGCCTGCGGGCGGATGAAAAAGGCGATTTATACGTAGCCGCGAAATATCTTTCGGTTTACTCCCCGCGCGGCGAGTTGCTAAAGGATATTCATTTGTCTCAAGCGCCTTCTAATCTTGCCTTCGGCGATCCGGACTTCGCAACGCTATATGTCACGGCGCGAAACAACGTCTACCGTATCCGCATGGGCGTGAAAGGGGCGTTGCAATATGCGCCGCAGGTACCCTAAACATCCTTTGCTCGGCGTGGGCGCGCTCATCTTCAAACGGTCCGGCCGGCGGGGCCCTATTCTGCTGGTCGAAAGAGGGCACGAGCCATTGAAGGGCTACTGGTCTCTTCCGGGAGGTTTGGTGGAACCGGGCGAGCGGCTCGAAGAAGCGGTGCGCCGTGAAATCCGCGAGGAAACGGGGCTGCACGTGCAGCCGGTGAAGTTGTTCGAAGTTTTCGAGCGCATCATGCGCGACGCGCGCGGGCGCGCGGAATACCATTACGTGCTTGCCGATTATGTGTGCAAAGTCTTGGGCGGGACGCTTCGCGCGGGCGACGACGTAAGCCGCGCTGTCTGGGCGCGCCGCTCGGAGCTCGGCCGCTACCGTTTGACCGAGGGTACGCGCGAAGTAATCGAACGGGCGTTTGCGGGATAATGCACTCCGAACCCGTCCTCGAATTCGACGATCTCCGCGAGCTGCTCGGGCGCTATGTGCGCAGTCCGCTCGGGAGAACCGGCTTGGCTCAAATCGCTCCGGTATCGGATCGGACTACGATCGAAGCCGCGCTCGCGGATACCGCCGAAGCGATCGAATACCTGCGGACGTCGTCGCAGCCACAGCCGGCCGCGCGAGGAGCGGCGGTGCGACTGCGGTTCGATTTCGGTGGCGATCCTGCTCCTGCTGTCGCGCGCTTGCGAATTGAAGGCGCGACCTTAGATGGTGCGGAAATTCTGGATTTGACGCGATTGCTCGATTTGGCGGCGGAAGCGCGGGCGTTAATTCTGGGTGCACGCGAAAAATTTCCTCGGCTGGCCGCGCATGCGTCTGCGATGGCGGACCTTCATGAGATCGCCGCGCAACTGCGCAACAAAATCCTGCCGGATGGCGCCCTGGCCGATGATGCGAGCCCACTGCTCGCCCGTTTGCGGCGCGATACGGAAAAGCAGCGGCGGCTGATCGAAGAATCGCTGGACCGTTTCCTTCGCCTTCACCAGGAAGATCGTACGCTTCAAGAAAATTTCGTCACTATCCGCAACGACCGTTTTGTTGTGCCCGTGGTCACAGGCCGCGAGAAGCGGGTGGATGGAGTGATTCACGGATCCAGCGGCAGCGGGCACACGGTATTCGTGGAGCCGCTAGAAACCATTCACCTGAATAATGAGCTGGTTCAGCTCCGCGAAGAAGAGCTTCGCGAAGTGCACCGGCTGCTGCGTGAGTTTACGGCCCGGCTGCGTGACCATGCGCCTGCGATCGCGGAAACCGTGGCGGCGCTAGGGCGGCTGGAACTGCTGTTCGCGAAGGCCGATTTCGCAGCCGATTTCGGCTGCATCGTGCCCCGGCTGAGTCCGGATACCGAGCGGCGCGTTATCTTACGCGAGGCCCGCCATCCGTTGCTCGAAGACATTCTCCGCCGGCAGGGCAAAAGAGTCGTTCCCGTATCGTTATCGCTGAGTGGCGGCACCCGCACGCTGCTGATCAGCGGACCCAATACCGGCGGCAAAACGGTGGCGCTGAAGACGGCAGGGTTGCTCGCGCTAATGACGCACGCCGGTCTCCCGGCGCCCGCCGCCGAAGCCGAATTTCCGTTGTTTGACCGCGTATTGGCAGACATCGGCGATCATCAATCGATACAGGAAAGTCTCAGCTCGTTTTCCGCACACATTATGGCGATCCGCTCGATGCTCGAGAATGCGACATCGGATTCGCTGGTTTTACTCGATGAATTGGGCCGCGCGACTGACCCGGAAGAAGGCGGGGCTTTGGGAGTGGTTATATTGGAAGCCTTTCGGTCTCGCGCGGCGTTCACTCTCGCCTCCACGCATTTGCAGGCGATGAAGATGTACGGCGCGACGACCGAAGGCGTCCTTAACGGTTCGATGGGTTTCGACGAGGCCACGCTGGAGCCGACTTACGTTTTGCGTCTAGGCGCGCCGGGAAAATCGGCGGGGCTGGACATTGCCACCCGCCTGGGACTCGATCGCGCGGTGATCAAGGCTGCGAGAGAGCGAATGAGCCATTCCGAGCGCGATATCGCGCAATTCCTATCGCGGCTAGAGGCGCAACTGCACGCCGTCGAGGAAGAACGAGCCACGCTCGCCGGCCGCGAGCGCGACATTGCGGCTAAAGAGCATTCCCTCGAGCAAACCTGGGAGCGCAAATATGCGGCGAAGGTGCGGGAGTTGGAAGATCGCGCGGGCGAATTAGCCTCGCAATTTGAGCAGCGTGCACAAAATGCAATTCAAGAGCTCTCCCAGAGGGCGATGTCAAATAAAGCTCAAGCGAAGATCGCGAAGACAACGCGTGAGTATCAAGATGCGGTGGCGGCACTGTCGCCGCCTTCTCCGTCGCCGGCGCGTCCAACGCGTCTGACCATTGCTGACGGAGCGCGCGTGCGGCTCAAGGGCATCCGCCAGCCCGCAACCGTTCGCCGCATAACGGGCGACGACATCGAAGTGGATGCGGGATTCTTGAAAATGCGCGTGCCCATTTCCGATGTTGAGGAAGTTTTGCCGCCCTCCGATAAGCCCATGCGCGCGTCCGGAATTTCTTTCCAGCAGCGCCCCAGCTTCGAAGGGTCGTTCCGCGAAATCAATCTGATCGGCCAGCGCGCAGAGGAGGCTTGCGATCGAATCGAAAAATTTCTCGACACCGCGGCGCTTGCGCAAGTCGAGAGGGTTCGCATCATACATGGCCACGGCATGGGCATTCTCAAACGAGCCGTCGCCGATTTGCTGAAACATAATCCGCACGTCGCGAAATACTATCTCGCCCCCCCGGAAGAGGGCGGCTCGGGCGCGACGATTGTCGAATTGAAATGAGCCGGCCCGGGAAGGAGATTTGAGGAGCGGGTCGTCCAGTAAGCCAAGCGCGCCCATCCACCATCCAATATGGTATGCTTGGACTGCCGATGTTTCCGGAAATTCATCTGGACACCGAGTCGGGGGAATCGCTGTACAGGCAGTTGTACGGGAAGCTTCGAGACGCGATTGTTAATCAGCAACTGACGCGTGGTGAGAAGCTTCCTCCGACTCGAGAACTGGCTACGGCGCTGGGTTTGAACCGGACCACCGTAGCGGCAGCTTACGAGCTTCTCGACTCCGAAGGGCTGATCCGTGGTCATGTTGGCCGGGGAAGTTTTGTCCAGGGAACAGCAACATTGGACTGGCAAGCGCTGCTTCCGGGCGGCGAGGAGGCCTGGCCCCCGCCCGCGCCTTCGACCGGCATCAGTTTTGCGGCATCGCGGCCGTCGGAGGCCTTATTTCCGCTGGACGAATTCCGCGCCACCTGCCGCGAGGTCATCGATTCGCCCGCGGCTGCGGAGATCCTCCAATTAGGTCCCGCGGGCGGCTATCCTCCGCTGCGAAAATATCTCCTCGAAGAGGCGCGCCGCCAAGGTACGGCTGGCGCCGACGACGATATTTTGATCACCAGCGGCTGCCAGCAGGCGTTCGATTTGATTCAGCGGGTGCTTGCGCCGAGCGGCGAGACCGTGCTGCTCGAGGACCCGATTTATCCGGGCCTGCGCAACGTATTTACGCGCGGCGGAGCTCGGGTGATCGGTATTCCCGCCGGTGAAAACGGACTCGACGTCCCGGGCTTCGAAAGTGCTGTTGAGAAACAACGGGCCCGGATGGTGGTGCTTACGCCGAATTTCCAGAACCCGACTGGAACCACGATGCCGGAAATGGCGCGGCAGGCTGTGCTCTCAATCGCCCGCCGCGCGGGCGTAGTGGTGATTGAAAACGATCTGTACGGCGAGCTGCGGTATAGCGGTACACCCGTTCCTTCGATCAAGAAACTGGATGTCTCCGGCGATACGATTCTGTTGTCTAGTTTTTCTAAGATCGCGTTTCCCGGCTTGCGCGTCGGGTGGGCGATTGGTCCGAGCCATTTTATCGCGCGGCTGACACAAGCCAAGCAGGCTTGCGATCTGCATTCGGATCAGCTTTCGCAGGCGGTGTTGTTGCGTTTCGCCGAATCCGGCCGGCTCGCCGCGCACCAGCAACGGATGTTGAAAAACGGCGCGCAACGGCTGGAAGCGTGTCTGGAAGCATGCGCCAAGCACCTGCCCCCAGGAAGCCGCTTCACACATCCCGAGGGCGGGATGAATATTTGGGTAAAGCTCCCCGAGCCGCTGGATGCTTCCGAAATGGCGGCTCACGCGGCGCTGGAGGGCGTTAGTTTTCTAGCTGGAAAATATTTTGCCGTGTCGAGGCCGCAGACACGCGGATTGCGGTTAAGTTTTGCGGGCCTCGATCCCACTCACATTCGCAGCGGGATCGCGACGCTCGGACGTATTTTCACAACTGAGTTAAAGCGGGCGCGCGCAGTGCAGAGCGCCGAGCCTGCGGCGATGTTGGTATAGGAGATCAAGGGATGAACACTTACATGACAGACGATTTCCGGTTGAAAACCGGGCTGGCGGAGATGTTGAAGGGCGGCGTCATTATGGACGTCACCAACGTGGAGCAGGCGAAGATCGCGGAGAAAGCCGGCGCAACGGCGGTGATGGCGCTCGAGCGGGTGCCCGCGGACATCCGCAAGGAAGGTGGCGTGGCCCGCATGGCTTCCATCCGCATCATCCACGAAATCATGGAAGCGGTTTCCATTCCCGTGATGGCCAAGGCTCGCATCGGGCATTTTATGGAAGCCCGGGTTTTGGAAGCGCTCGGGGTGGATTACATAGACGAAAGCGAAGTGTTGACCCCGGCCGATGAGGAGCACCATATCGATAAGAAGAACTTCAAAGTCCCGTTCGTTTGCGGCGCGCGGAATCTCGGCGAAGCTCTGCGGCGCATTGCCGAAGGCGCGGCGATGATTCGCACCAAAGGCGAGGCGGGTTCCGGCAACATCGTCGAGGCGGTGCGCCACATCCGCACCATCGTGAAGGAGATGAAGCAACTCACGGTGTTGGGCAAGGAAGAGCTGGTGCATGAGGCGAAGAACCTGGGCGCTCCGCTGGAACTGGTGGAATGGGTCGCCGGCAACGGCAAGCTTCCGGTTCCGAATTTTTCCGCCGGCGGAATCGCTACCCCGGCCGATGCCGCGCTGGTGATGCAATTGGGCGCGGAAGCGGTGTTTGTGGGCAGCGGAATCTTTAAGAGCGAAGATCCCGAGGCGCGCGCGAAGGCCATGGTGAAAGCCGCGACGTTCTTCAACGATCCGGTGAAGCTGCTTGAAGCTAGCGAAGAATTGGGCGAGGCAATGCGCGGGCTGGACGTCGCGAAACTGCCCGAAGGCGAGCTTCTGCAAACGCGCGGATGGTAGATGAAGACCGTCGGAGTGCTGGCTCTGCAAGGCGATTTCGAGGCGCATCGCAACGCGCTTGAGCGTGCGGGCTCGCGCGCCGTGGAAGTCCGCACCGCGGCGGAAATGGCCCAATGCGATGGCTTGGTGATCCCCGGCGGCGAAAGCACTACAATGCTGAAGCTGCTTGAGAACGAGGGTCTGTTAGACCCCATTCAGGCATTCGGCCGCGAAAAGCCCATCTATGGAACCTGCGCGGGGGCGATCCTGCTTGCGCGCGAAGTTTCGCATCCGCCGCAGCCGAGCTTAGAGCTGATGGACATTGCCGTCGAGCGCAATGCGTATGGGCGGCAGATCGACAGCCGCATAACTAAAGTACAGGGCGAGGATGGAGGCGAGTTGGAGGCGGTGTTCATCCGTGCCCCCATCATCCGGCGCGTCGGCGCCGATGCGCGAGTGCTCGCGCGTTACAAAGGAGATCCTGTATGGGTGGAGCAGGGCCGGCACATGGTCACTACGTTTCATCCCGAATTGACGGCCGACTCGAGCGTCCACCGGCGGTTCGTCGAGAAACTCTCTTGATAACTTGCACACAGCGCGGCCCAGGCGTGGCATCGCGCCCGGCCTGCGGCGTCGGCGCTGGGCGGTGTGCGCTAAAAGTAATCCTCCCCTGCCGATAAGTCCTCTGTACGAGGCTCACAATGACGGCGCACATACCCCTTCCGGGCATTCTCGTCAATCACAAGAAGTGGCTGGAAAATACCGGAGAGGGGCGACGGGCGGACTTTAGCGGACTTACTTTGAATGAGGCCATGTTCGCGAAGGCGGATCTGAGAAACGCGCTCTTCTACGGGGCAACTTTGCTGGATGCGAACCTTTCGGGCGCAACCCTATCCGGGGCAAAGTTCAACCGGGCAGATTTGCAACGGGCAAATTTGGCCGGCAGCGATCTTTCGGGAGCGGATATCTCGCAAGCCGATCTCGGCGGCGCCTGGCTGCAGGATTCGATTCTCGCCGAAGCCGCGGGGACGGGTTTTTCAATGCGCAGAGCCAAGCTGTTGGACTCCCGCATGCCGGACGCGTGTTTCCGCGAGGCGAATCTGCGGCAGGTAAACGCTGTGCGAGCGGTATTTCAGCAGGCCCGTTTGTTGAGCGTCGATCTTCAAGGCAGCGACATAAGCGATTCGCAATTCCAGCGCTCGATTCTGCAGCATGTAAAATTCGTGGCCGGCATTGGGGTTTTTGCGAATTTCTCCGGCTCGAAAATGGACCATTGCGACTTCTCCGAAACAGATTTGCGCGGGACCAAATTTTCGCGCGCGGAGGTGGTGCAGTGCCGTTTTCACAATGCCGCCCTGGCCGATTGCGATTTTCGGGGAGCGAACGTGCTGGGCGGGGATTTCAATCGCGCCGTGCTTGCGGGCGCGCGATTCGGGGACGCGCAGTTGAAAATGGCCGATTTTCGCGGGGCGAATCTGAGGGGCGCCCGGGAACTGAATTCCGAGCAACTTCTGCAGGCCCTGACCGATCAATCGACCATCCTTCCCAACGGCAGCAACGGACCGTACCGCAAGATGTCCGGAGCGGAGAAGCCACGATGAGCGTGGAGCGTTCCTCTCGCTAGTTGTCTGCTTTGCGTTGGCGCGTCCATAGCTTCCGCCCAAGATCCCGGTTGAAATTCACATCTACGAATATGGGACCCGTCATCGTGGCGCCAAGATCGCGGGTCGAACTTCGAACCTGCTCTCCTGTTGCGCTGGAAGCGCGAGCCGTTCGCGCCATCGCTTGAATATTACCGGAGAGATCCCCAGTATCAACGTCCCTCCGCGCGCGCAGCCGCAGCTGCATCAACTGTTCGCGGGAGGCGATTGGGCAATAAGGCAGGGCTTCAGCGTCAATATGGGGATCGGCTTCGATCTGGGAAGTAACGGCCCGGGGCTGATCCCTCAAGAGCAGGTTCGAGTGGGATTGGGGGAAGCAGCCTAAAAATTTGGGACAATCGCCTGTTATAGAGATCCTGAGCTGTTCCTTATCGTCTCTATGCAAAACTTAGAAAAGAAGAGGTGCTGTGAAGGCCGAAAGACGAACTGATCATCTGAATCGAGACACAAAACTCGCCGACGCGAACGACCCGGTATTGTCGATGCTCGGAGTTGGACAGGCGTTGTGGCGCGAGGAATCGGGCGATGCATTTGTGGACCGGCTGCGATCGGAAGATGAGCCGCCGAAACCGAGCAGTTTGCATCCTGCGCCGATTACTGCCGATTCGGTTTGGAAACGCGTCGAGAGCCATCAAGGAGAGGAGTTCAAAACGGCGACTGGGCTGCCGCTGACATACAGCGTGAAAGGGCCTGGAATTTGGTTCTATCGCAATGGGCGCCGCATTAATAGAAAGTTGACACGAGCGCAATTTGAAATCGCCGTTACGCGATGTCCCTTATCGAGCACGACCGAGATCAAGGACTTGATTGACTACCCTTATCTGTTTGCCCTTTTGACGGATTATCGCATTCGCGGTAAGAGTTGGTGATATCTCATGGCCAAGATCTTTTGGGATACGAACCTTTTCATTTACCTGTTCGAGCACAACCGCGACTGGTCGGCGCGCGTTATTGAGCTCCGGCGGAGGATGCTCGCAAGGGGCGATCAACTCCTCACCAGCTACTTGAGCATCGGAGAGGTTCTGACGAAACCGAATGAGATGAAGGATTCGATCCTCGAGAAAAGTAACATCAAATTCTTCTCCAGCAATGTCATTCAGCTAATTCGATTTGATGTGGAAGCTGCCCAATGGTATGCGGAGATCGGTTCACGGGAGCGAATTCGGCCTGCGGATGCTATTCAGCTCGCATGTGCATCTGCTGCCGGTACGGACCTTTTTGTCACGAGCGACGCTCGGCTTTGCGATTTAGTGGCGCCGGGAATTACGTTTATCACGGGAATCGCCCGAATCCCCTATTAACTTAACGCCCAAGCCGCTCGACAAGATCTTGCGGCGGCTGAAATGCCGGATTGAACTCCAGCGCTTTCTGGAGTGCCGCCCTGGCTTCATCGGGTTTTCCGGTGCGTAAAAGAGCTTCGGCTAAATTTGCACGAACCAGAACCAGCGCGGGGTTGATGGCGAGCGCTTGGTCCCAGAACCGGATCGCCCCCGCGTAATCTCCGCGTTGCATTCGATATGCTCCGAGCGCCGCGGCGACGGGGGCCTGCGTAGAGTCCATGCGCCAGGCTTGCTCATAAGCCGTTAGTGCGCGCATGTCGTCCTTGCGGTCGCGGTAGAACTGAGCCAGATATGCGAGCGCTTGCGCATCGGCCGTGCTATTGGCGGCGGCTTGTTGCAATAGGCGAAACGCACGCTCCGTATACGTCGGATTGCCTTCGCGCGAACCGATGATGGCATATGCCAGCCCCAGGTCGCGCGCCGCCGGTTCGCCGCCGAAGTATGGCACAAGATCGGCGGTCGCGGATGGCGTTGGAGCGCGCGACGGGCGGCGGCGGATGGAGTGATCGGTAAATACGACGTGCTCGATATCAGCTGTAGGATTCCGAGGCATATGGCAGGCGATGCAACTGTCGTTGTTCGCTTGCCGGGAGGATTGCGATGCCGTGCAAGATGAAGTTTGATGACAGCTAAGGCACTTGTCGCGATAGTACGCCGCTTTTTCGCTTGCGGCCGGAACCGTATGCGGATCGTGGCAGGTCCCGCACCACAGCTTTTCTCCACTTCGTCTTTTGCACTCGCTTTGGGCCAAATTTTCGACATGGCTCGTAACGCGCAGTTCTGACGGCGAGCCGGCGCGCACAAACACCGTCAACAGGCTCATCAGCCGGTCGCCGGCGGGGAGCGGCTGGTCTTCCTTTCCCGGCTTCGCAATACGAATCTCGCCCGAGAGGTGGCACTGCTCGCAGATGCTGTCGCGCTCCATTGTGGGCAGCTTCGCCGGATTCACCATCGGTTTGCCGCTCGCCAGGTGATCGCTGCCCGGCCCGTGGCAGCGCTCGCAGCCGACACCTCCTTCGAGAAATGGCGGAGAGGCGTACGCGTTCTCCGTACCGCTGATGCGCTGGATACGGCTGGCATGGCACAGAAAACATCCCGGCCGAATCGGCCGCGTTAGATAGGGATAGTTGAATATCTCGACACCGGGCGCGAAGTTCCAGGATTCGGACTTGCGATAGTACGCCACGGGCGCTTCATACAGAAATCCGCCGGTATTCAGGATGTAACTTCTCGCCGCACTGCCGCTCCCGACGAAATAATCCAATTGCCGCCGTCCTTCGACCGGCTGTTTCGCGCCGGGTTGGCGGAAATCGAAGTAATATCCGGTGACATCCTTGCCGGCAGTGTATGCGAATGAGCCGCGGGCACCGCGGAAAGTGGGAGAGTCAAAGCGCTCCTTCGGCTCGCCCGTTCCGGCGCGGCCGCTGCTCTGCGCCATGGGTGTGCGGCTAAATCTGCGATAGATTTCGGCGTGGCAGGCCGCGCAGGCTTGGCTTCCGACGTACTCCGCTGCATGCGCGCATGACCCCAATGCAGCGACGCAGGCAAGGAAAGCACGCACGTTAATTACTTCTTGGCCGCCGCGTCTTTTTGCTGCTGCGCATCTGTTTGTTCGCGTAGCACGTCCAAAAAGGCACGCTCCTCGATATCCACTTCCGTCTTGTAACCCGCGGGATCGATAAACGGATTGGCGCCTTTGCCGAGCTTCGGATATTTTTCCGCGAGGTTGTACATTGCCGGGTGGGATCCAAGCGGAACATCGCAAGCCAAGCCGCGCAGGACCTTGAAGCCGCGCTTGTATTCGTCGGCGATGTCCGGCACCTGCGGATTGTTCACCAGCCGCGTGCCGGCATTCACGCCCATGCTGCCGATGATGACGACATCGTAGGTGCGGCCGCCGTCCTGAACCTTCATCGACCACGTGGTGCATCCGCGGGTGTGGCCCGGAGTAAGATGGGCGACCAGCGTGGCGCCGCCAAGCTTGACCTCATCGCCGTCGTGCAGCACGCGGTCGATGGGGTGCGGCTTGTTGCCGGGCATCATCTTTTCGAGCGCGGGCACGTCCTCCGCCATCGCCATCACCTTCGCTCCTGTGAGTTCCTTGATCATGGCGTCGCCTTCCATGTGATCGGCGTGCGCGTGACTTCCGAGCACAATCTTCGTATCGGCGAAGCGGAAGCCCAAATCCGCGACCGACTTCCGGATCACTGGGACCGTACGCTCATACATGCTATCGATCAGAATATTCCCCTCCGGCGTGACCACCAGGAACGACGCCAGCGACCTCGTCCCGACATAATAGATGTTGCCGATGATTTTGTGGGGCGGGAACGCTGTTTCCTGATCTTCCTTGCTGCCGACGTTGCGCTGGAACAGCTCTTGCGCGGTCCAGACCTTGGTTTGCGCAGCGAGGAAAGCAGCGCCGAGCGCGATCGACAGCACAAGTAGGAGCCTCTTCAGAGCCAACATGCCGGACAGCATATCATGGGGGAAATGCAATTAGTTGAGGTCGACGAGGTCCGGCCTGCTCCGGAATTTTATCGCGCTCTGGAGGAGGGCAACATCCTCTTCTTCGGGCGGACGCCGTGGCAGTTCGCCCGCGAAGACGAAGAATTTCTGCGCGGCATCAGCCAGACCAGCAGCGGTTATCACAAGAACATCGCGTACCGTCCGGGGCCGGACAGGGTTTCCGGCTTCGATCCACACTCGGTTTCCAATCCCGAACGGCTGCGAGCCGTAATGCGAAAAATTTCCGAAGGCGTGCTCGGGTTCTTGAAGAATTTCGTGCCGCGCTACATGGAGAACTGCGGCTTGGATTATGCGAGCTTTCGGGGAATCGAAGAGGAGGGACGAGAGTTGCCGCTCAAGAAGCGCAACGACCTGCTCCATACCGACGCGTTTCCCACGCGCCCAACGCGCGGCGATCTTATTTTGCGAACGTTCGCAAATATTCACCCTAGCCGGCCGCGTGTTTGGCTCACCTCGGACCCATTCGCGGATGTTGCGCGCCAACATGCGACGGCCGCTGGGTGGCCCGGTATGACATCGTGGGATCGTTTAAAAAGACTGTTGACGCGGCGCTCGGCTTATGACCGCTTCATGCTGCATTTCCACGATTATCTTAAGGCAAATCGCGAATATCAGCAGAACTGCCCGAAATATCGATGGGAATTTCCTCCCGGATCGGCATGGATGGTATTTACGGACGTCGTTCCGCACGCGGTGTTGTCCGGTCAGTATGCGGTAGAGCAGACCGTGATAGTGCGGCGAGAGGCACTGCTATCGCCCGCCTGCGCCCCCATCGAGATTCTGAAGACTTTAGCGCAGCTCAGGTGGAGCGGGCTTTAGCCGGGCTTTAGCCTGCTACGGGTGCTTCAGCACCCGTCGATACTGGGGCTGAAGCCCCGGTTGCACGCTAAAGCGTGCTCCACGCCGGCATGCGATATCCTGTCGCACATGACATTGCGTTTTCTGTATCCGTTCGCCGCGCTCGCGGCCGCAACGAACGTCTTCGCCGCGAACGATTGTGATCGCACCTGCCTCAAGAACACACTGGACCAGTACTTGAATGCGGTCGCGAAGCACGATCCCTCGGCTGCTCCGCTTTTTGTCGGATTTCGCCAGACGGAAAACGCAGTTGTCGCGCGGTTGGGCACAGGCATGTGGAAAAGCATGACCGCGCTGGGCAAAGTTCAGCGCCGATATTTAGACCCCGTGAGCGGTCAAGCCGCGTATTTCGGCACGATCGAGGAAGGCGCAAATTCCGCAATCGTCACCGTCCGCGTAAAAATAGACAATCGCAAGGTGACGGAAGCGGAATGGCTGATCGCTCGCAAGGGAGATCCCGGGCTAAACGGCCCTGCTGTTCCCGGCCAGCCCGCCGGAAACTTCTTTGATCCGGACAATCTCGCGGCGAATCCGCCTCCGGATAAGGCGGTCGCGAAGGAGGTGCGCTCGTCACGCGAAGCCATGATCGCGGCAACCAACAGCTACTTCGATGGCATTACGACACACGACGGATCGATCATTATGGCCTACCCCGGATGCAGCCGCCTGGAGAACGGCTATACGGTAACCGGACGCGTGGGAGGAGTACGGGGCAAAGCCGCGCCTCCTGGTCAGGCAGCATCGGATTGTACGTCCGGTTTACAAACCATCAATGTTTCGCTGGTGGCCGCGCGGCGTTATCCGGTTGTAGATGAAGAAGCGGGAATGGTGCTGGCGATTGCGGTCTTCCTTCGCAAGCCGGGAACGGCTACGCGCCGAAACGTCTTCAGCGAATGGTTCGCGATCGATAACAACAAAATCCGCAATATCTATTCGGCGATGTTTTATCCGCCGCCGGATTTGCCCGTGCCCAACTGGCCGCCGTATGAAGGGAATTGGCCGTTGCCGGCGGAATTGGCTCCGGCGCATTAACAGGCAATCCGATGCCAGCCCTACTTACCGGTCTTGAGTTGCGAGTACGCCCTGCGCACAAAGCGATCCGCGCTGGTGCCTGAACCCGCCGGCAACAATCCTCCGGGAACTTTTGCGTCGTACGGAGTCGTCAGCTTAGCCGCGAGGATTTCCTGTTCGCTCTTGCCCTGATCGATCATCTGCTGGACTTTAGCCTGAATAGCGAGCATCATGTCGCGATAAGGAACGATATCCGTCCGGTTGATGATGGTGCCGTGGCCCGGCACCAATTTCGTATTCGGGCCGGCAACCTTCATAGTGAGGTCGAGAGCTTCCAACGCTCCCTTTAACGTGCCGCCGTTATTAGTATCGATAAACGGATAACCATAGTTGCGATAGAAATCGCCGATCATGATCACATCGGCGTTCTCAAAGCGGATCATCGTGTCACCGCCGGTGTGAGCGGCGCGAACCGGAATCAGGTCCACGACCTCTCCGTTCAATCGAAGTTTCACCGGATCGCCCATGCCATAGGCCACCACGGGAAGGCGGGCCGGATCGCCCTGCGCCGCATTTCCCGAGGCCGGCGGACGGAGCAGTTCATCCCGAAGTTCCTCGCGCGCGAAAAGCAGCGCGCCCATTCTTACGAAATTCGCGTTGCTGGCCGTGTGGTCCGGATGGACGTGCGTGTTGACGAGAAACCGGATCGGCTGGGGGCTAATCTTCCGGATCGCCGCAACCACTTTGTCCGTGATCTGCGCGTACTGCGAATCCACCATGAAAATGCCGTCTGGGCCTGCGAGCACTCCGATCCTGCCGCCCGCCGCATCTTCATGGCCCGGACCCGCGCCGGCTGAACCGGAAAGCATATACAGATTCGGGCCGATCTTCTCAGTAAGGATTTCGATTTTCGCGTAATCCATCCCTTGCGCACGCGCGAACATAACGGCGCCGGCCGCCAATACCAAAAAAGGCAGATTGCATGCCCCCAATTGTCTCACCGCAGTCCGCAGATTTCAGCCTTGTTTGCCAAGCGCCTGGCGGACCCGGATCTTCATCGCCTGCAGATCGACAGCGGCCGCGGTCGCATAATCCTGCCCCGCCCGCAACGCCCGTGCGTACGCATCAAGAATAGCGAGCAACTGGGCATTTTCGGATCCTAGTACCGGCTCTAAGATTGCCAGCGCTTCGCGATAGAAGGTCGCCGCTTCCTTCATTCGCTTCTCGCTCACCATCAGGTTCGCGAAACTCGCTTTGATGCGTCCGAGTTCCAGCGCATTCGCCTCCGGCTGGGTGTCTAGTATCCGCTCGGCCGCGGTTAACCACTTTTGGGCTTCCGCAGTCTTGTGTTTGGCAATTAGAGATTCGGCCAAGCTCCTCATTACAGCGGCGCCCTTTACGTTATTTGCCGCTTCGTAGATTTGGAGCGCCTGCCGGTACGTCTGAGAGGCTTCTTCGAAGTGGCGCTCACGGTACTCCGCGGCAGCCAGTTCAACCAGCGCGTCCGCTGATTCGATGCTCGCCGGCCCGAACAGGCGCTGGCGCATGGCAAGGGCGCGATTGAGCCACACTCGCCCATCGGAGTAACGGCCCTGGGCCGTAAGTATCGATCCCAACGACAGGAAGCCGCTCGCGGCCGCGATACTTTGCTCGTTCGTGTGCGCGTCTGCGATGGAAACGGTGCGTTTTGCAATTTCTTTCGACCGCGCCAGATCGCCTTTATCGAGATACAACAAGGCGAGACCGGTCAGCGGAGACAGGAGGGTGACGCCCGAAGCACCCGTTCTAGCCTCGCGGAGTTCGATGGTCCGTTGGTAAAGCCGCGCTGCATCCCCGAAGCGGGCCTGCGCCCGGTACGCGGCTGCCAAATTATGCAGTGCGGTTTCAAGGTCCGCCGGCGGCTGGTCTGCCGAAGACCAGATCTCGATGGCTTGCAGCAGCGGAGCTTCGGCCTCGTGGTACTGGCCGGACTCAAAAAACCGGGCGCCGAGGTTGTTCAGGTCCGCGGCGTTTTCAGCATGCAGAGTCCCGCTTAGCACCGCAAAGAACAAAATCAACGGTTTTCGTGGAAAGGTCCCCATATGGCATTCTGTCGCGGAATGCCCTGGGGCGGAAGTAATGAAGCGGTAAGTTGGTGGCTAGCTTACGGTAATAAATTGTTGCCGCGCAGAATCGCCTGGAAACGCGGTCGGTCCCGTATCGAATCGTAAAGCGGATGAACCTTGAAGAACGTGGACGCAAGTTCGCGGGCGGCGGCCGACGCCTCGAAGTAGTCCAAAGCCAGGTCGTAGTTGCGCAACCCGAGATGAACAATAGCGAAACAGGCTGCGGGCACCCACCGAATCTTCGATATTTCCTCGAGTTGCTCTAAGCACCAGCATGCCTCGGTTGTCCGCCCGGATAATGCCAGCGTTTGCCCCAGGGCAGCGATAATGGTTGGGACCTGGCCAGCCAGGCTGCGCGCTTTTTCGAGCGCGGCAATCGCTTCATCGTACCGTTCCATGATGGATAACAGGCGCCCCATGGAACTGTGCGCCTTATAAAACTCGGGATCGAGATCTATAAGCTGCCGCAGCGCGCTGAGACTGGCATTATATTCCCTTCGCAACAAATGAACGAAGCCGCAGCCCTCGAAGATAATCTGGGACAGGGGATCCAGGTGATGCGCGATCCGCACCTCTGACAAAGCCTCGTCGAGACGCCCCAGCGGCGCGAGATAATCCACCGCAAACCAGTGGTGCGCGCGCGCATAACCCGGATTGAGTGCGATGGCGCGGCGGTAAAGCGGCTCCGCCTCGCTCCACTGGCTTTCGAAAACGCCGCGGATGAAGGCGAGCGAAACATGCGCCTCCGCGCACGCCGGATCGATTTTGAGCGCTACTTGTGCCGCCGCTTTGGCCTTTCGGATGCTTTCTTTCGGATCAAGCATGCTGTGATCGGCCAACAGGCTGTATGCATCGGCCGCGCCGGCGTACGCAACGGCGCAAGTAGGCTCCACTTCGATGGCCTGTTCAAAACAGGCAGCGCTTTTCAGCAAGCCTTCGCGGGTGCGTTTGTTGGCGTGAAAACGGCCTTGCAAACACAGGTGATGGCACTCGAGCCCCATGGCGCGGGTGGCGCTTCCGTCCAGGCGCCGCGGCTGAAGACGCAATTCCAATGTCTCGACAATCGCACGAGCAATCTGCTCCTGGATGGCGAAAATGTCTTCCAATTCGCGGTCGAACGCTTCCGACCACAAATAGGCGCCCGATTCGGCATCAATCAGTTGTGAGGTGACGCGAACCCTGTCTTTCGCGCGCCGAATGCTGCCGCGAAGGATGGAGCCCACTTTCAACTGCCGGCGGATGCCGGACAAATCCTGCTCGCGACCGCGAAGCTGCGAAGATGTCTCCCAGGCCACTACACGGAAATGGGGAATCCGGGTCAACAAGTGGATTAATTCTTCCGTGAGGCCGTCGCTGAAATAATCGTCGCCCGTCTCCCGCGTCAGATTCGTGAATGGCAAAACGGCAATAGATTTCTCGGAGGGCGTTGGCGCTTCGACCCGAGCGGCTTCGCGCGGCCGGAAGACCGGAACGTACGAACCTTTCGGCAGCTCGATCAGCACTTGATCTTGGTGGCCGTTAGACGAATAGTACGCCTTCAATTTCGATCGCAGCCGGCGGGCTTCCACGCGGACGATCGGATCGATGCGCGGATCGTAATCCGGCTTGCGGTCGAAAACCTCAATCCCAAGGGTTTGTTCCTTCAAGCAGTCGGCGCCTCCCGCAAGCACCTGCTCAACGCAAAATCGAAGGAACCGGATCAGGCGATCGGAGCGGGCAAAAATACCGCTGGCAACCACTTTTTGAAGCTGCGCGCGAATACTATCGGGTGCAAAAGATTGCTCCTCGTCGACAAGGACGCCGGAATGCGGATATTGCTTGACCACGATCGCACCACAGCGGGAAAGGTGTTTTCAGTTTACCATCAGCCCCACCGCTCCACTGGAAAAAAACGGACCCCTATGAATCTAAGAGGGGCGCGAAGAGGCTCGCGGAACAAAGCCTGGCTTGCCGCGCTACTGCATCTCGACCAGTAAGCCGTCCAGACTGCGGGCGATGTGCAAATCGGCGAAGTGAAACTCCGTTCGGAGCATTTTCTCCACGTCGGCCTTGGTCTTTTTAGCCACAATCATTTCGTGAACGCGGTTCCGCAGGTCGAGCGTGCTTTGGCGGTACTTCTGCATCTGCTGTTTGTTCGTCACCGGGCCGTGGCCGGGAACTACGCGATCGAAGTCCAGCTTGAGCGCGGAATCGAGCGTCGACGTCCACTCCTTGCCGCTACCGCCGCCCGAGTAGTCGATCAACTCCGGAACGTCATCGCCATTTGTGAACATGTCGCCCGCGGCGAGGACCCGCTGTGCCGGAAACAGGACCACAAGATCGCCGTTGGTGTGCGCGCGTCCCCAGTGATACAGCTCCGCCTTCTTTCCACCCAGGTAAACCGTGGCGTGGTGCTCGAAGGTGACGTTTGTGAGTCCCGGCTGCTTGCCGTCAACCATGTTCTGCCGGGCTTCTTCGGTCGAGATGATCTGTGCACCGAGTTGCTGAAGCCTTGGGTTGCCGCCGGTGTGATCGCCGTGATGATGAGTGTTGATAACGTACTTAATCGGTTGCGTACTGAGCTTTTTTACTTCCGCAACTATATTGTTCGCATCCTGCGGGAACTTGTCATCCACCAGGACAACGCCTTCATTCGTAATCAGGACGGTGGTGTTTCCCGGAACATAGTGGTTATGGATGACATAGAGATCGTCCGTCAGCTTGACCACGTCAAGTTTGGTGGGTTGCGGCGCCTGAGTAAAGGCCAGCCACATCCCGCCACAGCACAGAACCAGCATGGTAAAGCGGATTACGACGCTTTTGCGCATAAGGCAAACTGTATCACAGCATGCCTATAACCTCGGCCAAGCCTATCAGCGTGGTACCTTAATCAGGCGTGGCTCGCGAATCCCGCTGCAAAAGGCTATTCATTCTTCCTCTGACCACAGCTATTTCCGGCGCGATGCTCTCCTGCTCCTCCGACCTCGTCCGCGAAACGCAGGCTAGCGCCGATACAAAGGTGTGCGTAGACGATTCGGGCAGGCGCGTCCCCAATGCGGACTGCGATAACCCTAACGGTTCACACCACCATTGGTATTACATCAATGGCGGGGGCTATGTCCCGCACCCCCGTTTTCCGGTACGAGGCGGCTCTTACGAGCCGGCGTCTACAAGCCGGTCCTATAGCTCCGCTCCTGAAACCAGCCCTGCCAATCCCGTAACTCGCGGTGGATTCGGACAGAGCGCGGAAGCCCACGGCGCATCTGGCGACGGAGCCGGAGAATAATATGCAGCGCTTGGCGGTCCAGCCTCGGTCCGGGTGGCAAAGCAAAGTGGAATCCCTCGGGCTCATCTGGCACACGATCAACGGCCAGCCGTACTGGAACGAGTCTGCCTCTTATCACTTCTCCGCGCGGGAAATCAATGAGATCGAAGCCGCAACAGCCGAACTCTACCGAATCTCGATGGAGGCTCCGCAATACGTCATCGACGAGAACCTCTTTACGCGCCTTGGTGTTCCGCAGTTGATCGTCCCGCTTATTGTGCAGACCTGGAACGACGAACCTCCAGCGCTGAATCACGGACGCTTTGATTTAGGCTACGACGGGGAATCACCGCCAAAGCTCTTCGAGTACAACCGCGATACACCGATATGCATGCTCGAGACTGCTGTTGCTCAATGGCACTGGAAGGAAAGAGGTCTTCCCAAGAGCTGACCAATTCAATAGCCTGCACGATAAACTGTTGGCGAAATGGAAGGACATTGCGCCCTTTCTCGATTCGAGTGTCGTTCACTTCACGCATATAGACGACAGTACGGGAGAAGACACCCTGACGGTGAGCTACTTCCGCGATCTCGCGGGCCAGGCGGGGTTATCATCTGTCGGGATCCTGGCCAAGGACATCGGCTGGAATTCGACAACGCGCCGCTTTGTCGATCTCGCGAATCACGCGATCGATATTCTATTTCATCTCTATCCGTGGGAGTGGCTGATTAACGAACCATTCGGGCCCAACATTTTGGCATCCGCTCACGCTATGCGCTGGATTGAACCAGCGTGGAAAATGCTCCTGAGCAACAAGGCAATCTTGGCTATACTGTGGGAACTGTTCCCCGATCATCCGAACCTGCTGCCATGCTCATTCGAGCCGCCGTGTTTCGACTACGTGCGAAAGCCATTCTTGGCCGCGAAGGCGCCAACGTTTCGATTGTCAGGAATCGCGAGATAGCGGCCAAAACGGGTGGGCGGTACGGCGACGAGAGTTGCGTTTACCAAGCACTCTTCGATCTGCCCGATTTCGAGGGCAACCGTCCGGTCCTGGGTAGCTGGATCGTGGATGGAGAGCCGGCGGGAATGGGGATTCGGGAGGGCGAGATGATCACGGGTAACGCGGCTAAATTCGTTCCACACACAATGGACTAACTGCAAGTTAGCCGAAATTCGTCAAAACCGTTTGCTAACGCACGCGGGTTGGAAGAGGAGCGGTGCGTTTCACCGCTAGTTACCGAGCGGCGACTGCGAGGAAAGGGGACCTCTGAGTGTCGATTGACGAACTCCGGTTAGCGGTTCCCGATCTGGTGGAGCATCTGATGCGCCTCCGTGCTCACGGCTGGGTCCGGGCTTGCGGCCGCCTCTTGAAGATGTGGGAGCGCGGCGCGCACGTCTCCCGATTCGGCGAGCAGAGAGCCGAGATCCAGGTGGGCGCGTCCGAAGTTGGGCTGGAGCGTAATCGCCCGCTCGTACTCCTGAACCGCGGGTTCAATCTTTCCTTGCCCGACGAGCAAGTTGGCCAATAAGTCGTGCGCTTCCGCGGCGCCCGGGTAGGAATCGGCGATGAATTTCAGTTCGGCTTCCACCTGACTCTGAGCCTCGCTGAAGCGCTTCACGCGGGCCAGCGCGATCGCGTAGTTGTAGCGCGCCGCGGCGTATTCCGGCTTCATGCGGATAGCGGCTTCAAAGTGATACTTCGCCTCTTCAAAACGGCCGTTTGCCGAAAGCACGTTTGCCAGGTTGCTGCGCGCCTCGGCATAATCGGGCTGCCTGCGGATCGCCTCCCGGAATGCCGGTTCCGCGCGAGACAAATCCTGATTTTCCAGCCAGACCGCGCCCAGGCTGTTGTATGGCTCAGCCATATCCTCATCTAGGTCGGCGGCTTTCTCGAAAGCGGCAACAGCCTCGTCTCTCGAATGCAGAGCGACATACGCCAAACCCAGCTCGTGCCAGGCGGTGGCATCCGGCCCAATAGCCAGCGCCCTTTTCAAAATCTCGACGGCGCGCTCCGGCTGGCCGGTTGAGCGCAAGCTGAATGCCCATTTCCGCAGCGCGACTAACGAGTCCGGCTTGCGCCGGGCCGCTTCCTCATAAACAGGAAGCGCTTTTGATAATTCGCCGTTATTGGAAAAAGCATCGCCCAGATGCAAATAGAATTCGAAATTTTCGGGTTTATATTTTTCGATCGCCGCTGCCAGCGCCGGAATTCCTTCGCTCAAATTGCTCTTCTGGCTTACTTGCGCCACGGCCCAATACAAGTCACGCTCTCGTCCGGCACGCGGCGCCTGCGGATAGTAGAAGACGACCTCTCCCCGGTAACGGTTGTCGTCTGTTTCGCGGCGCTCCGTCAGCGGCGCGAGCAGGTCTCGCTCGGGCTTCCGGCGCTGGATGTAGTGATCCGTCATCACCGCGTGCACAACGTCATCCGTTCGCCGCTTCGGCATATGGCAGCCGGCGCAATCATCCGATTTCGTATGCGTTGCCGCCGCGATCAACTTCGCCACCGCGGCCCCGTGACATTGCTTGCACACGCCGGCATAGTGCTGCGCCGCCTGATTGCCGCGCGGAATGTCATGAGGATTATGACAAGTGGTGCATTGCAGCCTGCCCTCGCTTTTCAGAAAACAAGCAGAGCGGCGCAGCCGGTAAGCCGCGCCGGCGATTTCGAACTTGTCTTCGTGGCCCGTACCCGGCGCGTGATCGAACTGGAGCACGAAGTCGCTTAGAGGCTCGCCTGGTTTATAGGAGAACGATTCACGCTCATAACGCACAATCGCATTCGGCAGTGGCGAGCTGGTGGTTTCCAGGTGGCATTGCATGCACACGTCCATCTGCCGGTCAGGACTGAGGCGCGCCGGGTTTACGATGGAGCCCCGTAGCGCGTCGGCCTTCGCGCCGTTTTCGGCCAGCTGTACGTGCCGGCTACCTGGGCCGTGACAGCGCTGGCAATCGATGCCTTGCGGCATTTGGTCCGGGAAGACGGCGTCACGGCCCGCCTCGGTACTGCCCAATAGAAACGATGGAATGCCGTTGTGGCAGAACATGCACGCGTTGGTGATATTGCGCGTGAAGCCTGGATGATCCGGCCTGTCATAGCCGGGATTCATGGCCCACGACCAACCAGGAGAAGACCCCTCGTTTTCCGCATACCACGCAAGAGGAAGCTCGATTAAGGTGTTGCGGCCGGTGCGGTGCAAGTACGCGCGTACATGATTTCCGGACCCGACCACATAATCAACCTGCTTTTCTACACTGTTTGTCTGCTTGCCATTAAATCCGATCTGATATCTGCGCTGGAAGAAGCGGCCATCGCGCTCGAACGTTGTGAAGTAACTGTCCGATGCTTTGTGATAGAACGTCGTGGGCTTTACGTTTTCACGCGACGGCCGATAGAAGGATCTCGCCATTCCGGTGCGGCTGTAGGTCTGCGAGATGTCTGAATGACAACCGGCGCATGTCGCCGGATCTACGTAGGAAGCGGCGACGAGGGGCGCGTGGGACGAACGATGCCTTACGAAAAAAGCCGCGCCCGCCAATGCAGCGGCAATGACAATGGCCGCCAGCAATCGCGAGCGCACGCTGAATCCTAAAGCTAGCTTCTAGCGAGCCGCCGGGGCTGCAGCGGGATACACGGGCAAAGTGACGTGATCGCCGAATGTCGCCTTCAGGCCCTCGATGGCGCACGCTTCATCGCCGCCGCCCGCGCCTCCGCCGACACCGATGGCGCCAATCATTTGACCGTCCACCACGATTGGAATGCCGCCGGAATTTGTGAAGAAGTTGAAATACGTGACCTGCCGCGGAATGCCGTCCGGATCGTTCTTAAGCTGCACCGTCCGGATGGACGTGGGCTGGCGTGTCTTAAGCGCCGTCTGCGCCTTCAGGAGGGCAGTGCGGATATTGTTAAAAATCTGCCCGTCCATGCGCTCCATGTGGACGAATTCGCCCGCATCGTCGATGATGTAGAGCGACATCGTGCCGCCCTTCGATGCCGCCCAGTCGCGGCAAACTTTCGCGACCTTCTTCGCAGCGGCAAGCGAGATCTGATTGGCGTCAAAAACGCTCGCCGCGCCCTTTCCGCCGACCACCCATTCCGCCGGAAGGCTCGATTTTGGCGTCGCTGTCGAGGCGAAACGCGGAACAGGCGCGTTGCCGGCATTGGGATTTCGCCGCCCCGGCAGGTCCTTCTCTAACGGCGGTACGGACGAGCCAATCACTTGGGTCAGCGCTTTGTGGGCGCAAATCTCATCGCTCCACACAGGCACGCGCGGCGCCGAGCCGCCGACGCCGACCGCTCCGATCATTTGTTTATTTACGACAATGGGAAGGCCTCCGGAATTCGCGAACAGGCCAAGTTGCATAAATTGAAGCTCGCGGGTGGGATCCTCGATCACCTGGTTCATGCGGATCTTGCTAGGCGCGCGATCTATGAGCGCGGTGCGCGCCTTCATATCGGCGGTAACAATATTGAGATAGCCTTGGCCGTCCATGCGGTCGAAGTACACATGATTGCCGTCGTTGTCGAGCACCATGATGCTGATCTGCACGCCCTCCGCCGTCGCGGCGTCCTCGCATACCTTGGCGAGACGTTCCGCCGTGGCCAAGTTGATGGTCGTGAAGTCCTGAATCTTTTCGGCGGCTTTGCCGCTGACAACGAATTGCTCCGGCACCGTTTGAGCGATCGCCGAGTTAAAGCCGATGGCAGCGAGCGCAATCAATGCTGATCCGGCAGTCCGAGGTTTCATAGTTCCTCCCGTGGCCTTGGCCGCCCTGAATATATATCACATCCGCTTAATGGCGAGGCACTATCACGAAAGCCTCAATTGCAGAACGGGCGCTCTTCTGGCTGGAAGTCGCGGGATGTTTCCAGCTTTGCGCTCGCCCCGTTTCGGAATGCGAACCACGCAATCGCGGACAAGCCCCTGGAACCGAGCCGCAATAATGAAGCGCTCCAATGTGGGCCTTTGCTTCCCACCCCAGAAGCCGCTGCCAGATTCAGGATACAATTCCATACCGGTAATGGGAGGTTGAGATGTCATCCAGATTCGTTGCTCTTACGGTGATTGGAACCGGATTAGTCGTGCAGGGGCAAAATGGATCACCGGGTCCGCTGGCCCAGTCCTGCGGGGTTCCTGCTGCCCAGGCCAGCAAGGCCGGAACTGGACGTGGCGGCCCTCCCACGTTTCCGGCGGGTCAGTATCCGGTCAAGCTGCCCTCGGTATCGCTGCTTGGCGCGCGCAACGACCTTCCGAATCCGTATCGGCCGGGCGTGAGTTGGGGCCAGTTGCCGGAAGGCCGAAAATGGGGCTCGACCGCGAGCGTAAGCACGGCTCCCGACGGCACCATCTGGGTTGTCGATCGCTGCGGCAATTCCGGAGCGGGCGGCGCCACCTGTGGTGGACCCAGCGCGAATGTGAACCCCATCTTCCAATTCGATACGTCCGGAAAACTGCTGAAGACATTCGGCGCGGGAATGTTCGTCAGCCCGCATAAACTGTCGGTGGATAAAGAGGGAAATCTCTGGCTGGCTGACAATGGCGGCGATCAGGTGTTTAAGCTTAATCGCGACGGGAAGATTTTGCTGACATTAGGCAAGAAAGGCGTCGCTGGAACGGGGTTGGATGAATTCGATGCGCCGACCGATGTCGCCATCGCGCCGAACGGCGATATTTTCGTCGGAGACGGACACAGTGGCGGCGGCACCGCCACGGGCAATGCGCGAATCATGAAATTCGACAAAAATGGAAAATTCATTATGACGTGGGGGAAGAAAGGAATGGGCCCGGGTGAATTCGATGTAATCCACACTCTGGCCTTCGATTCCCGAGGCAGGCTGTTCGCCGGCGACCGTCAGAACAATCGAATTCAAATCTTCGATCAAAACGGTAAATTCATCGCGCAGTGGTTCCAGTTTGGACGGCCGAGCGGGATCTACATAGACAAGAACGACGTGATTTATGTGGCTGACTCAGAATCGCGGGATGGGCGGACCAATACCGGGCAATTCGCGCTTCCGCAGACCGGCTATGCGTATAACCTTGGGGCGGAGCGCGGCATCAGAATCGGCAGCGCTCGGGACGGGTCGGTGAAATATTTCATCCCGGATCCATGTCCTTATCCTTACGCCAGCGGTTCCAGCATGGCGGAAGGCGTGACCGCGGATTCTGAAGGCAATGTGTACGGGGCGGATTTCCTTGGAGATGTCAGGAAGTACGCCAAGAAATAGATGGGCCGGAGGCCTTCGAAGGCCGCTAGCGGAGCATATTCTCATTGAAAGATGAGCCTGAAGGACGCTAAAAATGCCGCAGGCGATGCTCCTTTCGTTTTGATGATGGGAAAGCAATAGGAAGAGCTCGAGGCCGACCAACGGGAGGCAGGACAGAGCCAGTAGCGAGCCATTCCGG
>JAFAQY010000080.1 GCA_019261985.1 Bryobacterales bacterium | reverse complement strand
CTCCCGCTCCCGTTGGACCGCCTGCTGCGACGGGAACACATTCAGGTATTTGCGACCGCGTCCTTTCAGATCGCGATCATACCGAAAGGTGTAACCCAGAAAGTTTAGGCTCGCCCCTGCTTCCCGCAGGTCCACCACTCGCGTCTTCTCTCGATTGATCTCCAACTGGAATTTTCCTTCCAGTCGCGATTCGATGAACTCGATGCTTTCCGATCCCATCCGTTGCGCCAGCGCCACAAAATCGTCGGCGTAGCGCACCAGTTGGAGATCGGCTCTCCGAGCCGGCCCTTGCGGGCCATAAAACAGAGCGTCGAACCAGTGCAAATACAGGTTCGCCAGCAAGGGCGAGATGACCCCACCCTGTGCGTTCCCTGCTTCGGCCGGCTCCCTTTACTGCCTCCGCCCGGTTCTCCCCTCTCCTCTACTACGGGCGCCTCCAGCCACATCCGGATCAACTTCAGAACCGACCGGTCCGCGATCCGGGCGCGCAGGCACGCCCTCAGTTGGGAGTGTGGAATCGAATCGAAATAGCCCTTCAGGTCCGCGTCGTACACCGCTGGATACCGGCCTGCAAGTGGCCGCGTATCTCCCCTAGCGCCGGATGCGCCGAGCGCCCCGGCCGGAACCCGTAACTGCAATCCAGGAAAATCAGCCTCAAAGATTGGCTCCAGGATTAACAGGGTCGCCATCTGCACTACCCGGTCGCGTACCGTCGGTATCCCTAACGGCCTCAGCTTCCCATTCGCCTTCGGGATGTACACGCATTTGACCGCCTGCGGCCGGTAGGTCTTGTTTCGTAAGAGTCCTGAATCGCTTCCAGAAATCCCGTCACGCCTTGGTCTGACTCCACGATCTGTGGGATCGTGACGCCATCCACCCCGGGCGCTCCCTTATTCCGTCGCACCCGTTCCCATGCCGCTTCCAACACATCCATCCGAAAAATCCCGTCGTACAGCACATAAAACCGGAACTTCGGTTCTGGCTTGGCCTTTTGGCCCAGTTTGTATCTCAGTTGAGACACCTTCTCCGGCAGTCCTGGCTCCTTCACCGTTTCCGGCATCGCCGTCGCTGCGGCTGCCCGAGTATCCGTAGCCGGATTTTCATCCCAGCGGTTGTCTCCTCCTCTGACCAAACGCATTTTCAGTGCGGCCCCTTCGCTCCCTGGGCATTACCCCGCTTCTCCGCTACTACGGGCCGCTCCGTCTCCTGCCGGGCCGTCGCGCCGGGTATGTCTTCCCGCCGCACGTTAGTCGCTCTCGCTTCCACCCCTGCAGGGTCTATCCCCGCGCGCTGTCCCCAACCACCCCGGAAGGTCCGCTGGCTGCCGATGCCTGTTGCTTACCAGCGATGTCTGGCTTCACCCTAGTCGGCGGGCTGGCCACCTTCGTCTTCCTAACGAGGCCGAATCGGGTTCCCTTGCGTTACGGCTCACGGGTTCGCCTCCCGACACGCCAGCACCGTTACCGGTACTGACGTTCCTTCGGCTACATGCTGAACAGGCAATTTACATGGTGAACTCCTTTCAGTCCACAAGAGCAGCCCGGCTTATCCTGGCAACCGGCTGAAAGGGAGCGGTGTTTGAGGTATTTCATTACATTCTCCTGCTACCGTGCGCGTCTGCGCGGCGACGAGTTGGGATCGGCGGACAGGCTCCCTATCTGCTCGACCAAGCGAGTCGGGAACTCGCACTGCGGGCCATCCAGAGGCATTGCGCGCACCCGCAGCTGAACCCTGCTGGCTGCACATGTGAGGTCTAACCATGTGCACGCCATCGTAGAGACCGAGACTCTACCCGAGCGGATTATGGGCGAGTTCAAATCGTACGCCAGCCGCGAACTCAACCGGATGGAAGGCGAAGCACCCGATCGTAAGCGCTGGGCGCGGCCAACCCGTGGCACTGTATGTCGCGGAAGAGTTTTAGCGCAATGGAATCATCCGCTCCCTTGTGGTCGCGGCTCGGTATCAGCTATCCGGTTGTCCCCACTTCCATGTCGCGCACCCGAATCACGCTGCTAATAAACACCCGGGATCAGCCGCCAAGTCCGATCCCGGTACGACTCATATGACTCCCCAAACTCCGATCGGAGCAGCCGCTCCTCGGCCGACATGCGCGCAATCAGCGGCGGAATCATCAGCGCCGCCAGAAGCACCCCGACTCCTGAGCGAAATGCCAGTGCCCATCCGAGCGAGTTGATGAGCAGTCCGAGATAACTCGGATTCCGGATCACGCCGTACACTCCGGTGGTGACAAGCGTATGTCCCCGCTGTATTGCAACCAGGCCGCTGAACCGTTCGCCGAGCACGAAAACGGGCCACAGCCGTAACGCGCCGCCGGCGGCGGACAGAGCCACTCCGATCCAGCGAATCGCGTCGCCGTCTATTGTCCAAAATTCCTTGCGGTCCGTGTAGGGCGCGAGATAGGCTTGCAGCAGGCCGATGATCACGAATGCGGGTATCACCCAGCGATTGCCGCGCTCCTCCCTCACGCCCGGACTCACATTTCCCCCGGCTCGGATCGCGACAATGCACAGCGCATAAAGCACCACCAGTAAGGCTATTAAAGGAGGGTGAGAGAAGAATGCTGCGATGCCGCCGAAGCCCGCAATCGCAAGGCCCGCATAGGCCGTAGCGCTGACGATGACTAATACTGCTCGAATTGCCAGTTAAAAGCTCATTCGGTCCTTGGCGGCTTCGACTTTGCGGCCGTCGACGCCGTAAATCCCCAACAACTCACCCCACAGCAAAAACTGGCCGTGCTTCTCGCGATATTGAACGATCGCGGCTGCTTCGGCCGGAGTCAGCGCCAGTTGGGTCGCAATCTCGCTTGCCGGGGCTTTGTTTACGTTTACCTTGCCCGCTTCTTCCACCTTCGGAAAATTACTCGCAAGGTATTTTTGGATGCTGTCGAGATCTTCTTTTTTAATCGCCGTCTTCGCGCGCTGCCCCATGCGCGTTACAACGGCTTGCCACTCTTCCTCCGTGTGCCGGTACTGAACGAAATGCGACGGCGCATGGCAGGTGGTGCATTCTCTCAGGATCACTTCTTTCCCGGGGCCCTCCGGCATCATCTTGGCGTCGAGCCCGGCTTTCGGAGCGTCCGCCGGAGTGCCATAATTCGCGGCCAGATAATTGACGATCTGCTCGCTTTGCTCCTTCGTCAGCTCCGCCCCGTATCCGATCATCCGATCGACGGTTTGTTTCCACTCGTCCTTACTCTTCTTCTGGCCGGTGGCAAGATCCAGCTCGTGGCAGCCGGCGCAGACCTTGGCGAAAACCTCTTTTCCCGGCCCGTCCGGCAGGTTCTGCCCGGCAGCGGAAAAAACAAACCAACAAGAAGCGGCGATCGATAGTGTTATGCGCATGTTAGATTTCGTGCGAGCATCCCGCGCCCGCCATGTAAAGTATTGTAAGCCGTTTGTGTGAGAGTGAGCAATGCGGCTGCCTGAGCGTATTCGCGCTATACACGGAATCCCTCCCGGCTTGACGCGGCTGCCTAGATTATCGAGGGATAGGCTAGAGAGGCCTGCACGGTTTTCGTGCTACACTCGTTTCGTGCCAAAGAACATCACAATTAAACTAGCTGATGAAACCGCTCTTTGGGCTCGACGGAAGGCCGCTGAGGAAAACACTTCTGTGTCCAGACTCGTAAGCGAGATGCTGGAACGCGAGATGCGGCTGAGCGATTCATATTGGCGCGCGTTTGAACACTGGAAATCCCATCGCCCCGCCGCGGCAATTGGCGCGGCGCAACGCTTCAGCCGCGAAAAGGTTCATGAGCGGCGCTGAAGCATTCTTTGTAGATTCCAATCTGCCCCTCTACTACGTCGATCCAACCAGCCGAAAAAAACGGGCCAGCGCAAAGGAGTGGCTGGACCAGCTATGGATATCCGGCAGCGGCCGGCTCAGCTGGCAGGTTCTCAACGAGTTTTACTGGAACGCCATTCGCAAGATGCGGCTCGATGCCGCCGATGCGCGCCGGATCGTGCAAGATCTGTCGCATTGGAAGCCCGTTGACACCTCTTTCGGATTGATCCAGCAAGCCTGGCGATGGATGGACGACGCGCAGCTAAGCTACTGGGACGCTTTGATCGTGGCCGCCGCGGAACGTTGCGGAGCGCGTTACCTGCTCTCGGAAGACTTCCAGCCCGGACGGACCTATGGGACCATCCAGGTTGTGAACCCTTTCGAACGCTCACCTTCCGAGTTCTTCTTCCAGAGGTCTAACGGTAACACCCGGTCGTGAGCCCAGGCGCGTGTCCGACGCTCCGTTTGCTCCAGTGGTCCTCAATGAGATTTAGTTAGTATTCCTGCTTCGCGAGAAACGCCAGCAGCACGCGGTTGAACTCCCCCGGTTTTTCCAGCATTAGGAAATGACCCGTGTCCGGAATCGCGGTGTATTCAGCCTTTGGAAAATTCATCAGCACGGATTCGCGGGTGGCGATGCGCGACGGGCCCGCGTAAATACCCAAAATCGGAACCATCGGGATTTCGAGCGTTTGCCCTGCCGGCTCAAATGTCGCATTCATGGCGCCCACGGCGGTCGCCTCTGGAGCGCTTAGCATCATATTGAGCACTTTGGTCTGCACCGCGGCGCTCGTGCCTGCGACGAAAAAGCTTCGCACCATCGCTTCGCGGGCCGCGCGGCCATTTGGTCCACTCATTGCGCCTCCGCGGCCGGCAACGGCTGCGGCCTGCGCCTTCGGCGCGGGCATGAGCCCGTCGACAAACACCAGCGCCGACGTATTCGCCGGATAAAGACGCGCATAGCGCAGTACCACGGGCGTGCCCATGCTATGCCCAACCAGGACAATGTGGTCCGCTTTAACTTCGGCGCGCACGGCCTCAATTGCGCGGGCGAAGAGGTCCATGGAAAATTTGCCATCCGGGGGCGAGTCGCTTTTTCCGTGTCCGGGCAGATCCAACGTGACCACGCGATATTGTTTCTCCAGAACCGGCACCTGTTCCGACCATGTGGTCTCATCGCAAGTGTAGCCGTGCACCAGGATTACGGTCTTCGAGCCGTTGCCGCTGGTCGAAGAGTGAATTTTAAGGCCATCTACGCTCGCTGCGGAAAGCGAAAACGAAAGAACTAGGCCGAGAAAATATCGCACACACCCTCCTACTCACGCACCGGGTATCCGGCAACACGACAGTTATCTTAGGTTATCTTGCTCCGGACTCCTCGATTTTATCGCTGCTGATTCTCCATCGAGCACCTGGGCGAAACCACAACAAGCCAAGCAGTCCGGGCCTCGCTGACTTATGATGTGACAGTGCTGCTTCTGCTATCATTTGAACCTGCCGTAAAAATGAGCCGCCATATTGGATGCAAAATCCCACTTGTTTTGATTTGTGCTTCTCTTGCTCAACACGTATGGGCACAGGCGATAAACCGCGCTGAACCAGTTCCCAAATTTGGTACTACTGGATCTACTCTTCGTTATGATGATGACGAATGGATGGTGATCCAGCACACCCAGGCGACCTTTACAGGCCTCGGTCTAGCAGACGTCGTCTTGCTTAGATCCGAAACCATTACGGGTCATGACGGCTTCGGCGCACCAATGAGCGACGTAAGAGTCGTTGTCGTGGCGGGCAGTCGGGTTATCGCGAACTATGGAACTCCACGGCGCAGATCACCAAAAGCTGATCGTCCGGGGCTGTATATAGATGCCTATCTCGATATCGCAGACGTGACCGGCAACGCTGTTCCCGAGATCCTGTTCCATTCCGGCTTCCAAGCGGTATCGGACTCGACGACTTATGACCACATTCTCAGCTACAACGCAGCCTCACACACGTTTTCCGATATATCGCGCGAGGAGTTCTACACATCCGGAACTCACGGATTACGCTGGACGGCTGTGGCAGGTCGCTCCCTGTTAGTCACCGCCGACCGCAATTGGAATCCGGCCACGCCCGCCGAAGCACGATGTCATTATTGCGCGAGTCCGTTCGAGTACCGCGCCTACATGTGGAACCGAGCGTCGCGCTCCTGGGTTGAAGAGCGCAAAGTATCTGGCGCAAAATCGTACTCCGAAGCATATGAAGCCTTGGACGGCGATTGGGACCTGGTCCGGTCCGGGATTGTGACGTCGAAATAGCTTCGTAGCAGCCGGCTTCGGGCCGACAAACCGCAATATCTACTTACCCGCCGGCACATTCACCGCGAACACAAACCTCTGCCCATCCCGGCTGATATTCTGCAAGTTCCCATTCAGCGGCCCCGGCAGCTTGAACAACACCTTCGGCGGCGCCGACTGAAATCCCTGCGCCCCTTCGGGTGTGGTTATCTCCGCCGACATCACCACCAGATCGTTAGTCTCGATATTCAGGCCGCGGAAGAAAATCTCCTTGCCATCGGCTCGCCAGTGGATCATCGCGTTCACGCCGTCTTTCGAGACCTGCCACTTCCCGTCCCCCGGCTTGCCCGTGGCCGCATCGAACGGCCGCACGTAAACTTCGCCTTTCAGCGCATTCGCCTCATCCGAACGGTACGCGATGAACTTGCCGTCGGGGGAGAACCGTCCCACCGTCTCGTCGAATTCGCCGCGCGAAAACTCCACCGCCTTGCGCGCCACCGGATCGGTTCCGGTCAACGGCACCACCAACAGCACGCCGCCCGAATCGCACAGCAGGTACTTTCCGTCCGGAGACATATCGGTCAATTGAATCCCCGCCCCCGCCGTATATTGAAACAACAACTCCTCAGTGCCGGTTCCATCGGCGGGCTTGCGATAAACCCCCAGGGCCAGCGCCGTCCCGCTGCCTCGAATTCCCACGTACAGAATGTATTTGCCGTCTGGCGACCACATGTGCCCTAGGGCCGGGTGTGTATCGTCGTTGATAGCTACCGCCTGTCCCGTGGCGATATCCATCTTCCAAATTAACCGCGAGCCGGTTTTAAGGTCGGTTTTCATCACCGCCACGGACTTCCCATCCGGCGAAAATGCCGGACCCTGATAAAGGCCGGGTTCGCCCACTTTGCTCACTTCCTTGCCGTTGCGATCGAAGATCGTGATCTGCTGAACCTGCGGGCCTCTTGGAGGAGGCAGTACCAGAAACCGTTCGCCGTCCCGGCTAAGGTCCCGCACGTTGAGGGGCACGCCGTTTGGCGGCCGGAGCAACACTTCCGGTTTAGTGAAGGTGAATGTCGGCGACGTGTTCACCTTTGCCACCATCACGTTGGCCTGCAGATTCCCGTAGTACAGCTCTTTGCCGTCGTTCCGCCAAAACCCAGGACTTCGTGCGCCGTCCGAAATCTGCCACGGTCCGCCGGATCCTTCCACGGGCCGCACAAACACTTCGCCCTTCTGGAGCTGGATGTTCTGCTGCAAGTAGGACAAGTACTTGCCGTCCGGAGAAAAGCGCGGCGACCCCAACGGCATTTCGCTGTGGAATATTTCGCGCGGTTCACGCGCCCCCTCGCCCGCCACCGGCATCACGTACAACGTCCCGCCCGATAGATCCGACTTGGAGAAGCTCAGGTAACGTCCGTCCAGTGACCAGTCGGAGAGGTCCAAAAAAGCGCTCGGGTTCTTGTAGAGCAGTTCCTCCTCTCCCGTTCCGTCCGCTGAGCGCCGGTAGACTCCCTCCTTGCCATCCCGAATCTGTACGTAAGCCAACTGCTTTCCGTCGGGCGACCAGACGGCCGATTGAATAAACTCGGTCCGTTTGCTGGTGGTGAGCCGTGTGCTCTTCCCGCTGGCTATCTCCAAAACATACAGGTCGCCGCTTTCGTTATCCAGGTCAGTCTTGACCAGCGCCACGCGCATGCGGTCGGGTGACAGGACCGCCGCCCCATAAAGCGCGCGTTCCCCGAAAGCTTCGCCCACCTGCTTGCCTGTGCGGTCGTAAAAGGTCAGGACCGTAGCGTTGTTTTCGAAAGCTTTAGCCAGCTGCTTGGCTTTGAATGCCTTGTCTTTCTCGCTTAGTTGGCCGCGCATTGGAACGGGAGCCAGCACCAATGCCGTCGCCAAAGCCGCGGCCGCGCTCACGATCACTCCTTGGTAAACGCTCTTCATATTCAGGACCTCCTCTGCTCTACGGGCGAGCAGCCTGTTTAGCCTGCAACCGCGCTTAAGCCTCGGTAGCGGGCGGGGAGCCACATTAGCGCGCGCCGGGGGAAACCGGCATTCCGAAGACGAATCGCTGGCCGTCGCGACTGATCCCATCTGGTGAGATCGCGGTTTGAGGGCTTGCAAGTTTGAACAGAAGCTTGGGTGTTCCTGCCCGGAAAGTGGGTGTCGTGCTGACATCCATAGCCCAAAGCTCAAAATCGCGGTTCATGTAAATCAGTTCTTTTCCGTCTTGCCGCCGCCAGCCGAAGATCTGAACGCCGTTTTGCGTCACTCGTACGGCGGGACCAGGTCCCGGAGTTTCGGGCTTGCTCGCATCGAAGGGACGCACGTAGATATCGACCGAGCCGCCGCCGCCCGTGTCTAACGGGTCCGCTTGGTCGGAGCCGTAGGCGAGATAACGCATATCCGGAGAAAACCGTCCGCCGAACTCATTGTTCTCATCCCGCATCCATTCCAGAGCTTTGCGGTCAAGCGCTTTCTCCTTGCCCGCAAGCGGCACCACCAACAGCACCCCGGTCGCGAACGTCAGAAACTTTCCGTCTTGCGACCAATCGCTGAAGCCGATACCCGCGCCCGGCGTATAGCGAAAGAGTAATTCTTCCTGGCCGGATCCATCCCAAGCCTTCCGGTAGATGCCTGAGTACAGCTCGCGCGTGGAAACATACGCCACTTGCTTCCCGTCTGCGGACCAGATGGGTGAATTGTCCGGCCACACGTCATTGGTAACGGCGTAGCCTTTACCGCTGGCGACATCGAATGTCCATATGTCGTTATTTCCCGTCTTCGGATCGTTCCGCGTAACAGCAACACGATTTCCGTCTGGAGAGAACGCCGGCTGGAAGTAGACCCCCGGTTCCCCAACCGTCTTCACGACTTTGCCCTGCCGGTCGAGTATAGTAAGCTGGCGCAGCCGCGACGGAGGCACCGCGATTACGAATCGCTCGCCATCGCGGCTGACGCTGGACGAGCCCGGAGAAACCGCGATCTCCTCGGGCGGGTGAAACAGCACTTTCGGTTTGCCGATCTCGAGCTCGGGCGAGGTGCTGACCGATACGGCCATAATGCTGCGATCGGAGCCAAGGTAGTAAAGCTCTTTCCCGTCCCGCCGCCAAAAAGCCATGCCCTGCCCGCCCTGATCGGATACCTGCCGCGCCATCCCGTTTGACCCGCCCGCTGGATCGAACGGCCGCACGTAGATCTCATTCTTTCCGGACTCGTTCGAAAAATAACTCATGAACCGGCCATCGGGAGACAGCCGATTGCCTTGCGCCTGCTTCCCGCTGCGAAAGGCTTCGATGGGTTTCCGCTCTCCGCTCGAATTTAGCGGAAGAGCGTTCAGTATGCCTCCCCCGAGATCCGTCGAAAAGTAGGTCAGGTAGCGTCCGTCCTGCGACCAATCGGTGAGCGTGCCGACGCCCGGGAGCTTGTAAATCAACTCCTCCGCGCCCTGCCCGTTCGAAGCCTTCTGATACAGCCCGTACGCGCCGGAACGCAAACCGACATACGCGATCCGGCTCCCATCGGGAGACCATGCCGGCGTGTTCGAAGTCTCACGAGCCTCCCCGGAGGTGAGCTGAATGCTGCCGCCTGTCGATATGTCGAACACCCACAGGTCCTGCTTTTCTTTTTCCAGGTCGACGATGCCGGCCACCAGCCGCTTGGCATCCGGCGAAAACACCGGAGTGTTATATATCGCGCGCTTGCCCACAGTCGTCACGACCTTACCCTGCCGGTCGTAGATCGTCAGAGTGCGCGCATTGGCTTCAAACTGCCGCGCGATGGCTTTGGCCTTCTCAGCCGCACGAGCCTTTTCGTCGTTAGCCGACTGGCCCAATCCCGGAACAGGCGCAAGCAAGGCGCCGGCAAAAGCCGCCGCCGTAAGAGCAATCGCAATCTGGGCAGACTTATACATGAGAAACTCCTGTGGACCATCGTCCCCAAGCCGTAGCCCTGGCGTTAAGCCCCCAGCCCCGGGCCACTGGCGTCTAGCGTCTGCCGTCGAGCCCCAGCCCCGGCCACGAGCCCCGCGCGCTGGCCCCTAGCCGTGGCCCCTAGCGTCTGCCGCCTGCCGTCTGCCGTCGAGCCCCAGCCCCGGCCACGAGCCCCGCGCGCTGGCCCCTGGCGTCTAGCCCCGCGCCCCGGCTGCTGGCCCCTGGCCCCTAGCTAGCAGTTCTGCGGACACGCCGACACCAGCTTCCCATTCGGCAGCGTCATTACCCTCAGAAGCCCGGTGCGCGAACCGTCTCTCGCGCGGCTCGCTTCAAACATCACCATCTTGCCGGAGGCGTCCTCGAAATCCGTTTTGGTGACATCGCGAATGCGGAAGAAGCTGGGCGGCGGGCCTTCCACCTGCCACGTCTCGATTGCATCCTTGTCGCCCTTTACATCCACGGTCAGATAAATGTGCGGGTTCCGCCAGTCGTACTTCGTAAGCGTCCCGCTCAAACTGACGCGATTGTTGAAGTCGAATAGCGCGGACATGTTGTGGTGCGCCCACGCCTTTTCGTGGCCCCACGCCGCCAAGGCCAACAGCCCCGCTGCCATCGATGCACGCAAGCGAAAGCTCATTCGCGGTCCTCCTTGTTGGTTGTATACGCTGCTAAGTCCAAAACCGTTCCCTGAAAAGTAAATACACAATCGTTGCAGCGAAGTTACGGCATCAATCCGGCCCAGCCCGCTCCCGCTGCAACTCCCACGAAAAGTCATAGAACACGCGGAGTACGTTGCCGTCCAAATCGCAAGCTGTGAACTCGCGCAACCGCCACGGCTTATCGTCGGGCTCGGCGAGGATCTTCGCCCCAGCTTCCCTCCAGCGTTGGTACAACTCGTCGACTTCCTGTTTGCTATTCAGATTCAGCCAAATGACCGCCGTCCCAGTCCCGTCATACTGTTCGCGGAATTGCGCGTTTGTGAGGAATATCCGGCACTCCCCTTGCGAAATGCCCCCAATCCCGCCTGCATCGTCACCCCAGTCGAAACTGAATCCGAGCACACGCACGTAATACTCAGCCGCCTTTTCGACATCTCGAACCGGAATCTCCGGGATGGCCATCGGAAAGCCCGCGAGCATGGTCTAAAGCTTACGCCAATCTGGCGCTCGACACAATGCTTAAATTAAGTTCATTCTCGATAAATCTCTTGCTTTTGAATTCTGAGACAAGTACAATTACTCCGCTGTTTACCCCATAGTCGGAGGCTCATCGATTGGAAAGTTGAGGTGACACGTCTTGCAGTCGGCGTGTGCCATTTGATAAATACGGCCAGGCATCGGTCGACTCCTGCTGGGTTGGGTGATCAGCGAAAGGAGATCGAATGTCCCTCAGAATCGCACGAAGATTTTTGGGGTCACTGCTTAGCGGTGGCCTATTTGTGGGAATCTGCCTGTCGGGTACCGTTACCCTCCTCGCCCAGTATGTGCCTGTCGGCCCCCCCACGCCAGTCGAAAGCATTTCTAACTCCTCCTCGACGAATACGCTCCCGCCGCTCCCGCCGGCCGCGGATCCCCCGGGCCAACTAGGCCAAGGCTACGACGGCATTGACTTCCTTCACTCCAGCTGCGGTTGTTTACCGCCGGACAGCAATGCGGCCGTCGGTGACAACTTTGTTGTCGAGACGGTCAATATCCAGATTCGCGTTTTCGACAAAACCACGGGCACGCACCTGCTCGATGAGCCTCTTGCCACATTCTTCGGGCAGTCGTCTGGTGGCGATCCGTATGTGCTGTACGATGACCTCGCGCGCCGCTGGTACGTTTCTTCGATTGATGGCAGCGACTCTGGACTACTTCTGGCGGTGTCGGTGGATGCCAGTCCGCTCCACGGATTCCACACGTTCCATATCGAGAACCTCGGTTTTCCGGATTATCCAAAGCCGGGCTTCAATAAGGATGCGATTTTTATCTCGTATAACGACTTCGGCCCCGGCGGCGGCGCCGCCGCTACGATCCTCTCGATCGATAAGGCGGCGGCCTTCTCGGGAAGTCTGATCTATTTCAAATCGGTGCCCGTGTTCCAATTCCGGGCGATGCCGCCCGCGCAGATGCACGGCGACAGATCGGGCGGCGTAGAGTGGTTCGTCTCGACCGATGGGAATGACGCCAGCGGCCGTACGATCCGCGTGACGCGAATGACTGAATATCTCACCAATGCGCCGAACTTCACATACACCTCACTGGCAGTGGAGCCGTATGTAAACGCCAGCAGAGCCGATCAGCCCTTCGGTGGCTCGGTCACGACCTTCCCCAATACGACCACCACGCAGGTCCACTACCGCCGTGGGTTTCTGGTAACGGCCATGGCCTCCAGCATCGGAAGGGATGGCTTTTTATATCCCAAGGGCCTCTACTATCAAATCGATGTCTCCGGTGCCGCGCCGGTGCTGACCAAAACCGGCGTGATTGATCCCGGCTTGGGCGTCGCGGTACAGATGCCGTCTGTGGATATGGATATACGAGGCAACCTGGGCTTCACCTGGATGGAATCATCCAGTACCGAATTTCTGTCCATGTGGGTTGCCACCCTGGATCGGTTTGGCAATTTCACCTCATCCGTTGCCGCTCCGGGCGGCAGCTTTTTCTCTTTTTCGTTCCGAATAGGCGATTACAGTACCACCGTGCTCGATCCGTACGATCAGCAGACGTTCTTTTCGGCCAACGAATACATCGGGGTCGAAAGCAACAGTACGGGGGAGATCTGGCTAACGCATGTTCGCGCGTTCACGGCGCCGTAGCGCGTACGCAAGGGTGAGCCGGCGCCATTGAGATCTCGCGATTCATGGCAGCCGGCACGATCGCTCGTGAGCTTTTCCGGGACCGGCCGGGAAGGGACCCGTCCCGGAGCTGCTGATCAAAAAGCGCACACCTGCGTCTCCTACCATCGCGGCAGCAACGATCATATTCCCGGTGTCGCAAGCCCAGGGGAACAGCATCAAAAAGAGTAAAAGGAGATCTCCATGAGCGTCGATGTACTGCGCAACTTCTTTCTCTGGTGTACGGTGCTCAATTATTTCGTGTTACTAGTCTGGGTCCTTTTACTGCTGTTTCCGCACCAATGGATTTATCGGCTCTGGGGCAAATGGTTCCGTTTGACATTCGAGCAATTTGATGCCATCAACTTCGGGGGTATCACCCTCTACAAGTTGTTCATTATCCTCTTAAACCTGGTGCCGTATATCGCTCTCCGGATCGCCGGATGACGCGCGTGGGGCAGGATGCCATCCTGCGCGCGATTGCCAATCGCGCCAGGCGACGTGTCAGTCTATCCCCAAACGCAATCCTAACTCCCCTCCGATTCAAACCGCTGCCGTATATCGCTCCCCGAATCGCCGGATGACACGCGTGGGGCAGGATGCCATCCTGCGCGCGATTGCCAATCGCGCCAAGCCGACGTGTCACTCACCTCCCAAACGAGAATCTAACCCCCCTCCCACCCGCAACTTCCGCTTCCAACCCGCCCTCACCCACGCTACCCCCTGCTATGCCTCAAGAGGTCCTGAGCGCACAGCACCTCCGTACGGTCAAGCGCCACTAAATATGAAGCCAAAGTCAAAATCAAAATCGTCCGTCTCCCCCAAGCGCCTGGCCGCCAACCGCGCCAACGCCGCCCGCTCCACCGGCCCCCGCACCCCGGAAGGTAAAGCCCGCTCGGCTCAAAACGGCCGCAGGCACGGCTTCACCGCCTCCACCTTTGCCATCGTCCGCATGGAGAGCCTCGATGAAATCGCCAAAATCAGAGCCGACCTTATTGAAGCCTACCAGCCCGTCAACTCCCAGGAGTTGTTTGCCATCGAACGTATGGCTCTTGCCCAACAAAACATGGTTCGCGCCGCACGGCTCGAATCCGGCCTTTTCACCAAGTGCCTCAATCATGGACTCCTGGACGAAGATGCGCCCAACGTCCCTTTCGCGGAGGTCCTGTTCGACGACGAACAACTCACCCGCGAACAAAACCGCAACTTCGCCCTAGCCGAAGGCTTCCACCGCATGGCCGCCCAGTCGCCCGGCTGGGCATTATTTTTCCGCTATCAGACTCAAGCCGAGCGCCTCTACCGCCGCGCCCTAGACGAATTCGAACGGCTCAAAGCCCTGCGAGGTGAAATACCAACCGAACCCAATTTTGCCGCCCATGTCGAACAAAATGAAACCACTTCACCCCCTCCACAAGCGAACCCACCGGCCTAGCGTTTGCCTGATAGTGAACAACTTGCGAGCCGTGCCTCATTGCTGTATACTTATTCAGTTGGATGAATAAAAATACAGTGGGCAAGCTTCAAGTTGGCATGCAGCCCGCCGTGGGGCAGGCTTCAGCCGGCGGCGCGCTTCAGCCCGCCTCGGCAGTTTGTCACAAAGGAGACGATCACAATGGCAGCGCCCAAGTTGGTACCCCGGCTTCGCGAGAACCCGTTGAATCTCGCTAGCGATCTTGACCTCAGCACGCAGGTCTTGTCGCGCGTGCTCGATCTCTCCGCGCAAATCAAGCGCACGCCGCTCCGTTATGCGCACGCCCTCGCCGGCCGCTATCTGAGCTTGTTGTTCGAGAAGCCGTCGCTGCGGACGCGGCTCACGTTCGAGCTGGCAATCAAACAGCTTGGCGGAGATGCCGTCAACTTCGCCGGTCCGATCGGCGAGCGCGAGCCGGTAAAAGACGTCGCTCGGAATCTCGACCGCTGGACCAACGGCATCGTCGCGCGCGTATTTTCTCACTCGACCATCGAAGAATTGGCGCGCTGGTCGAACGTGCCCGTCGTGAATGCATTAAGCGACCGCTTTCATCCCTGCCAAGCCCTGGCCGACGTGCAGACGCTCAAAGAACGCTTCGGCAAGCTCGACGGCGTGAAGCTCGCGTTCGTCGGCGACGGCAACAACGTCGCGCATTCGCTGATGCTCACCGCCGGGCGGCTCGGCGTTCACGTCGCCGTCGCCACGCCGGAGGCGTACCGGCCCGATCCGGCAATTGTCGCGGAAGCGGCAGGTCTCGGGCGCATAACCGAAACGTGCGATCCCGCCGAAGCCGTCGCGGGAGCGCACGCGGTCTACACGGATGTCTGGGCCAGCATGGGCCAGGAATCCGAAACGGAAGCTCGCGCGCGGGCATTTGCGCCGTACCAGGTCAACGAAGAGCTGTTCGCGAAAGCCCGCCCCGACGCGGTTTTTATGCATTGCCTCCCGGCGCGCCGCGCCGAAGAGGTTACCGACGCGGTCATCGAATGCGAGCGCTCCATCGTATTCGATCAAGCCGAAAACCGGCTGCATACACAGAAGGCGTTGTTATTGACGCTGCTCGAATAGAGCAAGCCGGCGCAAAGCTACAATTCAAAGTTATGGCGAAAGCGAAGAAGGTCGCCCTTGCTTACTCGGGCGGACTGGATACATCTATCATCATTCCGTGGCTTAAAGAGAACTACGGCTGCGAAGTGGTCGCCGTGTGCGGCGACATCGGACAGGGCGGCGATGAGCTCGAAGGCCTGGAGGCAAAAGCGCGGAAAACCGGCGCGTCGGAAGTGTTCGTCGCCGACATGCGTGAAGAGTTCGTTTCCGAATACTTATGGAAACTGGTCCGCGCGGGCGGCGAATATGAGTACAAGTATTTGCTGGGCACATCCATCGCGCGTCCGCTGCTCGCGAAGAAGCAGGCCGAAGTCGCGCTGGCCACCGGATGCGACGCGCTCGCGCACGGCTGCACCGGCAAAGGTAACGATCAGGTCCGGTTTGAGTTGACCTATAAGGCGACGGCGCCGCATTTGCCTGTGATCGCCCCGTGGCGCGAATGGAACATCGTCTCGCGCGAGGACGCCATTGCCTACGCGGCTAAGCATAACGTCCCAATCTCCCAGACCACCACGAAGATCTACAGCCGCGATCGCAACATCTGGCACATCTCGCACGAAGGGGGCGCGCTCGAAGACCCCGCCAATGCCGCTCCGGACGACGTCTGGATGCTGACCCGCAGCCCCAACGAAGCGCCCGATAAACCTGCCGAAGTGACGATCGGCTTCGAGCGCGGCATTCCCGTGTCGCTCAACGGCAAGGCGGCGACAGGCGTGCAATTGCTGACCGAGCTGAACCGCATCGGCGGTGAGCACGGCATCGGCCGCATCGATCTGGTCGAAAACCGGTTCGTGGGAATGAAATCGCGCGGATGCTATGAGACCCCCGGCGGGACCATCATCATGGCTGCGCATAAAGAACTGGAAGCCCTGACGCTCGACCGCAATCTCGCCCACTATAAGCAGAAGCTCGCTTTGGACTACGCCGAGTTGGTTTACAACGGCCTCTGGTTCACCCCTCTCCGCGAATCGCTGGATGCCTTTTTCGAACACGCCAGCGCGAATACAACTGGCGAGGTCGCCATGCGCCTCTACAAAGGCAATCTGCAGCCGGTCAGCCGAAAGTCGGCGTATTCCCTGTACTCGCTCGACATCGCCAGCTTCACCATGGGCGCCGAATACGATCAGCGCGACGCGCGCGGTTTCATCAATCTGATCGGCCTGCCGATTCAGGTGCAAGCGTCTCTGAAAACGGCGGCTAAGAAAGCGGTATGAAACTCTGGGGCGGGCGCTTCGCCGAAGGCCCCTCGGAAGTTTTCGAGCGCTTCTCCGGATCGCTGCATTTCGACCGTAAGCTGATCGAGCACGATATCCGTGGATCGCAGGCGTTTGCACGCGCGCTGGAAGGCGCCGGGATTCTTACGGCCGCCGAATGCGAGAAGCTGGTTGCCGCGTTTGACGCGATTCTCCAGGAGTCCTCCGAAGCCGCATTTTACGAAGGCGCAACCGACGAAGACGTCCACACGCTGGTGATTCGCAAGCTGAAGGAGCGTGTGGGCGCGCTCGCCGACAAGATCCATACCGGCCGAAGCCGCAATGAGCAAGTCTCGCTCGATGTGCGGCTGTGGATTCGCGCAGAGATCGACAAAGCCTCGGCCCTGCTGCTTGATTTGATGCAATCGCTGATCAGCTGCGCCCGCCGCAATCCGGATGCGATCGTCCCCGGTTACACGCATCTGCGCCGGGCGCAGGCCGTGTTGTGGCCGCATTATCTGCTCGCCTGGTTCGAGATGTTCGCGCGCGATGTTGAGCGCCTCCACCAGGCTCGCGCGCGCGTGAACCTTCTGCCGCTCGGCAGCGGCGCGCTAGCCGGAAGCGGATTTCCTTTCGATCGCGAAGCCATCGCCCGCGACCTCGCCTTCGCCGCGATAACGCGCAACAGCATGGATGTTTCCGCCGACCGCGATTTTGCCCTCGATTTTCTTTGTGCCGCATCCATCGCGATGCTGCACTTGAGCCGTTTCGCCGAAGATTGGATTTTGTATTCGAGCGAGGAGTTCGGCTGGCTCGAGTTGGGAGACGGTGTCACCAGCGGCTCCAGCCTGATGCCCCAGAAAAAGAACCCCGATTCCTTGGAGCTGATCCGCGGTAAATGTGGCCGCGTCTTCGGCGATTTCACTTCGCTGTTCGTGACCATGAAGGGTCTGCCTTCCACCTACAATCGCGACATGCAGGAGGACAAGGAGCCGGTCTTCGATGCCGCGCATCAATTATGCGGCGCGCTCGAAATGGCGCGCGGAGTTGTGGACACGGCTCGATTGAATCCATCGCGGCCCGCCGCCGCGGCGGACGAGAGCTGGGTTGTGGCCACCGATCTCGCCGAAGCGCTGGCTCGAAACGGAACACCCTTTCATCAAGCGCATCAGATCGTCGGCCGGCTGGTGCTCGAGAGCATGCGCAGCGGCACAAAGCCCGCGGATTGGACGCCGGAAAGCCTGGCGAAATTCGCACCCGAGTTCACGCCCGAAATGGCGGGTTTGCTGCATGCCGCGGAAGGAATGAAGACGCGCGAAATTCCGGGCGGCACTGGCCCGCGCGCCGTCGTAGCCGCGCTGGACGAGGCTGCGGCGCGGCTTTCCGCCTGGCGTAAATGAACAAAAGCTATCGGCAAGGACAGATTCTTAAATTAATCCGCTCCCGCGAAATCTATACACAGGAAGAGCTCGCGCACACGTTGCGGCATTTGGGAATCGCGGCGACCCAGGTGACGCTGTCGCGCGACATTCGGGATTTGGGATTGGTCAAGACCATCCACGGCTATGCCGAGCCCGCCGAAGCCGCCGCGCCTGCCGGTCCCGATGTCGAGACCGTCGCCCGCGATTCGCTTCTGGACGTCCGCGTCGCTCAGAACCTGCTCGTGTTGCGGACTCCGCCGGCCATGGCAAATCCTCTGGCGTCCGCTTTAGATCACGCGGATTGGCCGGAAGTGGTGGGGACTATCGCCGGCGATGATACCGTGCTCGTCGTCGCTCCGGATTCAAAAGCCGCGGCGGCCCTGCGCGCCAAATTAACCAGCTTGCTCACCTGAGCACCCGGATCCGGTGTGCTTCGCTATCGGCTACATACAATACGCCGTTTGCATAGAGCACCGCGTGTGGGCGATTTAGCCGGCATTTCAGCGGATCCGGTTCCGGCCCGTCGCCTTTCTCGCCTGTTCCTAAAACGGTGATGATGACGCCTGTTTTTAAGTCGATCCGGCGGATCGCGTGACTCTCGGTATCGGCGACGTACAAACTGTTATCGGGACCAAGCGTGAGCCCTTTCGGTCCCGCCAGGCGCGCGGTCGATCCGCCGAACTTCGCATTCAACGCCGGGCCGCCATCGCCGCTATAGCCCGATTCGCCCGTCCCCGCAATATGGTGGAACGTTTTCGTCTGCGCATCGATTCGATAAATCGTGTTGCCCTCGCGCAGCGCAAGATACAGATCCCCGTTCGGCGCAAGCACCATCGTACGCGGGCCGGTGAGCGGTGTCCCCGCGATGGGCGCGCCGTCGGGTGTGGGCTTCTGCTCGCCTGTGCCGGCCCAGGTCTCGATCATTCCGGTATCCAGGTGCAGCCGCCGAATGCGGTGATTCTGGATGTCGCAGATCAAGATCGATCCATCGCGATCCAGGACGATGCTGTGTGGCTGATTAAGCTGCGCCTGCGTGCCGGCGCCGCCGTCGCCGCTGAAACCGGGTTTGCCAGTGCCTGCGACGGTCGAAATCACGCCGGTCTTCATGTTCACTTTGCGGATGACGTGGTTATCGCGCTCGGTGATGTAGAGGTCTCCGTTGCGGTCGAACAATAATTCGTGGGGCGCGCTAAGCGAGGCTTCCGTCGCGGGGCCGCCATCGCCCCGATACGCTTTCTGCCCGTTGCCGGCGATCACCGTAAGCCGCTTCGTCCCGAGATCGAGCTTGCGGATGCGATTATTGTCGACCTCGCAGAAATACAGCGCCCCATCCGGACCGATCGCCATTCCGTAAGGGTTATTCACCTGCGTATCCGAGAACCCCGGAACGCCCGTGCCGATCAATGTTGTAACGGATGCGCCGAAAACGCTTGGCGCGAGCGCGAGAGCGGCGGCGATTCCCATCCTCGAGGTCATGTTGAGAGTTTTATCACGTCCGGCCTTGGAACTGCGAACAAGAATTCCCGCAACCGGACACCGGCCCAATGAGCCCGGTTGAATCTACAAGGGGCCGATAGGATGGAAGATTGCACTTGGTCGCCTCATGATTCGCTACTCCGTCCGCGTGCTGCGCCGCAACCCCATGTTCACAGGCGTAGTTTTGCTTACTCTGGCAATCTCGATCGGCGCGAACGCGACGGTTTTCAGCGTCGTGAACAGTGTGCTTTGGAATCCTTTGGCGTATCCGAAGCCGGAGGAGTTAGTCGCCTTGCGGCAGGCCGCGCCCGGTGCCGCGGGGCTGGCGAACGTGTCTGACGGTTTACTTTTGTCTCCGTCGATGTATTTCACGTATGCCGAGCAGAACCGGAGCTTCCAAAGCATGGGCGTGTGGGTGCCGGTGACGGCAAATATCACTGGGCTGGCCGAACCGGAGCAGGTACGCGCAATCGCGGTAAGCGATGGCGTGCTGCAAGCACTGCGTGTCCCGCCTCTGGCCGGGCGTGCGCTATCGTCCGCGGACCAGGTCCCGGGCGGCAGACCTACGGTGATGCTCAGCTATGGCTACTGGCAACAACGATTCGGAGGTGAGAGCTCCGCAATCGGCCGGGACATCACGGTGGACGTGGTGGACGCGCAGCCGCGGCGGATTATCGGCATCATGCCCAAAGGGTTTCGCGTGCTGGATACGGATTTCGATCTTCTGGTGCCCATTGCGCTTGATCGGAGCCGGGCCGTGCTTCCGGGGTTCGGGTTTCAGGGGATCGCCCGTCTGAAACCCGGCGTCACGATCGAACAAGCCAACGCGGATCTGGCGAGGCTCATACCGGTTTGGATGAATTCGTGGCCCACGCCCGGCGCGAATCCCAGGATCTACGAGACCTGGAAGATCACCCCCGCGCTGCGTCCGCTGAAAGACGAGATCGTGGGTGATGTCCGAAGCTTTCTTTGGGTCGTTATGGGCACGATTCTGATCGTGATGCTGATCGCCTGCGCGAATGTCGCGAATCTCGTACTGGTCCACATCGAATCGCGCCAAAGGGAGTTGTCGATAAGGGCGGCGCTCGGCGCCGGAAAGCGGCGGATCGTCGCGGGTCTCCTGATCGAAAGCCTGATTCTGTCGCTCGCGGGAGGACTGCTCGGAATCGTGCTCGCGGACCAGGCGCTGCGCTTGCTGGTGGCCATAGGCCCATCGAATCTGCCGCGGTTGAGTGAGATCGCTCTTGATGCGAGGGCGATATTTTTCACGCTTGGGGTTTCGATTTTCTCCGGCTTGTTGTTCGGGATTGTCCCGGCCTTGAAATACGCGGGTCCGCGCATTGTCGCAGCCCTACGAAGCGCGGGCCGGACAGTCAGCGCGAACCGGGAGCGGCGCCGGGCCAGCAATCTGTTGGTGATAACGCAAGTTGCCATGGCGCTGGTGCTCCTGGTTAGCGCCGGCTTGATGATCCGAACGTTTCAGGCCCTCCGAACCGTGGAGCCTGGATTTACGGACGCACGCCAAACCATGCGCATTACCGTTCCAGCCACCATCACGAACCCGGACGCAATTACGCGAATGCAGAACGAGATAGTGAACAAACTGGATTCTATTCCAGGCGTGCGGTCGGCCGCGTTCGCCAGTTCCGTCCCCATGGAGGGAGTGGAATTCAATTGGGACGGCATTCGCGCGGAGGGCCAGCCAGAAACTCCCGGACAGATCCCGCCGCTGCGAATGTTCAAATATGTATCGCCAGGATTTTTTCAGACGATTGGGGCAAACCTGGTCGCCGGCCGCGATCTGTCATGGATCGACATGTACGGCCACAGGCCAGTGGCTTTAGTGTCCGAGAATCTTGCACGCGAACTTTGGGGATCGCCGTCGACTGCCGTTGGAAAGCGGTTTCGCTATATTGCGGATTCGCCATGGCGCGAAGTAATCGGGGTGGTTCAGGATATTCGGGAGAACGGCGTACAAGCTCCGGCGCCGGCTGTTGTGTATTGGCCCACGATGACAATCGATCAGTTCGGGCCCGGTCCGCTGACTGCGATGCGAGCGGTGACATTCGCAGTGCGGAGCGATCGGACCGGCACGGAGGGTTTTCTGAATGAAATCCGTCGAGCCGTTTGGTCGGTCGATTCCAATCTCCCGATCGCGGCGTCGCGCAGCATGGAGGAAATCTACAGCCGTTTTCTTGGGCGAACTTCGTTCACTCTGGTGATGCTTGGAATCGCCGGCGCGATGGCATTGGTCCTCGGCATTATCGGGATCTACGGAGTGATCGCCTATGCCGTATCGCAGCGCAGGCGCGAGATCGGCATTCGCCTGGCGCTAGGGGCGCAGCCTGTACAAGTTAGGCGAATGTTTCTGCGGCACGGAATTACTCTGGCGGGAATCGGACTCGCGGCGGGGATTGCGAGCGCGCTGCCGCTGGCCCGGCTTATGTCTTCCGTGTTGTTCGGGGTTAAACCGGCGGATCCCACAACTTTTGTGGCCATGGCGCTTGTCCTCGCGCTAGCCGCCGCGCTGGCCAGCTATATTCCAGCCCGGCGTGCGTCCGCCGTTGATCCCGTGGAAACCTTGGCCTCCGAGTAAACTGAAAGCGAGAGTTGCCGATGTCGACCGCGCACACTTTGAACGAGCAGCTGCTGCCGGGCCAGCGGCTAAGCCGGGAGGAGTTTCTGCGCCGTTGGGAAGCGTTGCCTGAGCTCAAGAACGCCGAATTAATCGATGGAATCGTATACATGTCGTCTCCGGCGAGTGTCGGGCACAGCCGAAGCGATCTTCTCGTACATATGTGGTTGGGTGTTTTTGCCGCGGCTACTCCCGGCTGCGACTGCGGCAGCAATGGGACTTGGCTAATGCTGGAGAGCGCGCCACAACCGGATGCGCATTTGCGTATTCGACCGGAGTATGGCGGGCAATCCTCGACCGAACGTGGTTTCGGAGCGGGCGCGCCCGACCTGATCGCGGAAATCTGCGCCTCGAGCGCAACGCACGACTTCGGTCCCAAGCTGGCCCTCTATCAGCGGGCAGGCGTGCGGGAATACATCACCGTGAGCCTGGAGCCTGCGCAAGTGGTGTGGCGCGAGCTTTCCGGAGGACGTTACCAGCCGATTGAAGCCTCATCCGACGGGACGATCAAGTCGCGGGCTTTCCCGGGCTTGTGGCTCGACCCCGAGGCATTGCTCGCGAACGATGCGGCTCGCGTGCTCGCGCGCCTGCGGGAAGGGCTGAATTCAGCCGATCACGCCGCGTTTGTTGAAGCGCTGGGGAAACACTCGCGCGCGGATTAGCTCAGGGGTCTTCGATCTGGTGCCCCAAACCACGTGGGGATGCGCTGGAAACATCCCTGGACGATTCGGCATCTAACAGCGCGGATGCGCTTTGCGGCCCTGGTTTGCCTGATAGCGGCTCCGGTTTTTGCTGGAACCTGGTCGGGCGTTTTGGTCAATTCAAAATGCTACGACGACCTCGAGCGTAGCGTGGGCCCTTGGGAATCGGGGGTCGACGCGAACCGGGACCGTAATTACGAGATCCGGTACTGCCGCGCGAACGCGCGAACGACGGAATTCACGGTTGTGCAACCGGACGGCCGAAGCTATAGGCTGGATGCAACCGGAGCCGCGCAAGCCGCCGAAATTGTCCGCAACGGCAACCCGAAGTGGATGTTCGTGGTGGCTGTGAGTGGGAAATTGACGGATGACACCATTGCGGTGGATTCCGTGTCGATGCTTCGAAACGTTCGGCCTTAAGGCGGCTTGGGAAGCCGCCGCGGGATGGCATCCCGCCCCACAAACGATGTTTGCTTCTCGCTGCCGATCTGTGGTATTTCTTGGAGTTATCCCCTCCGCAGTCGCTCCCGCGAAGTAGGCTAGCAAAACCGGGACGCTGCTCCTGAAGAGATACACGAAATATGGCATACGTAATTGCGGAACCCTGCATAGGCACCAAAGACACGGCGTGCGTCGACGCCTGTCCGGTGGATTGCATACACCCCAAAAAGGACGACCCGAAGTTCGCGTCCGAGGAGCTCCTTTACATCGATCCGGTGGAGTGTATCGACTGCGGCGCTTGCGTGCCTGTTTGCCCGGTATCCGCGATATTCGCGCTGGACGACCTGCCGGAAAAGTGGTCCGATTTCGCGCAAAAAAACGCCGTCTATTTCGGGCGTTAGCAATCCGCGGCCGCGGTGTCACTTCTAAGAAACCCATCCGAAAGCATAGCCCGTCTAAACTTAACACGAGGGGTTTTTAAATCAAGAGGTGAGTTCATGAAGCAAAGAGCCACAGGAGGCCGCAGCCTCCTGGCTTGGAACAGAAACTGCCGCCACGCACTTCCGTTGTGGCGCGATTCCCGGAGCAAAGCCGGACTACTCCTGCTCGCGGTTTTATATGCGGCGAGTGGAAAGGCGCAATCCGTCGCCGGTTACGGCGCGGTAACGGGCATTGTTCGCGATAGCGCGGGCGAGGGCATTCCGGATTCAACGGTGGTTGTGTCGAACGCCGGACTGGGTATCGAGCGCGAAGTAATGACGTCCGACGACGGCGTCTTCAGCACACCGGCTTTGGTTCCGGCCGAAGGCTACAATCTGAAAATAACCCGCAAGGGGTTCAAGGACTGGGAACTCAAAAGTTTTGAAGTTTACATCGGGCGCACTCTGAACTTCGACATTACGATACTGCAAGAAAACGCTTCCGGCGAACTGGAAACGCAAAACGCTCTGCCCCGCGTGGATGCGACGAAGTACTCCGTATCGCAATCGATCACACCCCGAGATGTGGAAACGCTGCCAACGGCGACCCGGCGAATGGACCCGCTGGTTCTTACCTCGCCCGCCACCACGGAAGATAGCAGCTCCGGAATCATTGCGTTTCGCGGCGAGCCGTTCACCACCGCGGTTTTCACCAACGGCGCCTACACCACCAACACTTACTTTCTTCAGAAGCCCGGACTGGCTCCGCACCTGACGCAAGACGCCATTGGGCAGATGCAGGTGCTTTCGGCCGGCGGTTCGTCCGAGCTTGGATGGTCCGCGGGTGGGATGGTGAACACCGCGACTCGCGCCGGCACCAACGATCTTCACGGCCAGGTTTTCGATTACTATAACAACCGGTCGCTGGACGCCGGCGACCGCTTCGCGCCGGGATTCCGGCCCACAGGATTTCAGCATCAGGCGGGCGGAAGCGCCGGAGGCGCGATTCTGCCGGATCATCTGTTTTGGTTCGGCAATATCGAATATATTTACGGCAAGTCCGAATCGCTAAATCGCATTACGAATCCGCTGATCGGTGTGCCTTCCGGAACGGCCGTTTGGCCCGCGAACTGCGGTGCTCCAGCAACGCCCGCGCAATGCACCGCGGCAATCAACTATGTGAATTCGCAGATGAACGTTATTGTGCCGGGCTCTATGCACTCGTGGGCCGGGCTGGCTCGATTCGATTATCGCCTCAACCAAGACAACAGCTTCACAGTGGAGGCAGCCGCACTGCAACGGCACGCGCCCAACGGCGCGGAGACGGAAGAGGTCGCCAACAACGGCGGACTGCTCGGTTCGAACGCTAACTTCGGCGAGGAAACGCGCTATGGCCGGGCGAATTGGAATAGATCATTACTGGATGGAGTCGCCTTTAACGACCTGCGCGTCAGCCTGTTTCATGATCGAATTTCCAACTACACCAACCCGGCCAATTTACCCTCGACCGGCGCGCTGGCGATCGACATCGCGGGAACTCCCGTCGGCGGCAACCCCAACTTCCCGATGGCGCAGAGCGAGCAGCGCTGGCAGTACGCCGACAATATGAGCCTGACGCTGAACTCGCATCTGGTGAAACTCGGCTTCGAGTACAACCGCCGCACGGACTGGCTCAACCAGGTGTTCAATCGCTTCGGCACATATAATTACCCTTCGCTCACGGCCTTTGCGCAGGATTTCAGCGGCAACGCCAACGCGCGCAAGGACTATACCAGCTTCAGCCAAGGCTTCGGACTTCCGGTAATCGCGTTCGACAGTCCGGAGATGGCGATTTTTGTCCAGGACACCTGGCGACCCATCCGCCGCTTCAGCATGGATATCGGGGTGCGCTGGGAAAAGACGTTTATGCCGAAACCGCTTTACACCAACGCCTCGTATTTCCAGACGGGTTCGATCCCATCCACGAATAAGGCTGTTGCTCCGCGAGTGGGCCTGTCCTATCTGCTAACGCGCAGCACGGTGATTCGGGGAAGCTATGGCTTCTTTTTCCAACCGTTCCCAGGGCAGCTTCTCGAGGCGTTATACAACGGGAACGCGATCAGCCAGCTTGCCATTTCCCTAAATCCGAACCAGACGGGCTCGCCGTTCTTCCCGCGTGTGATCGCCGGTCCGACAAGCGTTCCATCGGGATCCACGAATGTGACTTACCCGCTCAGCGCCAAGTTTCGCAACCCGTACACGCGGCAGTACACGGCGAGCATCGAACGCAGTTTGGGCGCGAAGACGAGTCTTACCGTCAGCTTCATCGGCAGCCGCGGGTATGATCTGTGGACCGTTGCCGACCAGAACCTGAACGTGCCGACGGTGACGAAGGGGTATGTGGTCGATAACGCGAGCGGGACCGCGGTGATGACGTACTATACGCCGATTTGGAATGTCAAAACCAATACCGGGTTCGCGCATGCTTTTATCGTGAACAATCAGGGCGCGTCATGGTACCACGCGCTGACGGCCCAACTGACGCACCAATTCTCGCGCGGGCTGACGTTTCAGGGATCGTATACGTGGTCTCACGCGATCGATAACGTCAGCGGCGCGCCTGTGCCGTGGCTGGGATTTTTGCCATCGAACGCTTTTACGGGAGATTACCGAACCGATCAAGGCAATTCCGCATTCGATCAGCGGCACCGTGGAACAGTGACCTGGACCTGGACTCCGCGATTTGCAAAGGGCAACTCCGTGCTGGACCGCTACTTCGTGAATGGGTGGACGCTTTCGGGAATCGGGACGTTCGCGTCATCGATGTACGAAACTCCCATACTGGTGGTGAGCGGGCAGCAGTTCACCGGCACCACGATGGTCTACACGAACTCTCTCAACGGTTCGGGCGGCTGGGCGCGAGTGCCGTTCCTGCCTGTCAGCAGTCTGCCGACAGGTCCGCAATATACCGTCGACGGGCGGCTGGCGCGTGCCCTGCCGGTCACCGAACGGATCAGAGCAACGCTGATGTTGGAGGCGTTCAACGCGCTGAACACGCAATACAACACGAGCGTGGGCACTATCGCTTACACCGCGACCTCGGGGGTTCTGAAGCCGGTTGCGGGGTTGGGGGTTGGGAATGCCGCGAACGGTTATCCGTTCGGCACGAACGCACGGCGGGCACAGGTGGTTTTGAGGATCGAATTCTAGGCGGCCAAGCCAAGCAAGCGCCCAGCAGTGCACGTGATCCGAAGCAGAGTCGCGCCTGGGGACGCATCATAAAAAATATTTTCTCGCAAAGACACCGGTGGCTCTGGCTTTTTGGGGGGCCAGGCGCGTGGTCAGCGTGAGGGCATGGGAGCCGCGTCGCTTGCTAATGGATCGGTTCGTAGTAATCCAATCGGATTTGCGGAATCGCTTGGAAATGGGCGTCGGTGCTGGTTACAGATAGTCCACGTTCCATCGCGCCGGCAGCGATCCACAAATCGTTTGTAGGTATGGGTTTCGGCGTTTCGCGGAGACCGGCCCGATTGGAGCGACCTACTCGGCGAGAGGCAAGAAAACGGTTTCAGCGACGGTTCGTTATCCCATTGGCGGTGACCACCCCTACAGCCGGCATGTAGTCCGCCGAGTAGAACGGGACTTGCGTAAACGTTCTCCGCGAGCTGGATCGCTTGGAGGATATCAGCATGCCGCTCGCACCATGGACAAGCCGAAGTATGCAGCGATCGGACGATTCATATACCGGAGGGCCGAATCAAATCGCGCGTTGCGCCGCAAGGTCCTGATCGAAAATATCGGCTTCCTCAGGAGTCCAAGTTCCGTAAAGGAAATCAAGATCATGATGTATGGGCCCGGCCGTTTCCTGACCCGGGGCGCCGAGTCGCTCTTCGAGTAGGCGAATCACCGCCGCGTTAAGACTGGAGCGATCGCGCCTCGCTCGTTCAAGAACGGCCCGGGTCACGCCAGGCGGCAGGTTTCTGACGATGATCGTCTTCACAAGTCGATTATGTTACGCGCATCACATTTGATGCAACTGTGATGCGTCTCGCCCTCTCTCATATAACCTTCCTCTTGACATCCTACAGGTCTGCTGGTAGACTCCTCTTAGTATCCAACAGGAGGCTGGCGTGCCAGAGACTAAGTCGGAAATTCTCCAGGGGACGCTTGACCTGATGGTTCTTAAAACCCTGGATGCCATGGGCCCGATGCACGGCTATGGCATCGCCCGACGGATCGAGCAGGTTAGCGAGGAAGCTCTCCGGGTGAATCAGGGGACGATTTATCTCTGCCTTATACGCCTGGTGCAGAAGCGTTGGATCCGTGCCGAATGGGGCGCGTCGGAGAATAATCGCAAAGCGAAGTATTACTCGATAACCAAGACGGGCCGCAAGCAGCTCGTGGCCGAAGCAGAAAACTGGCAGCGCGTTTCGAGCACCATCGGCCGGCTGCTCGGACTCGCGACCCGGAGTTAGCCGTGCTGGCTTGGTTTTCGCGCCTTTCGGCCCGGATACACGCGCTGCTCCGCCTGAAAAGGTTCGACCGCGATTTCAATCAGGAACTGGAATCGCATCTTGAAATGCTCGCCGACGACCACCGGCGTGGAGGCATGTCCGCGGAGCAAGCGCTTCGCGCTGCGCGGCTGGAGCTGGGAGGGTTCGCGCAGCTTCGCGAGGCGCATCGCGATGTTCGCGCGTTTCCCTGGCTGTCAGGCTTCCTCCAGGATCTTCGATACGCTGTTCGAACCTTGCGCAAGACACGCACCTTTACGGCGACAGCTCTCGCGACGGTCGCGGTGGGCATTGGCGCAACCACCGCCATTTTCTCGATTGTCGATACGGTGCTGCTGAAACCGCTCCCAATCGACGGCGCGGATCGCGTGGTGGTCCTGACCACGCTGATGCGAGAGGAGAGCGGGAGCATGTCGAATCACCCAGGCACTTCTCAAGCGAAATTCCGGCACTGGCGCGAGCAGTCCGCCTTCCTCGATTCCATTTCCGTGTTTTCGACGGCCAGTGAGCCAGTGAACTATACGGGAGGAGATGAAGCAGAGCTATGGAACGCGTTGATGCTGTCAAGGGAGGCGTTTCAGTGCCTCGGAATACGGATCTTGCGCGGCCGAACCTTTACGACGGAGGAGGACCTACCCAAAGGACCTCCCGCGGCGGTGATGAGCGAGGCGCTTTGGAAACGCCGTTTCGCCGGCGATCCGGCGATTCTGGGAAAGACGGTTACCCTGAACGGCAGCGCACACACTGTAATTGGCGTCGCCGCCGACTCTCCCGCAACGCTCGAATTCGGAGACAATCCGCAGGTGTACCTGCCATCTCAGTTCGATCCGAACAGCCACGATTTCGGCAGCGCCGGGGGCGTTTTTTCCGTGGCGCGTCTAAAGCCCGGAGTCACGCTGGAGCAGGCTAAGGCCCGGCTGCAGGCGTCGGCCGCGCAATACCGCGCGAATTTTCCGGGCAATCTTGACTCCACCGACACATTCAACGCCATACCGATCCGTGAATTCCTGGTAGGCGACGCGCGCCGCCTGTTGCTCATATTGCTGGGGTCGGTGGGTTTGGTGCTACTGATCGCATGCGCGAACGTCGCGAATTTGTTCGTGGTCCGGTCGCGCGGACGGAGCCGCGAAATCGCCGTCAGGACGGCGATGGGGGCCGGGCAGGGCAGAATCGTCCGCCAACTCATGACCGAGAGTTTATTGCTTTCGACGGTGGGAGGCGCCGCCGGCTTGGCTCTGGGCTACAGCGCCATTCGAGCGCTCCTGGCGGTGAATACAGCCCAATTGCCGCGAGTGGGCGAGAACGGGATGGCAGTGTTCCTCGACTGGCGCCTGGCCGCATTCACTCTAGCTGTTTCGATCTGCACGGGGGTAATTTTTGGCCTCTCACCCGCACTTCAGGCCACACGCGCCGACCTCAATGTGGCGCTCAAGTACAGCGGCGGCCGAACCGACACCGGATTTGGGCAGAACGGGTCGCGCGCAATTCTTGTCGTCAGCGAGGTTGCCCTCGCGGTTTGTCTGTTAGTGGGCTCGGCTCTGCTGATACGCAGTTTCGCAGCGCTGTACATGGTTGACCGAGGGTTTGACACCGAGAACGTGCTGACGATGCGCTCTCTGTTGGCCAGCCCCCGCTATTCGAAAGCCGCTTCCGTAAATCAGGCAATCAACGATGGCCTGGAGCGGGTTCGCTCACTTCCCGGGATTGTGGCCGTGGCCGCGACAGGCTTCATGCCGCTCGAAGAACGGGCAACTTTGCCCTTTGACGTGATCGGACGACCGTCCGGCGATTCTGGTATTGCTGGATGGGCCTCCATCTCGCCTGGATATTTCGACGTCTTGAAAATTCCTTTAAAGCAGGGCCGCACGTTCAGCTTGCGGGACGACGCCAGGTCTACTCCCGTGGCCATCATTAACGAACGGATGGCCAGAGAGTTCTGGAAGAACGGAGATCCTCTGAAGGACCGAATCGCGATCGGCAAGGGACTCATGAAGGCGTTCGACGATGAACCCGCGCGCCAGATCGTCGGAATTGTCGGCGACACGCGCCGACAATTGAACTCCGACCCCGATCCGATGATGTATGTTCCCCAGGGTCAGATGCCCGATGCCATGATTCCGATGTTTGCCCGCGCCGCCGTTTGGCTGGTGCGAACGCAACCCGGATCGCAAACCGTTCCGGCCGTTCGGGAACAATTGCGCCAAGCTACCGGTGTTCCGGCGGCCAATGTCCGCAGCATGGACGAAGTAGTAAAACTCTCGATGGCGCGCGAGCGTTTCAGCATGTTCGTGATGGCTATTTTCGGCGCTGTCGCGCTGCTGCTCGCGGCGGTCGGGATCTATGGCCTTATGACGTACGTCGTGGAGCAGCGTACGCATGAGATCGGTATCCGCCTGGCACTTGGCGCCGAAGCCACGAAGGTGAGGAAGATGGTGGTGCGTCAGGGCATGACTTTGGCACTGACCGGCATAGGTCTTGGGCTTGGTGCAGCGTTGGTCTTCGCCCGCACGCTTGAAAGTCTGCTATTTGAAGTCACGTCGCGTGACCCGATGGTTTTTATTACCGTCCCGGTGCTGTTGGCCGCGGTGGCGTTTATGGCGGTCTGGATGCCTGCTTTGCGTGCTAGCAGGGTGGATCCCATTGATGCGCTGCGGTGCGAATGACAGGGTTGCGCGCGTTTATGTAGGTTTGCAGAATCGACCGGGATCAAGCATGCGATGCGTGCTTTAGCACCTGCCGTCCGCCGGGGCTGAAGCCCCGGTTGCACGCTGAAGCGTGCTCCACCATCGCATCGGGCGGGATTGGTAGAAAGGTCGGCTGGGCGGCTTGGCAAGCCGCCGCAGGATGGCATCCTGCCCCACTTAACATGGTTGCAGTGCCGCGACTCTTTTTGATCGATAGTTTTGGGTTTATTTTCCGCGCTTATCATGCGCGCGCCCGCTCCGGCGCGCCGCCGATGCGTACTTCCTCGGGCATCTCCACCGAAGCCGTTTACATCTTCCACAACATGCTGCGCAAGTTGAAGACGCAGTACAAACCGGAATATCTGACCGCGATTTTCGAAAGCCTCGGACCAACGTTCCGTGACGAGGCCTTTGCGCAATACAAAGCCAACCGCTCCGAGACGCCCCCCGATCTTTTATCGCAGATTCCTTGGATCCGAAAGACGCTGGAAACCCTCCGCATCCCCATCCTGGAGTCGGATCGGTTCGAGGCGGATGACGTCATCGGTACGCTCGCGCGCCGGGCCGCGGCGCGCGGGCTGGACGTGGTGATCGTATCGAGCGACAAGGATATGCTTCAGCTTGTGGACGACCATACCAGCATGCTGAATCCGATGAAAGACGATATGTGGTACGACGCATCCGCAACCGAGCAGTTTATGGGCGTGAAGCCGCCGCAAATTGCGGATCTGCTGGCGTTGATGGGCGATACGGTCGATAATATTCCCGGCGCGCCGGGAATAGGCGAAAAGGGCGCACGCGATTTAATCGTCCGCTTCGGCTCGGTGGAGGGCGCGCTGGAGCATGCGGCGGAAGTGGAGCGCAAGACTTACCGCGAGAGCCTGCAAAACAATCGCGAACAAATCCTGTTGAGCAAAAAGCTCGCGACGATTCATACGGATGTGCCGGTGGATTTGAATTTGGAAGCGCTGGCGGCCCAGGGGCCGGATACCGAAGCGCTGCGGCAGCTTTACCGTACACTGGAGTTCACATCTTTATTACGCGATCTGGGACCGTCGCAGCCGTCGGGCCCACGGGATTACCAGACGCTTGAATCCGCTGCTTTTGAAGACTGGCTCATAGGTCTCCCGGAGAATCAACCGCTAGCTATCGCGGCCGGCGGTGGAATGGGTGAAACCGTGGTGGCCTGCTGTGCGGCGCGCGGCATCGCCCGCTCCTGCGTGCGATCGGAAATTCCGGAGCGTGCGTCGGTATGCCACGACCTGAAATCGCTTATCCGACGTTTTGGCGAAGCCCGCGGCATCGAGCACGACGTCTTGCTTTACGGATTCCTGTTGTGCGCCGATCCGGGAGCCTGCGATATGACCGCGCTTTCAGAACGTTTTTTGGAGGAATCGCTAGAAGCCGATCCCGCCTCGCACGCCGATGCGGTCCTCAAGCTGTTTTGCAAGCTGCGGCCGGAGATTGAAACCGCTCAACTCGAGCAGGTCTATTCGACGATCGACTTGCCTCTAGTATATGTGCTGGCGCGGATGGAGGAAACGGGAATTCTCATCGATCCGCGGCAACTCATGGTTTTGAGCGGCCGCATGGAAGATGAGATTGCGCGCATTTCGGCAGACATTTACGAACTGGCGGGCAAGACATTCAATATAAACTCGCCACAACAACTCGGTAAGGTTTTGTTCGAGGACCTCAAATTACCCGCGCCGGTGAAGTACGGAAAGGGCAAGACGATTTCCACCGCCGCCGGAGTTTTGGAGGAACTCGCAGCCGAGTACCCCATCGCTCAGAAGGTGCTCGATTTCAGGCAGCTCGCGAAATTGAAGGGCACTTATGTAGACGCCCTGCCTGCGTTGATCGATCCGAAATCCGGCCGGCTGCACACCACTTTCAATCAAGCCGGAGCAGCCACTGGGCGGCTTTCCTCTTCCGATCCGAATTTGCAGAACATTCCGATTCGGACGGCTCTGGGCCGCGAGATCCGCGCGGCCTTCGTTCCCAGGCCGGGCTGGAAATTGGTTGTAGCGGACTACTCGCAGATTGAGCTTCGGCTGCTTGCACACATGTCGCGCGACCCCGTTTTGGTGGAAGCGTTTGTGAACGGCGAAGATATCCATACGCGAACGGCGGCGGAGGTATTCGGCGTTCCGCCATTGACGATCACGCCGGAGCAGCGCCGCCGCGCGAAGGCGGTGAACTTCGGCATCGTTTATGGACAAAGCCCGTTCGGGCTTGCGCAAAGCCTGGGCATCGATCGCAAGGAAGCGGAGACGTATATCCGCGCTTACTTCGAACGGTACGCAGGCGTGCGCAATTTCATCGAGGAAACCAAGGCCGAAGTCCGGCGTACAGGCTATGCATATAGCTTGATGGGGCGTAGGCGGCCGATTCCCGATATGAACAGCCGCAACTTCACTGCGCGCGGATTCGCTGAGAGGACCGCTGTAAATACGCCCCTTCAAAGCTCCGCCGCCGATATGATCAAACTCGCAATGATTCGCATCGACGAAAAACTTCGGTCCATGCAGGCTAAGCTGTTGCTGCAGGTTCATGACGAGCTGGTATTCGAAGCGCCGCCGGAGGAAGTAGATCGCGTTCGCTCGCTCGCCAAACAAGAAATGGAAGGCGTTCAGAAGCTGCACGTTCCGTTGCTGGTGGATGTGGGCGCCGGCGATAATTGGCGCGATGCGAAGTAAGGCGGTTTTACTTGGCGCGGGCTTTATTCTCGCCGCGTGTTCTAAGCCCGCTCCAAAGCCGGTGGTCGTGCCGGACGTTTACCGGGCGAAGTTCGAAACGTCCAAGGGCGATTTCGTTGTGGAAGTTACAAAAGCCTGGGCTCCCCGCGGCGCGGACCGGTTTCATGAGCTGCTCCGAATGCATTACTTCGACGACGGCCGCTTCTTCCGCGTACTGCCGGGATTCATCGCCCAATTCGGCATCAACAAGGATTTCGACGTTCACGCCAGATGGCGCGAGCTGGTGATTGCGGACGATCCCCCGAAAGAAAAGAATGTGCGTGGAACACTGGCCTTCGCGCAGTCGGGCGTGAACACAAGGGCTACGGAAGCTTTCATCAACCTTAAGGACAACCCAGAACTGGATGAGGACCGCTTTGTTCCGTTCGGAAGAGTGGTGGAAGGGATGGAGGTCGCGGATATGCTGTATTCGGGTTACGGCGAGTTAGGTCCGAAAGGTAGAGGCCCGGATGCAGGACGCGCCGAAAACGAGGCCAACGAATACATGGTTCCGCGCTTTCCGATGCTCGATTACATTAAGCACGCGCGAATAATGGAATAATTTATTACTTGGTCGCGGCTGACCCGGCGATTGGATTCTTCGATCCCGGTCCTCCCGCGCCGCGCCGCCGCGGAGAACCGGGGCCGCGTCCGGGCCTTTGTTGCGCTTGCAACACTTGCCATTGCTGAGCCGTTAGAGCGATCCGCAGTTTCAGATCCATCTGCGATGTGGTCTTAAAGAGTTCGCTGCGCGCGGCGGCTAACTGATTGATCGCATCGTTCGCTTGCCGCTGGTCGACCGATTCTTCGTTGAAAATCGCTTCGAGGTCAGTTTCCGCTTTATTCACAGCAGCGCGGAGGTCGCGGAGCTTGTCGCGATATTCGGCCACTGTCGCACGAATTTGCGCGTTTTGTGCGTCCGTGAGATCGAGGCTCTTAGCGATGGGGCCTTCCCACCACGGGAATCGCGCCTGCGCCTTAAGCGCCGGCACACTCAACCCAGCTATCAGCAGAATGACAAATGCCTGCCGCATACTTTAATTCCGGCTGCCTTCGGCGGGCTCGGGCGCGGTTGCCTCAAATAAGCCTTGAATCGGCGCTGCGGCGCGCGGCTCGGCCGAATCTTCAATCGAATACACTTCGGAAAACAACTGGTCGTCGCTGATTTCGGCATGCACGGCAGACTGTTGCCGGTCTGCGATATGCGTCAACGGCCGGTAGAAAAAAACGCCGGCGGCCAGCAAGAACCCGGCGGCAAGCGCGGGCGCCCAGCGGGTCTGCGCATTTGGCGCCGAATCGATTCGCGCGTAGATCGCGCGGCGCTGGGTCGCCAGCGAAGCAGTGGAAATCGAGGCATTCCTCGCCGTTTCGGCGCGGCGCTTCTCGAATTCCAGATAGCGGTTTGCGCATTCCGGGCATTTGTCGATATGCGCGTTATTTGCGCCCCCTCCAATCCCGTAGAGCCGGTCGAGAAGTTCGTCGGTTGTAAGGTGCCGGTTCATCTCGAGCCCTCGTAGAGGTCGCGCAGCTCAGCCCTTAATTTGGAAACCGCTCGGAACATGTGCGCCTTCACGGTTCCAACATCCAGCCCCAATATTCCGCCGATCTCTTCCAGGCTCTTGTCCTCGTAATGCCGCAGCATGAAGACGACGCGTTGCCGCGCTGACAATCGCTCCAGTGCGGCACGCAGCCGGGCGGTAATCTGCGCGGCGAAGTAGCGGTCCTCGGCCTCCGGGTTTTTCGAACGCGCCCGCGCGAGAAAACCGTCCTCGTTAATGCCTGGTCTCCTCCGCCAAAAATGCCACTTGCGCGACCGCAGCCGGTCCAGGCACGCATTCACCGCAATGCGAGTGAGCCAGCGCGCGGGATCTTCCAGATCCTTGGCGTCCTCTTTTATGAGTGCCTGATAAGCCTTGAAAAAGACGTCCTGCGTCGCCGAATCCGCTTCGTCCCGATCTTGAAGCAGCCGCACGCATAGCGCGAATATGCGCTTTTGTTCCGCTGCCATCCACGCGCTGAAATCGGATACGAATTCCGCGCGGGTTCGGGTAGCAATCAAGGGCGCCGCCATTTGGCCCGTCATATTCTTCACGACGTCCCTAGTCTATAACGGTTTACACGGGGGGGTTCGGAAATCGCTAATGCGGCCTTTAAATGGCGTGGTTAGCATGGAGATGCGCCCATGAATCGAATTCTGACTTGGGTGCTGATCGGTCTTTTGGTGGTAACCGTTCTGGTCCTGTATCACGCATACGCTCCGATACATCGGTTTAACGTTCCGCCAGATGTGGAGCGACAGATTGAAAAAGCCAAGCGAAGGTGATCTGTGGTCGGGCGAAAGCCGACGGAATGGATAGCTCCTCCGGCCGCTTCGCGATGCGAAAAAAATTGCAGGGCAGTCCGCGCCCGCGCTGCGGCGATATCCGGTGGCGCTTTATTCCCCCAGCAATCCCCGCTGAATGCGCTTAGTAGCTGGGCGCTGCACGGTATGGTCGCCGGGCCAAAGGATGCACGTGGTGTCGGAATGAGAGCGGCGGGTGTTGACGTTTACAGGATTACCGGCTCCGCCAAAACTTTCTGATAGTTGTGACGACTCGCCCCCGGGTCGCCCTCGCTGAAGGCCGCCCCACAGCGGGCTGGTACGCGAACTTGTGCAATTAGATGGTGGGCCGTTTCACCGCATCGCGATAGAAATCCTGCAGGCGCGCTACTGTGCGGGAGATATCGAAATCCACTTTTGCCCGCTCCCAGGCTTGGCCGCCCATGGATGCGCGCAGGTCGGGATCGCGCAGCAGGCGCAGAATCGGCGCGGCGAACGCTTCAGGCGTGCCTTCGCGGACCAGGAATCCCGTGCCGCCGTCCCTGATCAATTCCGAAACGGCGCCCGTCTCCCGGGCGACAACCGGCAGGCCCGCGGCCATGTATTCAAGGACCGTTCCGGGAAAACGTTCGCTTTCGGACGAAATGCAAGCGACCGAAACAGTAGCTAGGCAGTCAGGGATAGAGTCGCCGGGCGGCGACAACATGACGCTGCCGGCAATTCCAAGCCATTCGGTTAAGCGTTGCAATTCGGGTGTCAGTTCGCCTCGCCCAACGAGCAGGAAGCGAGCCTCGGCGGCTCGTAAAACGATCGCGGCAGCGCGAAGGAATACCGGCAAGTCCTCGGCGGGGCCGAAATTTGCGGCGATTCCAACTACCGGGACACCGTTCCTCCGGCGGGACGATTCTCGCGCTAGCGCGAATGGGTTCAAATCGATGCCTGGATAGAACACCGCGATCTTGTCCGCCGGAATCCGCTCGACCTTGGCGGTATGCTCTTTCGCGATAAGGGAGTTGGCAAGGATGTGCGTCGAATATCGGTTTACCATCCGAAGCAACGCCAGCTCCCGCTTGGAATTCGAAGATCCCGTGTTAAAACGGCTGGTGATAATAGCCGAGCACGACGTAGCTCGCGAAGCCAGCACGCTAAAGACGGCGGATTTGCTCGTGAAGCTATGGATAGCTTGGATGCCATGGCGGTTCAGATAACGGTGAAACCTCCACAACTGACGTAGACTCCCGCCCGAGTTCACCGCCGGTACAGGAAACACCGCGGTCCGCACGTATTTGCCGAGGCTGGAGAGGCGCTCGCTCGGTTCAAAACAGCACACCTGCGCCTCAACCGCCGATGGATCCAGGCGAGTAGCGAGTTCCACGACCAACTTTTCCGGCGGCCCATCGCGCCCGAGCGTATCCGCGAAAAGGCAGACCCTGACAGGTTTGGTTAAAGGCTGGCTCACTGCTCCATCGATTTTGCCGCGGATTTGGCCAGTCCGATTGGGCGCGCGGGATTGCCGGCCACCGAAATACCCGCGGGCACCGGCTGGAGCACGACGGCTCCAGCGGCAACGGTGACGCCCTCGCCTACATCGGCGGCGATGAGAGCTGACGCGCCGATCCAGCACTCGGCGCCGATGTTGACCGGCGTATACATCCCGTCGCGGAGGACGCCGTCCGCCCCGCGAACGTGCTGGCGCGTGCCGCTTAGAACTTGAACGTGCGAGGCGATCTGCGTATGGCGGCCGATCCGGACATGCCCCAGAATGCAGTACGCGCCGATTGCGACCGACGGTTCAACCACCGCTTCCGGATAAACGAAATACGTGCCGAACGCGATACGGGTATCGAGGGAGCAGCGGCGCAGCGTCATCGAATAATATCCCGCGCGCGCGTAATCGCCAATCACGCCCGGCCCCAGCGCGAATGCCTGCGCGAACAACCTGAACACGCCTGTGAAGCGGCCGAATCCAGCAAGGAGCGCGCACGGAAACGCCAGCGCGAGAAAAATCGCGTGCGCCGCCGCCTTGATCAGTGATTTCATCTGCCGCCCATAATAGTAGCGCGCTACAGTTGCGCTTGACCTCGGCGGCCGAAACCACGGGTAGAGTATGTCGCGGAAGAGCTTTAGCGCAACGGAATCATCCGCTCCCTTGCGGCCGCGGCTCGGTATCGGTTATTAGGTTGTCCACACTTCCATGTCGCACACCCTGAAACCACCCGGAACGCCGAAATCGCGGGTGCAACGGAAAGCACAGGATTTGTTCGCGGGTCGTGTCTGGCCGGCGCGTGTGTGTACGCCTTCGCGCGGCCAATCGAGCCGGCTCTGTGATCTAATAATTTGGGCATGGGGATACGAATTACGGCCGCGGCAATGATTATGGTGCCGCTCGCCGCGCAAACGGCGTATCGCGCCCCGCGCGCCGCCGGCGGCCACCCCGATTTTAACGGGGTCTGGCAAGTTCTGAACGAAGCCAATTACGATCTGGAAGCGCACAACGCGAAACCCGCCCTAGCTTTGAGAGACGGACCGTACGGTCCCGTTCCGGCCGCTCCCGTGCTTGCTCTTGGCGCGGTGGGCTCCGTGCCGCCAGGCCTCGGCGTGGTGGATGGCGACGGTATTATCCCGTACAAGCCCGAAGCTCTCGCCCAGAGAAAAAAGAACCGGGAAAACTGGCTCACCTCGGACCCCGAGATCAAATGCTATCTGCCCGGCGTGCCTCGCGCGACATACATGCCGTACCCGTTTCGCATCTTTCAAAACGCGACGAATATTTTCATTACCTACGAATATGCCGGCGCGGTGCGGGACATTTATTTGAAGGACCCGGGCCCCGCTCCGGTCGATTCCTGGATGGGACAATCCGTGGGGCGGTGGGAGGGCGAGACTCTGGTTGTGGATGTGACAGGCATGAACGACCAAACCTGGTTCGATCGCGCGGGCAACTTTCATAGCGAGGCGTTACACGTGGTGGAGCGGTACACGCGCACCAGCCCCGACGTAATCTCTTACGAAGCGACAATCGAAGATCCGAAGACGTTCACAAAGTCCTGGAAGATCAGCATGCCGCTCTACCGGCGTCAGGAGAAAAACGCGCAGCTGCTGGATTTCAAGTGTGTGGAATTCGTCGAAGAATTGCTTTATGGTGAATGGAGGAAAAAGCCGTTGGGCAAGTAGCGAAGGGAGGCCGAGCGTGAAGATCGCAAGTTTCGTAGTTGCAGTTTTCGTTGCGCTTCCAATTGCCGGGCAGGCGCCGAAGCCTTACACCCCGCCGCGGTCACCCGATGGCCACCCGGATCTCCAGGGAACCTATGACTTGGCGACGCTGACTCCGTTGGAGCGCGCAGCCGGAGCGAAGGCCTTTTACACGAAGGAAGAAGCGGCTAAACTCGAAGCCGCTGCCGCGGCGTTCCGAGCCGTGGGAGACCGCGCGATTAAAGGTGAGCGATCCGCGCCGCCCAAAGGTGGAGACGGTTCTACCGGTCCGGCCGGAGGCGTGGGTGGGTATAACACCGGCTGGCTCGACCCCGGGTCTACGTTCACCGTCGTGGACGGGCAAAAACGAAGCTCGATTATCATCGATCCGCCCGACGGCAAAGTTCCTCCGTACACGCCAGCGGCCCTAAAGCGGCTTGCATCGATGCGCGCACAGCCTACTTCCGATGCGCGGGAATCGAACGACCCCGGCTTGGAGCCGCCCGGATCCTACGACGATCCCGAGCGCCGTCCGCTTGGCGAGCGGTGCTTGCTGGGATTCGGCTCGACGTCCGGTCCTCCCGCGCTGCCGGATTATTTCTATAACAATCTCCATAAAATCGTTCAAACGCGCGACTCCGTAATGATCCTGACGGAGATGGTGCACGATGCGCGAACGGTGCGAATGAATGCGCAGCATCTTCCGAAGGCGATTCGACAGTGGATGGGCGATTCGGTGGGGCATTGGGAAGGCGACACGCTCGTCGTAGACACGACCAATTTCAACGACAAAACCCGATTCCGCGGATCGACGGAGAATTTGCACGTGATCGAGCGGTTCACTCGCGTCGATGCGAATACGCTGCTGTACCGATTCACGATCGAAGATCCGGACACGTGGGCGAAAGCATGGACTGGGGAATTCGCCTGGCCGACTACCCAAGAGCGCATTTTTGAATACGCCTGTCACGAGGCCAATTACGCGTTGGGAGATATTTTGCGCGGCGCGCGATTGAGGGAAGCGGAAGAGGCCGCGAAAGCGCCGGGTGCAAGGCCGGGAGCAAGTAAGTAAGGAGGCATTTATGCGCACGAGACTCTTGGCATTGGCCGCCGTGGCGGTGCTTCCGGCGTGGGCTCATCATGCCTTCGGGGGCGAGTTCGATCCGAATCGCCCGGTGCTGTTGAAGGGCAAAGTCACGAAGGTCGAATGGGTGAATCCCCATGCCTGGATTCATGTCGAGGTCACGAAACCGGACGGCTCCAAAGAGGAGTGGATGGTGGAGGGCGGAAGCCCTAATTCGCTGCTCCGCCGCGGTCTGACGCGAGACTCGCTGCCGGTTGGAACAGAAGTGGTTGTCGACGGCTATCAGGCTCGCGACCATAATCTGCTTCGCGCGAATGGCCGGAACGTGACGCTTACGGATGGCCGCAAATTGTTCCTCGGCTCCTCCGGACCGGGCGAGCCGCCCAAAGATGCTGTGCCCACCGAGCAGGCGAAGCCGCCCGAATCGAAGTAGGCTCGTCCTGATGCTTCAGCGGCCCAACGACACGAAGGGCGGGCAGCCAACCTCGGCTGCCCCGCCCTCTTTATAGCGAGACTCGAATTATCGCGCGAGCGGATCGGGCCTGATCTGGAACTTCACGATCTTGCCCTTGGTGCCCTTTCCGCCTTCAATGTGCCAGACGAAGTGGGTGCCGTAGTTCGAATACAGCGCGCGCCCTTTCCATCCGGCGTTGGGATCGTCAATGCGGCCATCCATTCCGCGCGCATAGAAGCCCAGCGGATAGGGGACACGGAAGTAGGTCCACTTCTTCGTCGCCGGATCGAGAGCGATCAGCGAATCGGAATTCGATCCGGTGGCGAATGGTATGTTCTTGCCTAGTCCGATGATGCCCTGCTGATCCACCCAGTTGTAGTAATGGAATTCAGCGGGAACGTCCGTGCCCTTCAGGCGAGGACCCGTGGTCTGGTACAGCGTCCAGCCCTCTTTGCACTCGCTGCCGTCGACCTTTTGCGGCCCGGTCAGATCCTTGCACTTACGATAATCGAAGCTGGCCAGGTGGCTGGTGGCCGCGAGAGCGGTCCATACGACGCCATTCGTGTCGATGTCGATGCCGCGCGGGTCATAGCCCGGTTCCGGAACCTTGAAGATCTGCGCCTTGCACGACTCGGGCGGATTGTTGCCTCGCTGCAGGCGGATCAGGTATCCGGGGAAATCCTCGGCAACGCCCCAGACGGAATCGTCGACCGGGCTCGGGATAACCGAATATAGAGCGAAGTTGATCATGGTGTCGAGCTTGGGATCGAAGGCCGCTTGGCCATTCTTCCCTGCTCCACGTCCGCGGCCGGCGGCCGGAGCGCCGCCCGTGTCCGTGGAATAGAGCAGCGCGAGGTCCGCGCCGCGCCCAATCACGTTCCAGGGCCTGGTAATCTTGCCGTCGCCGTTGGTGTCGACCACCTGTCCGCACCAGCCTACCGCCGCTTGCTCGGCCTGCTTCTCGTCATGCGTTTCGGCCAGCTTCGCGTCGTAAACCTTGCTGTCGACCCAGCCGAAGATGGGCCCGCTCAATTCATTGAAATAGACCGTCTCATCCGGATCGTTGTCGAACTGGAGGTGATGGGTGGAATAGCACGTATCGATGAGCTGGAATTGCTTGGTTTGTGGATCCCAGAAAGAAGCCTGGCGCGCGCTGTTCTGAAGCGGATACCAGTCGGCGTACTTATTCTGGCTGGCATCGTTGCACCAGGATGGGTCGCGGTTGCTGCGAATCTTCGATGTCATCCAGACGCGGCCCTTGCTGTCGATCATCGGATTGTGCGGATCGGCGGGATCGTAGGGCGGATTAGACCACAGGTGCTCGTTGCCCCAGAACATGGACGGGCGGTTCGGAGAGGGGAACCGCGACGGCACTTTGTCCCTGGATTCGCGAGTGGGAATGTCGATGGCATAGGTGCTGTTGTCGGCCTGGTCCAAAACCACCAGCTGCCCGTGGCCCGCGTTAACGGCATAATTCGGACCGCCGCCGTTGACGGTGGGGTGATTCTTGTCGGTGGAAATTTGATCGTGCATGAAGGAGTGGTCATCGCCCACGTCCCATAGCGTCGCCACAATGTTGCGCTCGATTCCGGAAGGCCGCGGCGGCGCCTGCGGCACGGCGCCCTTCTCGATGCTTTCGGTCCACTCGGAGAGTGCCTTAAGGGTGGGATCTTTGCCCATTTGACCCAGCAAGCTGTACATGTTCGTTCCGCGAACGCCGACCCCCAAGCGCCATTCCCAAGCTTCGGTGTCGTTCTTCAGTTCGGGTTTCGCGGCGAAGACGTGCTTGGTATCGCGCGTCAAGGCGTTTCCGAGCTGGTGGCAGAAGTTGCAACCGGATTTAAGCGTGTTGATCCAGTTGTCCTGTGTGAGCATCCGGGTGCCGATGCCATTGCCATCCGGGCCGGTGCCCGGGAACATATTCTTCGGGGGCGGCGCCAGCATGGAGAGCCAGTAGTCGCCCGGATAAACCTTCGCTGCTTCCTGAGGCGTTTTCGCCGAGGCGACCTTCAATGTCACCGAATTCGGCGAAGGCTTCATTTCGATCGGCGTGGAGTCGACAATTCCATAGCCGCGAACCCAAACCTTGTAATTCACAGCCGGGAGTTCCGGCAGCGCAAAGCGCCCCTGATCGTCGGTCGCGACGATCTTGATCATTGGAGTTTGGGTGTCTTTTTCCTCGGCGATCACCCAAACGCCGGCTTCCGGGCCTTTTTCACCCTGAACCACGCCGGTGATGTAACCGGGAGGGCTCACGTAACGGGATTTCGCCGCCTGCTTGGTCTTGGCCTGTTTAGCATTCTGCTGCGCGTTAGTCGGGAACGCGACGAATAGGGCGATTAAGCCGGCAGCAGCTGCGCACAGCAGGGCGGCTCTTCCCTTTGACTGGATGATCTTCATAGAACTCTCCTCAAGAACGTGTTTCTGCGCGGATGCCCTGTCGGTAACGGCAGACTCTTCAGTATAGTAGCGGCTGTTTAATCGATGCAACCACGATGGCAAAGGCGTAAATGGCTGCCGGATCAGCCTGGCGCGCGAAGCTTTCGCAACGCGATGCCAAGAAGCCCCGCGCCGATCAGAACGAATGTCGCCGGTTCCGGCACGGGGCCGAGAGCCGCAACCTCGCCAAACTGGTTTTGGATACTGTTGATCGTGACCGAATTCAGCGGCGATACCGGCGAGCTATTAATCGTCAATGACTCGGCAATAGCGATCTGTGTGACTGATCCCGTCAAATTGACTGTATTGCTAGTCCCTGAAACGCAGCCCGAATAAGAGCAGGAATACACCGCGGTGTTCGTTCCCGAGTAGGTCGCGACAATGGTGCCGCTGGCTGTGCCGGTGCAGCTAGTCGCGTTCAGGCAAAACGCCAAGGTGATTGTGGCATTATCGTTCGTGCCGCCAAAAAAATTCTGGATATTTACGGACGGAGTAAGCGCGATCTGGTTTATTGCCCAGACCAAGCCCGGTGTAGCCGGGGTCGGATAACTGCCGCCTGTATTGGCATTCACTTGGTAGTTTATGGTTTCAGCGATTGACGCGCCGCCGGTCACGTTCCATGTCGCGCCCGGTCCCGGCGTATCGAACGTCACGCCCACGGGGCTGATGGTATTACCTATTGGGGGCGTACCGGTCGCGAACATGTATATACCGGTCGCATCCGGCGCGCCCGCACCCGACATATTTGTAATGGATATATTGGTGAAACTCTTGTCGATCTCGGCGCAGCCATTGCCTGCCGAATTTACGCTGCGAATGGGCGCTCCCGGAGAACTTGTCGGACACGCAACTACCGCGCCGAAAGCTTCCGGGGAAGCTAGCATACAAACGGCAAGTATTCCGAATGGCCAACCTCTTAACATTGACGAGACACATCCACAAGCAAACTCGCATACCTGTAGCAAGGTAGCCTGTCAAATAGTACCAATATGCGTGTCAAAAGGAAAACCCCCAAACGGCGCGCATGGCTACTTCCCATTGTTTAGAGGGAGTAAGGCGGCGAAACCGATCAAACTTCTTTAACACTTTAAAACCTACAACTTAGGCGTGTTTGCGGCGCCTCATCACGATAAATATTCCCGCACAGATTGCGAGCGGCGCCAGGTAGCGTGGCTCAGGAACCGCTGTGCTCACTGGTGTTTGAGCAATGGTGAGAAACGTGGGTCGCGTCTCGGTTGCGAACAGACTTCGCTGGCCGCTTTTGTCAAACTCGTATATATTACCGCTATTAGAATCTGTCACGTAAAGGTTCCCGAGGCTGTCGAAGGCAACGTCTACGGGTGAAGTGAGCCCAGTCGCAAAGGTGCTGCGAATGCCGCCGGGAGTGAATTCGTAAATGCTGCCACTGCCGAAATCCGCTTCAAACAAATCGCCGCTAGTGTTGAAGGCCATGCCGCCGGGCAGGTCCAATCCCGAGGCAAATACAGTGCGTCCGCCGACGGATGCATATTTGTAAATGAGACCGCTGCCAGACGTAGTGGGAGCGCCGAGCGCCGATATATAAACGTTGCCGGAGGCGTCCACGGCAATTCCAGTCGGAAACGGCAACTCGTTCGCGAACCGCTTCTCCACGCCTGCCGGAGTGAAATCGAAAACGCCGCCGCCCGTATCATCGGCCTCGTATAATAGCCCGCTCGGGCCGAATGCCAGCCCGTAAGGTTCATTCAAGCCTGTTGCGAACGTGCTCTGGATTGCCAGCGCGCTAAATTCGTTGATAGTACCGGTCCCGCCGTCGGCCTCGAAAACATTGCCGTTGCTGTCCACCGCAAGTCCCAGCGGAAGACTCAAGCCAGTCGCGAACGTCGTCCGGCTGCCTTGTGATGTGTATTGATAAATTGTTGCCGATCCGGCGTCGGAAACGTAAATGGTATCTGCCCGAAGCGCAGATGCAATCAGAATGGAAAAGAACACAAGGCCAATACGCTTGGCCATAAACGCCCTCCGCAAAATCGATTCTAACGGATAGGCATGGCCGCGCGCCAGTTACCAAAGTACTCGTTCCAGCGCTTCGCAGAAGAAGTACTCGCCCCACATCACACTTTCGTCTACTCCCAGGCCCTTGTGAACGTGATACACGCCGCCTTTTAAAATGCCTTCCCATTTAGGGTCAGCCGCGGCGAGCTGCTTTTCGCAAAGCGACCGCAAAATCTTCACCGCGGCCGACCAGTACAAGTGGCCCCGCATCGAATCGGGTGTGAGATGGCGCAGCCGCAGCAGCCCCGCGGCGCAGATCGCGGCGGCCGAAGAATCGCACAGAGTGCGGTTTTCCGGAGGAGCATTGAAATCCCACGGCGGAATTCCATCCGCCGGCGAATGCGAGATGTAGAAATCGGCGCACGCCTGCGCCGTTTCCAGAAACCGCGAATCGTGGCTGTATTCGTACGCGGAAGTGAAACCGTATAACGCCCAAGCCAGCCCGCGCGACCAGCAGGAATCCCCGCGGTAACCCTGATACGTCGCTTGGCGCAGAAACTCACCGGTCTCCGTATCGAAGATGCCTTCGTGGGCGGTAGAACCATCACCGCGTACCAGTACTCGGCGTGTTGTCAGTGAATGCCGCATCGCCACGTCCCGCAGCCTCCGGTCTCCCGTTTCGCGCGCTGCGTAGAAGATGATTCCCACGTTCATCATGATGTCGATGAATAGCGAATTCTCTCCCACGAACGAACGTAAATACTGCCCCTGCTCTTGGAACCGGTGCGACAGCGTGCGGCCCGCTTCGATCAGAACCTCGCGCAGCGCTGCATCATGCGTGATCCGGTACCAGCGGTAATACGTGGAAAAGAATAGGAAACCGAGGTCGTGCAGCTCGGGATCGCTCTTTCGCGCCTCCAACGGCTTGGTGTACTTGACCGCGTTATCGAGCCAGAACCTGCCTTCGGCGGACTCCTTGTCGGCGTGCTTGTGGAAAATCCACATCAGGCCGGGAAGAAAACCGTCGCACCAGTGCGTCCATGCAGGCCCCGCGTGATCCCAAACTCCATTCTGCGTGTACAAGGGATAAAGGCCCGGGTGCTTGTCGATCAACTTGCGCACCTGCTTTTGCGCGAACTGAAAAGCCTGCGCGAAAAGGTCCGCGTGGCCGCTTGCCCCGTTATCGGATAACAGATGAATCACTTCAGGTTCTCCAAACCATTAGAGTGCCACGCAGCACACGTACTCGCCCGGCCTTCAGCGGCACAAGCCCCTCGTGGTCGAGAGGCGGAGTGTTCATAAGCCAATCGCGTCCCGGCTTTAACGTATCGACGCCCGCCACCCGGTCGAAGGACAAATCCAGCCGGGCATGGAAGGTGGCCGACTCGAGTTCCGAAAAAATGACCCCGAGTAAAGTGAAGTTCGGATGACGCTCCACGCGCGAGATGCGGCCAGACGCGGTGGCGCCCTTGGGCGCGAGGAGATGCCCTTTCCATTTCAAATCGCCGGTGAGCTGCGCCCGTACGGGATCTCCGATCGCGGCTTTATCGGTGTCGATTTCGTCTACCAGACTCAACATCAAATCCAGGTTCGCGGGCAGCTCGAGCTCGGCTTTCGAAACGGGAGCCGGCGTTCCGGCAGCCGGATCCGGATCCTCAAAACTTAAAGTCGACCGGCCTGCGTACTGATGGCAAGCGCTGAACCGCACCCGGTTGCGGCTTTCCTCGCCGTTCAGATCGATGACGACGATTTCGCTCGAATCCGGCAGCAAAAAATCTCCATCGCCGATTCGCAGATGTGCATAATCCATTCGATCCCAGATCGCCTTCAATTTAAGCTGCGAAGGAAGATCGTCGCCAACAACTTCCAGCCGCATCAGATCGAAGGATTGAGGATCGACGTAGAACGACCCGTGGTAGCCGATCACCGCCTCAGCGTCCCGGGTCCGAATTTGATACCCGCTCCTCTGGCGCGCAACCCGGAAATCGTATTGCACCGCCGGACGGCCGTCCAGTTTCTGTTCGCCCTGGGGCTGGTAAACAGGCGAGTTGCCTCCAAAAACGGATCGCGCATGCAGCGCAAAATCGCCTGTGCCGAAGGTTCCGGTGGGGATCAGTTCGCGAAAATCGCGGTCTTCAAACTGCTTCGACCCCGGCCATGCGAACATCTCTTTGCCGTCCACCAGCGCGACTTCAATTCGCAGCGTGTCTTGCAGGCGGAACTTGCGCGTCGAGCCGTCGCGCCGCGAGCGCTCGACGGTTTCAAGGCAGGTGTAATTCGGCTGGCGCGCCAGCGTTTCCACCATGTGGTTTTTGATTTGCGCAAGCACGGAATCGGCCTCGGGCTGTGCATGCAGGCCGAAGGTCAAGATTCCGGTCAGCAGCAGCCGCCACATGGCCATCATTATAGGCGGTCAAAGTTTCATCTGTTAGCATCGTTTTGATGCCAGCTAAGATCACAATCAACAATAACGGGTCCATTCGAGTAGAGGGCGAATTCGAAATCGTCGATGTGGAAGGGAAACCCTTCGGCCTCGCCGGACGGACGGTTATTGGCCTCTGCCGCTGCGGACTGTCCGAGAACAAGCCTTTTTGCGACGGCAGCCACAAGCGCCAGGGATTCCAATCCGTCTGCGCCGCCCGCGACCTGCCGCCGCCTGCCCCTAAGATCTGAATCCCGCGCCGCTGGCCCTGCCGTCTGCCGTCTGGCCCCTGGCGTCTGGCCCCTGACCCCTGGCATCTTATGGAACCCCGGGAACTCCGCCGCGGCAGCCGGTGTCTATATCAAGTGCAGGTCGCGGTAGAATTGCTTCAGAGTGCCCAAAGGGACGGGCGCTCTGCTGAAACGGGGATTCGTGGCCGATACGACCGTTGGTTTGGAATTCGACGCCGACGCAGCAGTCTTTGCCGCGCCGGGCGAGGAATGTCTGCTGGAAGGCCTCCGTCGCGGCGATGAGCTGGCCTATGAGACCTTGATCCAGCAGTATGAACAGCCGGTTTATAACCTGGTGAGCCGGCTGGTGGACGATTCGGCTGATGCCGCCGACGTGGTGCAAGAGGTCTTCTTGAAGGTTTTTCGCAAGGTGGCTTGGTTCCGCGGCGAAAGCTCGCTGAAAACCTGGATCTACCGCATCGCCGTGAACGAAGCCCGCAATCAGCGCCGCTGGTTTAGCCGGCATAAACGCCAGGAGGTCGGATTGGATGCCCCGCCGGGTGAAACCCAGGGGTACGGCGAATGGCTTGAGGATTCTGCTCCATCGCCGTTTGAAATGACGCTGGATAGGGAAACCACGGAGCTAATCGAAAACGCGCTGAAAGACGTGAGCCAGCCGTTCCGCGCGGCTTTGGTGCTGCGCGAAGTGGAGGGTTTGAGCTACGAGGAAGTGGCGGAAATTTTAGAGATTTCGCTGGGGACCGTGAAGTCCCGCATTTTGCGAGGGCGGCAGGCGCTTAGAAAAAGCCTGACCGAGCGCCTGAAGCATCCGCAGCAGCTTCGTTTTGCGTGCGGCGGTCAGGCCGAGGAAGCCATCTAACCATGTCGAATCTGAACACCCGCTTAAAGAACGCCAGTGACGAGATGCTAAACCGCGCGCTGCGTAACCTGCCGCGGCGGATTCCCCCGGCGGGTCTCACCACCAGGTTGCGCGTGGACGTGTCCAAACTACACCAACGCGGCAGGCTCGGCGATGTTCTCTTCCAGTGGCTCGATCGCGTGCAGTTCGAAACATGGAATTTCGTTCGTGGGCTGGCATTACCGGCTGTGGGCGGCGTGTTCACGGCGGTTATTCTGCTGGGCCTGTGGGTGGTTCCTACGTATCCGGTTCGCGCCGACGATAGCTTCGACATCCCCACGATGTTGACGGCCAACAGTTGGACCGGCACAGCCACCGAAGCCGCGCTGAAGACTACGGGTCCGGTGGTTGGCGCGGGTGCTGATGTTGTGGTCGACGTTATTATCGACGATCGTGGCCGTATCGTTTCCTATAATGTCGTCAGCGGCGGCCCTACCGTCACGCAAGATCCCGGCTTCCGCCGCAGACTCGAGAACCTGCTCCTGTTCACCGAGTTTATTCCGGCCACGGCGTTCGGCCGGCCCGGGGCCAGCCGCATGCGCCTGAATTTGCTTTCAAGCTCTATCGACGTTAGGGGCTAGCGCCTCCGGTGGGGCGCCGGCTCGGGCAACACTTTCTTTTCCGCAAATCGATTCTGGACCGTATCGCCCGCGCGGTCTGTGTAGACGAGTGTCCCGTGGTAATCGAAATTGGCCCCGGCAAGGGAGCCCTGACCGCATCTTTGCTTGAGCTGGCTTCAAAAGTCGTCGCGATCGAAGTCGATCCGTATCTGGTGCACTATCTGCGGCAGAAATTTTCAGCGGACATTGAGGCCGGGCGGCTGGAGCTGATCGAAGGCGACGTACTCAAAACCGATTTCGGCGCGCTGCTCCATCCGGCGGCCGGAACGGGATCAATTGCGGGGAATCTGCCGTACTACATCACGTCTCCGATTCTGCAGCGGATCTTCACTTCCGATGTGGTGTGGCAACGCGCCGTGTTCTTAGTGCAGTTGGAGGTCGCTAACCGGCTGGCGGCTTCTCCCGGAACTCGCGCGTACGGATACTTAAGCGTGCTGACGCAAGTCCATGCGCGCGCCGGGATTCTATTCGAGGTGCCGCGAACGGCGTTTCGTCCACCCCCGAAGGTCGACAGCGCGGTAATTAGCCTGGAGCCCCGCGACGCCGCAACGGCTTGGAACCTTTCCGACACAACCGGGTTCCTTACCTTCGCGGCAACCTGCTTCCGCCAAAAACGCAAAACGCTGCGAAACAATTTGGCCCCGCGGTACGGTCACGCTCGTGTCGATGCCCTTCCGGAGGGTCGCCTGCGCGCGGAACAGTTGAGCGTGGCGGAACTGGTTGCTCTATATCAACGTCTGGAGGCCGCGTGATCGCCGTGTACCGTGCAGCTTGCAAGCCGTTTGCCACCGCCTTGTGGGGCCGGATGCCATCCGGCGCGCGGTTGCCAACCGCGCTGTTCGGGATTGGTAGAAACGTTGGCAGCCGGGTTAGCAACTTGGAGGCGGCATGCCCCAAAGCCTGACCCGCGATAGCCTGATCAAGGTCACCCAGGAGGTGATCGCGTGTGAGCGCTGCCCCAGGCTTCGCGCCTATTGCCGGCAGATTGCGGAAACCAAACGCCGTGCGTATAGCGATTGGCAGTATTGGGGCAAACCGGTCCCGGGATTCGGCGATCCGGAAGCTCGCGTTCTGGTTATCGGGTTGGCGCCGGGAGCACACGGGGGAAATCGAACGGGACGGATTTTCACGGGCGATTCGTCCGGCGACTTTCTATATCGCGCCCTCTATGAAACGGGCTTTGCCTCACAGCCCGAAAGCCGGTCCCGCGATGATGGACTGAAGTTGAGGGATGCATACATCACCGCATCGGTGCGCTGCGCGCCTCCCGATAACAAACCGAACCCGTCCGAGTTCCGCAACTGCCGTCCTTATCTGGAGCGCGAGTTGGACTTGCTCAAAAACCTGCGCGTCGTGGTGGCGCTGGGCCGCATCGCGTTCGAAACGTACCTTGGCATCTTGCGCGATCGCGGAGCCATCGCGAGCCGCTCGGCGTTCGCATTCGCGCACAATCGGGAGCACCTCACTTCACCCGGAGCGCCCTCGCTGATCAGTTCGTACCATCCCAGCCAGCAAAACACGTCTACAGGCAAGCTGACTGCGGCGATGCTGCGGGCTGTATTTCAGCGCGCCGCGGCTTTGGTTGTAGAATCTGTCCCAGGAGCCCCGTGAAACTGCGCGAAGTATTTGCTCCCATTGGCGCGATTTTGGCTCTGGCGCTGGCGATCATCGAATTTTTCCAGCCCGCCGATGCGCGGTTAACGCGCGTAGGCCCCGGCATCTGGCTGGTCATCGCGGCACTGATGGCCGCGCGGACCGCGCTGCGCATCCAGCAGCGGAACCGTCGAGAAACGGCGAAGCAAGTTCCCAAGCATCCGCTAGGGTTGGATGATGAAGGGTAAGTGGGGCCGGTTGCCAACCGGCGCGCGATTGCCAATCGCGCTGGACGGTCACGGAAAGGCCGGCCAAGCGGCTTAGCAATAGCAAGCCGCTGCAGGATGGCATCCTGCCCCACTTAAAACGACCACGAAATCGAGGTATACCCCGTATTCGCTCGGAAATTCTGTAGCGTCGAAAAATCCTCGCGATAACCGTAGTATTGATAGCCGACGTTCCACCGGATACGAGGTTGAATCGGAATCGAGAGCCGCGCCTGCGGCGACAAGAAACGCAGTGGAAACGTCTGCGCGGCCAGGAACGCCGGCGGGAGGCCGGGCGCCGTAACCGGGGAAATCAGCGGGTTCGAACGTCCGTCTCCAAAATCCTGAATGTAGCTGAAGCCCACCAGCACATCCGCGCGCTTGCGAACACTGAAGTGCGCGTTCATGGTTGCATACTGAATGTTGCTCACATAATAAGACTGAGCGCCGGTTACCAACTGCTGGTTCACGAAAAAAGATATTCCGCCCAGCGAATCCAGATGCAGCTTCGACCATGCAACGTCAATCGCAAACCAATCCTTCGGCGTCCAGGAGCCATCCAGGGAATATTGGCGCGTATGCGAAGCGAAGGTAGTGAGCGTAACGGAATTGGTGTTGTATAGCGAACGGGCTAGGGCGACCGCGCGAAAAGCTTTGTAGCGGTAATTGAGCCGGGCTCCCAGCGTGTGGTAGTCCTTTTCGCTAATGGGATAAATCGGCTTGCTGTTCCGGCCGATCTCGCCATCCAGGTTGATTGTAAGAGCGCGAGCCGGCTTGATCGTGAAGCCCAGAAGGCCCGCGTTCAACCGGTTCGTCTGCCCGATGGGGCTCTGCGGCGGAACGGGCGCCGCCAGATTGGCGGCAGCGATTGAATTGATCCGCCGGTCGCTGTAATTGTAGCCGGCGTGAACCAGGAACCAGCGCGACGCACGGTACTGAACATCGCTCGTATTCGCGATTGTTTGGATTCCGAGGAAATTGAAAACGTAGATCGGCACGATTGGGCTGCCGTTCGTGTACTGCTCGAAATAGGAGTCGCCAGACATCCGGATGTTGTACAGCGAGGTCTGATTTGTAAACGTGATCTTCGAAGTGGGAAAAATGCTGAACGTGAGATTTCCGGTAGCGGCGGGGCGCTGGGCGTTTCCGAACGTGATCACCTGTCGCAGCGTGTTCGCGCCGATGCGATCGGTGCCGAACGAATTCTCATCCAGCACAAATCCGCGGCGGCCGGCGACATAGGTGAAGCGGCCATTCATGCTCCAATACTTCTTGCCTTCGCGGAACAGCGCCACGCGCCAGTACGGGCTGGTTCCGTGGTAAGGCTCGGCGCGATTGAAACTGCTAAGGCTCGTGAGATCGGTAACGTTATTTCCTTGCGAAGGCGCGATGAGAGTGGTGGATGTGTCTTGCTTAAAATCTACCCACGAATACATGGCGTTCAGCCGGAACCCGAACAGTTGCGCATCGGTTCCCAGCCGGTATTCGTTCTGCTGAATGCGGATGTTCGAGAACAAAGGAAATTCGTCGCCGCTGCCGTCAAAGAGTTGGATCGTGGAAAGCGCCGGCCCCGACTGCGTATTGCGGCTGTAGCCGAGGAGAAAGCGGATGTTGCTCTGCGGGAAAAGCGTCAGGTCTTGATCTTGCAAATGGCGAGTGGTGTTCATCCCGTGCTGGCCGAAAGAAATCGGCAAGGCGGGATTGAAGTATGCATTGGATCGCCAGGTGAAATCGTAGCGGTACAGGCCGTTCTTTTCGACGCGCAGCACCGCCGATTGATACGGATCGTTGCCGTGGCCCAGTGTATTAAGCAGGATCTGATCGAACCACTTTCCATGCCCGTCGCGCGATTGAACCGACAGCGAGCTGGAAAGCAGCCGGACGCCATTGCCGTAATTAACCGTGGCGCGGTACATATCCTCGTCGCCGCCGACGGTTCGCCAGCGGTAGCCGAGCTCAAAAGATTGGAGCACGTTGTAATTGGAAACGTTGTCCCCGCGATTAGGCTGGGTTGGTTCATCCGTGGGAGCAATCGGGGGCTGCGCGAAGGCAACGAGGGCCGTCAAGCACAGAGCGCAAGCCACAAAGCAGAGCCTGCAAACTAAATTCAGTGTGCAAGCTAGATCCAGTGTGCAAGCGAGATCCAGTGTGCAAGCTAAATTCAGTTGCCCCTTGTGGGGCAGGTTGCCAACCTGCGGCCGATTGCCAATCGGCCTTGTTGAACTTTTCTGAGAATTTCCCCAACCATTCCGCACCTTCAAACTATGGCCTTTTACCGGCGCCGCCTCCCGCACCTCCACATCCCCGGGCAGCCGATCTTCATCACGTGGCGATTGCAAGGAAGTCTTCCTGCAAACCGCAGTTTTCCTCCGGAGATGAATTCCGGGGAGGCGTTCGTCGCGATGGATCGTCTGCTGGATCAGGCCCCCGAGGGGCCGATGTGGCTGAAGCAGCCCGAAATAGCTCAAATGGTCGTTGACGCACTCTTCCATCGTGAAGAGCCGCTGCGGCACTTCTCGTTGCACAATTTCGTTGTCATGCCCAACCACGTGCACATGCTGGTTACGCCAAGCGTTCCGGTCCCGAAACTGATGCACTCGCTGAAGCTCCGCACGGCCCGGGAAGCAAATCGACTGCTGCGGCTCACCGGGCAACCATTCTGGCAATCCGAAAGCTACGATCACCTGGTCCGAAGCAGCGAGGAATTCGGCAAAATTGCGCGTTACATCGAACTGAACCCCGTTAACGCCGGCTTCGTCTCCACTCCCGAAGATTTTCCCTGGTCCAGCGCCAGGCCGGTTGGCAACCGGCCGCAGGTTTAGCAACCTGCCCCACAAGGCACTGAACAATCCACAGGATCTTTCTATCGGAAGAAAGGGTTTCTTCATCGGAAGAAAAAAGAATCCGCGTTCGACCCGTGAATACGGACGTGGCAAGTGGTGCAGTTCTGAAATCTCGGCAGCGCCAGGTTGTGCGTCGCCTGTGGCTGGGTGATGCCGCTGTTATTGGGGCCGAAGTTGCCGAAGCCGTTGTGGCATTCAAGACAAAGCGTGAACACCACCGGACGCCTCAGCAGGCGTGTGTTCGTTGAGCCGTGCGGGTAATGACAGGCTTCGCAGCCATCCACGCGCACCCCGACATGTTCAAAGACGAATGGCCCGCGTTTATCGACATGGCATTTGAGGCAAGGCTCCTCGTTGCCTTCCGCCTGGTCCACCATTCGAGGCCGGTCCGCCATCCGCCACGTCGGGGCGCTGGCTCCGTGCGGATTGTGGCAGTCGGTACATTGCATGACACCTTCGTTTACGCGATGCTTGAACGGCATCGAAAATTGCGCTCGCACCGTGGTATGGCAGCCGTAACATAAATCGATTTGTTTCCTCGCAAGCAGGAATTTCGGCGTCTGCGAGCGATGAATCGAATGACAATTTGTGCACACAATGTTGTTATCTGTGTGCACGCTGCGCCGGATATTCGATCGCGAGATGGTCTGCGAATGACAGCGCAGGCACGTATCCAGAACTTTTTCGGGTGGGATCAGGGAAAAAGCCACCGGAATCGTATCGCTGCCGCCTCCCGCGGCTACGTGATCCGATCCCGGCCCATGGCAGCCTTCGCAGCCGGTGTTTTCAGGCTTGGCTTTGCCTGATGCGATGCTCTTGTAGTGCGGATTCCGATAAAACGGCGTCCAAATATCGGAGTGGCAGGTCCGGCAGACTTCGCTGCCGACATAGTCGGCGGCTAGCGACAGCGCGGGCACGGCGCAAAGCGCGATGGCATACACCCCCAATCGCATCGCACCAATATATCGAACCCCCCGCATCTATTGGGGTGGGACCGAATAGCGCGCTGTGCTGGAACAGGCTACGTGTGTTTCGCCACCCAGAACAAGAGGCCTAATACGAGAACGGGAATCAGCGCCAGCATCGCGTAAAATGCGATCTGGCGCGCCATCGGCGTGCGGCGTACCTGCCACGTCTTCATTTCTGAGCGATCGGCCACGCCCACCTGTTCCGGATTCGCCAGGTCCTTTGCGAATTCGCGGGCGCTCTGGTACCGGTTCGACGGATCGCGCTCCAAGGCGCGATAAACGATCTCCTGGACCTCCGGCCAGATGGCGGGCTCAAGCTCGCGCGGCGGAACGGGATTGTTCACTAACCGGTCATTCATAATTGCGAACGGATTGGCGCCCGTAAACGGCGTTTTTCCCGTCAGCATCTCATAAAGAATTACGCCGACCGAATAAAGGTCGCTTCGTTTGTCGCCGCGTTTCCCCTTTACTTGCTCAGGCGAAATGTAATCGGGAGAGCCCATCACATTGCTAAGGCCGGTGAAAGTCAGACGCCGCGCGCCCTCCAGCGAGGCAATCCCGAAATCGATCAGCTTTATATTGTCGTTCTCATCCACCATGACGTTTTCCGGCTTCATGTCGCGATGGGCAACGCCGCGGTTGTGGATATACTCGAGCGCATCCAGAATTTCCATCGTCAAATGAATGGCGCGGTCTTGCGAAATTTTTTTGCCCTCGGCATCATGTAGCACATGGCGGAGCAGGCGGCCCGGCACCCACTCGAGCACCATATAGAATTTGCCTGGACGCGGGTCCTGGTAAACCTTCATGATGCCGGGATGATCCATGCTTCTGCCGATCTCGGCCTCGCGCTGGAAACGCTCGTAGAACTGAATATCGCTTTCCAGTTCCGGGTGCGGAATTTTGATCGCGACCGGCTTGCCATCGCGCGTGTCGACGCCCTTAAAAATTGACGCCATGCCGCTGCGGGCGACTAAATTTTCAATCTGGTAGTGCTCCAGCGTATCGCCGGCGCGAAGGGAAGCTAGATTCGCCAATCTACCTTAGCTTATATGGCCGCCCGCGATACATGCCGACTCGCTCCACGCCCTGGATGCGCGCGAGGATCGCGGTCGAGTTGTCGTGTCCATCGTTTTCGTTAGCCAGCTCCACAAGCTTCTTCGCGGCATCGTCCAGGCCGGGTGATTGCTCCACCGCGCGCACCATCTCCTGAGGCGATACTGCGCCGTGCAATCCATCCGAGCACAAAAGCAAAACGTCCCCGGGCATGATCTGGTGTTCGCTGACGTCCACGTTGGCGAATAAATCCAGGCCCAGAGTCCGGCTCAAAACGTGCCGGGTTTCGGCTTTCGAAGCCTCTTTTGCAGACATTAACCCCAGCCGGACCTGATCGTTCACCAAGGTGTGATCGCGCGTCAACGCCATCGCATGACGGTGGCGAATCAGGTAACAGCGTGAATCGCCCACATGCGCGATCGTCGCCCGGTCGTGTTTCAACGCGCATGCCACGATGGTGGTTGCCATTGCGACTCCGCCGGGGCTGGCCGCCCGCCCGGTTTCGTAAACTTTGATGTTCGCCGCCTGCACCAGACGTTGCAGCAGCGCGGACTGTTGCTCTCCCGCGGCAGCGGCGTGATAGCCGGCGATGAGCGTCTCTACCGCGGTACGCGAAGCAACCTCGCCGAATTCCTGGCCTCCGACTCCGTCTGCTACCGCGAACAGCCAACCCCGTTCGGAACCGGCTGGTTCGGCGTACCCGAGGAAATCTTCGTTATGCCCGCGAACACGGCCGGGATCCGAGAAATGCCCGAATTCCAATTGGAGCCCTGAGTTCGCGGCCGGTTGCCCGACAGGTTTCGGCGCTTCGGGCTGTTCCGCCGGTAATCCTCGATGATGCGGCACATCCTTCCTCCCTGACTAAAAAGACGCGGGCGGGGGTTTAATCCCCGCCCGCGCGAATGGTACTGCGTCCAGGGAATTGCGCTACGCCACTGCCTTGCCGGCGCCACGTTCGCCGACCAGCGTCGTGCGGCCCTTCATTTTGCTACCGCGGACGAAGTAAATACCGCCGTAGATGGCCCACACCGCAGCGAGCCCCAGCGCTCCGAAAGGCTCCATCTTGGTGCCATAACCCATAAACGGCAGCACCAGGTAGGCGCCCATGCAAAGCAGGTTCGCTACTACTCCGAAGAGTGGGATGAGAGTGTGCTTTAGCGGGTTGTACATAGGGTGATGATGGAACGCGACTAAGCAAGTGAGGCAACTCAGTCCATACAACAGGAATGTGCCGAAGTTAGAAGTGAGAGTCATTAGCAGAAGCGTGTTCGGAAGCGCCGCCATTTGGTCGTGCGTCGTGTAGCCAAAGCTCGACAAAATGCCCGGCGGGATGGCCTTGATATCGCTATCCTTCGGCGCGGGTCCGTCACCGAAAGCAACCGAAACGCAGATAACGCCGACAATGGCCGAGATCACGGCCAGCGTCCAGATCGAGCGGTGGGGCGTCAGGTTGTCGGCGTGCAGCATTCCGTAATGATCCGGCAACTCTTCGTCCTGGCCCATTGCATAAGTGACGCGCGCGCCGGTGTTCATGCAGGATAGCGTAGTGCCGATGATCGCCAGGAACACTGTGAACGCTTGGATGAGCATGAAAGCCCGCCCATGCCCGCCAAACAGCGCGTTTCCAACCACCACCATCATGTCGCCGATCGGCGCAGCCGAACCGGTTGCGGACTGCATCGTGTATCCGCTGTTCAGGAAATAGTTCGCGGCGAAATACTCAATCAGGTAGCAGAACGCCCCCTGAACCAGAAGCGACGTAATTACCGCGATAGGCACGTCGCGCTTGGCATTCCTTGCCTCGCCGCCCATGGCCGTTACCGACTCAAAGCCGACGAGGATTAGAATGGCGATGGTCGCCTGAACAAAAACGGAGCCGAAGCTGTGAATTCCCACCACCGAGCTACCGCTTGAGTGGCTCAGGAACATGCCCTTATCGTCCTTATCCGGGTAGGCAATTTTGAAGGGCACGGGTTGCCCGTTTGCATCCAGCATGGGCTTGGGCGTGCCGTCGGCGTTTCGGTCAACCACATCCACCTGCTGCCCGTTCACCGTGTCTTTTTTCGTGGCGAATTCGTAAGTGTACGCATCGCCAGAGCCGGAATCGAAGTTCCACGCCACGGTCCCTGGAGGATGGTTCATACGGTAGCTGATCGCCATGACCGAGAAAACCAGCAACGCGCTGATTTGAATCACGTTGATCGCAATGTTAACTGCCGTCGAGCCGTTAACTCCCCGATAGGCGATGTACGCCACAATGAATGAGGTGGCTACGGCCACCAGCCCCATGAACACCGGACCAGGGAGAGAAGCGCTCATAAAGCTGGGCCAGAGTGTTCCGGCCAGATAGCCGCACAAAACGCCCATCACGCCGCACATCACGCCCGGGTAGACCCAGTAGTACAGATGCGAGCCCCAGCCGACAATAAACTTCGATAATCTGGCGTATTTCCACGCTTTTTCATGGTTGAGGAACGACTGTTCGGCGAAGTAGTAGGAACTGCCGGTGCCGGGATAGAGCTTTGCCATCTCGGCATAACAAACAGCGGTTGCGAGACACAACAGAAGTGCTAGAACGATGCCGGCCCACATGGCAGGGGTGGTGTTTCCGGCAGTCGCCTGTATGAAAAACGTTAGCCAAAGGAAGGCTCCGGGAGCGATGAGCGCCATTGCGTTCATCGTCAGCCCTGTCAAGCCCAGGGTTGCTTGCATCTTGGGTGCGTTGTCGGCCATGGAAAATCCTCTTTGTTTTTGGATGGACAGCGACAAGGCTGGCAATGGAAGCGACTTGGCTTGTGTTACAGTCTATCGGCGTTTCATTCGTATTACCAATAGATTGTTTTTATCAGTTCGATTGGGCCGAAGCATAGCCTGGAGCTTTATCCATTTGATAGGCTTAGGCTTCGCAACGGGGCAGGCCTTACCGCGTGTGGGAAGCCAGGGCCGACACCGCGGAGCCTCTTTCTGCCGCCGAATCGACTCCTTCGCCGATCACCCGGTAGTCGCAGACCGGCGCAAAGGCCGCTCGGTCGAGCATGCGCCAGCAATCCAGTACTAGTACGGATCCGTCCGTGCGCTTCAGGTCGCCGGGCGAAATCCTCGCAAATTCCGGCCAGGATGTGGTGATGGCGAAGGCATCGGCCTGCCGGACGCATTCAGAGGCGCTGCTCGCGAAAATCGCATTTCCCCCAAGCTTAGCTTTCGCGTTATCCATCGCGGCAGGGTCATAGACGACCACACGAATTCCCGCCGATAGCAACGCCTGCGCCAGTTGCAGCCCCTGTGATTCTTCAACAACCCCGGTGTGGGGTTTATACGACAAGCCCAGGACACCGGCTACCTGATCTGCGGCCACATGCGAACGGATCATCTCAGCCAATCGCGGCGCTTGCCGCCGGTTCACTTTATCCGTAGCTTCGGCCAGCAACGCGGGCACGCCATTCGCTCGCGCCAGTGCGGAAAAGGCAACATTGTCCCGAGGGAAACACGGGCCGCCGTAACCCATCGCTCCCCGCAGATACTTGCGCCCGATGCGCGTATCGCACCCGATCGCCTGCGTCACGACATCCACATCGGCGCCCGGCAGAGTCTCGCAAACCTCCGCGAGCATGTTCGCATACGAAATTTTCGTCGTAACAAAGGTGTTCACGGACAATTTCGTAAGCTCCGCGTTGACGTAGTTCATCCGGTTGATGCGCGGATTGTTTTCGCAAACACCGGTGTACAACAGCTCCAGAGTTTTTCCGGAGCGAGGGTCGGACTCACCGATCAGGATCATGTCCGGGCGAAGCATGTCATTGATCACGGTCCCCAGCGCGATAAATTCCGGGTTGTAGCAAAGACCGAAATCCTGCCCGCATTTCTTGCCCGAATAGGCTTCCAGGGCCGGCGCCAGCACCCCGCCCGTCGACCCCGGCATCACCGTGCTCGAAAGCACGACCAGATGCCAGTGATCTTTCTGCTTTAGGGCCGCGCCGATCCTTTCCGCGGCCGCAAGCACGAGCCGCATGGAAAACCTTCCGTCTTCGCTTGACGGGGTCGGCACCATTATGAACGTCGCATCGGTATTTAGGACGGCCATTTCATAATCCGGCGTTGCCGACAAGCGGACGCGGTTCACGGAAATCATCTGCGCGAGGCCGGGTTCCTCTACCGGTGGCCGTCCGTCGTTGATGGCCGCCACATACTCCGGATTCACGTCGACCCCGACGACCGTGTGGCCCTTATGCGCCATCACAGCCGCCATTGGCGATCCGAGCTTTCCTAAACCGACGATCGAAATTCTCATTTGATCCTTCGAAATCACCTGCAAAGCGGGGCATTACCGCTGGTCAAACTCAACATGACTGCGGGGGAGAGAATCGCCAGGGAGTGCCGGACGCGGAGTTAATTAGACATTATAAAGCAACACCGGATCTCTGTTACCATTTCCCTTTAATGCAGCAAAACAGCACCTCGGCAACGAAAAACGACTTGATTGTCGTTACTGGAGCCGGCGGCTTTATCGGAGGCGAACTGGTCGCCGAATTCCGCCGCCAAGGGTATGAAAAGATCCGCGCCGTCGACATCAAGCCGTTCGAAGAATGGTATCAGCACTTCCCCGATGTTGAAAATTTCAGCCTCGATCTGAATCTGAAGGAGAACTGCGACCGCGTGTGCGCCGGCGCGCAGCGCGTTTACAATCTGGCGGCGAACATGGGTGGCATGGGCTTCATCGAAAACAATAAGGCTCTATGCATGCTATCCGTGTTGATCAATACCCACATGCTTCAGGCCGCGCAGCAGTGCGGAGTTCAGAAATTCTTCTATTCGTCGTCTGCATGCGTTTACAACGCCGATAAGCAGTGCGATCCGAACAATCCCGGCCTGAAGGAAGAAGACGCCTATCCCGCCATGGCGGAGGACGGCTATGGTTGGGAAAAATTGTTCAGCGAGCGGATGTGCCGGCACTTTCGCGAAGATTTCGGCCTTCAAACGCGCGTGGCTCGCTTTCATAACGTCTACGGGCCGTTCGGCACATGGGATGGTGGCCGCGAAAAAGCCCCCGCCGCGATCTGCCGCAAGGTGATCGAAGCCAAGGTGAGCGGCAGGCACGAAATCGTCATCTGGGGCGATGGCACCCGCACCCGCAGCTTCATGTATATCGACGATTGCATCAAGGGTGTCGAAGACATCATGCATTCGGAGATCTTGGAGCCGATCAATCTGGGCTCTTCCGAGATGGTCAGCATCAACCAACTGGTGGATATTGTCGAAGCCATCGCCGGAATCAAGCTGAAGCGCCGCTACGACCTGGATGCACCCAAAGGCGTGATGGGCCGCAACAGCGATAACACCCTGATCCGTAACTATCTCGGCTGGGAGCCGAGTATTCCTCTGCGCGTGGGTCTCGAAAAGACCTATGCGTGGATCTACGATCAGTACATGGCTCGCGAGAGGGCGCAGTTGGCGCCAGCCGGCTGAAGCTGTTTGATGGACCAGCCGCGGTTACGTCTTGTAAGTATCGTCACGCCCTCCTACAACACGGCGCGTTACCTGCCGGAGACGATCGAGAGCGTGCTCTCGCAGGATTATCCGGCCATTGAGTACATCGTGGTCGACGCTTGTTCCACGGACGAAACACCCGCGATACTCGAACGCTACAAGGACCGCCTCCGCGTTATCACTGGGAAAGATAAAGGCCCCTCCGACGGAGCCTATCGCGGATTCCTCGAAGCGAGCGGCGAAATTTTCGCCTGGCTGAACGCCGATGACATATTTCTGCCGGGAGCCATCCGCGCCGGCGCCGAGTACCTTGGCGCTCATCCGGAAGTGGATGTCGTGTATGGCGAAGGCTACTGGATCGACGAAAACGGCGCGGTCATCCGCCGCTATCCTACCTTGCCCTTTGACGCCGAAACCCTGGCCCGCGATTGCTTCATCTGCCAGCCGAGCGCCTTCATCCGCGCCTCGGCATATCGACAATGCAGCCTGGACCCGGATATCAACCTGCCCTTCGACTACGACCTGTGGATTCGCATGTCGAAGCGCGGATTCCGTTTCGCCTCCATTCCGCAATACTTATCCGGATCGCGCATGCATAGCCGAGCGAAGACGCTGAGCGAGCGCGACAACGTTTTCCAAGCGTCAATCGCGCTGCTGAACCGGCATTACGGCTACGTTCCGCTGTCGTGGGTCTTCGGCTACACCGCGCTGCGCATGGACCGGCGCGATCAGTTCTTCGAGCCTCTCCGCCCATCCCTAGGCAAGTATTTCGCGAGCCTGCCCTTAGGTTTGCGATTAAACAAAACCCATCCGCTGCGTTTTTTGCGCGAATGGATGGCCGCACCGATGCGGTACGTCAAAAACGGTCTGAAAATATCCACTGGCTTATGATGGATTTGGCTGTTCATGACTTTCGACCGCTCCTGGGTTTTGGCCATCGCCTGGCTCCCTATCGCATGGGGACTTTGGGAGTGGTCTCGCACACGGCGGCGGCTGGCTCTGGCGTTAAAAGCGCTGGCGCTCACCGCAATCCTGCTTGCGCTCGCGCAGCCTAAGCTCAGCGTTCAGGAAACCAAAGTTGCGTTAGCCGTTCTGGTGGACACATCGGCAAGCGTTTCTTCCCCAGACCTGCAAAAGGCTTCGCAACTCACCCGCGACATGCGGGATGCGCAAGGCCGGCATTGGATGCGCGTGGTGCCTTTCGCCCGTTCCACCCGCGATCTCGACCGCGGCGAATCGCAGCAATGGACCCTGCGCCAGACCTCGGGCGAGGCCGGCCGCGCCACCGATCTCGAAGCCGCCGTTCGCGAAGCCGTCGCCTCGCTGCCGGGCGGATTAGTGCCGCGCGTCGCATTGATTTCAGACGGCATGGAGAACAAGGGCAGCATTGCCCGCGCCGCGTGGCAGGCGCAGCAGCTCGGCATCCCCATCGACACTTTTCCGCTATCGGGTCGAACGCGCCCTGCATTGCGGCTCGAGTCCATCAGCCTTCCCTCCATGGCCTTTACGGGAGAACAATTTCCTATCGACCTGGTTGTTTCGGCGCCCAAGGCCGAGTCCGCGCAAATCGAATTAGACGCCGAAGGGCGCATGCTCGGAAAAATGCAAGCGCCGCTTCAGGCCGGCTCGAATTCCATCCGCCTGCACACCAGCCTTAACACGCCTGGCGCTCTGGATCTCTCGATCTCGGTTCACTCGGAGGACGGCGGCGATATCCGCTTCGAACAGGCGGTGATGCTGCGGAAACCCAAGGTGCTCTACATCTCCGACGATCCGCCCGACCTCGATTCGCATCTCGCGCAAACGTTGACGGCGGCACAGTTCGAGCTTGAGCGCACGCGCGATATCTCCTCGCCCCGCTTGAACGATTACCAACTAGTGATCCTGAATAACCTGGACCTGGAGAGCACGCCCGTCGCGTTCAAGGAAAAAATCGAAAAGTACGAGAAGGAAGGCGGCGGCGTCCTGGTTATCGCCGGCGAGCACAGCGTTTACATCGAAAAAGACAAGAACCAGGAAGACGCGCTGAACCGCGCGCTTCCCGCGACGCTGGCGCCTCCACGTTCGCCTGAAGGGACGGCGGTGGTCCTCATCATCGATAAATCCTCTTCGATGGAGGGCCGCAAAATCGAACTGGCGCGCGCCGCAGCGTCGGGCGTGGTTGAAAATCTCCGGCCGATCGACACCGTGGGAGTTTTGATCTTCGATAACAGCTTCGAGTGGGCAGTCACCATGCGAAAGGCTGAGGACCGGGCCAACATCAAGAAAATGATCGCGGGAATCCGGCCCGATGGAGGCACGCAAATCGCGCCCGCGCTCACCGAAGCCTTTCAGCGGGTTCTTCCCACTACCGCCGCCTACAAGCACATCGTTCTGCTGACCGATGGCATCTCCGAAGAAGGCGACAGCTTCGACTTGGCGCGGCAGGCCAACAATCGCAAAATCACGATATCCACCGTCGGCCTCGGCCAAGACGTCAACCGGTCGTATCTTGAAAAAATCGCCCAGTTTGCCGGCGGCAAATCGTACTTCTTGAACGAGCCGCAAGGGCTGGAACAGATCCTCCTGCATGACGTGCTGGAGCACACGGGCTCGACGGCTGTCGAAAAGCAGATGCCGCCGGAGGTTGTGAAGAATGCCGAGATTTTGGAAGGAGTCGGCATCGAATCCGCGCCTCCCCTGAAGGGTTACGTCCGGTTCATCGCTAAGCCGTCCGCCGAAACCATCCTGCGCGTCGATCGAAAGGAGCCGCTGCTCGCCCGCTGGCAGTATGGACTGGGCCGGTCGGCTGTGTTCACTTCCGACGCCAAGACGCGCTGGGCCACTGACTGGGTGAATTGGAAAGGCTACGACAAGTTCTGGACGAACGTGACGCGCGATCTTTTGCCGCGCTCGCAAGCGGGCGAGGCGGTGCTTACCTTCGATAGCGCCGAGAGCGACCTCGTCGTGGATTACCGGCTGGGCCGCGAGGTGGAGGATCCCGCGAAGATCCCCGAAATTTTCGTTCTCGGACCGGATAATTTCCGTAAACCGATTCCCGTGAAAAAAGTCGCCGCGGGCACGTTCCGCGGGCGCTTGAACGTCGGCTCGCGGCAGGGCCTGTTCCGCGTGCGTCCGGTTGAAGATTCGCGCGCATTTCCGGAGGCGGGACTTTACCGGCCCGAAGCCGAGCTGCAGGATTACGGCTCAAACACGGCGCTTTTGAAGCAAGTCGCCGAGTTCACGGGCGGCCGGTATCAGCCCGACCCGCGAGATGTATTCGAACCAGGCCGCCGCTCGATCATGACAAGCCTGCAACTGTGGCCGGGTTTGTTGGCCGCTGCCGTCATAATGAGTCTTGCCGAACTGGTTATGCGGAAATGGAAGGGCGTGTTTGGCGCCAAGTAACACACTCTGAAAATGCTGAGCCACCTGGGCGGTCGGCCATCGCGGTATCATCGTCCGATGAAGCTGCCGTCGTCATGAAGTGATGACGTAAGCGAAATTCTATAGAAATGGCGTGAGGAGGTGTTCATGAAGCGTGTATTGACCGGAGTCGGCCTGAGTATGCTGCTGTTCCTGCCGGCTCGTGCGCAGATTCTTGTTGCCGGAGAAGGTCCGGTCGTATACGGGCACCACCATCTGAATACGACGAACATGGACGCGCAGAAGAAGTTCTATGCCGACACCCTGGGCGGCGTCGTTACCAAGATCGGCTCCGGCGACCGGCAACAGGAAATTGTAAAGTTCCCGAATGTGCTGATCTTTTTCCGTCCGATGCAGGCGCCGACCGGCGGTTCGATCGGCACCACGGTTAACCACATCGGCTTTTCCGTTCCCGATCTCAAGCCGCTTGTAGCAAAGATCAAGGCGAACGGCTTCAAAATGATCACCACCGATTCGGTCGCGGCCAACGTCAAGGTGACCGACGATATCGCGGCCGCCAGTCCCACCACCAACCTCGCGTTTGCGCTCGGTCCGGAGGACGTCAAAATAGAGTTCGTCGAAGTCAAATCGCAAAAGGCTCCGATCCAGCTTCACCACATCCACTTCTTCGGGCCGATGAACACGGAGATGCAGGCGTGGTATGCAAAGACGTTCGGCGCTACCATGCTTCGGGCCAATCCGGGGTCCGCGTTCGTCCAGGATCAACTGCCCGGAGTATTCCTGAACTTCACGCCGACGACCGAGCCGACCGTCGGCACTACCGGCCGGTCCATAGATCATATTGGTTTCGAGATCAAAAACCTGGAGGCGTTCACCAAGAAGCTCGAAGAGCAGGGCATCAAACTGGATCGTCCCTACACCAAGGTGCCGCAGCTTGGCATCGCCATCGCCTTCATCAAGGATCCGTGGGGGACGAATATTGAAATGACGGAAGGACTCGCCGACGTTAAGTAGGGCTGCGTTAATGAGGACGGCTATTGTCGCTGTGCCCGTTCTGCTGTCATATGCCGCGGGGCCTGCTTGCGCGCAACTTGTAAGTCATCCCGACGCGCCGGTCCGCATCGGGCACTATCACCTGAATGTCACCAGCATCGAAGCGCATAAGAAGTTTTGGGCAGGCACGCTGGGCGGCAGACCGTTAAAGTTCGGCCAGATCGAGGTAATCGAATTTCCCGACGCGTTCATCTTCCTTCACGCGCAGAAGCCAACCGGCCCGACACGCGGCACCGCCTTCGATCACATCGGCTTCGCAGTGCCAAATGTACCGGCAATGGCCACTAAGCTGGCAGGCGCGGGATATCAAGAAACCACCGGGCGGGAGCCGAAGCCGGGTGAAGCGCCGCCCGCGTCGTCGGGCACGTCGGCCGTGTATGGACGCTTCGCCTATTTTCTAGGCCCGGACGGAGTGAAAATCGAGCTGGTTACCAGCGATCAAAAAGACGCGCCGCCCATTGTGGCGCATCATATCCATTTCATCAACAAACAGTACGTCGAGATGCAGCAATGGTATATGAAGGCGTTCAATGCGACTTTGCGTTCAGGACAAACCGACTTTTTTATCGGCGCCGATCTGCCCGGCGTCGGATACAGCCTCAACTTCTTCCGGTGGGAAGGCGATCAGTCCATCACTCACGTCCCCACAGCCGGCCGTGTTGTAGATCATGTGGGATTTGAAGTGAAGAACCTGGAGGCGTTCTGCAAGGCGCTCCAAGCGAAGGGGATAACCCTGAATCGGCCTTACAGGAAAAGAGACGCAGCCATGAACAACATCGCCACCGCAATGATCGTCGACCCTTGGGGCGTCTCCATCGAACTGACCGAGGGCCTGGACAAGATCCAATGACTTCAGCTTTTCCGATACCGCGGGGCCCGGCCTGATAACTTCACCCTCCAACCATACGGCCCCATCACCTGTGGATCAATTTTCAAACTGGGATTCGATAAATACAAAACGGCCGGACTCGAGCCTCGGAGGAACAACTCGAATCCGGCCGCTGGTCCCAGCGTGTAGACAGCCAGCGCTACATCGCCAGGAACATCGTGCTACCTTCGCGATTCACCAGCAGCAAAGCCGGCTGGTCCGGTTGCGTCTGGCTCATCGCCTGGTGAAACTGCTGGACATTATCGACAGCTTGATGGTTTACCTGCTCGATTACGTCGCCGCGCTGCAGACCGGCTTCCGCCGCTTTGCTGGTTTCGCTCACCGAATCCACGACCACGCCCTTCGTGGAAACGGGCAGCTTCAACTGCTGCGCGAGGTCGGGCGTAAGCGTCTCGACGTTCAGTCCTTGAGCCGAGCCCTCGGAACCGGCGCCTTTTTCAGCGCTCGCCCGTTCTTGATTTGACGGAAACTCGCCCAACGTCACCGCCAGATCCCGTGTTTGCCCGTTGCGAAGTACCCGAAGGGTTACATTCGCGTTGGGATCCAGCAATCCGATTTTCAGTCTCAGCTCGTTCGCGCTCGTGATGGGCTGCCCATTGATGGCTTCCACAACATCGCCCTGTTTCACGCCCGCGCGCGCAGCCGGACTGTTCGGAGAAACATCGCCAATCAGCGCTCCGTTCATGGTGCCGGCATTCATCGCCTTCGCAAGCGCAGGCGTAATATCTTGCGGAACTACGCCCAAGTATCCGCGCTCCACTTTGCCGTGCGCGATGATCTCATCCATATCGTGACGGGCCATATCGATCGGAACCGCAAATCCAATTCCCTGGCTTCCGCCGGAACTGCCAACGATGGCCGTGTTGATTCCGATCAGGTGACCTTCATCGTCCACTAGCGCGCCGCCCGAGTTGCCCGGGTTAATCGGAGCGTCGGTTTGAATGAAGTTTTCAACTTCTTCAATTCCCAATCCGCCGCGTCCCAGCGCGCTCACGATGCCGTTTGTGACCGTCTCGCCGACTCCAAACGGATCGCCGATCGCCAGAACCACGTCCCCAACCTGTACCTTCGAAGAATCTCCCAGCGTCAGAGCGGGAAAATTATTGCCTTCAATCTTCACAACGGCAATGTCCATCCGTGGATCGGTTCCAACCACGCGAGCTTTCATTTCGCGTTTGTCGGACAGCGTTACGGACACTTCTTTTGCTCCATCCACCACGTGGTTGTTCGTCAGGATGTATCCGTTCGGACTGACGATCACGCCCGAACCAAGCGCCTTCTCCATCCGCTCCTTGGGAACGTTAAATCTGTTGCCGAATTGATCGCCGAAAAATTGCCTTAGGAAGGGATCCATCCCCTCCGCGTTTTCCGAATTCTTCACCACGCGCGAAGACGAGATATTCACAACCGCGGGCAAAACCTTCTTCACCACCGCCGAATACCCGCGCCCCGCCGCCGCTTCCGAACGCGTGGTCGACATGATTTTCGCGGGCGGATTCGAAATCTGCCCTCCCGTGGCCGCCCCTAGTTCATAGAAACCGGCCATCGCCAACACGCTAACGATCGCAACCGGACCAAGCCAGCCGCGCCCCGATAATCTTGATTTCATATTGGTGCCTCCAATCCCAGCTTAGAAACCCGAGGCTGCCGTCCGGTATACCGACTTTAGGCTATAGAATGGTGCGGAAAACCACTACCGTTGTTCCGTCCAGAGCCCCACAACCGACTTCCCGCGCGGTTTCCAATCATGGGATCCATGACGGTCGAAACCGGCACCATGAACCGGTCCCACTCCGGATCTGTGCGTGCCTCGGCATCCCCTGCTTCAGCAAAAGCCGGTTTGCAAGGGAAGCAGCGCACAACCTACCGCTTCCGCCGTAGAGCCCCGGTCGTTCCCGACAACGGCTCATAAGACGCGTGGGTTTCACCCGCTCTCTGGCCGGTTAAGGGTGGCCGCCGGGCATTATTAACGCATTTCTGCAGCTTTTGTTACCAGTTCGCTTCCGTCCGGGCCAAATCCGGGTTTTGCTTCAGAGCCGAAGCCAGCAGCTTCTGCCCCTCAGCCGTTTCGCCGGATTTCAGGTAGGTCTTACCCAGGTGATATTGATACTGGGCATTCGGCTCCTTCGGAGGCGTCTTTTGCAACGCGACTTTGAGATATTTCTCAGCTTGCAAATATAGCCCCTTCTTATAGAACACCCAGGCGAGTGTATCCTGTATGCGGGCATCGTCAGGCGCGAGTTCCGCGGCTTGAGAGGCCATCTTCAGAGCTTCGTCGGGGTTTTCAACGGCGGTTTCATACGCGATGTTGTTCAGGGCTGAAATATTCTTCGGGTCCAGCGCGACGGCCGCTTTATACCGTATCAGCGCTTGTGCCCGGTTTCCTGCCTCTTCTTCGAGATCGGCGAGCATGATGAGAGCCGAGATGTTCTTGGGATCGGCGCTCACCAGCGCGGTCAATCGCTGACGCGCTTCGTCGATTCGTTTCTCGCGCCGGTCTAACCTGGCAAGCGCAAGGTCGGCTTGAACAAAGCCGGCGCTATCCAATTTTGCGCTCTCAAACGCCTTGCGCGCCTCCGCTAATTTACCGGCATTCGCATACCAATCGCCTAGCAATTGTTGCAACGCGGCCGATTTAGGATTCGCGGAGGCAATTTCTTGAAGCCGCTGCAAGCCCTTCGGCGCGTCTCCTTGTGCTCCGTAACTATCCGCCAGAACCAGCGCGGCCCTGGCATCCGTGGGCCTCACACGAAGGACGTCCTGCGCGGCAATGCGCGCTCCGATGTAATCTTTGTCCTTAAGCCTCACCAGCGCGTCCTGTAAGGACAAATCCGGCGGGGGATTGGTTTTAGGCGCCCGGGCCAGAACCTCTTTCAGCTCTTTCGTATTTCCGGTTCCAAGCAAAGCCCAGTTACGTTCCACAACCACGGGCAGCACATTCCGCTGAGCCGCGGGCGTCTGATTCAGAAGCTCCAACGCGGATTTGGCATCGTTGGAGGCCAAATAATTGTGAGCCAACTCGACTCGCGCCTGTACGAAATTCGGCTCCAGGTGTAAAGACTCGATCAGCTCCGAGCGCTCATCGACGGAACGGTTTAGAGAGCGGTACAGCCCGGCCAGCGCAAAGTGTACGCGCGGCAGGTTCGGCGAGATCGCAAGAATCGCCTTCAGGCTGGCTTCCGCGTCCGCGGTTTTTCCGATCCTCAATTCCACTAAGCTGCGCTGGAACAGCGCGTCGATGTCCTTGGAATTCTTCTTCACCGCGGTGTTCAGCAGATTTTGCGCCTCGGTCGTCTTGTTCAACGCGACATACAGGCGCACGAGCCTGTCACGCACTTTGGCGTCATCGGGAACCGCCTTTGCGAGCTTTTCGAATTCCGCGAGAGCCTCCTCTCTCTTTCCAGTCTGGGCCAAAAAAATTGCGTGCATGGACCGGTACTTCGGATCCGGCAACGCGGCGATCTGTTTGAAAGTGCGGTCCGCGTCGTCGAGCCGTTTCTCCGCGATCTGGATCGCGGCGAGCATCGCCAGCGCATTAATGTTTTGCGGACTCAACTGAATCGCCCGGTTGACCCTGACTTTCGCTATATCCAGTTTTTGGGTTACGACATAGAACTGCGCGAGCGCAAGGTTCGCCTCTATGGAATTGGGGTTGGAATCGAGCGCGCTTGTAAGCACTTCCTCGGCTCCCTTTAAGTCCTTCTGCCGGAGCTTGAGTTGCGCCAGTCCGAAAGCCGTTTGAAGGTGGCCGGGGTTCTTTTTCAAAATGTCCTGGAGTCTGTTGGCGGCGTCCTGGGGGCTGCCGGTGCGGAGTTCGGCGACCGCCAAATAGTCGGCGATTTCGGGATCGTCAGGCGCGTTCTTGAGAAGTTCGTTAAGTTTATCCGCCGCCTGATTGACGGCTTCTTTGTCCCGGCTCATGGTCATTAGTTCGGCCAATTTTATCTGCGCGCCAGTGTGTTTTGGATCGGCTTCCGTCGCTTTGCGAAAGGCGGCTACGGCTTCCGGCAGACTCCGTGTTTCTAAGTACACCAGCCCAGTCTGGTAGTAAGGCTCGGCGTCGCCGGGCATAACATTGCCGGCATTCCGGAACTCAAGAAGTGCCCGGCTATAGTCCTTTTTCGCGAGTTGAGCTTGGCCTCGTTTTATAAAATCGGCTTCTTTTTGTTGCGGGGATTTACTACAGGCGGAGCACCACAGAATGAGCAGGCACAGTACGCCGTACCGAAACGTTGGGTTCATTTAATTTGCCTCGATGTGGCGTTCTAAAGCATGTCGCGGACCAAAAAATTCGCGGGTAACTAACCCTTGCCCAAAAAGAAAATCGGCCGGAAGCGCGATCGCTCCGGCCGATTCTCGAACAGCTTGATTGATACTTACGCGCTCTTGCGCCGCCGCCACGCGTAGCCGCCGAAGCCGGCCAGCGCGGTCACGAACAACGCCACGGAAGAAGGCTCGGGCATAGACGGGCCGTAGCCGATCGCCGCGGAGTTGGAGCCGAGATTCGGGTAATCCCCGTTCTCGCTGCTCTGAGTAGAGACGATATAGCTGGCTCCAAACCCAGAAAGTTGGGCGTCCAAGCTGTTCACATTCTCGCCCGACTGGTTAATGGCATAGAAGAAGTTAAACGAAGCGGACTGACCGGTTCCAAGGATTCCGAGGTCGAGTTTGATGCCGCCGCCGAGATCACCCTGGTTGTTGCAACCGCCGGCGCAGGATGCGCCGTAGGGTACGGTCGGATCGGGGTTATCAAAACCATAATAGGTGCTGTCGATCACCGGCGAGCCGGGGATCGCGCCAGCGAAGGTGTTTTCGTTGAATTCGGTTGGGAAAACATCCCAATCGATATCACGCTGGAACATAACATCGCTTGCCGCGCCGGTGTTGGTTATGGTCGTTGCAATCTCGAGAACATTCGGCGCTACAAACGAATAGTTCTGGCCCACTGTGACACCCACGGTCGTGGTTGTGAGATAGCTGGCCGTATTGGCGGTGCTGGTGACCACCGTGCCGCTAATGCCGCTGGTTCCGAAATCAACGTAATCGGCAAACGCTGAGCCGCTGCTGGTGCTTACGCCCCACGAGTCCCGCGGGCTTCCCGGCTGAAGCGGATCATACCCGTCGGACAATCGGCGAACGCCGACACCCGTGCTGCTGTCATACAACTCTCCATCCGGCCCGATGCCGACCGCGAAAGAGGTGGTGGAATCTGTGATTACGACGTTGGCCTTAGCTGCCGGCAACGCTAATAGAAAAGCTACTGCAAACAAAGCAACAACGATTTTTTTCATGCCCTCCGCATGCCTCCTGAATTAATCGCTCCCACCATCCGACCTTGCATTTATGTCAAGTCGTTTCGCAAGCGCGGACAGACTCGACACGGACGATAATAGGAACCTCCTAAGTTGTATCAGAATTAACCTGAGGAAAACAGCTAGGGAAAATACTAGGGGGACAGTTGCTTACGTAGTCTACAGCCCTTGTTGGAGGGCCTTTTTCGTCAGCTCGGCGGTTGTCCGCACGCCTAACTGGCAACGCAGGTTCGCTCTGTGGAACTCTATTGTTTTAACAGAGATATTTAGAGCGTGGGCCATTTCCTTGCTGGATTTTCCGTTGGCGATCATTTGAAGAATGGATCGCTGGCGCACGGTAAGGCTTCGCACCTTTTTCTGCCCGGCATGGCCTAACGTACTGGGCTGACTAGTTCCCAGAGTTTTCGCCACAGCCGCCAAAATAACCTCTTTGGCTGCCGATTTGGAAACATGTAGTATGGCCGCATCCGCCGGTTCAGGCTGTTCGCTCAAATGCGCGGCGCTCAGACAGAGCAGCTTAGTCTGCGGTACGCCTGTCCGAATCTCCCGCAAAACTTCAAAATCCTTTTCATTGAGAAACAGCAACTTAGGATCGGCAGCAATTAGATCGGGCTGTTGGGAAACTGCGGTGGCCGCTAACGTTCTTCCGTCCCGAACTGCGCCAATGATATGGTATTCCGGCTCCAAAAGCCGGATTAACCCCTCCAGAATCAAATCGTGGGAATCCCCCAGCAGGATTCGCGGCCGAGCCATTTGTTATTGTTAAGTCCGGTTATGAGCAATCAACGTGCCACTTCGTTTATGTGTCCTGATCCGGTGACCTACGCCGCGGCGGGAGAAGCCGCCTGCTCTCCCATGAGATTCGCTAGGTAGGCTACTATCTGGGACATTTCCTCCAGCGCCCGGCAGGACGACTGCATTGAGAAGCGCCGGCTGAAACGAGACCACGCTGCCATACAGCGATAATTCAGTTGCAACATGCCGGTTTCAAGCGAGGCTTGCCCGTCCCCCTCGCGTGAAAGCGCGCTCATTAGCGAAACAATCACTCCATAATCGCGGTCCAGAGCCGCATGGATCTGATCCAGATTGGCGCTCGCGCAACCGCGCAGCCGCTCCTGTATTTCAAGAAAGCCGAGGCGGTTTGCCGCCGCCACCGCCCTCGCATAATCCCGAACCGTCTTCGTGCTCAGGATTAGCACGCAGGTATACCGGAACCAGTAACCGAACAGCAGGAACGATCCCACCGTCATGCCAATTGTCACCGCCAGTTCAAGCATTGGTATTGTGTCCTTGTCCCATTCCTTCCGCCATTGGCAGAGTACCAGTCCCATTGGCGCCAGGGCAATGGATCCGGCGTACTAAGATTGTTTCCCCGAGCGTCTTTTTTCCGGCCGTCTTCATGGTCAGGATGGGTTGCTAAAGATCATATCGGCGGGACCGCCGTGAAGCTTTAGATGTTCACGATATAGCGAGCCATAACTGGCCGTGATGTAGTCGCCGGGCCCGAACCCCAAGTCTTCCGCCGTGCGATCGATCCAGTCCTCCGGCCCCTCCAGTTCCAAAAACACTCCAATCGGAGTTTCATCCAGAGCCGCCACCGCGTGCAGGGTTCCGCTTCCGTCCTGGAACGTCGTTCTGTATTTCTCGTACCGGAACGCTGGAGCGTAACCCAACCGGTTCAGGATGGCATTGAGGGCTCCAACATCGCGCGTGGCGGCTTCCAATTCTTCGCGGCTTTTGTGCCTGCCCCCGAGCGCCGGACCTTTATATGTCAGAATCGCCTTGCCGTTCGTTGAACGGACCCGCAGCAACTTTCCCGATCGAAGCAACGGCTGGTCCGGAAGATCGAACACCTGATCGACCTGGAGTACCCTCGGGATCGTTATCCGGAAGCCCTGTTCTTCCAACCGGCGTTTCATGGCCTCAGCGCCGTCCACCCGCAGCTTGATCTCCGTCTCGATCATCGCCATGACCGCATGATACGATGAGGTTCAACGCGCCCGTAGCTCAGCCGGATAGAGCGACTGGCTTCGAACCAGTAGGTCGGGAGTTCGAGTCTCTCCGGGCGCGCCAGCAAGAGTCCCCCGTTCGAGCCTTTAAGGTCCGCAGAGCGACGGACCTCGGCTGACCGGCAATCAGCGACACATCATTTTGAGATACTACAACGCAGTCCCTTATGATGCTCAGACGAGTTCTCTTCATCATCGCCTCGGCTGCACTCCTCGCAGCAGGGCCACGCGACCCCAAGACCACGTTTGACCTGTTAAACACGGGAAGCAGGCTCTCGGCGAATGACGCCGCCAAGCTTGAGGACCGCCTTAAGAAAAACCAGAAAGACGAGGAAACGCGCATTCAACTGCTGTCGTACTACGCCGGCCGTCCGGCTACCTACGACGACCTTTCCACGTTGAAAGCAGCACGCTTAATTCATATCCTCTGGGTTATCGAAAACGACCCAAAGGATGGACTCGGATTATTTCAGATCGCTGCCGGTGTTTACCGCGTTAACTGCCAAGGCGACGATCTGGCCGATGCATCCGGCTACGAGCAACTGAGGCAAGCGTGGTCAGAGCAGGTACAGAAGAATCCCGGTTCTCCGGAGATTCGGCGCAACGCCGTGGATGCAATCCAGTTTTGTTCCCCCGAACAGGCGGAGCAGATGTTGACCCAAGCAAACGACACAGCCGGGCTAGGCCGTTTATACGCTTCCGCAATATTGGGAATCACAGGCGAGTCATATCGCAATAACGATCCGTCCGGGTCGGCTCCTGAGTTCCGCGCTCGGCCCTTCGCGGAGAAAGCACGGAAGGAACTGGAAGCAACATCGAACAAGGACGTCGTAGTAGCAGCAGCCACGACGCTTTTGCGGCAAGGCGCGATTTTGTGGGCCGACGGCAAACTCGATTGGGACTACACTCCGCTTGGAAATGACTTACTCACAAGAGCCACGATGTTGGCTCCGGACGACATCACACTGGTCACCTTGCCAACTGCGCTCCCGGCGCGAGGTCAGCGTCCGCCGCTTACGATACGCGTTGGCGGCAATATTCAGTCGGCCAAGTTGGTTCGTAAGGCAGCGCCAGTCTATCCCACGATCGCTCGTTACCGGGGCATAGAGGGGATTGTGCAGCTAACGGCGGTAATCGGCGTCGATGGAAAAATTCTATCTCTGCGCCCCGATGCCGGCCCAGCCGAACTGGTTGCCGCCAGCCTGGAAGCTGTCCGCCAATGGGAATATCAGCCTACACTACTGAATGGTAAGCCATGCTATGTGATCACGCGGATCGATGTAAATTACCAAATCTCACGGTAGTGGCTTAATCCGGCGCACACCGGACCCCGTACCACGTCACTCTTGATACAATCCGGTCTGGGGAGCTTCGAGCAGATTGAAAAGCTCGGATTCCTCTAGCGGCCATTGCCGCGCACATAGCCGCCGTTCCATCGAGGCACAATCTTGAACAGACTTCTGTTTGCATTTCGAAGTTTCTTTTCCATCCTATTCACCAACTCGCTGGCCCCCGATATCGCGCAGGCCTTCGGGTATTCGAGGCCCGTCGCCGTGAAGGTCCCCACCGCGCCGCCCAAACCGGTCGCCGGACCCGCGGACGGAGCCGTCCAAATGCTCGCCGTGCTGCAGCGGGACGCGCGCCTCATCGATTTCTTAATGGAAGATATCAGCGGCTATCCGGACGATCAGGTCGGCGCCGCGGTTCGCGATGTTCAGGCGCAGGCACGCGAGTCGCTCGGGCGTTACCTGCAGCTCGAACCCGTCATCGACAGCGTGGAAGGCACGTTCACCAAAGCCGATGGGCTGGATACCTCGCAAGTCAAGTTCCTCGGGAACGTGCCCGCCACCGGCAAAGCGCCCGGCGGCGTGCTGCGCCATCGCGGATGGAAGGCGGCCAAAGTCGACCTGCCTCAAGCGGCGCCCGGCGCACTGCTGGCTCCCGCCGAGCTCGAAGTTGAATGAACCTCGGCATTGATTTAGGCACCACCAATTCCGCGCTCGCTTTCATCGATCCGCAGCAGGCCGCGGAAGCCGATACGCCCTCCATTCAGGTTGTCGACGTCCCGCAGTACGTCGCGCAGGGCCGCGTCGAGGCCCGCCGCACGCTGCCCTCATTTCTTTATCTCGGCGACCGCGAATACATAGGCGCCTTCGCGCGCGAGCAGGGCGCGATCGTCCCCACCAAGAGCGTTCACTCGGCCAAGAGCTGGCTTTCGAATCCGGAGGTGGATCGCACGGCGAAGATTTTGCCTTGGGACGCGCAGGAAGGCGGGCGCGTGCTCTCGCCCGTCGAAGTGTCGACGAAAATCGTCGGCTGTCTCGCGGAGGCATGGAAACAGCGGCATCACTCGGCCATCAACGAAGCGAATGTCGTTCTCACGGTGCCCGCCAGCTTCGACGAAGAAGCGCGCGAGCTTACCGTAAGCGCCGCGCGAGACGCAGGCATCGAAAAGCTGACCCTGCTTGAGGAGCCGGCGGCGGCGTTTTATTCCTGGATTGCGAACGATCTTGCCCGCTCACAGAAGAGCCTGTTCGACGGACAGATCGTGCTGGTCTGCGACGTCGGCGGGGGCACCAGCGACTTCACCTTGATTCGCGTAAGCCGCGAAGGCGACCGCGTCGATTTCACTCGCACCGCTGTCGGCAAGCATCTGCTGCTCGGCGGAGACAATCTCGACCTCACTTTGGCGTGGTTAGTTGAAGAGAAGCTCGGCAAGACGCTTTCCGTCCGCCAGCGCAGCGGATTGCGCCGGCAGTGCGCGGCCGCTAAAGAGCGACTGCTTTCCGAGCCCGACCTGAAGAGCATCGAGATTACGGTTTTGGGCGCGGGAGCCGCGCTGGTGGGCGGAACGCTGAAGACCGAAATCTTGAGAGAGGAAGTCTTGGAGCTGGCGCTGGACGGGTTCCTACCCGTATGCGAGCTGAATGACCTGCCGAACGAAGACGAGAAAAGCCCGTTCCGCGAGATCGGACTTCCGTATGTGTCGGATCCGGCAATAACGCGTCACCTGGCGGCGTTCCTCAAAAGCGCCGGCGATGCCAAGCCCGACGCCATTCTTTTCAACGGCGGGTTTTTCATCCCGGAAATTCTGCGGCAGCGCGTCGCCGATGTGATGGAGCACTGGTACGGGCGCCGTCCCGTGATTTTTGAAAACCGCGATCTGGATCTGGCCGTCGCCGTGGGCGCGGCGTATTATTCCTACGTCCGCGCCACTGGCGCGGGGTTGCTGGTGCGCGGCGGATTGCCGCGGGCATACTTTATCGGCCTCGGCGGCGATCACGATGCGCTGAAGACACTGTGCCTGGTGCCGCGCGGCGCAGAGGAAGGTTCGATCATTGAAATAGATCCGGGAAATTTGCAGTTGGTTGCGAATAAGCCGGTTTCGTTTCGTCTCTATAGTTCGCGCACGCGCACCGAGGACGCGCCCGGCGAGGTCGTCGAGTTTCCTCACCACGATGCCGACCTGCATTTGCACGCGCCTCTGCATGCGGTCTTGCGCTTTGGCAAGGCCGGCGAGCGCATGGTTCCGGTGAAGCTCGGCGCCAAACTGACCGAAGTGGGGACGCTTGAAATCTGGGCAGATTCGAAAATCAGCGAGCATCGCTGGCGGCTTCAGTTCCAACTGCGCAAAAGCGCTGCTGTCGAAACGGCGCGGGCCCGCCCGGCGGCAGTAATTAGCGAAGAAGCCCTGATCGTGGCCGAAGCGTTGCTACCTGCGACTTTCGTCGAAGGCGCGATTGAGCCGGAGCAGCTTCCCGGCAGGCTTGAACAAACGCTCGGTTTGGGCCGCAATTCCTGGCCATTAACGGCGATTCGCAAACTCGCGGACCGAATGCTGGAGCTTTCGGAACACCGCAAGCGCAGCGCGCCGCATGAGGCCCGCTGGCTGAGTCTGTGCGGATTCTGTCTGCGCCCGGGCTTCGGTTATCCCGGCGACGATTTCCGCGTCGAACAGGCCCGCAGGATCTATGCTGCAGCACTTCAATTCCCCAACCATGTTCAGAACGAAATCGAGTGGTGGATCTTCTGGGGCCGCGTCGCGGGCGGCTTGAACAAAAACCAGCAAACCGATATATTCCAGCGGCTGTCTCCAACGCTGCTGCCGCGCGCCGCCAAACGTCCGCGCGTGAACCCGAGCCTGCTGCGGGAAATGTGGCGCACGGCCGCAAGCTTGGAGTTGCTCCCGGTGCAGACCCGAACGCAGCTCGGCGATGAATTGATGGGGCGAATCAAAAAGAACGAATTCGTGGAAACGGCGTTGTGGTGCATCGCGCGGCTTGGCGCGCGCAAGCTGTTTTACGGGCCGATTAACCAGGTGTTGCCGCCCTCAACCGCGGCGCGATGGATTGAGGCGCTGATCAAAATTCCCAAGGCCGAGGATACGATTGCGGCTCTGGCTCGCCGGACGGGCGATTCCACGCGCGATTTGAGCCCCGGGGCGCTGGAATTGATCCGCCGCGCTTTCCCGGATCTGGACCTCGAAGCCGCGCAGCGCGACGATTTGGCGGCGATGGGCCGAATCTTCGGCGAAGAGCTGCCATCCGGCTTGGTATTTGAGTAGGGCAGGTTGCCATTGCCAACCTGCGGCGGGTTGCCAAACCCGCCTGGTCGGGTATTGTAGTAAGCCGCCCAGCGCGATTGGCAATCGCGCGCAGGATTGGCATCCTGGGAAAGTGGGGCAGGTTGCCAACCTGCGGGGGTTGGCAATGCCATAGCCGCCGAGTGTGATGTTGCTCCTCGTTAGCGACGTCAATCCCTCGGGGCCGTTCACGCTTATCGACGGACCGGCCTCCAAACCCGCCGGGTTCGAACCGGGCTCGAAGCCTTGTGGCAAAGTGGGAGGAATGACAACGCCACCCCCGATCGAGAGATTCGTCTGACCGATAGCCTGTGTGAATTGAGCCTGTGTATAACGGAAAAATGAGGCCGTTAGGTTCGTCCAGGTAGACAGGCCCGTTGAAGAAACGATTGTGAACTGAGTTATTTCGATGCCTCCCATAGAGATCGTATTTTGATTGCTGAGCGTCTCGTATTGGCTCAGAGAAGGATTTTGATCTGAACACAAACCTCCATCGCTCGAAACAGGTATCGAAGTGAAGTTGCTACTTAATAGAGCGGCCCCGATTCCGGACTGGACCACAAGGGATACCCAACAACCGGGTCGAACGTTCGGTGGAACAGTGACGACAATTTGATCCAGCCCGGGAAATTGCGACCTTCCGTGATAGACAACGTGGGCCGATATTCCACCAATCTCGACGCGCGTCGTAATATTGGAGAGGTTATTCTGCTCCTGCGGATAGGTCCTGTCATCGTTAGCTGTATCGGCGCGTATACCAGAGCCCCACAAAATTATTGTCTGACCAGGTTTTGCAGTATGTGTTGAAGTAATGAGTGCGTACTCGGAATCCTGCGCTACGGCCCGCCCCGATCCCGCTCCTGACAGTGTATTCAGTCCGAAGGCGCTAGGGACGACTAAGATAGACACCGCTACGCTTGCGAGTCCAGCGTTCGTGACGGTCAGCACCCCGCTTCCGACTGGCGTATCGGATGGAAGAACAGCGGCGATCTGCGTGGGAGACGTGTAGTAGAGGCGCGGCCTCGTGCTAACTCCGTTTACCGTGACAGTGATGCTGGTTCCGTTCAGAGTTGTAAGAAGACCAGATCCTGCACTTGACTGAATTTCGGACAGAGGCTGCTCATTCAGACCGGTGCCATTGATAATGAAAATACTGCCCGGAGCGATGCCATAGTTGGGAAGACCGGGCAATGTAAAGCTGAAGTTATTTTGGATCGATGAAATAATAGGCAGGCTCGTCGTGCCAGGAACCCCAAACGTAGCATGAAACGTAATGGAGCTCTGGCTCGCCGCCGTGACTAAGACCTTGTCCAGATTTCTTCCATTCGTATACACCGCAAAAACTTCATCAATCACGAGGTTGCTTCCCAAAAACGTCGGGATCTGACTAAAGTTGCCGGAGGACAACAAAGCTGATAGATAAGATTGCGTAACGCCGTTGAATCCACTGCTGCCTTCCACGCCCAAATCCGCAATCCTCGCGCTGGTTTGGCATGTGAGCATGCCGCCTGCGTAAAGAACGTCGCCGCCGGTACTCTGGATCTGGCCGGTATCGAAATTAAACGTGGCTCCGGCTGGCAAAACAGCCGTCCCAGTAATATCGGCTCGAGCCGCAATCTGAAAGGTTAATAAGAAAATAGCGAACGCATTGTATCGAAAGACAGAAATGAGAACAAGGCATCAGTATCTCACGTAATCCGCGTATGATGTGATCAACTCATGGCGAAACGGGAATCGAGGTAACGAGTCTCCGATTCGTGTTCGACTTAGAAGGAGGTCGTCTCTTGGCGAGATAAGTCGGCCGGAAACTCATCCGCGATTCGGTACCCGATTGAACCGCGGTGCTGTCCGCGCTTAAGGTTCATCAGCCACGGGGGACAAACGTTAATGGTCCAGGCGATAGTTGAGGGCCAACAAATTCGTATCAGGCGCTACCGGCCCGATCGCATTAACAGGAGTTCGCCTCTACTCCACCCCAAACGCCAGCAGCACATTGCCGAACGGCCCGCCCCCAACTCCGTAGCCCGAGCCGATGTACATCATCCCACCTGCGATCACCGGACCGACCGAAGAAATCGCCCCGCCATGCGCGCCGGCGACTTTGTTCACCGTATCGAATGGCCGCGCCGTATCGAATTGCCACAGAATGCTGCCGTCCGTCGTTGAAAGCGCGTGGAGCTTGCCGTCCGCGCCTCCGACGAAGACGACTCCCGGTATAAGTGTCGCGGCGGCATTGTTGCCGATTCGCGTGTTCGGCGCATTAATCGGCTGGAACCACGCGCGCTGGCCGGTGGACATTTTTAACGCGGCCATGCCTCCGCTGCCGAATCCGTAATATACGTTTTCGTGGTCGGCCGCGCCGCCCCATACGATCCCGCCTCGGCCTCCGCCGGAGTTCCCCTGAACGCGCCACAGCAGCGCGCCTTTATTGTCCGGATCCAGTGCAAATACCTCGCCGCCTTTTGTCCCCGCGATTAACACCCGCTTGCCGTCCGCGAGCGTACTCAGGATCGGCGAGTTGCCGATGTCGGCATCCGGCCCCATCTTCTCCGGACATGCCTTGCTCTTATTCGGGCCGGCGCATCCGCCCATGAAGGCATCGTTCTCAATCGCCTGAAAATGCCACAGGACTTTCCCTGAATCCATGTCCACGGCGACAATCGCGTCGCCTAACGGCTGCGCCGGTTCCGTTTGCGTATCGCCCGTTCCGAAGTAGACGGCGCGGCGCACAGGATCGACGGTGGGCGAGTTCCACACCGAACCTCCAGCCGGCGCGTACAATTGCACGCCGTTCGGGTTCTTCTGCGTCGGCTTGGGGTCGTCCATCACGTACGTTTTCCAAATCTGTTCGCCGTTGTTGGCGTTTAGCGCCACCACGCTGCCGCGTGAAGTGCAGCACTCGTAATCGGGATTTCCGCTCTGCCATTCTTCAGAAGAGGAAACGGGCACGTACAAGCGGCCGTTGTACAGCTTCGGCGCGGCGGTGATCCGGCCAAGAAAAAAATCTTCCACCTTGCGTTTCCATAGAAGCTTTCCGTCTTGCGCGTCCAGCGCGTAAACGTTCGCTTTCGCGTCACCGAAGAAAATGGCGTATTTCGTATTTCCGGGCCCGTTCACTGGACCGATGCTGATGGCGGGACGCACGGTTACACCGGTTTCGTAGCCCCAGTAGTAGCATCCGGTCTTCGCGTCAAGCGAATACACCCATCCGGTATCGGTGCCGGCGAATACGCGTCCGGAAGCGACGGCGGGGGGGCTGTACGCGCTTATGCCCAGCGGAAATCCAAACGCCCATTTAAGCTTCAGCTTGGGCACGTCGGCCTTGGTTATTCCCGCCGCTTCGGTTCTTTGCGAGCGCGTGTTCTGAATATCCGCGCCCCAGCCGCTCCAGTAAGGGCCGGCATACGGGTCCGCCATCGGCGGATTTGAGCCGCACGCATTAGGAAAATTCTTCGGATTTCCCGCTTCCACGCTCCCGATCTGACGGTAGCCGCCCATAAATTCGGCCATGCGGCGCTTCTGCGGATCGGTCAGGCCTTGGTCGTGTTCCGGGCGGCTGGGTTTCGCGACCACCGCATAGATCTGTTCGGGAGTCATCTGCCGGATGCGCCGGGCGCTAGGGGCTTTAGACGAATCGCTTTCACGATGGCAACTCATGCAGCGGGTTTGGAAATACGTGAGGCCGGTTTCCATGCCGATTTCCTGCGGCGCAGCGACCTTGCCTTTGGTCTGCGGAGCCGGCGCCTGCGCGCGCACAGCGCCGACCCAACCGATACCGGCGGCCGCGCACATCGCTATCGCACAAGCCACAACGTGGAGATTTGGTTTCATATCGCTCCCTAATTTCTCACACGTCGGCCTTTGGGAGCAATCGCGGCAATCGAAATCTCCGTTTGCGCGCATATAATCGGGTAGGAGTTTCCCGTGGCCACGACCATCACACGCCAGTTGACGTTCGCGGAATTCGAGCAACTTCCGAATCCCACGGGGGACGGCTTGAGTTGCACGATGGAAAACTTGTCGAAGTGCCGGTCGCGCGAGTTTCGTCGGCTGAAACTGCAAACGCTACAGAATTGCCAGTGCAAATTTCTGATGGGCTGGGAATATTCGACGGAAGCAGCGACCGAAGAGAAATTCTGGATTCTTATGCGACCCCGCCAAATCACGGCGGGAGCGGCCGTCCGCACGAGTTGTCTGCGCCATTGGAACAGTAGCGCCGCGCGATTGCGAACAACCCAGCTCGAGAGGTCATCTGGCGCAAAGTCACAGATGCATAAGCGCTCTCAAGCTCGGTTGTCCCTTCGTTCGCGCTATGGCGAGAATGTCTTCGGTCCCGAACATTTGACGCACGCTTCCCTTAAGTCCCAATCCAATTGTGAATTGTAGATTGATATCTGCTTGGCCGAGAACCGTCAGGCCTAGCAGGGCGGGCCAGTTCACTGCGACATCCCACCATGTGATTCCTTGGGGGCTACCGCCGCTGCAGCTGATACCGAAGAGCACATGAGTGCACTCTGGAGGATTGGTTCCCCCGTGAGGGAATCCCCCAGGCGTATCCCACTGTCCCCCATCGCAGGGCGGATTCACGTCCGTAGTCGTAACCGAGTAGTTCACCGCCTGGGTATCATTTGCCCAGACGAACGGATTATCCCAATAGATATACACCAACTCAGGTACGCAACTTGTTGGGTTCGTGATCTGGTATTTGACCCATCCCTCGGTCCCAGTGGCGATGCCGGAAGATTCCGATTCCCAGCTTGCGGTGCTTTGATTCGGGATCGTCGAGGGAGGGGAAACATCGTTTGTCCAAGAGCCGTGGCAAAGGTGCCAGGAGACCATCGTGAGATCAAGGTCCGTATTGTTCTGGAGTGTAATCTGAGTACTTCTTCTGGCCATGATGAATCACCCTGTGTTGGTTGAGTGTAACGAATTCCGGCCCACTCTATGTGTTAATCGCCTTACTGTAGAGCGACGAGAATAGGAACGAGACCCTTTCCGTTCGCCAAAGAGCCGAGGGCCTTGCCAATGACTGCGCCAAAAGCCAGTGCCGTATTGCGTACCTTCATCGCGTGGCCCGGTATCGCGGACGTGGTCAACAGGTCGCCGGCTTCGATCGGGGCATCCGATGCGTCGACCTTACAAAGGACCTTGCCCATCAAAGCGATCTGCGCGCGCGGCGCGTGCGTTTCCCGAGTGTCAAGCACGAGTCCCGGCCTGAAGGAACCAGCGCCTGACACAACCCCTACAACACATTTGTCATACGGGCGGCTGCTTGGCGTGACAGCTCCACTATTGTCGAGCACCATCACGGTCCCAGGCTCTCCCGCGATATCCTCGATCATTCCGAAGTTCTCGGCAACATCCGCCCCGAGGAGCCGAATATCACCGGTTACCATGACATCACCGTCGAAGTAACCCGCGATTTTGGCCTTCGCCCAGAGTCCGAAACCCCCACCGTCGTTATTAGCCGAGACTGCAGCGTGTTGCGGTGACGAACTCGTCACGATCACCGCATCCGTATCGGTGCTTGTGCTGACAGCTTGTATGGCGTAACCGCCATCGCCATAGAAGTATCCGGCGGTCTTAGCCCTCGCCCAGAGCCCAAACCCGCCGCTACTGTTGTTAGCAGAAACAGCGGCGTGTTGCGGTGACGAACTCGTCGCAATCACCGCATCGGTATCTGTGCTTGTGCTCACAGCTTGTATGGCGTAGCCGCCATTGCCGTAAAAGTATCCGGCCATCTTAGCGCTCGCCCAGAGCCCAAACCCACCAGCGTTGTTGTTAGCGGATACTCCGGCGTGTTGGGGGGAGGAACTCGTTCCATTGATCGCGTCTTGCGTCTCACTAACGCCGACGACCCCACTTCCGTTATTGCTCGTACCATAAACGCCGGGACCACTGTTTGACTGACCTCGTACGCCAGATCCTGAATCGCTGACTCCGGACACGCCCGTGCCGGCGTCATAGCTCGTTCCAGCAACGCCAATCCCGGGCGTACCATCTGGTTTCACACCGCCCGAAAAACCCCAAATAGCAGTTCCGCCGTGCCCGGGCTGGGTGATTGCAAAAACCTGGCCGCTCGAATCGAAGGTCCCGGTAAAGGGTAGCGTCAGACCGTTGCTCATGCGACGAACCTCCAGTTATGACATCGCGGGACTGGGCATCGCGTTGTTTTTTCGCGGGCCCAAAGTATCGACCCATTGACACTTCAATTGCTCGACCTACCTCGGGATACAGTGTATACGCGTATCCGAGCATAGGCAAGGGCTGTAGCATAGCTGCAGCATTGAGCCAAAACGCGTGCCAACGTCGTTTGGAATATTCGGTTATTGGCGCTGGGGTCCCAATCATTGCGGACGATTGTGCATTATCAGATCCTAGCGTTTAGACATTTTTTTGCAAGCGCAATGGCAACACGTGCGCGCCGACCAAAGCCGCTATTACAGCAATCTTGTGATCCAGGAGCACTTTCGAGCGGGTGCCCCGGAGCGGTTTTGCATGCAATAATCTTCTGAAATGGACCCGAATGTCCAAGCCGCGGAGCAGCTCATCAGCAGCCAAAAATACCCCGAGGCCTGCGCTGAGTACGAAAAAGCGGCCGTCATGCGAGCCGTCGATTACTCGAATTGGGGTTATGCCCTGGCGCAACAAAAGCTGGACGACCAAGCGATTCAGAAGTACAGAAAAGCTACCGAAACCGATGCGCGGTATGCACAAGGCTTTTACAACCTCGGCAATGCGCTTTCAAGGGTCGCGGAGAAGCTGGATTCGAATTCACAGGCCTATCGCCAGGCCAAACTCGAAGCCGTCGAAAAACTTCAGCGCGCAACGGAGCTTAACCCGCGCGATGCCCAGGCATTCTACACCTTGGGCCGGGCGTTGCGTCGCCTTAAACGAGACGACGAAGCCATCGGGAAACTCGATAAGGCCGTACAACTCAAACCCGATTATCACGAAGCTTGGAACGAATGGGGCAACGCGCTGTATTTTAGCGGCGATTATAAAGGCGCGGTTGCAAAATTCGAGAAGGCCGCCGGCGCCCAGCAAGACCCAATTTATTTTCGAAACTGGGGCCTTGCTCTCAGCGCGCTTGACCGGCGCGACGAAGCCATCGAAAAATATACAAAAGCTACTGCGCTCAACCCCGCGTACGATCTCGCTTGGAGCGAACTGGGGCAAGAGCTGTACGCCCGCAAGGATTATCAGGCAGCGGCGGAAAAATTCGAGAAGGCTGCCGCTATCCAGCAGGATGCCTCCTATTACAATTTCTGGGGTCTTTCGCTCCTTGGGATGTCCCGGTTTGAAGATGCGGTGCAGCAGCTCTCGCATGCAATCGATCTCGACCCGCGTTCGGTAAACTACCTGACCTGGGTCAAGGCCCTTGAAAAAGTAACGTCAACCCGGCGGAACAGCGCTATTGCAGCGGCCCGCGCCAGCATTACCCGCGTGGACAAGCCGGAATTCATAGAGGGGTTCGGCTACTGGGGAAACGCGCTGGCGATTTGCCTGAGATTCGAGGAGTCGGACGCGATTTTCTCCGAAGCCACGCGAATTATTTCAACTCAGCCCAGCGTTTACTCGGATCAACTCCCGGTTCTTTCGAACCTATACGCATACTGGGGCACTTCTTACTTCAATCGCGGATTGTTCTCCGATGCCGCGCGCCGCTATGAGCAATCGGTTGAGCTCAAGCCCGACAATCCGCTCCCGTTGCTTAACTGGGGTCAGGCGCTTTTCAGCCAGCGCAGGTACAGCGAGGCCGTCTCGAAGCTTCAGAGCGCCCGCAACGCATCGTCGCAAAAGGAATCGGTAACGAATGTCTGTGTCGCCTGGGGCAACGTGCTGCTTGCGCAGGGGCTCCGTGAAGACGGCCTGCAAAAATACCGGGAGGCCCTGGCCGCGGATCCCGATTGTTTAGACGCATTGATTGCGATCGCAAAGGCGCATTGGGACGAAGGGAAGTACCAGGACGCGCGCAAGGAGTGGGATGCCGCGAAAGCGGCATTCGAAAGACTCATGCCGAACTACCGCCGGGACGAGAACACCGCGTTCTTCGATGCTTACGGCGCCATTCTGCATCAAACCGCGGAACTGGCTCCAGCGACGAAGAAGCTCGAATGGGAACTCTCGGAAGGCAAATTTCTCACAGAACTGGATCGGGCCGAAGAGGTGTTCAAAGCCGGGCTGGAGATCGATCCCGCGCATGGCGGCATCCTGCTTGGCCTGGTCCGGCTCTGCTTGGGAAGAAAAGCCGTTTGTTCCGCGGACCGCCGGGGATTTGAACATTGGAAAGCGCGCGATTACTATGCTCGGGGAGTGCGCGCGTGGACGGATCGAATTGTCCGCGTTCAGGACGCAGATTCATATTTGAAGCTCGGGCAACTTCATTTGCTGATGGAGAATTACGGCGCAGCGGAGAAAAACCTGCGCTTGGCGTTGCAAAAGGATCCAGATCTCCCCGACGTGCATTTTCAGCTCGGAACGCTTTACAGCCGCACCGGCGATTCTAAATCCGCGATAACTTCCTTTCAGCGCGCGCTCGACCTGGATGCTAATCCAAATTTCGATGCCCGCGCAGGCCTCGCCAAAGCCTCGCTCGATTACGCGCAACCATCGCGGGCCGTACAAGAATATGAGACCGTTTTGGGCGTCGCTCCAGGCCACATCGTCTCGATTCTGGGGCTCGCGGATTCCTACGCAACACTGGGTGAAAACGGGGACGAGCCGCTAATCGAAAAAGCGCTCCAGTATTACGACCGGGCGATCGAAAAGGGCAGGCAAACGGATGCCTCTTCCAAGCTGCTGTCTCGACCCGAGTTGGCTGCCGCATATTACGCGCGGGGGCGGACCCACGTGCTCCTGTTCAACGCTTCCAAAGATTCCAGCCACCTGCAAAAGGCTTTACGGGATTTTAAGAACTGCGGAGAACTCGATACCGCGCATGTTGAGACTCGCATTGCGAAGGAACGACTCGATAAGCGCATTCGAGAAGCCCAGCCGGGTAGTTTTTGGGAGCGCGCAGGCCCGATTTTGGTCATCTTTGCTTCTATAGCCGCCTTCGTTTTCGCGCAAGTAAAATTCTATTTCGGCAGATTGGGAAGCAGTAAATTAGAGCAGGCTTCCTACGTTACGATTACACTGGCTTCCATCGCGCTCACAGCCGCCGGCGCGTTTTTATCCAAATTGTCCAAGCTCGAAGTAGCGGGCGTAAAACTCGAGAAAAGCGCCGCCAGCGAGACAGTAACAGCGGTAGCCCTGGATATTCCAAAGCCGCCGTCGCCGCCCAGCGCCGGATCCTTAACAATCTCCGCGGGAGCAGCCAGCGCGCCGGATCGAGCGTAGAGGCGCGCTAGTTGGTGTACATCGCGCTGCGGGGCAGGCTTGAGCCTGCGGCGGGCTTCAGCCCGCCTGAGCGGTGACGTGAAGTTCTGCAACTGAGCACTAGCTCTTCGGGGCCGTCTCCGCCGGCCGCGCGGTAACAATTTTCACCCGCGCGATCCGGTTCCGCTCCATCTCTTCCACGATAAACGTCCGGCTGCCATACGTCACCGCCTCTCCTGGCGCGGGGATGTACCCGAGGCGAAAAAGCAAGAAGCCGGCCAGCGTCTCAAAACCTGCATCGCCCGGCAACTCAATCCCATATTCGGACGCAAGCTCGCGGATGTTCGTCGCTCCTTCGACCTCTATCACGGGAGCGCCCGGCGCCGGTTTGGGCCTCCGGACGTCGTGTTCGTCGCCCATTGCGCCGAAGATCTGCGCCAGCACGTCCTCCAGGGTCACCAGTCCCGTTACTGTGCCGAACTCATCCACTACCATCGCCATGTGCGCATGCCGCGAGCGGAACTCATCCACCAGTTGACTTAGAGCTTTGGTTTCCGGCACCACCAGCGGCTCGCGCAGGTATCGGCGCAAGCGGAACGGCGGCGCGGGAAGACGGCGATCGTTCGCCGTTTTCCTTATCTGCCAGGCGCGCATCAAATCCTTGAAATGAACGATGCCGACGATATGCTCGGGTTTCCCCTCATACACCGGCATCCGCGAATATTGGTGCTCGATAGCCGCGCGCAGCAGCTCATCCAGGCTGGCCTCGACGGACACGGAAATAATGTCGATGCGCGGAGTCATAATCTCGCGCGCGTTGACGTCGTGCAGCTCTAATAGCTTCTGAATCGCCACCTGCTCGAAGCCTTCCAGGTGCCCTTCGCGGCGGCTCGACTCGACGATAAACTTCAGCTCCTCCGACGAATGGCCGCCCGCGCCATGGCCGCGCAATCCGAGTAGGCGTGAAAGCCCCGCGGCGCTCCGCTCGATGACGAAAATAAACGGAAGAGCGATTCGGTAAAACACCAGCAATACCGGCGCGACCAGTAGGGCCAGCCGGTCGGCTTTTTCGATGGCGAGGTTCTTCGGAACAACTTCTCCCAATACTACGTGGAAAAAGCTCATGGCCAGGAAGCCGAGCGCGAAGCTGGCGGCATGCAACAAAACCGAAGTGGCCGGTGTGATAACCGGCTGAAACATTCGCAGGAACAGGCGGTAAAGAGTGTCCTCGCCGGCCCATCCTAAACCCAGGCTCGCGAGCGTCACGCCAACCTGGGTAACGCTCAACAATCGTTCCGGGTTCGCGAGCAGCTCCAAGGCCGCGCGTGCGGGAACGCTTTGCTGCCCGGCCAATTCCTTCAGACGCGATCGGCGCACCGATACCAAAGAAACTTCGGCGGCCGCGAAAAATGCGTTCATCGCGAGAATGAACGCCAGCAGGATAAATCGAAGCGGCATTTTAAAAGTACGTGCGAAGGGGTCCGCTACAATGCGGAGTAGTGTCCCCCACCGTACCGGACGGCGCCGCGGGTGCGCCTCCAAGTTCCACCGCCCGGCCGGGTCTGTTCTTCCATACTCCTGTCCTACGCGTAGTCAATTCGAGCATAGCTGTTTTCGTTGTTGCGCTTGGGGTGGTGCTGTATTGGTACGGCTGGCGCACGGTTCCGCAAACCTCGGGAGCGATCTCGGCTCCGGTCTCCGCCCAAGCCACAATTCAGCGCGATGCCCGCGGTGTTCCGCATATTACGGCTGGCACTTGGGAAGACGCGATCTTTCTTCAAGGCTACGCCACCGCGCAGGATCGCATGTGGCAGATGGACGCTTTGCGGCGGTTGGCGGGCGGGCAACTTGCCGAGATTCTGGGGCGTGGTCCGATGGACTCGATTCTTGAGTCCGACCGCGACGCCCGGCGCTGGCGGATGGCTCGCATCGCCGAAATGCAAGAGCGGAATCTCACTCCGCAGACACGTCAAATGATCGCAGCCTACGCGCGAGGCGTCAATTATTGGCTTGAAACCAACCGCCGCCGGCTGCCTCCGGAGTTCGCGCTCTTGAATTACGATCCGCGGCCATGGAGAATTCAGGACACGTTGCTAGTCGCGCTGGAAATGGGACGAAGCCTCACGGCTACGTGGCGGGAGAAAATAAACAAACTCAGCATGGGGGATGCCGGCGATCCGAAGAGGGTCGATTTTCTCTATCCCCGCCGCACAGGCCCCGAAGTTCAGCCGGGGTCGAATGCGTGGGTGGTGTCCGGATCGCACTCCGCCAGTGGCAAGCCTATTTTGGCCAACGATCCACATCTTCAGTGGAGTGTTCCCGGCGCATGGCATCTGGTTCATCTTCGTACCCCGGATCTGGATGTTACCGGCGCTGCGCTGCCGGGCGTGCCGGCCGTCATTATCGGCCACAATCGCCGCATCGCGTGGGGCGTTACGAATCTCGGTTTCGAAGTCCAGGATCTATATCGCGAGCAGATCGACCTCCGAACCGGCCGTTATACCTTTCAAGGCCGCGTGGAACAAGCCGCACCCGAGCAGGATGTTATTCCGGTGAAAGGTGGTCCGGCGATTCCGGCCAACGGTTGGGTCACGAGGCACGGCCCGCTGTTTCTGACCGAGAACAACCAGAGTTATGCGATGCGGTGGGTCCCCGCGGAAAACGCGCCGCTCGATTTCCCCCTGCTCGCGCTCGACCGCGCGTCGAATTGGGACGAGTTCAATGCCGCCTTATCGCATTTCGATTGGCCGGCCCAAAATTTTGTTTACGCCGATGTGGGCGGCAACATTGGTTACCATGCTGTCGGTCGGCTTCCCACACGGCCGGCAAATTGCCGCCCGGATATGCCGGAGGATGGTTCATCGGGTGAGTGCGAATGGCAGGGTTTCATTCCGTATGAAAAGTTGCCGCAGACTTACAATCCGCCTTCGGGAATAATCGCCACTGCAAATCAAAATCCGTTTCCGGCGGATTTCGCGTGGCCTGTCGATGGCCGCTTCGCGCCGAAATATCGCGCGCAGGAAATTCGCGCCCGGCTGGTATCCCGCGCGCAATGGCAGCCCGCCGATATGATCGCGATTCAAAAAGACGTATATTCCTCGTTCGCGCACTTCTTTGCCGCGCAGATCGTAGCGGCCTGGGACAAGCATCCGGGTTCGAACGCACGCGTCCTCGACGCGATCGAGCTGCTGCGCCCTTGGAACGGACAGATGGAAACGGGAAGTGCCGCGCCGATGATCGCCATGCTCGCCTATGACGAATTCCGCAACGCCCTGGCCGAGCGAGCCGCCCCGAAACATGGCCAAGTCTACGAAAGCTCGTTTCTTGCCCCGCAGGTGGTGGAGACCATTTTGCGCAAGCGCCCGAACGACTGGTTCCCGGACTATGACGCACAATTGCTGAATTCACTGAGCAGCGCCATCGAGCGCGGGATAAAGCTGCAAGGTTCCAAGCTCTCGCGCTGGAGCTACGGCCAGTACAACCAGTTACGCATCGATAATCCGGTGATGGGGCAACTGCCGCTGATAGGCAAATACTTCAGCGTCGGGCCGGCGCTGATGAGCGGCTCGCCGACCACCATTAAGCAGATCTCCCGGCGTCTAGGCCCTTCCCTGCGCATGGTCGTCGATCTTGCGGACTTGGACCGGTCTCTCGAAAACATCACAACCGGCGAATCGGGACACCCCTTCTCGGGCCACTATAAAGATCAATGGAATGCGTACTACAGCGGACGGAGCTTCCCGATGGAGTTTGACAAAGTGGACGCTAAGCAAGTGTTGACCGTGAACCCCGAGTAGCCGCAACTCCTTGGGCGCGCTACTTCGCTACGGGCTGTAAAACCCTGCTCGCAATGATGCGATCAATCATGCCATATTCGAGCGCTTGCTCGGGCTCCATAATGTAGTCGCGATCGACGTCGCGCGCGACGCGCTCGACGGGTTGGCCGGTGGCGTCCGCGAGTACGTTATTCAACGTCTCGCGCATCCGCAGGATTTCCTTGGCGTAGATGTCGATGTCGGCCGCCTGTCCGGCGAGGCCGCTCATCGAGGGCTGGTGGATCAAAATGCGCGAGTGGGGCAGGCTGTAACGCTTGCCCTTGGTGCCGCAGGCGAGCAGCACCGCCGCCATCGAAGCGGCTTGACCAACGCAGTAAGTTACGATATCCGGCTCTACCAGGCGCATCGTATCCAGGATGGCCAAACCGGCCGTGATGGAGCCTCCCGGCGAGTTGATGTACAGCGAAATGTCTTTTTCAGGGTCCTCGGCGGCGAGAAACAGGACCTGGGCGATGATCAGGTTGGCGACGTTGTCGTCAATGGGGGTTCCCAGGAAGATGATGTTCTCTTTCAGCAGCCGCGAGTAAATGTCGAAGGCGCGCTCGCCGCGTGAGGTTTGCTCGACCACCATGGGGACGAGTACGGAATTCTGCATAATTTCTCCTGACGGTTTCATTCTACGATAGGCGTCGGTTATGCCCAATCGAATAGTTCGGCCAGAGGCATGGAGAAGCCCGGAATCAGCTTCGATTCGAATACAGAATCATCGTCTAGAATCACCTGCCGGTCTTCGGCAACTACCAGGGCTTGCCTGTTCGCCAAGTCCAGAACCCAGACTTCACGGGTTCCGTAGCGGCGATAGCGTTTTGCTTTTTTGACGATGTCGTTGAACTTGTCGTTGTTGGAGACGATCTCGATTGCCAAGTCAGGCACAAACCTTTGTACGCGACGGTTGGAATCGAGCAGATGGAGCTTTGACCCGCAAATGAATGCTACATCGGGTCCGTGGGCGTTGCCGCCGAATTCGAATTCCTGCTCGGAGATGGCCAGACCGAGCCGGCCGCTCCTGACGTGAGGCAGCATTTGCGACACAATAAAATCGCGTTTCGTATTGTGAGAAGGAGTGTTTCCAGACACGTCCACCAACTCTCCGTCATCTAGCTCATGGTTCAGAGCCAATGCGTCGGGTAGGCGCTCGAACTCCTCTATAGTGATGCCGCCAGATTGCGCCATGAAGGAATTCTAGCGCAAGGCGGTGAACGCGCGAAGCTGGAAGCAATTTGGAAATGAAGCCCCGGAGTCTCACGCTACTTTAATGCAGGAGAGCGGGGTCCGATGAAACATATCATTCAAGTCCGTATCTTGCGTGGCGAGCGGCAGTACGTTGCCGAATGCTCAGACCTAGCCTGATGTCGAAATTACGCCCGCATCACGCGGCGATCTGCTAGATCGCATTTCTATTCGGCCTAGCTGGGGCCGGCGTCCAAGTGCGTGCCGGCCGCGAATCAATACGCATGCGCAAATGAACCATCTCAAGCATGCGGAATGGCGGGTGATCGTGCGAGAATATGTTGTTACGGACTGAGGCCTCCGCCCCAGTACACCTAAGGAAGTTAACTACCCAACGTGACAAATACTGTAGGAGTGCCGCGGGAAAGCTTCCCGGGCGAGCGGTGCGTCGCCATCACACCCCGCTCTATCGAAGCCTTGCAGAAGGCCGGTATGGGAGTGCTGGTAGAGCCGTCCGCGGGCGAGGAAGCCGGCTACCCTGACGACCAATACACAGCCCGAGGCGCGAAACTCGCCAGCCGGGATGAGATCTTCGCCCAAGCAAACATCATCACCCAATTTCGCAGTTTGGGCGCGAATCCCGAAGCGGGCCGCGATGACCTGAAGCGCTTGCGGCCGGGCCAGATCGTGATCGGACTCGGTGAGCCGCTGACAGCGCAGCGCGAAACTTCCGACCTCGCCGCTGCCGGAGTTTCGTTTTTCGCGCTCGAACTGATTCCGCGCATCACCCGCGCGCAAAGCATGGACGTGCTTTCGTCGCTTGCGACGATCTCGGGCTATGAAGCCGTGTTACTGGCTGCCGGCGCGCTTCCAAAGTTATTCCCAATGCTCATGACGGCTGCGGGAACGATTACTCCGGCGAAGGTCTTCGTGCTCGGGGCCGGCGTTGCCGGCTTGCAGGCGATCGCGACCGCAAAACGGTTGGGAGCGGTTGTGAGCGCCTACGATGTGCGCTCATCGGTGAAGGATCAAATCGTCAGCGTAGGCGCGAAGTTCGTTTCGCTGGATGTGGAAGCGGCCGCGGCCGAGGATAAAGGCGGCTACGCGAAAGCGATGGATGAAGCCTTCTACAAACGCCAGCGCGAGCTCATGACAGAAGTCGTCCGCGAGCAGGACGTGGTGATCACCACCGCTGCCGTGCCGGGCAAGCGCGCTCCGATCCTGATCACGCGAGAGATGGTGGAGGCGATGGCTCCGGGGTCGGTAATCGTGGATCTGGCGGCGGTGCGGGGAGGCAACTGCGAAGTGACCCAGCCCGGCCTGAACATCATATATGACGGCGTGCACATTCTCGGGCCGCTGAATTTTCCGGCGCTCGCGCCCTACCACTCCAGCCAGATGTTCGCCGCGAACGTGGCCACATTCTTAAAGCACTTGACCGGATTCCTCCCCTTGTCCGCGGACCCCGCCGACGAAATCGTGCGCGATACGCTGGTCACTTTCGGGGGAAACATCGTCCACCAAAGAGTATGCGAGACTTTCGGCGTTTCTGCGGGAGCGGCCAAGGCGATCAATAACGGAAACATCCAATGAGCTACTCTTCGTACGAGTTCGGTCTATTCGTATTCATGCTCGCGGCTTTCCTGGGATGGGAGCTGGTGAAACGCGTTTCACCGCTACTGCACACGCCCCTGATGTCCCTTTCCAACGCGATTTCAGCCATTGCCGTCGTCGGAGCGATTGTGCTCACCGGAAATGAACATGCGCCGCAATACATCCGCATCCTGGGGTTTATCGCGCTGATCACGGCGACCATAAATGTAGTGAGCGGTTATCTGATCACCGACCGAATGCTGAAGATGTTCCGTAAGCGCGAACCGGCGGACTCCACCCGCGGGGAGCACAAGTAAATGGCACAGGTCCTACCCTTCATTTACCTGCTCGCCTCGGCTGGATTCATTCTCGCGATGAAGTGGATGAATCACCCCTCCACGGCGCGTCGGGGCGTGATTATCGGTGAAATCGGGATGCTGCTGGCGGTCATCGGCACGCTCCTGCGAAGCGATGTTCATAACTTCACCTGGATCCTGGTGGGCCTGGCGATCGGCTCGGCAATCGGCGCTCCGCTGGCGTATCTCATGCCGATGACAGCCGTTCCGCAATTGACGGCGTTGTCGCATGCCTTCGGCGCGCTGGCATCGGCGCTCATCGGTACCGCCGAATATTACCGGGAAACGCCGCATGGCTTCACGATGGGCGCTCTATCTGCGGAAACGCTGCTCGGCTTTCTGACGGCAACGGCGAGCGTGATCGCCTTCGGCAAACTGCAGGAGATTCTTCCCACCCGGCCCATCACTTATGCGGGCCAGAACATCGTTAGCTTCATCGTGCTGGGCGGCGCGGTCGTGCTCGGCGTCAGCTTGACGGCGGGGATTTCCGCGCCCTGGATGTTCCCGCTCTTCATCGCGTTCTCGCTATTGTTCGGAATCATGCTGGTGACGCCGATCGGCGGCGCGGATATGCCGACGGTGATCGCGCTATTGAATTCTTCGGCCGGCGTCGCGGCGGCAGCGATGGGATTTGTGCTGGACAACCGGCTGCTGATTGTCGCCGGCGCGTTGAACGGAACCGCGGGTTTGCTGCTGTCCATCATCATGTGCAAGGCCATGAACCGGTCGTTTGTGAACGTCCTGTTCGGCGCCTTCGGCCAAGTCCAGGCGAGTGTCGCAGCGCAGGCCGCGCAGAGGCCCGTGAGGTCGGCCACGCCGGAAGAAGCCGCGGCGATCCTCGATTCCTCGTCCAGCGTGATCATCATTCCCGGTTACGGCATGGCGGTCGCGCAGGCGCAGCATAAGATCCGGGAAATGTACGATCTTCTAACTCGCCGCGGGGTAAACGTAAGGTTCGCGATTCACCCAGTCGCCGGCCGTATGCCGGGCCACATGAACGTTCTGCTGGCCGAAGCCGATATCCCGTATGACAAGCTCCTCGAGATGGACGAGATCAATGGCGAGTTTCCGATGACGGACGTGGCCCTGGTGGTGGGCGCAAATGACGTCGTCAATCCCTTGGCGCGCAGCGACAAGGATAGCCCCATCGCGGGCATGCCGATTCTCGATGCCGACAGAGCCCGGACGGTAATGGTGATCAAGCGCGGCATGAGCCCGGGCTTCGCCGGAATCGATAACGAGCTTTACTACATGGACAAAACTCTAATGCTATTTGGGGATGCGAAGGGTTTTGTGGCCAGTATTGTAAAAGAGCTCGGCTCAAACCACTAATCCAAATCGTTCGGAAACCGGACACCGATTTAGCAAAATCCAAGTGGGGCAGGCTTAAGCCTGCGGCGGGCTTCAGCCCGCCTGCGCGCTCGTGAACTTAAGTCCGCCGCAGCCTCAATCCCCCGGATCTTCAACGCCGCAGCCCGCGTGCCCGACGACCCCACAATGGCGCATTTCGTGCAATCCTACCTGAAATGCGGCTGCGCTGGATAATCCCGGCAAGCATCGTCCTGCTCGGGCTGGTACTACGGCTATATCATCTCGATTACGAGAGCTTTTGGGGAGACGAGATTTTCGGCCTCACGGTCAGTAACGCGGCTTGGGCGCCCATGCACGCCGCGCTCGTAAAGGATGTTGTCCACCCGCCGCTGCACTACTATATGTTGCACGGATGGGTGCGGGCATTTGGGTTCGGCACATACCAGGCGCGGCTGATGTCTGCCCTTTTCGGAACGCTCGCGATTGCCGCCTTGTACATTCTTGCGCGCTATCTTTTCGACGCCGGCACAGCCGCGCTATCCGCGTTGCTGCTCACCATATCGCAGCTGAGCGTTCAATATTCGCAGGAAGCGCGGATGTACGCGCTATTGCTGTTCCTGGTAATCTGCTCCTGGTATTTCTTCATAAGGGCGATCCGGGAGAGAAACGCCGTTTGTTGGTGGTTGTTTGTGGCTTCGGCGGTCCTGGTGGAATACACCCATTACTTCGGAATCCTGCCGCTGATCGCGCTGTTTCTGTTCTTGCTTTTATATCGCCACCGGCGCCCCATCCCCCGGTCCTGGTGGGTTGCGGGCGGGGCAATCCTGCTTGCGTTTCTTGGATTTTGGCTCGCCTCGGGTGTAGCTTGGGAGGCTCTATTTGGCTCCAAGTTATCCAATACGCTCGGAAAAGCCCATTCCGAAACCTGGTATGCCGTCTTTGAGTTAGTGAATGTATTCAACAACGGCCGTCCCACCGGTTTATTTCCCGGACTCGGACCGTGGTGGACCTTTTTAGCAGGCGCTTTTCTGTTCACTTTACCTGCGCTGCTGGCCTTGAAACCACTCCTTTCGCCGGTAGAAAAAGGCTCCAAGTCCGAGCGCGAAAGCCCCATGTTCTTATTCATGCTGATTGTAATACCCGTGTTTTTGGCGCTTCTCATCGGCCGGGTAATCCGGTTTTACGAATTTCGATATCTGTCGTTTTGCGCCGCGCCGTATTGCATTTTAATCGCGCGGGGTATTTCGTCCCTGAACAATCGAACCCTGCGGCTAACCGTGACCCTGGCCGCCTTAGCATATAGCGGCTACTCGCTGCGGGCGAACTATTTCATTCCCTCAAAAGAGAATTTCCGCGACGCCACCATATATCTGGCCAGTCACGCGCAGCCGAACGATTGTTTCGTAGTAGTTCCTCCCGGCGATGAGCAGCATATCCAAATGGCATGGGAGATTTATGCTCGCGGCAGGCCGCCGCTGACCCTAACGCCTGTGGAGCAATTCCGCAATGAAAGCTGTACGCGAGTATGGCTGATCGCCGACACGCACGGCGACTTCGACGGCCCCGTGCAGCGCGCGAAGAGGACAAGGGACCAACTGGCTCAAAGCTTGATCCACATTGAGGGAAGATCCTGGTTTTGGATCGCTCTGGATTTATACGAACCGAGCCCGCGCCTATCCGCTTCAGCAGGTGAACCGGCCACCCCCGGCCACTAGTTGGCGGCCGAGCGCGCGGGCGGCATTGAGCATCACCGGACCCGCGGCTTCAGGCGCGCGCGTACTGCCGAAGCCGAAGTAAATCGGCGGATCGCCGCGGTCGAGAAACGTTTCCAAGTCGAGGGACAGCGGACGCTCGTCCGGCAGAATCCATGCGCCCGTTTGAAAGACGCGGCTATCCGTAACATCGGGCCATGGCCCGAGGGTCGCATCCGCGGCGAACCAGGGCTGGTCTGTCAGCATGTGACTTCGTACGTCATCAATTTCGGCGAGTCCCAGGGAGGCCCGGCGCGCGTTTACCGCGGCGCCAAACAGATCGTTGAACCGTGCCGCGTCCTGCGCCCAAAGGCCGGCGTTGTCATTCGCCGCCGGCGGAGCCTGTCCCGGTAACGGAGGTAAGAGCGGGGGCGCATGGTGCTGCGATGGCAGCACCACCGGCGCATAGGCGGCGAAGACGTAAGCAATGCCCATCTTCTCGGCTACCGATCGCGCCGCCACCTGCAGGGCTGTCGCGGCGACGATCACGTCGCAGTCTTGCGCCGCAGAAGCCAAGACTTCGAACTGGGTCGCGACCGTCGCTTCCGCCATCTGACGCCGCTGCTCGGCCGTCAGCGGCTTTTGCGGCGGTGTGGCTGCTGGACGGGACGCCGCGAACCGGCGCACCTCCGGACCGATGGGTGTCACCGGGATATCGAGGCTCTCAATCCATTCGCGAAAATCGGGCGGCACACATACCCTGACTTGGTGGCCGAGCGCCTTCAAGTGCGACGCAAGCGCCACAACAGGTTGGACATCACCACGCGATCCGATTGTCGAAAACAGTACGCGCATCGGAACTCCCCAGCAATCGTACTGGAAAGTCCGGTCGCAAACCACCAAAAAAAGGTTTGGATGTAACTGGATTTATCTTGTTTTCAGCTTATTAGACTTCAAAAGGGAGGCGTTGCTATCCTGAAATTGGGCCGGAACCGGCGACTCCATCCACTGAACCCCATTTACTCTCCCAATTCGGCGCCGAAACACATGAGGCGTGATTCGTACCTGGGCTGCACCTTCCTGGGCTGCACCTTCCTTGACTCCAACGTCCGAGTGAAATATAGTCGCCACATCGGGCTTAGATCACAAACCACAGCCCTGAGGGTTGAAAAGGGGGTTCCTTGCGTTCAACTTTTGTACTCGTGTGTGTTTTCCTCGCGACTCTGGCCTCTTCGCAAAGCGACCGCGGCACGATCACGGGGACCATCTCAGATCCGGGCGGAGCCGTGGTGGCTAGCGCTCCTATCCAGGCGAAGAACGTCGCGACAGGCGCGCTTTACGATGCGGCTAGCACGAATACCGGCAATTACACGCTAGCAGAGTTGCCGGCCGGCACTTATGAGTTGTCCGTCTCGGTGCCCGGGTTCAAGCGATACGTGCGGCAAGGGCTGGAGATTCAAGTTGCGCAGATTGCTCGCATCGACATCGTTCTAGAGGTGGGCACTGCCTCGGAGTCGGTCACCGTGACGGAAGCCGCTCCTTTGCTCAATACCGAAAACGGAGAATTGAGTCACAATGTCGCGTCCCAGACGCTGGACGAACTGCCCGTGCTGGGCGTGGGCGCCAACTTCGCGGGTACGCAAGGCGTTCGCAATCCGAACGCGGTTCTGGTGATGATTCCCGGCACCTATTGGGTTCCGAACAACGGGGTTCGCGTGAATGGCGCGCCGGCAAACACCCAAGCCTTTCGCGTCGAGGGCCAGGACGCAACCGATGGGGGAACGCCGGGCGTGCCCGCTCAGCTTCAACCGGGCGTGGACGCGATTCAAGAGATCACGGTGCAGACCAGTAATTACGCCGCCGAGTACGGGCAAGTGGGCGGAGGTGTCTTCAATGTGACTATGCGCTCAGGCAGCAACCAGCTCCACGGCAGCGCTTACGAATATCTTGTGAACGAGGCGTTCAACTCGGGAACGCCATTTCTGGATCTTCCCGCGGGCGCCGGGAATCCCCGGCCGCGCCAGAGGCGCTACGATTACGGCGGCACAGTGGGAGGACCGGTGTGGATTCCAAAGATCTACAACGGCCACGACAAGACATTCTTCTTTTTCAACCTGGAGCGTTTTCAGGAGCACCAGCAGGTCAACAACCTCCTGGAAACCGTCCCAACAGCGGCGTACCGCGCCGGCAACTTCGCCACGGCAATTACTACCGGTAAGCCGCTAACCACCGATCCGCTCGGCCGCCCGGTGATGGAAGGCGAAATCTTCGACCCCGCCACAACACGAACAATCTCCACGGGACAAGTGGTGCGAGATCCGTTTGCCGGAAACATCATAGACCCCTCGCGCTTCGACCCCGTCGCGGTGAAGATTCAGTCCTATATCCCACAGCCGCTGGGCGCCAATGCCCTTGGCGTGGCTAACAACTACATCCCGACGTTCACCGGAATAACTACCACGCAGATCACTTCGTTTAAGATTGACCAAGTCGTCGGCGCCAAAGGGAAGCTATCCTACTATTTCTCGCGAAACGCGCTCTTCCAGCCGATATCGACTGCTTTCGGAGGAGGCGCGGATGGCTTGCCCGACCCAATCACTACCGCCGTCGGTTCCATAGTTCCGACGTGGGTCACGCGTTTGAATTACGATCACAGCCTGGCGCCGACTATGTTGTTGCACTTCGGCGCGGGTTTTCAGTATGTAGACTTCGGGATCAAATCCGTCACCGCAGACGGCAGCGGTTTCACCAACTACGATTCCGGGAAAGAATTGGGTTTGCCCGGGACAATTAACCGGTTCTTTCCATCGATCTCCGGCTTGATGACAGCGGTGCCGAGCAACGGCGGCATGAAGGCCATGGGGTCGTCTTTCGATTCGCACTCCTATACGGAGAAACCTACCTTCACCTCTAGCTTCACGTGGGTCAAGAGTAATCACACGTATAAATTTGGAGCCGAGTTTCGAACCGAAGGATATCCGGCCGTCGGCACGGGGGGCGTGAACGGAAGTTACGCGTTTAGCACCGCGACTACGAGCGAGCCATATCTTCAAACGACCACCGTCGCGGGCGGTGTGCCGGGATTCGGTTACGCGAGCTTCCTGCTCGGCTTGGTCAATAACGGAAATATCGCGTACCCGGTCCAACTCCGGCTGGGCAAGAGCCAGACCGGGATCTACGCGCAGGATACGTGGAAGATCACCCGCAAACTAACGCTGGATTATGGCCTGCGATACGACTATTCCACTTATCTGAAAGAACAGTACGGACGCGCTTCCGTTTTTTCGCCGGCGGTGCTGAATCCATCGGCGGGGAACATCCCAGGGGCCGTGATGTTTGAAGGCGACGGCCCGGGCCACTGCAATTGCCAGTTCGCGCACAATTACCCGTGGGCATTCGGCCCCCGGCTCGGCCTGGCTTACCAGATCAATGCAAAGACGGTATTTCGCGGCGGCTTTGGGATTGTTTATGCGGGCACCCCAGATAACAACAACTCCGCCGGAGGATTCGGCCTTTCGAACCCGTTCAGCACGCCGAGCTTTGGAATTCCTGTAATGCAGCTTTCCACGGGCATTCCACCGCAATATGCTCCGCGGCCGTTTCCAGACATTAACGCGGGAATTTATCCTTTCAACAACTCCATTCCAAACAGCAATCCTCCGGGCGGGATAGATCCGAACGCCGGGCGTCCGCCGAGGCAATATCAGTGGAGCGCGGGTTTCCAGCGGGAAATCTTCCGAAATCTCGCCATAGACGCGGCATACGTGGGCAATCGCGGGATCTGGTGGATCGCACCGGGTCTGATAAACGTGAATGCGCTGTCCAACGACCGGCTGAAGGCGTTTGGGATCAACATCAATAATCAGGCGGACCAGGCATTGTTGCTCCAACCGATCGGATCTGCCGCGGCTGCTCAACGCGGACTCGGCCTTCCGTATGCCGGCTATCCAGCGAGCTTGACCGTGGCGCAAGCGTTACGCCCGTTCCCGCAGTTCGGAACAATCCAATACTATTGGAGTCCGTTGGGCGATACGTGGTACAACTCTCTGCAATTGAAGGCGACGCAGCGGCTGACGCACGGGCTCTCGTTCCTGACCACGTTCACATGGTCAAAGAGCGAGACCATCGGAGCGGAGACTGTCCCGAATCCCGGCACCACCGGCGGCGCTTCGATCAACGATGTGTTCAACCGGCAGAATAATAAATACCTGTCGCAATATGACACCCCGCTGGCATGGAATGCGTCGCTGAACTACATTACGCCGAGGTTGAACACCAACAAGGTCCTATCGTGGGTCGCCCGCGATTGGACGTACGGTCTCTTCTTGCAATATAAGAGCGGTTTGCCGTTGTTAGTGCCGGCCGCGAACAACAATCTCGGGTCGTATTTGTTCCAAAGTACGTTCGCGAATCGAGTTCCCGGCCAGCCGCTGTTTCTTCAGGACCTGAACTGCCACTGCTTCGATCCACAAACCACCATCGTGCTGAATCCGAATGCATGGGTGGATCCGCCCGTAGGTCAATTCGGCACTTCGGCGGCTTACTACGGCGATTATCGAAGGCAGCGCCATCCGATCGAGAATATGAACCTGGGAAGGACGTGGAGGGTCAAAGAGCGGACCACTATCAATATACGAATGGAGTTCACAAATGTGTTTAACCGCTCCGTGTTCAGCGACCCCGCGAGCACGAATGCTAAAGCCGTCGTGACACATGCTCCAAATGGAAATATAACCGGCGGATTCGGGTCTATCGCGGCGACCGGAACCATTGCCGCGTCCGGGCTAAATCTCCAGCCGCGCTCAGGCACTTTGATCGGACGGATCACATTCTAATTACTTCAGAGGCGAGTAATCGGTCGCGCTCATAAACGTGATTTTGCTGGTGAGAGGAACAAAATACTTGGTGCGAAGCTCGGTCCACTTGGGGTCGGCGCCGAACGCCGCCCAGCCTGCCTCCCTGGCCGCGCGATCTTTATACGCGAGCAGATAAACCAGCGTATTCGGATCATCGAGGTTCTGCCAAACGGCCAGCACATCGACGCCGTTCTTCTTGAAGACTTCGACTTCGCCCTCGCGAAAGCGCTTGTGCAATTCATTGATCCCGCCCTTGAACTGTCCAACGCCGTCGCGAGAAGGATCTACGGTGTACATGCGCAGTTCAAAACATCGGGAGTCCTTGGCGGTGTTCTTCCCAAGATCGCCCTGTATGTTCGGGCCACAAGGCGCCGTCGAAACAGCCTGTTTGCCTTTGCCCTTCGCCGCATCGGGAGAAGGGGCCGGCGCCTGCGGAGCCGGCGCAGCGAGGACTACCTGCTGAGTCGACGTTAGCCGGAAGCTCAAGCTCGTAACGGCAATACCAAGAACAAATCCTGAAAGCGTCAGACCAGCGATAACAAATCGATTCATAAAGTCTCCTTGAGGGTTGTGCTATTTCGCGCGTCACCCATTCGGGTTGGCACGATTACGGAACGGTTGCGCCGGACCCCGTTGTATTCGCATCCAGCGTGAAAACCATGAGCTTCGGATTAACCTGCGCCGCGCCGCGTACGCCGGGCGGCGGGTCGCCTGTTGCGGCTTCGCGATTGGGAACTACCGCTGCCTCTCGCCCGCCGACTCCGCCGGTCAGGGCGATATATTGTTTGCCATCGAGCATGTAAGTGATGGGCGGGCCCATTCCGCCGCGGAGTTTTGTATCGATCTCAAGCAGCTTGTTGCCTGTATCGGCAGCATAGGCAATAAGCCGCCCATCGGGGACGGCTTGGATCACCAGGTTGCCGGCCGTCGTAAGGGCGCCGCCTCCGCTTCCACCGCCGGCTGGGGCACGCCACCGTTCTTTCTGGTTCACTGGATCCCAAGCAAGCAGAGCGCTTTGAGATCCATCTTGCGTGAGAGCAGGCCCAATCGCGGGCGGAGCCGGGAGCGGTGTACCGGGATTCGCAGGCGCGCCCGCAAGGTTCAGGTTCGGGGCCCGGCCGCTCGCCAGGCCCGTGTTCATCATGCCTTCCCGATATTGAAAGTTCGCGTTGTAGGAAAACGTCCGAGCGCTGGATAGTGTTGCGGGCAGGTATACCAGACCAGTAGCAGGATTGAATGCCATGGGAGCCCAATTGTGTCCGCCGCCGGGCCCCGGAGCAATCGGGATAGGTTGCGTGCCATATAAGGCTTCCGGATTCACAATCGGCCTTCCCGTTTCCTCGTTCAAGCCGCGCGCCCAAGTGACCGTTGCGAACGGCGCTCCTGAGATAAATTTTCCGGTGCTCCTGTCCAGCACGTAATAGAACCCGTTTTTGTTGGCCTGCATGATTACTTTCTGCTGCCGTCCCGAGATCACTATATCCGCGAGCAACAATTGCTGGACGCTGTCGTAATCCCAATCGTCGCCCGGAACCATCTGGAAATACCACACCAACTTGCCTGTGTCGGGTTTCACGGCAACAACCGAGCAGGCATACAGGTTGTCCCTGTCTTTGCTTTGTTTGCGGGCAGCGCTGGCCCAAGGGCCTGCGTTACCTATTCCGACATACAGCAAATCTAGGTCGGGGTCATAGGACATGCCATCCCAAACCGAACCGCCGCCACCCATCGCCAACCCCTCCGGGTCCCAGGTTGCCGCGGCTTTTCGAAGATCCTCGCTCTCGAACGGCTTAGAAGGGTCGCCCGGCACTGTATAGAAGCGCCAGACGAACTCGCCAGTTCGCGCGTTGTGCGCTTCAAAGTATCCGCGCGCCGGAAACTCTCCGCCGGCCACGCCGATAATCACCTTGCCCTTCGCGATCCGCGGCGCCATGGTTAGGGTATAGTTGTCGCGAGTGTAGGCCACACGCGACTCCCATACGGGTCTGCCGCTTTCGGCATTCAAGGCGATCAGGCGGCCATCGATGATCGGCGCGATGATGTTGCCGTCGTAGATCGCGACGCCTCGATTCACTACCCCGCAGCAGATTTTGGGCTGCGCGGCGGTACGGTTTACTTCCGGGTCCCAGCGCCATTTCTCTTTCCCGGTTCGCGCGTCGACGGCGTACACAATGCTCCAGTTGGTGATACTGAAAAGAGTCCCGTTCCACATAAGCGGCGTGGCTTCCTGATTGCCGCCACCCGCGCCAACGTCGTACGACCAAGCTAGACCCAGCCGGTTTATGTTAGAGCTGTCGATTTGCCGCAATGGACTGTAGCGTGTTTCTCCAGGAGTGAGCCCGTAATTCAGCCATTCCTCTCCCGTCTTCCCGGCGTTTCTGAGCGTAGCGTCAAAATCCCCGCCAGACTGCTGCGCGGGTGCGGACAACACCCACAGAAAAATTCCCGCGCTCAGCGTGGATATCGCGAAGTACCGTACATTCATCACGTTTTTGCCGCCCGCCGCGATCCTAATCCCTGAGACCTCCCTGGAAATTCTGTCACACCTCGGGAGGGCACGCAACAGACCTCGGGGCCGCATGTCACAGCACGGACCAGCTCTCATGCAATCCGAAGCAGAGTCGTGGGGAGGACGGATCGTAAAACACATTTCTCGCAAAGACGCAAAAGAACGCACAGAAAACCAAAACCGTCTTTACGCAGTGTTTGCGATTGCGCCGCCTTTGACATTCGTCCAGTCGATTTCAACGTCAGCGGTCGAATTACTAGCTCTCTGTATACTGTTAACTGTTATTCCTCGATGTCGGTCATTCTGGTAATCGAAGATGAGGAAAAGTATCGCCGGGTCATCGGACTCCATCTTTCCTCCAGCGGGTTTCAGGTGAAGGCAGTTGCCACTGCTGAAGAAGGCCTCAAAAACGCCGCGGATGTCGATCTGGTTCTCACCGATCTCAAATTGCCGGGCATGGATGGGCTAGCGTTTTTGGAGCAGTTGCGGGCCCAGAACATGAACACTCCCGTGATCGTTATGTCGGCTTTCGGAACGGTCGAAATCGCCGTGGATGCGATGAAGAAAGGCGCGGTCGATTTCCTCCCCAAGCCTTTTTCGCTGGATCATCTCACGGTCGTTGTGGAAAAAGCGCTGGAGGTGCGGAAGCTTCGCGACGAGAATCGCGAGCTGCGCGAGGCGCTGAATCAGCGCTATCAGTTTGAGAACATTATCGGCCGGAGCGCGGCCATGCAGGAGATTTTCGGGACGGTTACGCGAATTGCACCCACGCGCGCCACGGTGCTGCTATGCGGCGAAAGCGGCGTCGGCAAGGATGTGATCGCGCGCGCGATCCACCATCATTCGCCTCGCAAGGATAAGCCTTTTGTCAAAATCAACTGCACGGCTATCCCCGAGAACCTGATGGAAAGCGAGCTCTTCGGGTACGAAAAAGGCGCTTTTACGGGAGCGAATACTTCAAAAGCCGGGAAATTTGAGACCGCCAACGCGGGCACCGTCTTCCTGGACGAGATCGGAGACGTGCCGGGCTCGATTCAAGTAAAGCTGCTTCGTATTTTGCAGGACCGGGAGTTTGAGCGGCTCGGGTCAAACCGGACGCTGCATACCGATGTCCGCATAATCGCCGCGACCAACGTCGACCTTCGCGCCGCGCTGGAGCAGGGCACATTTCGCGAGGATCTCTATTACCGTTTAAATGTCGTGCCGCTGAATATTCCTCCGCTTCGCGAGCGCAAGGAAGACATACCCTATCTGGTCGAGCATTTCGCGCGCAAGTTCGGCGGCGTCTTGAGCGAGGCAGCTATTGACCGCCTCGTTGCATATCACTGGCCCGGCAATGTCCGGGAACTTGAAAACGTGGTGGAGCGCAGCATCCTACTCGCGCCCGGACCGCGCGTGGAAGCTGAAGACGTAAGGATCGATACCGGACAGCGTGCACGGCCAGCCGCCGCAGCAGATAATTTTCTGCCTGAAGGAATAACCCTCGACCAGTATGAGCAGTCCTTGATTCGCGAAGCTCTCAAACGCGCGGACGGGAATAAAAGCCAGGCGGCACGGCTCCTGGGATTAACGCGCAACGCGCTGCGGTACCGGCTGGCGCAAATGGGCATTGAGTAGCACACGTTTAAGCTCGTGCGTTTATGACCGAGGGCATCGCCTCGATCAATCCGCGCGCTACGTGCTTGAGAAACGCTTCGAAGGCGTGCGTTCCAGCCGGCTTTACTCCACCGCCTTATAAAGGCGTTCGTCCAGAGGGCTGCCGGCGATCGGCCCCAGGCTGTTCCGGTATTCCTTGGTGTGAGCGGCGGCCGCATGCGCCTCCATTGCTTTCGCGCTCTGCCATTCTTCTATGACCGTGAAATGATTCGCCCGCATCGCGTGCTGTAAAACATCGAACCGGAGATTGCCTTCTTCTTTTCGGCTGGCTTCGGCCAGCTTGCGAAGGAGGTCCGCGGCATTTGTTCCCTGGCCGCCGATATCGACATGCGCGATCACGAATGTGCTACGGCTGCTCCCGTCATTGTGCGCAGCGCCCAACGACAAACTCTTGTAAGGCCGCTGGTCGTAATCGCTCAACCTCATCGAGTCGAGCTTCGTTCGGAAGTCTTTGGCATTCGCCGACGCGGCATGGCTATCAAGGTCTTTGCTCTTGGCCCACGTTTCGACGATGCAGAAGTGTGCGGGCCGTCCGGCCTGCTCGAAGAACTCGATCCGCTGGAATCCGCCGTCTTTGCGGCTTGCATCCCTGTACTGCTTGATAGCAGCGATTGCCGCGTTTCTGGATGCTGGTGCGATATCGACGTAGGCGACGGAATACGCGGTACTATCGGGCGGCGCCTGCGCGCAGAGAAGAACCGCGCTGATCAGTAGTAGAAGCAGTCGTTGCATTTGTTATTTCCTCGGTGGACGAGACGGCATCAATTCATGATATTATTCATGAGTCCTCAACTGAGCCTAAGGAAAGGAGGTACGTCCGTTATGCGATACGAATTCAGTCAGCTTAATAAAGCGATGACCGGCGCGCTTCAGGATTGCCTGCTTTCCGTTCGTCCTCGCTAGGCCAACTCTCTCTAAAACAAAGTTCCGGTGTCAGAGCCGGAGTTTGTCTCTAAAAGGACTCTCGGGCTTCATCAGGCCCCGTGTGTAACTAATTTCAAATTTATGAATCCGAACATCCAACCAC
>JAFAQY010000096.1 GCA_019261985.1 Bryobacterales bacterium | reverse complement strand
CTCCCGCTCCCGTTGGACCGCCTGCTGCGACGGGAACACATTCAGGTATTTGCGACCGCGTCCTTTCAGATCGCGATCATACCGAAAGGTGTAACCCAGAAAGTTTAGGCTCGCCCCTGCTTCCCGCAGGTCCACCACTCGCGTCTTTTCTCGATTGATCTCCAACTGGAATTTTCCTTCCAGTCGCGATTCGATGAACTCGATGCTTTCCGATCCCATCCCTTTCGCCAGCGCCACAAGGTGAACTCGGCCATAATTCGCTCGGCTAGAGTCTCGGCCTCTACGATGGCGTGCACATGGTTAGACCTCACATGTGCCAGCAGGGTCGAGTTGCGGTGCGCGCAATGCCTCTGGTTGGCCTGCAGTACAAGTTCCCGACTCGCTTGGTCGAGCAGATAGGGAGCCGGAGCATGGCCGATCTCATCTCGTCGCCGTGCAGACGCGCGCCATAGCATGTCGCACGCCCAAATAGTCCGCCAAGTGGACGGCGCCACAAGCCACGCTAGACTATGGTTTCATGCCCGCTTTGGCGAAGTCTGTGGCCGGTCTGGTGGAAGCGGATCAAGTGCGTGCCTGCCTGGAATGGTTCCGCAAGGAACGGGCCTGGATTAATGACCAGCACCTGAAGCTGTGCCGTATTCCCGCGCCGACATTTTTCGAACAGAAGCGCGCCGAATGGATGGCGGAGCGGTTTCGCAGCCTCGGTTGGGATTCGAAACCGGATCGCGCGGGAAACGTCATCGCATCTTTGCCCGAATACCGCGACCAGCCGGGAATCGCGGTAACCGCGCACTTGGATACCGTCTTAGCTCCGAAATCGCCCGACGACGTGAAGCTCGCGAGCGACGGACGCATGCTCGGACCCGGTGTTTCCGACAATGGAGCCGGACTTTCGGCACTCTTGGCGTTGGCGGCCGTTTGGAAAGCCTCTCCGCCGGTGGAAGATACTCCCCTTGCGCCCGTACTGGTCGCCAATGTCGGCGAGGAGGGCGAAGGCAATCTGTGCGGGATGCGCTATCTCTGCCGGCCTTCGTCGGCCTCGCGCTTCAAAGCGTTTTTGGTGCTGGATGGCCCCAGTACGGAACGCATTACGTGCCAGGCGCTGGGCAGCCGGCGGTATGAGGTGAACTTCACCGGGCCGGGAGGCCATAGCTGGAGCGACTACGGCACCGGCAACCCGGTCCACGCGCTAAGCCGCGCGGTGACGCATTTTGCGGATCAATCGCCCTCGGGCGGTCCCCGCAGCGCATTTAATTTTGGAGTGATTGAAGGCGGCACCAGCATCAACGCGATTCCAACCGAGGCCCGCGCGAAGGTCGACTTACGATCGGAAAGCCGCGAGCGCATGGATCAAATGGCCGCGTTGCTGACCGCCTCGGTAGAAAAGGCGCTGGAAGAAGAAAACGCGCGCGCCGAAGCGGCCGGACGGGGAGCGGCGGGGCGGCTTGCGGCACGCGTTAAAGAGATTGGTTCGCGTCCTGGCGGAGCGCTACCGGACCGCTCTCCGATTCTCGAATGCCTGCTCGCCGTCGACGCGCACCTTGGAATTCGCGGTTCGCTCGATTGCGCTTCAACGGATGCAAACGTACCGCTGTCGCTTGGACTTCCGGCGCTTTCGATCGGCGCCGGAGGGCAGGGGGGCGGCGCTCATACGCCGGCAGAGTGGTATCAGCCTGAAGGCCGTGAACTCGGCTTGCGGCGAATCCTGCTTGCCGTATGTTTGTTGTGCGACGACATCTGATAATCGTTGCCGCGGTGATTTTCGGCGCGGCGTTGCGGGCCGACTTCAGCTATCAGGAAATCACTCGGTCCGGCAAGCGGGTCCTGCGCTCGACCGCGAAATCGATCAAAGGCAATCGCATGGTCGAGCGCGCCAAGGATCGAGCGACCATCGTTAACCTCGATGCTGAAACCCTCACAGAGCTTGATTTCACGAAGAAAACCTATGTTGTGATTCCCTTCGCAGGCCGTAAGCAAGAGACGCCCGCGGTTTCATTCCAGGTGCTGATGCAAGATGGCGGGTTCAGGAAAATCGGCGTGCTTCAAGCCAAAGAGACCGTCCTTACGATGACCGCGGAAAACAACCTCAAAGTCACCGTGGAGGCATGGTTTTCTTCAATCCCGGGTTACGACGAGGTCCGGACGTTTCAGCGCAAACTCGGTGAGAAGCTCGGGTATGGGCTTAGCGTTGAAGCACCGCCTTGGGCCATCCCCGGTCTGGGCGCGGCAATCCAGGAGATGAATAAAATCGATGCCGTGCCAATCCAGCGAACTCTGCGCATTATCAGTGGCACGAACGAGTTTGAAACCGTGGTTGAACTGGATGAATTGGGTTCAGCGCCCGCGGATCCGGCGAAATTCGAAGTGCCGCCCGGATTCAAGAAGATCGAGTCCGGCGCTTCAGCCCCGCAACAGACCCCACCACCAACACCAGCAGCCCCGAAGTAAGCGAACAGCCCGCCAGATACAGCAGGCCCGGGCCGAATCCTCCCGTGCGGTCGCTGAGAGCTCCAAGCATATAAGGCCCGAGGAATCCGCCCAGGTTCCCGAATGAATTAATCAAACCCAAACTGGCGGCGGCCGCGGCTCGCCCGAGAAAAACGTTCGGCAGCGGCCAAAACGCGGGGTGCGCGCAATAAAAGCCGATGGTGGCGAGCGACAGCATGGCCACGCTGAGCCATATGTGCCCGCTTACGGTGGAAAAGAAAACGACGATGAGCGAAGCCGCGGAAAGCAGGCGCGGGATGACCGTGTGCCAGATCCGTTCGCCGCTGCGATCCGAATGCCAGCCCACCAGCAGCATCAGCGGCAGCGAGCACAGCGATGGAATGGAAGCGATCAGGCTCACCTTCGAAACATCGAACGTGGAAAGCCGCTGCACCATCTGCGGCAGCCATAGGCTGACCCCGTAGTTCGAGTTCAGACCAAGAAAAAGAATCGCGGCCAGCAACAGAACCCGAGGGTCGGCGAGCGCGCGCCACGCGGAGATTCGCTCCGTTTTGGAAGCCTGCTCCTTCTCTAATTCCCCCGCCAGCCATTCGCGCTCATCCGGCTGCAGCCACTTCGCTTTCTGCGGGCGCTCCGTCAAATAGAACAGGGTGATGATGCCGAGCACGACCGCGGGAATGCCTTCGAGGATCAGCAGCCAGCGCCAGCCCGCGAGCCCGAGCCAGTGGATTCGCAACAGCACGGCTGCGAGCGGTCCGCCCAAGGCTTGGGATGCCGGAATTCCCGCGAAGAATATTGCGATGGCTTTGCCCCGGTCTTCCGGCCGGTACCAATGGCTCAGATACACCAAAATGCCGGGAACGAATCCCGCCTCGGCGACGCCCAGGAAGAACCGGGCCCAATAAAACTGCTGCGCAGTGTGAATGAACCCGGTTGCGGATGCGAGAAATCCCCAAGTCAGCAAGATGCGCGCGATCCATTTACGCGCGCTCCATACCTCGGCTAAAACCCCGCCCGGGATTTCCAGCAGAAAATAGCCGATAAAAAAAATGCCGCTGCCAAGGCCAAAAACCGAATCGGAAAAACCCAATTCCTTGCTCATCTGCAGTCCCGCCAGGCTGACGTTGAAACGGTCGAGATAGGAAACGATATAGAGCAGAAGGATGAACGGCATCAGCCGGCGGTCGACGCGCCTGCGCGTTCGCCGCGCCACATCCGTTTGGGTCGAAGCAGCCAGTTGCACCAAAGGTCAGTTTACTGGCATCTGCGCCATAACCCTCAGCGCGGGCGCGTCACTTGCCCCACCGTCTTCATGCGCGCGAGGGTAATCCATTGAGAATGCGTCTAATCCGGCCCGGAAACTTGGTTGCACTTCCGATGGCTTGAAGGAGGAGAACTCAATGCCACGCATGAACAGAATTTTCCTTAGCATGGTTCTGGTTTTGTGCACGCTTCCGTTACTAAAACTTTTCGGCGCCAATATTGGTGGATTTGTCACCGTAATGCAGCAGGTGATACCCGGTGAAGCGCGATCCGGCGACGTGGTTACCGTCACCGGTTATGCGCTCGACGACAAGCATGTAATGGCAGTGTATCTGACGAACGGCCAGAACGATTTTGGTGTAGAGATATTGGAGCAGAATACTGTCGCGCTTCGTTTCAAAGTTCCGGCGAACATTCCGAGCGGCGTGATGCGCTTAGCCATTGTGGTTAACGGCAGGAGCGACATTCTTGAACAGCCAGTCTTCCTGAAGATCCTCCCCGAGGCCGGGGAATAACGCCATCCGCTGTGGGGCCGGTTGCCAACCGGCGCGCGATTGCCAATCGCGCTGGTCGGGTTGCCGCAAACCAGAACCAGGCGGATTGGCAATCCGCCGCAGGATAGCATCCTGCCCCACGCCATCTGAGTGATAAACTCGTTTTTTTAGTCTCTTCCCCGTCGAAGTGCTCAAAAAGAGAAGGCTTTATGACGGGAGTATCCACCCGGCCCGCGCTGCCGGTTCCCTTTCACGAATATCAGCTCGACGCTGCGTACGACGAAATGGTCGATTCGAACGGCTCCGTGCGACCACATTATGAGCGGCTTTATCAAGGCATCCTCAATTTAGAAGCCAACGAGTTGCGGCATCGCCAGCACATGGCGGAACTTTCGTTTTTGCACCAGGGCATCACCTTTACGGTCTACGGCCTGGAAGAAGGCACTGAGCGCATCTTCCCCAACGATCCGCTGCCGCGCATTCTGACGCACTCGGAATGGTCGCGGATTGAACGCGGACTCGCGCAACGCATCACCGCGCTGAATTTTTTCCTCAAAGACATTTACTTCGAAGGCCGAATCCTCGCCGACGGCGTGGTTCCGCGCGACATGGTTTACACCTGCAAGCATTTCCGCCGTCAGATGCGCGCATTTTCCGTCCGCAAAGATGTGTATGTCTCGATCGCCGGCACGGACCTGATCCGCATGCCATCCGGTGAATTTGTTGTGCTTGAGGATAACGTCCGCGTTCCGAGCGGAGTTTCGTACATGCTCGTCAGCCGGGATGCGGCGAAGCGCATTTTCCCGCGCACCTTCCGCGAATGCGGCGTGGAGCCGATTGAGCATTATCCGCACGCCCTGCTTTCCACGCTACGGACGCTTGCGCCGCAAGGCTGCGCCGAACCGGCGATTGCGCTGCTTACTCCCGGTGTTTATAATTCCGCCTATTTTGAGCATGCATTCCTGGCGCGGCAGATGGGCATCGAGCTTGTCGAAGGCCGGGATCTGGTGGTTCACGACAACTTCGTTTATATGCGAACCACGGCGGGACTTCGGCGCGTGGATGTGATCTACCGGCGCATTGACGATGATTTCGTGGACCCGCTGGCATTCCGCCGCGATTCGGCGCTCGGCGCCCCGGGGTTATTTAATGCATACCGCGCCGGAAACGTTAGCCTCGCAAATGCGCTGGGAACAGGCGTGGCGGACGACAAAGCTATCTATGCCTACGTGCCCGCGATCATCCGCTATTACTTGAAGGAAGATCCGATTCTGAATAACGTCGAGACATTCCAAATGTCCGACTCTACTGAGCGGAAACACGTGCTGGGCAATCTTGAAAAATATGTAGTGAAGGCCGTTGGCGAATCGGGTGGCTACGGCATGTTGATCGGGCCGCACAGCACTGCGCTCGAACGACAGGAATTTCGCCGCCGCGTGGAAGCGGATCCGCGCAACTACATCGCCCAGCCCACGATTCTGCTCTCGCGTGCTCCCTGCTCCATCGATGGCACGGTGCAGCCTCGCCATGTCGATCTGCGCCCTTATATTTTGTACGGCGACAAGATCACGATCGTGCCGGGCGGACTCACACGCGTCGCGCTGCGCAAGGGCTCGCTGGTGGTGAACTCTTCGCAGGGCGGAGGCAGCAAGGACACCTGGGTCCTGCATCACGACTAACCTATGCTCTCTCGCGTCGCAGACAGTCTGTATTGGATGAGCCGCTACCTGGAGCGCGCCGAACACACAGCTCGAGTCATAAACGTGCAGTTGAGCCTGATTCTCGAGCACGGAGCGGGGTCGGACGAGCTTTATTGGGCTAGAGTGCTTCGATCGTTAGCCATCCAGCTCTCGGGCGAAGAACAAGACCAGGCCACCCTGGCGCAATCGCTTATTCGCGAGACCACCCATCGCGCCTCCATCGTGTCCTGCGTAATGGCGGCCCGCGAAAACGCCCGCCAAGTACGTGAACAGATTAGCTCGGAAATGTGGGCGCAGTTGAACCGTCTGTTTCATTCCGTGCGTCAAGCTCGGGACCAGGGAGAAGGAATCGATCCGCGCGAGTTTCTTCAATCCGTCAAGGACGGCGCTCACCTGTTTCAGGGCATCACCGATTCCACGATGACCCATGGCGAGGGCTGGCAATTCATTCAAGCCGGCCGACATTCGGAGCGCGCGGTTGCCTTGTCATCGCTGGTGGGCTCCTATTTTCGCGAACTCCCGCAAACTGGCGTAGGCGAGCCTGAGTATCTCGAGTGGATCGGATTACTGCGCTCATGCACTGCGTTCGAGGCCTATTGCAAAGCCTACACCGCCGACCTGAGGCCCGGCCGAATCGCCGAATTCCTGGTGCTGCACCCGACATTTCCGCATTCGATTCGCTTTTCGGCGGCATCGCTAGAAGCAGCGGTGAAGGCCATTGGCGCGGAGGCCGCGAGCCGCGCCGCCTCGCGAGTGGAGCGTATCGCCGGAAGACTGCACGCGACGCTAAGCTTCAGCCACATAGACGAAATCATGGCCGGAGGCCTCGATTCGTACTTGGATACCGTGCTGCGCCAGTGCTCCCAAGTTCACAATGCGCTGTATCAAACGTATATCGCATATCCGATTGAGCTGGCGTTGGGAGCGTAAGTCATCAGTTTTCAGTTATCAGTTATCAGTTTTCAGTGTGAGGAGATCGGTTGCAGGACTTTAAGCAATTGAAGGTTTGGCGAAAGGCGCACGATCTTGCTTTGCAGGTTTACAGAATCACGTCCAAGTTTCCTCGCGAAGAACTTTTTGGATTGACAGCCCAGGTGCGGCGCTCAGCGGCATCCGTGCCTGCGAATATTGCTGAGGGCTGCGGCAGAAACGGCGCTGGCGATTTCGCACGGTTTTGCGCCATAGCGCTAGGCTCGGCGAGTGAAACCGAGTACCATCTGATTCTGGCCAGAGACTTAAAAATACTCGGCGCCGAAGATTACCAAGCCCTAGCAGATCAAACCAGCGAAGTGAAGCGCATGTTAACCAAGCTAGTCCAGCGAGTAAACCAAAACCGAAAATTGAAAACTGATAACTGAAAACTGACAACTGATAACCGACAACTGATAACCGACAACTAAGAACCATGTTCTATTCCATCCGCCACCTCACCCAATTCCGCTACGACTCGCCGGTAAGCGAGAGCTTGATGGAAGTCCGCATGCATCCGCGCACCGAAGGAGGCCAGCGGTGCCTGTCTTTCAAGCTTTCCGTGGATCCGCGCGCCCGCGTTCATCTTTATCGCGATTATTTGGGCAACAGCGTCCATCACTTCGATGTTCCCGGAAAACATACCGAGCTGCGTATTCTGGCCGAGTCCTTTGTCGAGCTCGAGCCGCCGGCGGAGCTACCCCAGCGGCTAAGCCCCGATGCTTGGAAGGAACTCGATGAACTGGTGGGAGCGGGCGATTACTGGGAGATGCTGACTCCCGGACAGTATGCGCAACCCAGCGAAGCGTTGGACAATTTGATCCACGAATTGCGCGTGGAGCGGCGCGAGGACCCGCTGACGTTTCTGCGTGAATTGAACGCCGGCATCTACGAATGGTTCGATTATGTGCCCAAAGCAACGCGGGTCGACTCGCCCATCGATCACGCGATCGAAGCCCGTAAAGGCGTGTGTCAGGATTTCGCCCACATTATGACCGCGCTGGCCCGGCACGTGAAGATTCCGTGCCGCTATGTCAGCGGATATGTACTGCCGCGCAAGGACCGCGACCGCTCGGGAAGCGGAGCGAGCCACGCATGGGTGGAAGCTCTGGTGCCCGGCTTCGGCTGGCTCGGTTTCGATCCAACGAATAATTTGCTCGCGTGTGAACGCCACATCCGCACAGCCATCGGCCGCGATTACGCCGACGTCCCTCCGACGAAAGGTCTGTTCAAGGGCAGCGCCGCGAGCGAGTTGTCCGTTTCTGTGCGTGTGGTGTTGGCGGACGCTCCGCCCGCCCCGGAAAAAGAATTGCGCTCTCCCGCCGAATGGAGCACGGCCGACCCCGCTCCGGAAACGCCGCCCGAAGAGAACATTCGCACGCAGCAGCAACAACAGCAGCAACAATAAAACGTGGAGTGCATCGCGACGGAGCGCGACCAGCACTCCGAATACCATCGCAACCGGGCCGAGCCGCGTTAATTCACAACAAGACAAGGGCGCCATGGCAAAGCCCATAAGATCAAACTCACGACGCGGACGTAGCGGTGGTCCATCCTGTAATCCGCCGCGATTTTCTCCCCCTTGCACAGTTGCTTTTCTCAAATTTGGTTCGCGTGAGGATGGCGCAAATGTGCAACACTGGGCGCTCAACGCGCTTCGCCAACTGTGCTTCGACTACAGGTGGAGTTTTAAGACTCTGATCGGATTGAAGCCAGTTTCCTTGTCGTCCTGAATATTGGCCATATAGAAGAACTCATCCCCCGCGAGTACCCCGGTCGTAACGCCCTCAAATAAGGGGTTCCGGCGTTCCAGAATCTCGAATCCTTCGATGGCTCGCAGACTGGGGCTTAGGCTGAACCGGGCTATGCGCGGTGTCATGAAGCCATTCTGTATTGCGATCAGGGCGCCGCTATGAAAGTACAGCCCATCGATTGCCGCAAGGCAAAGGCCCGTTGGACGCGTGATCGGGGTTGCGGTTTGAGTCTTTAGATCGACTATCGTGATGCCAACCGCGCGCCGGATGGCATCCGGCCCCACTTGGCTTATTCCGCCCGCAGCGCCTCCACAGGATCGACGGCCGTCGCCCGCCGCGCTGGAACATAGCTGGCGAGCACCGCGGCCATAATCAAGATCGCGGATGCCGCCCCATATGCCACCGGATCGAGTGCAGTCACACCGAATAGCAGGGAAGCCATCAAGCGCGTCATCGCGAGCGCGGCGGCTAGTCCTAGCGCCGCTCCGATTCCGGCCAGCAGCATGCCGTCGCGAACAAACATGCCGTGCAGCCAGGATGCCTGCGCGCCCAACGCAATGCGGATGCCGATCTCCCGCGAGCGCTGCGAGACCGCGTACGCGATTACGCCGTAAATGCCGATAATCCCGAGCACCAGCGCCATCACACCCGCGATCATCAGCAGCACCAGAGTGAACGAAGTGCGCATCATCGATTGATCGTAGATCTCTTTCTCCGTGCGTATCAAAAACACCGGCAAGTTCGAATTTACCGACCAGATTGCCTGGCGGGCTTCCTTCAACAACGTATCGGTTCCCGCGCGGTTCGTCCGCAGGATGAACACTCCGCCGCGCGTAATGTGCTCCTTGTCGCCTTCGAAGTAATCCATCAAAGCAGGCCAGTACACGATTGGGGGCGCTTTCTCCTGAATGCCGTTGTCTCGCACGTCTTGCACTACGCCGACGATCTCGCGCCATGGATTATCAGGCGCCGATCTGATTTGCTTGCCGAGCGCCGCTCCCGCGGACCCCCACATTTCGCGCGCGAAACCTTCGCTAACCACCGCCACGTGGCGTTTTTCGTAAAGGTCCATCCACGTGAAATCGCGGCCGGCGATAAGATTCGTGCCCATTGTTTTGAAATAGCCGGGCGCAGTGAAACGGAATCGCCGGAGCGGAGGGATTTCGCCGACGCCATAGGTCTTGTCCTGCGCGTAGACCAGGTCGTTCCAATTGAACCCCTCCATAGGCGCGCCGAAAGCGAACGCAACGGAAGAGACTCCGGGAACGGCCGCCAGCTTCTCCATCATTTGCTGCTGAGCTTGCATTACGCTCTTGCCATCGCTCGTTTGTGCTTCCGGTATGAAAATGCGCAGTAATTGCAACGCCTCAGGATTCGTAAAACCGGGCTGCACGTTCCGCAAAGCCTGAAATGTACGGATCATCAGGCCGGAGCCGACCAGCAGAACCAGCGCAAGCCCAACCTGCACGACCACCAGAGTATTGCGCGCGCGCAAGCGTTCTCGCCCCTGGCTTAAAGTTCGTCCCCCACCCCGCAGAATGCCGGCCAGTGGCGCGCGCCCATATCTCAGCACGGGAATAAGGCCGAACGCCACACCGGACAATAGCGACACAGCCAGCGCAAAAGCCAATACGAGTGGATCGATGCCGATTTCGTGAAGCCGCGGGAGCGTCTCGGGACCTTTTGCCACCAGCAGTCGCAGCGCGCCATAGGCCAGCGCCAATCCCAAGCCCCCGCCTAAAACAGCCAAGGCGGTGCTTTCAAGAAGTAACTCCTGAGCGATCCTGCCCCATCCGGCGCCTAGCGCCGCGCGGATTGCCAGTTCTTGCTGGCGGCCCTCCGCGCGCACCAACAAAAGATTCGCAACGTTCGCGCAAGCAATCAAAAGCACCAGGCCTATGGTTCCCATCAGAACCCAAAGCATATTTCCGATGTCACCCACTACTTCTTGCTTCAGCGGCTGGAGTTTCGGAGCGAAGTGAGCGTTTTCGAAAAGCGAGCGGCTAAACCCAAACGGCGTAGGCCACGCTTTCAGCCAGATCCCGAGCATACGTCCGACATCGGCGTTGGCTTGCTGAATGGTCGCGCCCGGTTTCAGGCGCGCGATTCCCTGATAGCTGAAATTGCCCAGGAAAAGTTTCTCGCGTTCAAAACGCATGGGCAAGATGACGTCGGGAATGAAGTTCAGGAAACGAAAATCAGCGGGCATCACACCGATAATGGTGTGCGGCTTGTAGTCCAGCGTGATCGTTTTTCCAACGGCGGAGGGGTTGCCACCCAAGCGCCGCTGCCAGTATGCGTAGCTCAAAATTACGGTCTCAGGCGTGCCGGGAGTATCGTCCTCCTTCGAAAACCACCGCCCAATTCCCGGCTGAATGCCCAATGCTGGAAGGAGCCCGTAGGTGACTTTAATCGAGCGGACCTGCTCGGGTTCCGCCAAACCGGTAACGGTCGCTCCGCCGTTTTGCCATATCCCGAAGTCTTGAAAGGTCCGGTTTTCTTCCGTGTAAGTGAAATACATGGTAGGCGAACAGTTGATGTTCCCGTTGATCCCCTGTATGCCCGGAGCGAGATGCCATACACCCACCAGTTCCTGCGCGCGCGGAAACGGCAGTGGTTTGATTAACACGCCTTCAACGACACTAAAGATCGCTACGTTTGCCCCGATGCCAAGCGCAAGCGTGATCAATGCAACGGCCGTAAAGCCCGGGGATTGCGCGAGGCGGCGGAAAACCTGTCGGAGAGGTCCCATGGTTCCTATTACGGAACAGGGGCCGCGGCGGTTCGCAAAAAAGATTAGCCGGCTTCGGTCAGAACTTCAGCCTGATTCCGCCCCACACCCCAATAGGCGCGCCAGGCGCGAAGAATGTTGTGCTTCGGACCGGGTAATTTCCGTCCACCGCCTGAAAAGGCCGCGCGATGAAATTCCCTGAATTGTCGTATGGCGTTGTTCCAAGTTGCGCCGCGGTGTAGTAACGATGGTTCAGCACATTGTTGATCTGCGCGAACAACTGGACCCGTTTCTCAAGCTGGTAATGCGCGCCAAGATTCACGACGCCATATGCCGGCGCATAACCCGGCCCGAGATAATATACGCCGTCAGGCACGTGTTGGTTATTTTCGTTCCCTCTCGCGTAAGACCTGCCCGCGGCCACGAAGTTTAGCTCAGCCGAAAATTTTGCCGTGGGATTATATTCCAGATATGCCTTGAACATATTTTGCGGAATCTGCGGAATGTAATCGCCGGGTTGAATGTCGACCACGTCATCCAGCCCGGGTGTTCCGGCCTGCGCGCTCGCGTTGGCGCTGTTTGCGACGCCATCGATGACCTGTGGACTCTGGTATGTCGTATCGAGGAACGTATAATTTCCGCCCAGCGTGAATTGCCGCCAGTGGCCGCTCAAACCCGCCTCCACTCCTTGCCGCCTCGTCTTGCCGAAATTGGTGAAGTAACCGAACCCGGTTTGCGGCGAAGCAACGAAGAGAATGTCGTTATAATTCTGGCCAAAGAACCACCCGGCGCTCCAGCGCAAGTTGTTTTCGATGGTCCCCCTTGCGCCTGCCTCCAGCGTTCGAGTCACAACCTGCTTCAGCGGCGGATCGCTCACCAGCGCATTCGGCAAATTGCATGGAAAATTTGGATCCGCGCAGCCCAGCTCGATCGCGGTAGGAGCACGGCTAGCCTCGGAATAGTTGAAGTAGAACGTCGCCAAGCCCCAGGGGCTGTAGGTGAATCCCGCGGCGGGATTGAACCTCTCAAATACATAGTTGCCGTTTAACGATCCGCGGCTTCCCGACGTATCCGCCGGAAGGCCATCCGTATTTTGAATCCGCGTATGGTTGTAACGTCCGGAAACACTGATGCTCCAACGTCCAAGTGCGATCGTGTCCGACGCGAACACGCTGGGAGTGTTTATCAGGCCATGAAGATTTACGCGGGTATCGACAGGAACGCCATTCGAATTCGTGCTTCCATCTCCGAACGCGTTGACTGGAGTGAGGGTGAGGCCGTCGGTGTTCAAGTAAGCGAATTGCGAGCCTTGCTGAAATCTCAGAGTGCTTCGATCCCAGCCCGCGCCCAAGGTGATCCGGTTGTGGACAACTAACCAAGAAGCTTGCCCCGTGGCGCCCCAGTTATGCTGCTTGTCATAGCTCCGCGCAATCAGACCGTCGCATTTCTCTACAGGTTCGGCTAACTGAAGCGATTGCGCGATGCAGCGCCAGAAGGGATACGGCTCGGTTGTCGGATTGCCGGTGATCGGGAATCCACTGTAACCGGCCGCCTTCAGCGCGGCGACATCGGCGGGTGTGAGGTTGTAAAGCGATTCATCAAACGAGTTCGCGTTCAGGTTGCCATTGTAAGTATCGGCGCGGATGTAACGGAAATAAGCGTTGGCGGAGAAAGTCAATTTCGCGCTGACATCGCGGCGGACGTTGAGGTTTAATGCGGGCGAGCGATTCCAATTGAAGTCCGGTACGTTGTAGACGCTCGTGTAGTCCAGCGCCAAGCGGCGGCCATCTTGCAGCCCGTTTCCGGTGAGCGAATTATCCGCATAGCTGAAGCTCAATCCAAGATACGTCTTGCCGTGCAGCCACCCCAATTTGCCGAACGCCTGGCGCACCTCCGACGGAGAAAATTGCCGCCATCCGTCCTCTTTGAACCAATTGCCTGCCGCATACCAATTCAGTCCCCTCGAATTCGCCCCGCCGTATTCAAGCTCGCCCTGGCGGCGCCCGAAGCTGCCCCCGTTCACCTGCAAGGTAATTCCGGGCGCGGTCTGCCCATCTTTGGTTTGCAGCGAAACCGCTCCTCCCAGCGTGTTCAGCCCGAATAAA
>JAFAQY010000022.1 GCA_019261985.1 Bryobacterales bacterium | reverse complement strand
GTTTACTTCGGTGAATGGTATTAAACGCGGTCACGCACCGAAGAAGAAATCATCGAAATGAAAAAGGCCCCGCTAAAGACCACAGAGGATTATGACAATGACATTCGCGAACAGACCAAAGCCTGAAAGTCCCATCGCCATGCCATTGCCGGCCAGTGGGGCAGGTTGCCAACCTGCAGCGGGTTGCCAACCCGCTTCCCGACCTTTCGGCCAACCCTGCGGGACGGCATCCGCCCCATCCGCTTTCATGCAAGTTTGTGCGCCGCAGGCGCAGATTTACTTCGGGAAATGGTGTTAAACGCGGTCACGCACTCCGAAGAAGAAACCATCGAGCTAGGCCGCCGCATCGCGCGCGATTTGCCTCGGCGCTGCGTCGTGCTTTTGATCGGAAATCTCGGGGCGGGGAAGACTACTCTTGCCAAAGGCATCGTGAGCGGCTTGGGCGCCGCCTCCCCGGAGGAGGTCTCCAGCCCCACATTCACCTTGATTCACGAGTACGGCGGCGGCCGCGTCTACCACGTCGACCTCTACCGGTTGGACCGCCCCGAGGAAGTGGCCACGCTCGGCCTGGATGAGTTGTTCGACAAGGATGCCGTCGTTTTGATCGAGTGGGGCGAGCGATTTCCGCAGTTGATGCCCGCGGAGCGAGTCGAGATCCGCCTTCGCAACGCAGGTGAGAATGACCGCGAGATCGCCAGTTAACTTTGGCCTGGACTTGGGATCATGGCGCCGGTGCAGGGCCGGTCTGCGGCTTCAGTCAATCGCGGCTAGATGTTCCCCCGGCCGTCGAATTCAACTCGCTTTCCGCAAGACATCCTCCACTGCCTCCGGGTGCTTCGCGATCACGGCCAGCAGCACGCGAGTTGGCGCGTCTGGGCGGGACCGGCCCTGTTCCCAGTTGCGTAATGTGGCCGGTGGAAAACCGAATTTCGTCGCGAACTGTGCCTGACTCAGCCCCATACTCGTGCGCACCTCACGCACATTAACCTTGGGCACATGGACCAGCGTAACGCGAACATCGTTATTTTCCCCGCGCGTCCACGCGATCGCCTCCTCCAGTCCTTCGATGATGCGTGAACCCACGGTACGATGCTTCTTCGGCACACGCGCCGGGTTCTTTACGCGCCGCTTAGATTGTCCCTTGGTGTTTGTCAACATGTCCCTCCTACTGTTTCTCTTTCGCCGGATAGCCCGCGACCAGCGCTGGAATCAAACGCTTCATGACGTTCCGCTCGGACATACTGAGGTTCGCCTTCTCATTCTTTCCATACGCCGCCAGTAGGAATACCGGCAGGCGCTCGTTGTGATAGTAGTAGACGACCCTCGCGCCGCCGCGTTTACCTCGGCCAGCGAGTGCCCAGCGGATCTTTCTAACTCCTCCGGTCTCCGGAATGAGGTCACCAGCCTCCGGATTCGCGCCCAGGAACGCCACGAGTTCTTCCCGTTCCGAATCCGACATCATTGGTCTCACATCCCTGAGGAACCGCGCAGTTTCCACGACCGTCATCGGTGGATCTGGCATGCTTCTACCTCAGTATACGCAATCTGCGCACGTCAAGCCAAGGCGGCGCGAACAATATGCGAACAGGGGGCTCCTAAACCCGCCGAATTGAGGCCAGATGGGCCCAAAACGGCGATGAGACAAGGTCCTCCGTATCAGTAGTTTCCGCTGATTCTACAGCCCTTGTCGCGAATCGGCAGGTGCCCTGAAAAGACTGTCGTCGGCGGTTCGATTCCGTCCTTGGCCACCATTTGAATGCAGCCGGAATCCCGATCGGTACAAAAGGCGGCCGCACGGCACTAACCGACATGCAATGCATGGGATGCACATTTGAGGTGAAGTCCGCTTCTCTGGGAGCGCGCACTTCCGCCTGATCCTCCTAATAAACGTCAGGCACACAGAATTAGCGGACTACCTGGCGGTGGATTCGTCCGGCGTCAACGGCTGGTAGCCTGCTCTCAACGCGGCGATTACGAAAACTGGAGAGTGAAGACCCCCATACAGCGAATCGGATTTCTGGCACGCTGCTGTTTATCGGAACCCGGGCGCTCACACGCAAAGGCCCTTTCGGTTTCCGATGCAGTCTCCTCCTCTACGATCCGCCAACCCACGCATCTTCATAAACATTCCGATTCCTCCCGCCGTCTAGCCTCTCCCGCGCGAACGAAAACCAATTGAGGTATTCCATATGACCCCATCCCCCAACCGCGCCGCCATCAACCGCCAAAACGCATCTCATTCCACCGGCCCCGTCACCGCCGAAGGCAAGCGCCGAGCCTGCCTAAACGCCCTTCGCCACGGGCTCACCGGCCAAACCGTCGTCCTGCCCGAAGAGGACATGGCCGCCTATCAAAAACACTGCGCCCAATTCCACGCCGAGCTAAATCCGAAAGGTCTCCTGGAAACCAAAGCCGTCCAGACCATCGCCGACACGTATTGGCGCCTCGACCGCATCCGCGCCATGGAAAACAATCTTTTCTCGCTCGGCTTCCATGAGCTCTCGAATGAAATAGCAGCGGAGGATCCCGCCATCCATTGCGCCCTCGCCCAAGCCAAATCCCTCGATGTCCACGGCGACATCCTCGCCAAGCTCAGCCTCTACGAGCAGCGCCTCAACCGTACTCTAGAGAAGGCGAAAGCGGAGCTGAAACAGCTCCAGCAGGAGCGTGCCGAGGCCCGCGAGAAGGCCCTGGAGTCCGCGGCCCAAATCCGTAACCTCAAGGAAGCACTCGAACAGCCGTGGCAGCCTGAAGCGGCTGGCTTCGAATTTTCAAATCGAGAGCTTACCGTCTGGATGGAGCGTCGCGAACTCGCTCGACAGGCTAGTCGTTTCCAATATTGCGGTCGCCTCCCCGCTCCCGAAGCCGAAATCGACTCCGAAATTAATGACGGCGAGCCACCCCAATCGGACACAGATGAGATCGCGAAATCTGTGTTCAAATAGAAGTTGCCCCCACTCTGCAACTCTCGCCCAATGCACGTGTAGACATAAAGAGGAGCCGGTCGATTTGAAGCCTGCAGTACTCGCCCTGGAAGACGGCACGGTTTTCGAGGGCCAAAGTTATGGTGCGCCCGCGGAACGCTGCGGGGAAGTTGTTTTCAATACGGCGATAACCGGCTATCAGGAAATCTTCACCGATCCGTCCTATGCGGGACAGATTGTGGTGCTTACCAACCCGCAGATCGGCAATTACGGCGCGAACGATTCCGACAACGAATCCCGGAAGGCGTTTATCGAGGGGCTTGTCGTCCGCGAATTTTCTCCGCTTTCAAGTAATTGGCGGTCGGAGGAAACCGCGCGGGAATTTCTCGCCGGTTCCGGTGTGCCCGTCGTGACCGGGATTGACGCTCGCGCTCTTGTGCGCCATCTTCGATCCCGCGGGGTGATGCGCGGCGTCCTCTCGGCGGTGTCTACAAGTCCGGCTGAGCTGATTGAGAAGGCTCGCAATTCGCCATCGATGGCCGGCCTGGACCTTGCCACGCGCGTTTCCACCAGCGAGCGTTACGAATGGAACACTCCCGTTGCGCCCTGCTCTCCGTCACAGCAATTGGGCGAGCCGAGCCGGCCGAGGTTCCACGTGGTCGCGTACGACTTCGGCATGAAGCGAAACATTCTTCGCAGGCTGGCACATTCGGGGTGCCGCCTTACCGTAGTTCCCGCGCAAACCTCCGCAGAAGATGTGCTCGCGCTGAAACCGGATGGCATCTTCCTCTCGAACGGTCCCGGCGACCCCGAGCCTCTTGAATATCAAGTCGCCCAAGTCCGAAAACTTATCGGCAAGGCGCCCATCTTCGGCATTTGCCTCGGCCACCAGATCGTTGGACTTGCCGCAGGTGGAAAAACGTACAAGCTGAAATTCGGGCATCGGGGGGCAAATCATCCGGTACTGAACAAAACTACTGGCAAAGTGGAAATCACGTCTCATAACCACGGCTTCGCCGTCGATCCCGATTCGCTCAACCCGAGCGAGGTCGAGATCACGCACATGAATCTTAACGACGATACGCTTGAAGGGTTTCGATTGCGTAATCACCCGGTGTTCTGCGTTCAATACCATCCGGAAGCCGCCCCGGGCCCGCACGACTCCCATTATCTTTTCGGAGACTTCATCAAGCTGATGGAAAAATCGTAACGATGATCCTAGCAACCCAAACTCACCGAAGCCCTGGCCAGCCAGAGAAACCCGCCGCAGGTCGACACAGGCTGATGTGGGGCAGGATGCCATCCTGCGCGCGATTGCCAATCGCGCTGGCCGCGGTCCATATCATCTTTAGCCGATGAAAAAATCGACGATGCCCATCCCAACCCAAACTCGTCGCACCCCCGGCCAGGCAGGTTGGCAACCTGCCCCACAGGCCGCGGTCCACTAGCATGCCACGCCGTAACGACCTCCACCGCATCCTGATCGTCGGTTCCGGCCCCATTGTCATCGGACAGGCGTGCGAGTTCGATTACTCCGGCGCTCAGGCGTGCAAGGCGCTCCGCCAGGACGGCTACGAGGTGGTGCTGATCAACTCCAATCCAGCCACGATCATGACCGATCCGAATCTGGCGGACCGCACTTACGTGGAGCCGTTGAGCCTCGATTACGCCGCCGAAGTGATTCGGAAAGAGCGCCCGGATGCGCTACTCTCCACAGTCGGCGGGCAAACGGGGTTGAATCTTTCCGTTGCGCTGGCCGAAGCGGGCGTGCTCGACAAATACGGCGTTGAGCTGATCGGCGCGAAAATCGACGCGATTAAGAAGGCCGAAGACCGGCTGCTTTTCAAAGATGCGATGCGCAAGATCGGCCTCGATCTGCCCCAATCGCAACTGGTGAATTCGGTCGAAAAAGGCCTGGAATTCGCCAATAAGATCGGCTATCCCGTTATCCTCCGGCCGAGCTTTACTCTCGGCGGCACCGGCGGCGGCATCGCCTACAACCGCGAAGACCTGGCCGATATTCTCGAGACCGGTATCGATCTTTCGCCCGTGCACGAGGTCCTGATCGAAGAAAGCGTCCTCGGCTGGAAGGAGTTCGAGCTGGAGGTAATGCGCGACCTGGCCGACAATGCCATCATCGTCTGCTCCATCGAGAACTTCTATCCAATGGGCGTGCACACCGGCGATTCAATTACCGTCGCGCCCGCGCAAACCCTCACGGACCGCGAATATCAGATGATGCGCGACGGAGCGCTTGCCTGCCTGCGCGAAATCGGCGTGGATACGGGCGGCTCCAATGTCCAGTTCGCGATTAATCCCGAAAACGGCCGCATGATCATTATCGAGATGAACCCGCGCGTGTCGCGTAGTTCGGCGCTGGCATCCAAGGCGACAGGTTTCCCCATTGCGAAGATCGCGGCGAAGCTTGCGGTCGGCTATCGCCTGGACGAGATCAAGAACGATATTACGCGTAAGACTCCGGCCTGCTTTGAGCCCACCATCGACTACGTGGTGGTAAAGATTCCGCGCTGGCAGTTCGAAAAATTCCCAGGCAGCGAGCCTGTGCTGGGCACGCAGATGAAGAGTGTCGGCGAAGTGATGGCCATCGGCCGGACTTTTAAGCAGGCGCTCGGCAAAGGTATGCGCAGCCTTGAAACCGGCAAATCCGATGGCGCGACGAAATACCAGGACGATTTGATCGAAGCCCGCCTGATCACGCCCAATCCGGAACGGCTCGGCTATATCCGCCATGCCTTCGCGCGCGGCTACACCGAGGAGCAAGTGCGCTCGCTGACTTCGATCGACCCTTGGTTCCTCCATCAAGTGCGCGAAATCGTCGACGTTGAACATGAAGTAGGACAAGCTTCAGCTTGTCCCACGGTGACCCGCGACCAAGCTCTGCGCTACAAACGCAGCGGCCTGTCCGATACCACGCTAGCTCGCGCGTGGAATGTCAGCCCGCTAACGGTCAGGGCGCGACGCAAGGAACTCGGCGTCACGGCCGTCTTCAACCGCGTCGATACGTGCGCCGCGGAATTTGAGAGCTTCACGCCCTATCTTTATTCGAGCTATGAATCCGAATGCGAGGCCGCGCCTTCCGATCGCAAGAAGGTCATGATTCTGGGCAGCGGTCCGAATCGCATAGGGCAGGGAATTGAGTTCGATTACTGCTGCTGCCACGCTTCTTTCGCGTTGCAGGAGTTCGGGGTCGAGTCGATCATGGTCAACTGCAACCCGGAGACCGTCTCGACCGATTACGACACCAGCGACCGCCTGTACTTCGAGCCCCTGACGCTGGAAGAAGTGCTGAATATCTGCGATACCGAGAAGCCGGACGGCGTCATCGTACAGTTCGGAGGCCAGACGCCGCTGACTCTGGCTCTGCCCTTGAAGACGGCGGGCGTGCCGATCATCGGCACCGATCCGGAAAACATCGATTTAGCCGAAGACCGCAAGCGCTTCGGCAAATTGCTCGACGATCTCAAAATTCCCGCGCCCGCGAATGGATCGGCTACGAAGGTGGACGAAGCTTGTGAGGTCGCGCGCTCGCTCGGCTACCCGGTGCTGGTGCGCCCGAGCTATGTTCTGGGCGGCCGCGCGATGGTGATCGCCTACGACGAAGATACCGTGCGGCGCTACATGCAGGAGGCGGTGATCTTTTCGCAGGATCGGCCGGTGCTGATCGACAGGTTCCTGGAAGACGCGACTGAAGTCGATGTTGATGCGCTCGCGGATTCGACCGGCGCTGTGCTGATCGCTGGAATCATGGAGCACATCGAAGAGGCGGGCGTTCACTCGGGCGATTCGAGCTGCGTGCTTCCGGCCACCTCCCTTGCGCCGGAAACGATCGCAACCATTCGTTCCTACACCGAACGGCTCGCTCGAGCCCTGAACGTGATCGGCCTGATGAACGTCCAGTACGCCGTGAAGGACGGCGCCGTTTATGTGCTCGAAGTAAATCCGCGCGCTTCGCGCACGGTGCCATATGTCAGCAAGGCGACCGGCGTGCCACTTCCAAAAATAGCCGTGGGCCTGATGCTGGGCAAGAAGATTTCAGATTTCACCGATGCGACGGGCGTGCTGAGCGTGCCGCAGTACTTCGTAAAATCGCCGGTATTCCCGTTTAACAAATTCCCCGGAGTCGATCCGGCGCTTGGGCCTGAGATGCGCTCGACGGGCGAGGTCATGGGCGTGGGAGAAAACTTCGGCGAGGCGTTCGCGAAAGCGCAGCTAAGCGCGGGCGCCCCCCTGCCCGATAAGGGACGCGTGTTCTTCAGCGTGAACGATCGTGACAAACTCGCGGCGGCAGCCCTCGCCCGCCGGTTCGCGGATCTAGGTTTCGAAATCGCCGCGACCCGCGGTACGGCGGATGGGATACGCAAAGCCGGTCTTCCCGTAAAGGTGGTCTTCAAAGTGAACGAGGGCCGCCCGAATGCCGTCGACCTGCTAAAAGCCGGCTCGCTTGATCTCGTCGTCTACACGGGAACTACCGGAGCGCACGCGTTTGCGGACGAAAAAGCAATCCGCCGCAGCGCCGTCAGCCACCGTATTCCCTGCATCACCACGATGAGCGGCGCGCGCGCGGCAGTCGAGGCCATCGCCTCGCGCCGCCGCGATCCTGTCCGCGTCTGGAGCCTTCAGGAAATTCACGCCCCAGCTGCGGAAACCACGGTCAGCTAAGCTCTTCGAGGCCTCGATGTTACAATGAGGCTAAGTCGCTGCCACAGAGCCTTTTGGGAGGTCGTCTAATGGTAAGACTGCAGACTCTGGATCTGCGTATCGGGGTTCGAGTCCCTGCCTCCCAGCCATTCATTTTTGCCGGAGACCGATGAACGTGTTGCAAACACGCAACCACGTGGCGGCGTCGCAAAGCAAGAACCAGGTCAGCGCGTGCTATACTCCGATCTCGGGAGGATAGATGGAATTCGATCGAAGAGCGTTCTTTGCCGGTTTGGGCGGCGCAGGGGCAGTGATGGCGATGACTCACGAAGCGCGCGCGGATGCCCTCGAGGACTTCTTGATGCAGCAATTGAACGAGGATGCATCGCACAGAGGCGACGGCGGGGTCGCGGCGAAAAAATTCCCGACTGCGGCCGAGATCGATGCCCGGATCGAAACGCAACCGTTCCGGCGCGGCTTGGGTAATCTGTTCCGGGCATCTTCGGGCAATGTGAAACATCTAGCGCCCCTGCCGGCCAAACCCACGCTGGTGGATTTCTTCAAGCTCCGCTTTAGCGCGACTTCCAATCACGTGCTGCAAAGCGCGAACCGGGCGATGCGGACCGGGCAATCCGAAGAAGTGATTCTCGCGTGCCTGCTGCACGATACCGTGCAGGAGCTGATCAAGGTGGATCACGGCTGGTGGGGCGCGCAGATGTATGAGCCGTATGTCTCCGAAAAGGTCGCGTTCGCAATTCGCTACCATCAGGCGTTGCGCTTTTACGAGGACACTGCGCACGGATATGTTTATCCGGATTTGTATCGCAACATGTTCGGCGAGGATTATAAGCCCGAGCCGTACATTGAAGCAACTTACAAAATGGTCCGCAATCACAAGTGGTATCTCGAGCCCCGGATGGTAACGGTGAACGATCTGTACGCGTTCGAGCCGGGCGTTCATCCCCAGCTGGAGCAGTTCACGGATATCATCGGACGACATTTCAAGCAGCCAAAGGAAGGTTTGGGCTTCGATAACAGCCCGGTTGCTCACATGTGGCGTTCGATGGCGATGCCGGATCATCCGCTGTAAGCGCTGCGTTGCCGGTCAACAACCCGAAAAATGTTCGTGGAGCTATCCGTCCGAGATGCGAGGCCTGCGCGATGGGACGGCACCACGAATCTTGCCCTCACATCGGGGATCAGCGAAGATGACCATCCGATAGATCGAGGCGATTCCGAAGACCAGAGCCCTCATCGATCAGAACTGCCGGCCCGTCGGGCTTGATCCGATAGAGCGTCTCGCCGGAGGCCCGCGTTTGCCTGCTCTTCTTCGCGCTCTTTTGCGATGTGACGATAATAGGCGCTGGTCCAGATCGTCTCGGGCAGCTACGGCTCACGTCCCCCGGAATAGGGATTTTCGCTTCCCAGTGATTCCAGGCACTGTCGAATGGAGGGGCTTCAGGCTTTTTCCACGTCAATCACTTGAATTGGAAACTGTTGAAGTGCGGATTCAATACTCAAGTAAGCACTGTCGCGCGATGACATCCTTGCAACCGAACTGCCGCCTGCGAGATCAACGAAAACCGCACGGTACCGAGAGCCTGCGATCGCCTCTGACAGGCGCATCAACCCCGGCAATTCGCCAGTTCCCGTGAAGTTGAAATCTACATACCCGCCGGATTCCACAATGTGTGCCTCCACTATGCCCGGGTGCCGTACAATCTCCAGCGAGTGACCATCGGCAACGGCCGCTATCGGTTCGGACCCGCATTGAGGGCAGACCGACAGAGTCTTCTTATGGCCGATCGATTTTTCAAACATGGGGTATACCTCAAAAGTGGCTAATTCATTGATTTGGGCAGGATTGGAACGGTTCCAGTCGGCGCCGATCAATGCATGCCCGGTAAAAAGCATTCGGGGACCCTCCCAGAATGGCGTGCAGACCAAGCTTAGGCGATATTCGGTCGGCAGGTCAAAAGTGATCTGGCCGTGGTATGGCCTTCAGAAATTGAGAGAGCCGGGGGAAATCCGAGCCCGCGAGCAGGTCGGTTTGCGAAATGCGCCTGGCGATGCGGATTTTGGTGACGCTGCTTGATGTACGAAACAAGCGCTAATGACGAGCCGGCCGGGGCGTAAGCGCACCGGCGATTCAGACGGGGGCGGAGGCGAACACGGCCCGCGATCTTAACCGATCGCTCGGAGAAATCAGGAGGGAAGGAAATGAAGGTATTCGTAGCGGGAGCAACTGGCGCGATTGGGCGGCCACTGGTTTCCGCCCTCGTGGCGGCGCGGCACGACGTGATCGGGATGACGCGTTCCGAGCGTGGTCTGACAGTGCTTCAGAAATAAGGCGCCGACGGGGTAGTGGTAAATGCCTTCGGTTCCGGAGCTGTCAGGGCGGCGCTCGGGCGAGTGCGGCCCGATGCGGTGATCGAAGAGCTCACTTCACTTCCACGCGATTACACACCCGAGGCGATGCGCGCGGCCGCGGAGCGGGATCGCAAGGTGCGGCTCGAAGGCGGGCAAAACGTGCACAATGCGGCACGGACTGCAGGCGCGAAGCGTTATCCGGTCCAGTCCACCGGATTCTTCTATGGACCGGGCGCCGGCCTTGTGTCCGAAACGGACTCGCTGGCCGTGAATGCATCGCCCGCGATTTCCGCGAGCGTCCGAACCTACCTGCAGGTCGAAGAACGGGTACTGAGCTCGCGAGATCTGGAGGGAGTCGTGATGCCGCGTGTACAACATTGTGGACGACGATCCATCGGAGATGCGCGTCTGGCTACCCGCATTTGCGCGATTTGTCGCCGCACCGCCTCCGCCGCATGTCACCGAGCAGCAGGCTCAAGCGTTGGGCCCCGACCGCTATGTACTATGCGACACCGCTACGCGGCGCCGCGAAATGACCTCGCAAACGAAAGCTCGGGTTTTCACCGCGAAGCCTCGTGAATGGTCTTGCACGCTCACTGAGCCGACGAGCCGTGGTTCGCCAAGCTGTTCATGAATGATCAGCGTGCGAGTATGAATTCTGATGATGAGGTTTCGCAGCGCATTCATCTTTCTATTGCCGGCGGCCGCCATTGCAACACACCCAAACGCTGCAACTAGGCAGTGGTGGGCGCACGTTCAGGCCCTATCCAATGTCCATGGGAGGCCGTTATCCAGGTAGCGACGGCGACCGGCGAGCGGTCGACTACGTCGTGCGGCAATTTGAGATGAATGGTTTGGTGCCCGCCGGCGAATCGGGGTATCGGCAGACCATCCCGCTTCGACGCTCGATTTCGCCCAGACCGTTCCAAGGCTGAATTGATCTCGTCCGGCAAGGTCAGGCATCTGCAATGGCTGCGCCAGATCTCGATCACTTTCGTGGGGCGTCCACCGGAGGGAGAATTCGGTTTGCTCTTCGGGGGTCCGAATCATACGCGAATCATTTGGATATTAAGGACAAGATTCTTGTTGAGCTCGGTGCACCGCGATTCGTAAAGGGCACGTCAGCCGTGTTGCGCTCCGCTCCTGAAGGCAGCATCGGGTTGCTTGAGATTGACAGCACCGGCGGACCCGAGCCTCGCCAATGGCCGATTCCCTATACAGCAGGGATGCTTATCGGAAGTCCACCTCAACCGTCGCCCGACGCTCGCGCTCCTGCGCGTCCGGCGCCATTCGGTATGGCATTTCGAAGGCGCTTCGATGCAAGCGGATAACGTTCTGGCAATGCTTCCGGGTTCGGACCCGGTGCTCAAAGATCAATGCGTTGTCGTTTCCGTACACCTGGACGGTTGGGGAATCGGCGAGCCTTGGCACGGCGACCGAATCTACAACGGCACCCTTGACGATGCAGCTTATGTGGCAACGCTTATCGAGTTGGCGGCCCAGCTTCATGATTCTCCGCGCAGGCCTAGGCGCTGCGTACTATTCGCGGTTTTTACGGCCGAGGAGGAGGGCATGCTCGGTTCTCAGTATTTTATGCAACACCCGACCATTCCAAAAGAGCATTTGGTGGCCGACATCAACTTGGATGCCCTCAGACCAATTTTCCCTTTGAAGTTAATGACTGTTCTAGGACTCTCGGATTCGACGCTCGGAGAAACGGCTCAAATCGTGGCCGCCTCGCTCGGCATTCGCACGCAAGCTGATCCCGAGCCGGATCGGCTTCTCCTTAGCCCCTCAGATCAAATCAGCTTCTTAAAGGCAGGGGTACCGTCGGTTGCCTTCGTTTTCGGCTACAAAAGGGGATCCGCCGAAGAACGAATTTACCGCAAATGGTATAAGCAGCGCTACCACAGTCCCGCCGACGATCTCACCCAGCCATGGGATCCCTCCGCGGGAGCCACGTTCAACGAATTTTTTTACCGCCTTTTGGACGAGGTGGCCAACGCCGATGCGCGCCCGGAATGGAGGCCAGGTAGCTCGTTTCTTCCGAATCGTGTGTAGCTGAAGGCAGTCCTCTGATGGCCTCTCCAGTTATCCCGATCGGGCCGCCTGGGAGGCGCAAATTCAGCGACTCCAAGCCTAACCGGCCAAACAACGCTGTTACCCGGTGTGGAAGGGCGAGTCTGTGGGACACGGACGAATGATATGGTAGAAGGCTAATGCCCGGCGGTGCTTTGAGGGCCGTACGCCCGCCTCCATTGGAGATCGTTACGGGCCAACCTCGATGTTTGTGCGAACTGATATCAGAGCACCTTTTGTAGATCCTGCGTAGCGTCGTGTTGGAAACGATATTTCAAGATTTCCATTTTGCGATCAGGGCATTTCGCCGCAGCCCTGGGTTCACGTTTGCCGTGCTTTTTACGCTGGCCCTTGGCATCGGCGCGAATACGGCCATCTTCAGCGTGGTCGATGCCGCGCTTCTGCACCCGGTTCCATTCCCGCAGCCCGGTCGCCTCGCCTCGCTGTACCAAACCTTACCTCAGGGCGGCGACGAAAATGCTGTTTCGTACCCGAATCTGTTGGACTGGCAACAGCAGTCCCGCACATTTGAGGCAATCGCCGGCGTGCGCTCGGAGACGTTCACGCTTATAGGCCGTGGCGATCCTGAACTCATCCCCGGCCTCGGGGTATCTTCGAATCTGCTTTCCGTTCTTCGCGTACAGCCGGTCCTGGGCAGGATGTTCACCCAGGAAGAGGACCAACGGGGCGGGCGGCCTGTGGCGTTGCTGTCCGAAGGTTATTGGAAACGCCGCTTCGGGGGAAACCCGCAAATTCTTGGGCAAACGCTGAATTTGAATGGGCGCGATGTCGAGGTGATCGGGATCATGCCCGCCAGCGTACGCTTGAGGTTTTACTTCCAGGACATTTTTACTCCCCTGGGTCAAAACGATAACCCTCTTTTCTACAATCGCAGTTCCGGCGATGACACGGAGGGCATGGGACGCCTGAGGCCGGGTGTTTCGCTGACGCAGGCTCGCGCGGAGATGGACACCATCATGCGGAATCTGGTGGCCCAGTATCCTAACGAAAACTACAAAGGCGGGGTCAACGTACTTTCCTATATAGAAGACAAATCCGGAAGTCTTCGGCCGCTCCTGGTTGCCTTAAGCGTAGCCGTCGGTTTTGTGTTGCTGATTGCTTGCACTAACGTAGCGAATCTGATGCTGGCCCGGTCCGCGAGCCGTTCACAAGAATTTGGCATTCGCGTGGCGCTGGGCGCCAGGCGCGGCAGGATGATCCGGCAGTTGCTGACCGAAAGCGTGCTGCTCTCTCTCGCCGGCGGCGCGCTCGGAGTATTACTGGCGTTGTGGTACACACGGGCTGCGATTTCTGTCTTACCGTCCGTATTGCCTGTTACGTCGTCGATCCAGATAAACCAGAGGTTGATCTGGTTCTCCGTTATTGTTTCGCTGATGACGAGCCTGCTGTTCGGACTGGCGCCGGCTTTCAAAGCCTCAGATCTCAATGTGCAGCAGACACTGAGGGAGAGCGGGCGCTCGATTCTGGGAGCCCGCCACCGCGCTCAATCCGTCCTGGTTGTGGCGGAAATCGCTTTGACCCTGATAGTGCTTATTGGCGCGGGGCTGATGCTGCGGAGCCTTCGCAACCTGTGGGCCGCAAGCCCCGGCTTTCGTCCGGACAATGTGCTGGTGTTTCACACCAGCCTGTCCCCTCAACGGTTCACGACTCCCGAGAGCATCCGCCGGGCTTTTCGCGAATTGAACGACCGGCTCAGCAGTCTGCCGGGTGTCGACGCCGCGAGCATCGAGGTGGGATCCCTTCCGTTCATGGGAACTACGACCACCGGATTCAGCCGCGCGGATGAGACTGTCACGAACAACGAACTGAGAATCGCAAATTTGTACGTAGTTGGCCGGGACCATTTCCGCGCCATGGGGATTCCTCTGTTGCGAGGCCGGTTCTTCACTGCCGCGGAGATCGACAAGGACCAACGGGTCGCTGTGGTTGACGAAGAGCTGGCTCGCGAAACTTTTCCGGGGCAGGATGCGCTTGGAAAATCAATCCGGCGCGGCCTGTCCGGGAATGCGCTTCAAATCGTTGGAATCGCGGGCCACGTGAAGCACTCGGGAATCGATTCCGACGCATCGGCGAAATTTCGCGCGGAGTTGTACCTGCCGCTAAGCGAAATTTCCGATCGCATGCTTACGGGCGCCGCCGCGGATGTGACCGGAATTGTGCATTCCAGGGTCAACCGAGCCACTCTCATCAACTCGATCCGCACGGATCTTCGATCGTTCAATGGAGATCGCGCAGTTTCCGGGGAGAACTTGATGACCGACGCCATCGCTGGTTCTTTTGCGCCCCGCCGGTTTTCTTTGGTCGTCCTGGGAGCGTTCGCGGTTATTTCACTGATTCTGGCGATCGTCGGCGTTTATGGCGTGGTTTCGTACGTCATGAGTGAGCGGACCCAGGAAATCGGTGTGCGCATGGCTCTGGGCGCGGAGCCGCGGGACGTGCTCTTGAGAGTATTGCGAGACGGAGCCGTGCTGGGCGGAATCGGAGTTGCGATCGGCCTCGCCGCCGCCGCTGTCCTGACCCGGCTGATGGCCAATTTGCTCTTCGGCGTTGCTCCCACGGATTTCTTGACTTTTACAAGCGCAGGGGCCTTGCTCATGGGGTTCACGGTACTGGCGTGCTTCGTGCCCGCACGAAGGGCTGCATCTCTTTCGCCGCTCCTAGCGATGGGAGATCAGCGGCAATCGAATTGGCGAGCGGCACGCTTACGGATGCAACGGGCCGTGCAGGAGATGTTAATCGGCAGCAAGGAATCCGTGGTGTCCGTGGGAAACTTGATTAACGAGTTCGCCGGCTCAGTTCGGAGCGCTGCTTCTTTTGCCGAAGCTGCGGATACTGCTTTGGCAATCCTGAGAGGACAAACCGGCGCGCAGTCTGCGCATCTGCTGGAGCAGACAGGCGAGGGCGCGTATCGCGGCGGAGACTGCTCGCTTCCCGCCCAAGGATTCCTGATCAACCGGCTCAAGCACTACCCGCATCCGCTCACGCTCTTAGACTCCGATTTCGACGCGCTGGTGAGATGGGCCAGGGAATTCAAGCCGGAGCGCACGGAAGAGATGGAGGCTCTGGCGCGGAGTGGCGCGCGAATCGCTGTCCCTCTTCGGACCAAGCTTGAAATGGTGGGGGTGCTGTTGCTGGGCCCTCCGGCGGCGCGCGAAGCGTACACGCCTGCCGAAAAGGAAGCATTGAGCAGCGCGGCGGAAGTATTCGCGTTGATGATCGAGAACTCGCGGCTGACCGGCCGGGCCCTGGAACAGGAGAAGCTGCGACGTGACCTGGACTTGGCGGCTGAGGTTCAACAACGCTTGCTTCCGCCGGAGCCTCCTTCGAACGGGGCCGTCGCTTTGGCGGCATTCATGCTTCCTGCACGCACCGTCGGGGGTGATTACTATGATTTCCTGGAACTGGACGGTCGAGGGATCGGGATCGCAGTGGCGGATGTTTCCGGCAAAGGCGTCGCCGCCGGATTGCTGATGGCGGTCGTGCAGGCTTCCTTGCGAGTGATCTCGGCGGAGAAGGACGTGCCTTTGTCGCAGCTCGCGGAGAGGATGAATTCGTTTCTTTATCGATCGAGCGGGGCAAGCAAGTATGCAACGTTTTTCTACGCCCAGTTGCAGAGCAACGGGCGGCGTTTGCGTTTCGTGAACGCGGGGCACAATCCACCGCTGTTGGCGCATAACACGGAAGCGGGCATCCAGGTTACAGAGCTGGGCGCCGGTGGACCGCCACTGGGGCTTTTCCCGAAGATGCAGTACGAAGAGGCGGAGGTCGAGTTACTTCCCGGGGACGCGATGCTTGCATTTACGGATGGTGTGCCGGAGGCGCTGAACGAGCAAGGTGAAGAGTTTGGCGAGATTAGGTTGAAGGAGTTGCTTTGTGCATCGAGCGGGTCCACGGCGGAAGAGATTGCGGCCATTGTGTCTCGCGAGGTGCGCGATTGGATTGGGGCGGCGGAACAGCACGATGATATAACGCTGGTTGCTGTAAAGGTGTGATTGCTAGTTTCTTCTTCAATCTATTTCCGCCGTGAAACGGTATTCGGACGTGTGTGAGCCCCGCCCAGCGCGGTTGGCAACCGCGCGCCGGATGGCATCCGGCCCCACACGCTTTACTTGAGCCAGCGCGATATCAGCGATGCAATCGCCTCGTTGTTTTTCTCCAGCATCATCATGTGCCCGTTGCCTTGGATTCCTTCGTTGGCTAGCTTGATCCACTTGGGATGAACTCCTGACTGCTCCAGATACTTCACCGTGCAGTGGTCATACGGCGCGTGATAGGAAGCTTCGGCCGTTAGGATCAGGATCGGCATTTTCTGGAGGTTCGGCAATTGTCGCGCTGGCTCGCGCTGCAGCCAGCATCGGCTCAGATCTGGGGCATCGGCTTTAGCCTGGCGCACGATGGCTAGATCGGATGCTTTTTCGGCGCGCGGGGAATACTGAAGCGGATCGGCCGTGATGCCCCAGGGACGCTGCATCGTGGAGGCATCGCGAAACCACTCGGGCGCGCCGATGTTGTCGACGTTATAGAAGGGTGGGCCGTTCGGCTCCACGGCAACGATGGCTTTTACGAACTCCGGCCGCGCGTCGGCGACGGGCCAGCCGAATGCGCCCGATTGTGAATGGGTCAACAAAATCGAGGGGCCGATTTTGGCGAGCAAGTCCAGGATTGCGTCGCGATTGAGGATCTGTTGAAGGGTGAAATCGTCCAAAGACGGAACCTGCGAGGCGTAGAACTGATCGAAAATCGGATCGCCGGGTTTGCCTTCGCCAGGCCATTGCGTGTGCAGATGGGCTTGAGGCCACAGATTGTAACGCTCCGGCGCGACAAAGCGCTGCTGCGTCGTCTCCAAACTCACCGTGCCCAGCGGCCCGTAGCGTTCCGCTTGATAGGCAGCGCGGCCGCGGCCTGCCTGATCGACCACGTAGACGGCGTAGCCATCGCGAAGGAAGAATTGGGCCCAACCTTCGCGGCCGTCGGGAGTTCCGGTGAAATTGGTCCCGGTCTGGCCGCCGCCGTGAATCATCACGATGGGCCAGGGATGCGCGCGGCGGGCGGGAATCTGGAATTCGGCGTAAAGCTGGCCGCTCATGATCCGGCCGTTCTTGCCGTCCGAATACGTCCCTCCGGCGAAGACGTAGCCTTGCTGAGCGATGACGAGGTTGCCGGCGGGCTTCGGCTGCGCGCAAGTCAATGCGGCAGTCAGAACAATGAACAGGGCGGTGCTTCCTGCTCGCATAGAGATGCATTACGATATCACGGTTGGGGGAACACAAATGAAACCTTTCGGCGTACCTTACTTTACAGTGCTGTTGGCCGCACTCCCAATCCTCGCCGCGGATACCGCGGCAGACGCCAACCTCTTAAAACGGGCCGAACAGATCCAGAAGCGAATTCTGGCGTTCGACAGTCACCTGGATCTTCCGTTCGACTACACCGGCGCGGCCGAGGATGGGAAGACTCAGTTCGATTTGCCGAAAGCTTTTCGCGGGCACTTGAAGGGCGCGGCGCTGGCTGTGTTCGTTCCTCAAGGCCCGCGCACGCCGGAGGGCTACGCAAAGGCCCGCGAGGATGCCGAGATAAAGTATAACCTGATCAAGGCGGTCGCGGAGGCGAATCCGAGCCGGGCGGCGATCGCCTACTCTCCCGACGATGTGCGGCGCATCGCGGCGCAAGGCAAGTTTGCGGTTGTGATCAGCGTGCTGAACGCATATCCGCTTGGCTCCGATGTGTCTCAGTTGAACGAGTGGTACAAGCGCGGCGTGCGGGTGCTGGGCTACACGCATGCCGGGCACAATCAGTGGTCGGATTCCTCGCGCCCGAGCGTAGCTCTGAAAGATAGGCCGGAGGAACATGGCGGTCTTTCCGATCTCGGAAAGCAGGGCATTGCGCGCCTCAATGAGCTCGGTATGCTCATCGATGTTTCCCAGCTCACGACCCCGGCCCTGAAGCAGGTGCTCAGGCTGACGAAAGCTCCGGTGGTCGCATCACATTCGGGGATTAAAGCGATCGTGGATTCGCCGCGCAATCTAAGCGACGAAGAACTCGATCTAATAAAAATGAACGGAGGAGTTGTCCAGGTTGTCGCATTCAGCAACTATCTGCGCAAAGCCCCGGCGGCTGAGGGTGGACCACCGGCGCCGCCCGCCACCGTGGCTCAGTTCGTGGATGCGATTGCGTATGCAGTAAAGAAAATAGGCATCGATCACGTGGGCATCGCATCGGATTTCAACCACGGAGGAGGTGTGTCCGGCTGGCAGAACGAAGGTGAGGGGCCGAACGTCACCGCGGAGCTACTCCGCCGCGGTTACTCCGAGCGCGACATCGCCAAGCTCTGGGGCGGAAATTTTTTGCGAGTGTGGGCAGAAGCTCAAAAGTCCGCAAAATCTGTGAGAGCCGGTCTATGAGTGTTCCAAACAAGCGCGGTCCATGGGTTGCGGGAGGACTGCTGAAAGTTATATCCTGAAATCCATTGTCAAAAGCTGTTGACGGCTCCCGAAATTGTTCGCCATTTTATCGATTTCTGCTTACGCGATCGCTCTCGCGCTGTGTTTCGCCGGAATTGGCCTTGGATTTAAAAGGCTTTTCACTCCCAGCTCGATAGATCAGGACGACGTTCTCACAGCATTCTGGGTTGGCTTTGCCATCGCCGTTTGCTTCCTGCAAATCTGGCATCTATTCTTTGCGGTTACCGGGCGCGCGCTGGCAATCGTTTCTCTGGCATCCGCCGCGACGTGGTATTGGCGATTACCAGCAGTGTCCGATTGGTGGCGACGGCTGCCGCGGCGAAGCATCGTGATCGGATGCCTGATCTCGTTGGTCGTGCTGCTGTGGATCGCCGACAATGCCGCCGGTTCCGGAAACGCCTGGGACAGCGCTTTGTACCACATCCAGACCGTGCGCTGGAACCGGAGCTATCCGGTGGTTCCAGGCTTAGCGAACCTAAATGACCGCTTGGCCTTTAATTCCTCCAGCCTGCTATACGCGGCCATGCTCGAGTGGGGGCCGTGGACCGGGCGTTCCAACCACATCGCGCACGCTGTATTGATGTGGGTGCTTTTCCTGCAAATTGTTTTAAGCGGGTATCGCCTTATGCGCGCTGGTAAATACCCGGCCGGCTTTTTTGATCTTGTATTACTCGCGCCGGCGATATCAATCGCCATCAGCATCGGCATCTCAAGCCTGCTAACGGATGTACCCGTAGGGATAGTGATTTTTGTCGCCTGCTCCCGCTTGTACCGGCTACTGACGGCGGAGGAAGTTACCACCTACGATACGTTGTCAGTGGTAATTCTCGCGGCGCTTTCGATTTGTCTGAAGGCCAGTGCAATCATCGTTGCTCCATTACTGGTAGCGGCCGCATTGATCCGCAAAAGGGAAGCCATAAAATGGAGCGCGATCGCCGTCGCTTGTCTGATCGTTCCATGGATGGTTCACGGCTCCATCCTCAGCGGATATCCCCTGTATCCGAGCACCGTAGGGGCGCTTCCCGTGGATTGGAGATCTCCCGCGCAGCTCGCAAACGCTACCCGCTTATGGATTACGATTTCCGCGAGAAACGTTAGATTTTCGCAAATCATGACGGCCCTGGGATTCGAATGGATTCCTGGATGGATCCGCGGCCTGACGAGATGGGGATCGACGGCGCACGCTTGGCAATGGGGTACCGGCATATTCGGCGTGCTGATTCCTCTGTCCATCACAGGTTTATCGGTTCCCCTGGGGAAGGAGCGGCGCGATAATCGTGCGTGGCTGCTACCGGGTGTACTAGCCATAGCTGCAGCCATTTGGTTCTATACGGGACCGAGTCCTCGTTTTGGATTTACCATTTTCTGGAGTTTCGCGGCCGCGGCGGTTGCCATCGCGGGAAGTAATCTGGCCGGCGTCCGTCCGGTGGCGGTGGGCGTTGCCTTTTGTATGGCGGGCGCGGCAATAATACTTCCCGTGCCGCGTCACAATATCCCCTGGGCGATCGTTCGAAGAATCGTCGTTCGCCCCGGAGCGGACCACGGCTTTACCCCCTACGAGAAAAGCGACACCTATGCTTACCGCACAGACTCTGGGTTGGTCCTAAATGTTCCCAAAGGCGCCGACACTTGCTATGATGCCCCGCTTCCCTGCACGCCCTACCCGGCGCCGAACCTGTTACTTGCGCACGCGTGGGACGGCCGGCCGAAATTCATAACCAATGGACAGTGGCGCCAGATTCACTGGCCGAACATGCGAATCAGCGACAAACAAGTGAAGGCCTTTATGAGCATCCTCTCCTTGAATGGCGAGGGACCAAAATAAATTCGTTGCAGGTCTTTTGCTCGCTGTTTCTCGCCATGGCAGCGAACCACGGCTCAGCGATTGGCGATAAAAATCTATTCGTAGCGAAGGGAAATAGCCGGGTCGATGGCGGTAGCCCGCCGCGCCGGGATATAAACCGCCACTAAGGCCACCATCGCCAAAATCGCGGCTACCGCGCCGAACGTCCGCGGGTCGCTCGCCTTCACGCCGAACAGCAGGCTGCCGAGCACACGCGCGGCGCCAAACGCCAGGGCGAGTCCCAACACGAGTCCAATGCCGGCCAGCATCATCCCTTGCCTCAACACCAGGTTCAGCATGTTCGATCGGGCCGCCCCCAGCGCCATGCGGATTCCAATCTCTTGCGTGCGTTGCTGCACCGAATAGGACATCAGACCGTAAATGCCGATGGCGGCCAACACCAGTGCGACCCCGGCGAAGATGCTCAACAGCACCATATTGAAATTCTGCCGGGACATAGCGTCTGTGATTACCTGCTCCATGCTTCGCTCGCGTGAAACGGGAATCAGGCCATCCACCGCATGCAGCTCGCGCTCAACCGCCGCCCGCATTGACATAGGTTCGGTCGCGGTCCGGATCGCCCACGACAGCGGGATCACATTGTTGGCCAGCGCCGTGAGACCTTCCGGCACTTGGCTCTGGGGAATATACATTACGCTGTCCTGGTTCGCCAGGCCGCTCTCTCGCACGTTGCCTACAATGCCGACAATCTGCCGGGGCGGATCGTCGAATTGCGGTCCCAAGCCCTTGCCGATCGTAATGACCTGCCCGACCGGGTCCTCTTTTCCCCAGTATTTTTTAGCCATTACCTCATTAATGACAACCACCCGCGCGGAATTTCCGCTATCCGATTCATCGAAGGTCCGCCCGCGCAATAACGGGATTTTGAAGGTCCGGAAGTAATGCGGCGAGGCGAAGCGCCATTGTTCGTCGCCGTTGTAATCACCCTGCGCGGAAGGCTTGCCCGCAATAGAGAACGGAAGATCGATGCCGTTTTCCACTGGAAGCGCGACGGCGGACGCCGCCGCTTCCACGCCCGGTAAGCTCTCAATCCGGCGCACGATTTGAGTAGACAGGTTGTTCACCTTAGCGGTGGTTCCGTACGCCCCGCCCGCCAACGACGTCTGAACTGTGAGAACGTTGTGCGCATCGAAGCCCGGATTCACCGAACGCAACCCCACGAACGTTCGAATCAGCAATGTTGCTCCAATAAGCAACACCACAGCTAACGCCACCTCGGAAACGACCAGTGCCGACCGGACGCGATTGTGGTGGAGCCCAGTGCCTGAGCGGCCGCTCGCCTCCTTCAGGGCGGTGGAAAGGTTCGGCTTGGACGTATGGAGCGCGGGGAACAAGCCGAAGACGATTCCGGTCAAAACCGAGACGGCGATGGTGAACAGAGCCACTCGCAAGTCGAGCAGAGGAACCGCCGTATGTGTCCCATCGGTCGCCGTCAAGCGCGGGATGTTTCCGGGTGCAAGAAGTAACAGGCCACGTACGCCGGCCGCGCCGAGCGCAAATCCCAGCAATCCACCGCAACCGGCCAAGAGAACGCTCTCGGTCAGAAGCTGGCGGACAACGCGTGCCCGGCTTGCGCCGAGGGCCGCTCGAATCGCCAGCTCGCGCTGCCGTCCCGCGGCGCGAGAGAGCAGAAGATTGGCGACATTCGCACAGGCAATAAGTAAGACCAGCGCCACAGCTCCAAACAGAACCAGCAGCGCTGTTCTGACGTCGCCTGTGGTTGCATCCCGCATGGGAGTCACGGCGACGCTCTCCTTGTCGTCCATCCACTTCGGATTTGCTTTCCGAAACCGCTCGCCCATAACCTTCATCTCTGCTTGTGCGGCCGCGACGCTGATCCCAGGCTTCAGCCTGCCGGCAACGTTCAAGTAATGACCCTGATTGGTGCTTAACGGGTCGGCTTGCATCGGAAGCCAAAGATCCGCCTCCGGGTCCGGCTGAAATCCGGGCGGAAGAATTCCGACGACCACGTAGGGCGCGGCATTCAGCAGGATCGTTCGCCCGACAATATCGCGGACTCCTCCCAAACGGGATTGCCAAAGGCCATAACCAATGACGGCCACCGCCGGCCCCTTCGGCAAGTCTTCCGAGTCGCTGAAAGTGCGGCCCATGAGCGGCGAGACACCAAAGACCTTGAAGTACTCGCCCGAAACGTGAACAGCTCTGACCGGCTGGGGCGGATCACCCGAACCCAAATTCATGGCGAGCGCGCCGAAATCATAGATAGCCATGGCTTGGAAGGCTTGGTTTTGCCGCCATGCAAAGTATTTCGGAATCGAGTTCGAATATGCGACGCCGGTTGCAAACTGACGCCCCAATTTCATGATGCGATCGGGTTGAGGATAAGGGAGCGGCTGCAGCAGGACCGCATTTACCACGGTGAAAATAGCAGTGCTAGCTCCGATCCCGAGTGCCAGAGCCGCCATCGCGATAGCGGCGAAGCCGGTATTCTTCGCCAACGATCGCACGGCGTAACGCAGGTCGGCGAGCACGGTGTCCATGCACATCAATTACGGAAAAAGACTCATCGGGTTCCGTCAACTTCGGAGTTCGGCAGTGGAGCGAGCCAGTTGAGGCCTCCGCTACTTAGGGTAACCATATATCTGGCTAAGCATACAGTCCGGCTAAGGCGGCAGCGCGAGTGACAGGCCGATCCTCAGCCGTACTTCCTTGCGCGTTTCCTTACCCGCGCTCGTTTCTGTTTTGGTTCTTCCTGCCGTAGGCGGACTTGGGGACCTTAGCGGAAGCAGGGACTGTTATTGAAGGCAGGTTGGGTTAAACTTCAAACATGATTGAACCCTACTACACGCGGGAACAAGCTGAGGCACTTCACAAGTTGCGTGAAGCGGCTGGGGGAGAAGGCTTTGACCGAGCTTGGACAAAGCTTATCGCCGACGTGCGTGCAGATATGGATTCCGGTGGAGGCCCCAGTACAGATCGCGCCAAAGCGCTTGGCCAACGGTGGAGGGCGCTGGTGGAGCAATTCACCGGAGGTGACGTCGAGATAGAGCGATTGCTCTACCAAGCCGCAGACAAGTACCGCGTCAATTGTGAGCAGTCGGGTTTCCAGGCCCCCAATGTCGTCGGCTATATCCGGACGGTGTTAAAAACACTCGACGTATAGAACACGAACTGATGTGGGGAAACGATCTCGATAATGGTTGGCGTCGAGCGCACTTCCATCAACTCGTGCGCCGGATTGTAGGCACGCCGGAGTAGTTCGCGAACTCAGAGCGGGCTTGTTCGCCGCGAGCTGTGTGGCCCTGCAGCCCTCAGGCCCGTCGTCAACGCCCTTCCCCACGGACTCACGGGCCAAACTGATCCGTCGCCAGAACCCCTGTTCCCCACCGCGACCGGGTGACCCGCTATTCGCCCCAACAGTGACCAGGAAGCCCGAATGCGCTTGACTTCTGCCCCTTACAGGCGCATACTAAGGCTGCTTACTGAGCTAACTATGTATGTCTAAACCGGACGCGTTGCAAGGCTCCCTCCCACTGCTGGTCCTTAAGATTCTCGACCGCCGCGGGCCGCTCCACGGTTACGGCATCACCGCCCAAATCGAGGCCATTTCCGATCTGCTTCGCGTGGAGGAGGGCTCGCTCTACCCCGCTCTACATCGGTTGGAAGAAGCCGGCCTTGTCCGGGCGAAATGGACCACAACGGAAAATAAACGCCGCGCTCGCATGTACGAGATTACGCGCGCCGGACGGAAACAACTGCAAGAGGAGGAAAGCCGGTGGACCTCCGTTGCTGCCGCCATCGGACAGGTTCTGCGGGAGGCTTGAGCTACTTATGTCGTGGTTCTCACGGATCGCCAACGCGCTGCGGCCCGGCCGGGCCGCCGCTGATCTTGCCGAGGAACTCCAGTTTCACGCCGATCAGCGCGGCGCGGACCTGATCCGCGAAGGAGTTCCTCGCGCCGAGGCCGAACGCCTCGCCCGCCGGCAGCTCGGTAATTCTCTGCGGATACGCGAATCCAGCCGGGACGTAAAATCCGCCGTCTGGATCGAATCTCTTCTGCAGGACTTCCGCTTCGGCTTGCGAATGCTCGCGAAATACCGGAAATCGAGCCTCGCCGCAATTATCTCCCTTGCTCTTGCGATCGGCGCCTGCACGGCTACTTTCGAGCTTATTGATGCGCTCATCTTCCGCCCATTGCCGGTTGCCGCCCCTAGCGAACTCATCGATCTGGCCCGGCTGCAGCCGGGATTCTCCAGCCCTGACAACCAACCGCACTTCTCGGCTTCCTTCAGCTATCCGCAATACCGGCTGCTCCGGGATGCGGGCGCGGGGCGGGCGGAACTTTTTGCGATTACGCCGGGCTTGCGGCTATCGCTGTTTGACGATGCAGGCGGATTCGCCGAGAACCTTCGCGTCGAAGCCATTTCCGGCGAAGGCTTTCGCGTTCTCGGCGTTAGGCCGGCGAGAGGCCGGCTCATCCAGGCGGAAGACGACTCGGCGGCCAATCCCGGCCGAGTCGCGGTCATCAGCTACGGTTTTTGGAGACGCCACTTCGGCGGCAGCCAGGCTGCGCTCGGAGAGCGTTTACGATTCGCAGGTCAGTCCTATGAAATTGTCGGTGTTGCCGCGCCTTCATTTTTTGGCGTCGAACCTGGATACCTGGTGGATGCCTGGCTTCCGCTTTCCGCCGTGGCCGACCTTCGCACCACCGATCCGGATGACGGCGGCCTCCGCGTGTGGGGTCGCGTGCGTCGCGAAGTCAATCGCGCCCAATTGCGCGATCGCCTCGCCGCAACGCTCACCAACTTCCTTCGCGAGCGTGTTCGTATCAACCCGCCCCGGAGCCTTCGCGGAACTCAGATCGAACAACTCGTGAACGCGCCGCTGCTGATTCGCGATGCCTCCAGCGGGGCCGATTCTTTATTTCGTATTCAATTCCGCCGTCCCCTTTGGATTCTTGTTTTGATCTGCGCGCTGCTGCTGCTGTTGGCATGCTCGAACGTCGCAACGCTGACGCTGGCGCGAGCCTCGGCCCGCGATGCTGAGATGGCTCTTCGTGTGTCGCTCGGCGCGGGCCGGCTTCGGCTCATCCGGCAAATGCTGATTGAAAGCGCGCAAGTGGCCGTGGCTGCGTGCGTCCTTTCTGTTGGATTCGCCGCGTTTGCCGCGCCTGCTATGGTTGCGCGCCTGGGCTCACCCGAGTTCCCGGCCTGGCTTGATGTGGAGCCGCGCGCGGCGACGCTCGCATTTGCCGCGGGGCTGAGCCTCCTCGCCGGAATGCTGTTCGGGATCGTCCCCGCGTTGCGAGCCTCGGCTGCTTCACCCGCTACGGGGTTCAAAGCGGCCGGATTGCAGCATTCAAGCCGCGTCGGACCACTCCGGTGGATGCTCGCCACCGAAGTCGGGTTTAGCGTTGCGGTGCTATTCCTGTCGGGCCTGCTCCTCATCTCCTTTCGCAGGCTCACCACGGTCGATCTTGGCTTCGACCCCGGAAATGTTGCCCTATTTGAAATCGCCCCCAGCGAGCCCGTGAGCCCGGCTCCAAAGTCGGATTCCGATCTGCTCGCGTACATACGGGCGCTTCCGGGTGTACAATCAGCCAGCATTTCGCAGCAGCGGCCGATGGGAGGCGACATCGTATTTATCCAGATGCCGGTAATTCGCCTGCCGGGCCGACCCGCCGAAACCATCCGCCCGCGCGAGGTGCCCATAGCCACGGGTTTCTTCAAGACGATGCGGATCCGCTGGATTGCCGGCCGCGACTTCCTCCCCGAAGAGATCGCTGCCGGGTCCAGTTCCGTGATCGTGAATCAAGCATTCGCGGATACGTTCTTTCCCGGCCGGGACCCGATTGGAAGGCGGTTCGAAAAAATCGGCGACGATCCCGATCCGATTCGCGAGCAGATCGTGGGCGTGGTGGGAAACGCCCGTTGGAACAACCTGCGCGAGCCGGTAGAGCCGTCCATCTACACGCCGCTCGAGCAGATCGGCCTGGCGACCTTGAGCGTCCGGACCGCTGCCGCGCCCGCTCCGCTGATTCCGGATCTCCGTAAGCGGATTGCCGTCGCCGCGCCCGACATTTCGGTTCGAAGCAGCATTCTGCTCCAGGACCAAATCGATAGCACGTTGCTGCGCGAGCGTCTGCTCGCCATCCTGGCCGGATTTTTTTCGGTTCTTGCGTTGCTGCTGTCGGCGGTTGGACTATACGGAGTGATCAATTATGCAACTCTCCGCCGCACCCGTGAAATCGGCATCCGGATCGCGTTAGGCGCAAGCCGCGAGTGGGTTGTACGCGAGATTTTATCCGATACGGCGGCGTTCGTCTTTGCCGGCATCGGCGCCGGCCTCGCGAGTGGTCTGGCATTCGGGCGGTACCTTAGCTCGCAGTTGTACGCCGTCACGCCGACTGATTTTTCGAGTGTTGCCGCTCCTGTTGGTTGCATCCTGTTGGTAGCCCTCGCGGCCGCGCTTCCGCCAGCGCTGCGGGCCGCCGGGGCAGACGCGCTCATCGCGTTGAAGTATGAGTGATGTGCAGAGAGGCTACACTCATTGAATGAGTCTCGAAATTCAGGAGAGCGAACGCGAGGGCATTGTCGTTTTGGCTCTCAAGGGCCGGCTGACCGTTGGAGAATCCAGTAGCATCCGCCAAAAAATCAATGAGGCTGCAGCGGCAGGGCACTTCAACATCATCCTTGATCTGACGCATGTGGAGTACGTCGATTCCACCGGCTTGGGCACGCTCGTGATCTGCTTTACGTCGCTCAAGAAGCAGCACGGCGCTCTGAAGTTGGTGAATCCCAATAAGAGGAATGTGGAGTTGCTGCTGCTGACCAAGCTGCACACGATTTTCCAGGTCTTCGAGGACGTTCAGGCCGCGGTGAACAGTTTTTTCCCGGGGCGCGAGATCAAGCATTTCGACATCCTGCAATTTGTGAGAGAACACGCCGCCGAGAACAGCGATTAGGCGCACCCGGTAGGGGTGGCAGAAGCGGTAGACGACGATGCCGCCCGCGCGCCCGATCTCGCAATAATGCGTGAGCCATTGCGCGAGCTCCGGATAGAGGTGAATGTCGAGCCGCGGGTTGTATTGGCTGAGACCGTCGACGATGAATGTGGCGTAAGCCGGCGCGAGCCCGCGGTTTCGCGCGGCCCAGGCTATATCGACGGGGCGATTTTCCGACAGATGGCGGTCGGCGGGGACTCCTGTTAGCGGCTGCGAATCCCACATCTGGCCGGCGACGGGTAGGCGCGTATAGGCGACGATATCGGGACGGTAGCCCCAGATGAAGATCGTGTCGACCGGCTTTGCCGCGGCGCTGACGATCCCGGCGGCTTGACGGCTTTCGCGGTCCATGGCGGTGTCGGCGTGGGCGAGGGGGTGGACATAGGCGGGGATGAAACGGATGAGCGGGATGAGGAGGGTGAGGATTACAAGGGCGGGCACAATTCGCCGGGGCTGAAGCCCCGATTGCAGGCTAAAGCCTGCTCCACCGGCGGCCGCGATGAGCAGCGGGGGAAGGAGCAAGTTGAAATAGCGCGGGGCGGGGCGCAAATCGACTAGTGTGAAGACTAGCGCCAGCGCGAACCATGCCAGCGTGCGGGAGCGTTCGCGGCTCCAAAAACAGATCGCGGCGATCAGAAGAGCGGCGTGGAAGCCGAACCAGCCAACTAAGCTTAGGACGCCTGCCTTCGCCGGGGAACTGTTTGCGTAGAGCCATCCCCATCGCCAGACTTGCGCCCAATAGTCGGGGAAGATCTTCGTAACCGTTAGCCACCCGAGTACGATTGCGTTGGGAATCAAGAAGCCGGTAAATAGGTCGAGCCAGCCGCCGAATAAGGCGGCGAACGCAAGTATGAAAATTCCTTTGACGTTTAGCTGGAATGCGATCCCGGCCGCGATGCCCGCGAGGACAGGTTTACGCCGCCATGCGAGATAGACGGCCGCGAGGTGGGGAGCAAGCATGAGCGTGTCGGGTTCGAGAGGCAGGACGCCGGGAATTAAAGAAAAGATCAGGAAAAAAGCTAGCAGGGCAGCGGCGATATAACCTTCGCGCTTTGACCAGAGACCGGCGGCAAAGCGATATGCGATCACGCAGCACAGGCATACGAAGGCGGCATCGGCGATACGTAAAAGCAGGCCGGTCCTGGCGCCGAACAATAGATAGAACGCCAGATTGAGGGGCGGCTTGTCGTACCAGAAATCGCGATACGGCAGTTTGCCATGCAGAGCCTGAATAGCGGCGGCGAGATGATAGTCCTCGTCAGACCAGAGCACATTTGTGTGGCAGAGGCGAGAGGCCAGGACGCCGCCGGACAAACATCCCCAGAAGAGAATGTCGTTTCGTTTCCTCATCGGGCTTTGGCCAGCAGGACTTCGGAAACCGGGTCTTTGTATAGCGGTATCAGGCGTTGCACGGCATCCGGCGCAATTGTTTTATCGCCCGCGGTATCCAGCACGTAGAAATCGAATCCTTCAAGAGGCGTGGGCTCGGTTCGCTTCACCGGCTGAAGCGCGGCGATGCGGTAGTAGGTGCGATAGAACTCGAGTGTCGGCTGAAGATACCAGGTGGCGCTTACGTTTACGGAATTAGGAGGGGGTTTATCGGCAGGCTTGCTGGTTTCATCCACAAGAAGGCGCGCGATCTGCTTGAGGGCGACATCGGATTTCCACAGAAGGAAATAGCGCGTGTGGAGCTGCGTGGCGAACTGCACTATGAGCAGCGCGGCGAGGGCCGCATTGGCCCAGCGGACGAGCGCGCTTTTGCCGGCGGAAACAGCGATCGCCCAAGAAATCCCGAACAAAAGAACCAGATACATGCCGAGCCTGTCGATGGGGTAGTTCAGTCCGATCGCGTAATGGCCGGCGAGAAGTCCGAGGATTGACGTTGAGAGCATGACCAGCGGCGCCAGACGGGGTGCCAACCGGCCGTAGGCTAGCAGCCTGCCCCACACGAAAATCGCGATTACCGGAAGCAAAAAGCGCTGAACATAGGACGCGGCTTGCGGCGTGCCGAACAAGCCCGCGCGCGTAAGCGAAGACCGAAACGAAGAATAAACGAGATTGAGCACCGAGTCGAGTAAACCCGGAGTTCCGACGTAAAAATTATTAGCGGAGACTTTCCTCATTGGCTCGTAACAGATCGCGAGGGCGACGCCCGTTGCCGCGAAAGCGATCGTCAAGCAGCTCTGGATGCGCTTTTCGGAATCGCCACTGCGAAGCAAGAAGGGACAGAGAACCAGTCCGGCGGCCGGGACAACCACCGTCACGTTGGCCGAGATGCTGAGTCCCAGGAGAATGCCGGCGAGAAGGTCGTGGTTGCGAAGGAAAGCATGGATGGCCCATACGAGCAGAGCGAGCGAGAGTCCGTATCCACGCGCGGCGACGGAAAAATCGAGAAGTAGCGGATGAAGGCTTAGCGCGATGAGCGTGGTCCAGCGCACGGCGCGTGAGGAGACGGCGTCGACGAGGACGTAATAGATTCCGGCAACCAAGAAAAACCCGGCGACCACGCTGGGAAGGCGGACGGTGAACTCGGAGGTGCGGAAAACGTGGACGGAGAGTTTCGCCAGGATTGAATAGAGGACGTGGTGATTCGCGTCATACGCGAAAGGGTAGATTCGGTTCCACCCGCCGCCGATGTAGTTGTTGTAGGAGAACGCCTCGTCGTGAGTCAGGGATTGCGTCGCGGCGCGGTAGGCGCAGAAGCCAGTGCGGGCGAGGGCGAACGCAACGATCGCCAGGCGATCTTGCGATTTCACTGGCGCTCAAGGCGGTGGATGGCTTCGACCACTACCGTGCCGGCGATCTCCAGACTCCGCGGGCCGATCTTGTCGAGCGTGTCGTCGTCCTTGTGCCAGGGCGGGTAATCGAAATCGATGATGTCGAGGACCGGCACGCCTAGGCGGGCGAAGGGCATGTGGTCATCGTCCATCGGCTCGGATTGATTCGTGAAATAGGCTTGGTAGCCGAGGTCGGCGGCCGCTTTCCAGACCAGGCGGCGAAGGTTCGGGTCGGAGTTCGTGTCTTGAAGAATGTTCAGGCTCTTATCGCCGATCATGTCGACATTTATCAGGGCCTTGAGCTTGCGAAGAGTGCCGTCCATGCGCCACTTCTCGGCCAAGTGGCGGCTGCCATAGACGCTGTCGGTACCAGTCCATTCGCCGAAGGCCTCTTCGCCATCGAAAAAAACGACGTATACGTCATCGGTTCGCTTTTCTCCCGCGAGGACGTGAGCGAGCTCGATGAGCAGGCCGGTGGAGGAGCCTCCGTCATTCGCGCCTACGAAATGGCGTCCAGGGAAGTATTTCGTGTCGAAATGGCCGGTGATCGCGATCGCGCGGCCGCTGGAGCCCGGGAATTTGACGATGATGTTTTTCATCGGCACGTCACCGCGAGGAGTCTTTGCGATGAATGAATCCTCGGTCACCTGAGCGCCGGGAACGCGCGAATGCTCGGCGATGTAGGCTTGGAGTTTTTTGTCCGGCTCGGAGCCGGCAGGCCGCGGGCCGAAACCGACGGCGGCCTTGGCGTAATCGAAGGCGGCCGCCCCGGAGAAATTGGCGGCGCACAGGACGGTGGCGCACGCGGGGAGGAGCAGGGCTTGCGCGCGGAGCATGATCTTTAGTTTAAGCTTAGCGCCGCCTCCGATTAATAGATTCACATTAGATGGTTTGTTCGTTGGTGGGTGCGTTTGGTAAAATCCCACCCGGGTTTTTCCGGTTTGAGTTTGGCGGTTATGCATGCCAGCTTCTGCAATTAGGCGCGGGCTTGCTTGCCGACTTTGGCGGCGGAGGATGCGGGTTTACGATTGGGACGGATTCGCCTGGAATAGATGTTGCAACGCTTTCCGGTTATATACTGACCCGGAGGGGGGATCTGTATGAAAGCGCCTTTACTCATTGTTTTCGCCGCTGCTTTACTGCCTGCTGCAAATGCACAAAACGCCGTGCTGTTCGAGGGCGCGCGATTGATTACCGGCGACGGCTCGGCTGCTATTGAGAACTCGGCGTTCTTGATCCAGAACGACCGAATCACCACGGTAGGCAAGAAGGGCGAGGTGCGCGCGCCCGCCGGAGCGGCGAAGGTGGATCTGTCCGGGAAAACGGTAATGCCGGCGATTGTCGATGCGCACACGCACCTTGGCTGGGCGATTATTCGTACGGGCGAAATCGGCAAAGATACTTATACCAAAGAGAATCTGATCGATCATCTGCGCCGCCTCGCGTATTACGGAGTAGCTGCAACATTCAATATGGGCACAGACCCGGGAGACATCGCGTTCCAGATTCGCGCTGAGCCCGTCCCCGGCGCGGCCCTGCTTCGGACCGCCGGCCGCGGCATGGGCAGGCCAAACGCCGGACCAGGCGCCGACTACTGGCGGCCGGTCGCGTACGGTATCTCAACCGAGGCGGATGGCCGGAAAGCGGTTCAGGAGCTGGCGGCGAAAAAGGTCGACATTGTCAAGATCTGGGTGGACGATCGCAACGGAACCGTGGAAAAGCTGACGCCGCCGCTCTATCGCGCCGTGATCGATGAGGCCCACAAGCACAACCTCCGCGTCTCGGCGCATATTTATTATTTGGCGGATGCGAAGGAACTGCTTCGTTCCGGCATCGACGGCTTTATGCACGGCGTTCGCGACCGTGATGTGGATGACGAACTGATTCAGTTGTGGAAACAACATCCAAATGTTTTCGTGACACCGAACCTTCCGGACAAAGGCAATAGTGAAGAGGATTTCGCCTTCATGAGCGAAACGGTCCCGGCCGGTGAAGTGAAGAAGGCTCGCGACGCCCAGGCCGCCAGGACGCCGGAAGCGGCCAAGCGCGCGCGCGATTTCTTCGACCTCCAGGCACGTAATCTTTCGAAGCTAAATGCCGCGGGCCTAAAGATTGCGTTTGGCACCGACTCCGGAACAACCGTAGGCTGGGACGCGCATCAAGAGATGGCGGACATGGTGACGGCTGGGATGACGCCTGCTCAGGTGATCGTCGCGGCGACGAAGACTTCGGCCGAGGTGATGAAGCTTAACCAACTCGGCACGATCGCACCGGGCAAGAGCGCGGATTTTATTGTGCTCGATGCGAATCCGCTGGAGAATATCGCGAACACACGAAAAATCGCGAAGGTTTACATTCGCGGCAAGGAGCTCGACCGGGGCGCGATGCGCGCGGAGTGGACCCAACGGTAGTGGTTATACTTCACGCAATCGCGGAGGCGGGCTGAAGCCTGCCCCACAGCACCGGGAAAATTGAAGCACAGATGTATTCTGAACGCGCTCTCGACCACTTCCGTAATCCGCGTAATGTCGGGGCCCTTCAGGCTCCTGCCTTCACGGTCGATGTCGCCAATCCTGCCTGCGGCGACACTATGCGGCTTTCGGCGCGGTTCGAAAACGGTCGCGTGGCCGAAGCCCGCTATCAAACGCGCGGCTGCACCGCGTCCATTGCCGCCGGGTCGGCATTGACGGAATGGATGACGGGCAAATCGCGCGCTGAGCTTGCGGAATTGACTCCCGCGATCGTAGAGGAGCTTGTCGGCGGACTTGAACCCGCGTCTAAACACGCTGCCGTGCTCTGCGTCGATGCCGTGGGGACCTTGCTCAGGCGCGCTAAAGTATCCTGAATTATGACTCCGTTCGACTTTCGTCCGCGTACGAGAGTAGTGTTCGGCGCAGGCGAATTCTCCCGGCTCGGTGAAATTGCCAGAGAACTGGGCGGCAGCCGCTGCCTGGTGGTGGCCGATCCCGGAATCGTGGAGGCGGGCCACGCCCAGGAGGCGATCCGGTCCTTGAAGGCGCGGAGAATGGAGGTGGTCGCGTTCCACAATTTCACCGTAAATCCGACGGCCGCGATGATCGAGGCCGGACGCGACCGCGCCGCGCCCCATAACATAGACTTGATCGTGAGCATAGGCGGAGGCAGTTCGATGGACTGCGCCAAGGGCATCAATTTTCTGGTATCGAATGGCGGGAAGATCCGCGACTATTTGGGCTACGGGAAAGCATCGCGGCCGATGCTGCCGATGATCGCCATCCCGACCACCGCCGGAACCGGAAGCGAAGCCCAGAGCTTCTGTATCGTCTCCGATACGGCCAGCGGCGCGCGCATGGCGTGCGGCGATCCCAAAGCGTCGTTTCGAGTCGCGATTTTGGATCCGAAACTCACGATGTCGCAATCGAAGGAGCTTACCGCGGCAACAGGCTACGACGCCTTGTCACACTCGGTCGAAACTCTGGTGACCACCCGCCATAACGCGTTATCGGAATGCTTCTCACGGTCCGCCTGGCGGCTCATCAATTGCGCTTATGAGCGCGTGCTGCGGAATCCGTCCGATTTGCAGGCGCGCGGAGGCATGCTGTTGGGAGCGCATTTTGGAGGGCTTGCGGTAGAGAATTCGATGCTCGGCGCGGCGCACGCGTGCGCGAGCCCGTTACAGGCTCGTTATCGTCTTCCGCATGGAGTTGCCGTCGCCCTGATGCTTCCGCACGTGGTGCGCTGGAATCAGCTGGTGGCGGGCGCCCGTTACCACGAGTTGTATTCCGGAGATCTCGAACAACGCCTCCGGGATTTGGCGGAAATGGCGGCACTGCCGCTGACGCTACGCGAAGCCGGGGTGCCCGAGGAAGCTTTGCCTCGGCTGGCGGATGAAGCTAGCGCGCAATGGACGGGCCGCTTCAATCCCAGGCCGCTGGATGCCGCGGGCGCGCTGGAACTTTACCGCGCAGCGCTGTAGCAATCCGCTGGCGGTTGGCCGCTGGGCTCTGCCAGGATAGACAACATGGGACAACTCCGCCGGCGGCTGGCTTTTATCGCCGTCGCCATCGTTCTAATCCTTGGCGGAGGCACGCTCGGCTTCATCTGGATCGAGCATTATCCGGCGTTCGATGCGTTTTACATGACGCTCACCACCGTCACCACGGTGGGCTATGGCGAAATCCATCCGCTGGGCAGGGCGGGCCGGATTTTCAACTCCTTTTTGATCCTGTTCGGCGTGATCGTGATGCTGCTGGCGATCGGAGCGATGACGCAGACCGTGATCGAGCTGGAGTTGAATCAATATTTTGGAAGGCGGCGGGTAAAGGGCATGATTGAGAAATTGGAAGGACACATTATCCTGTGCGGCTTCGGACGCGTTGGCCGCGGCGCGGCTGACGAGCTGCGCCAGGCGGGAGTTCCGTTCGTGGTTGTCGATAACCAGGAGGAACGCGTCGAAATGGCAATTAGGCGCGGCATGCTCGCCGTACTCGCCGATGCCAGCCGCGATGAAACTTTATGCGATTGCGGTATTATGCGCGCGAAAGGTTTGATCGCGACACTAGCCTCGGATGCCGACAACTTGTTCGTGATCCTCACGGCCAAGACGCTGAATCCCAAGCTCCAGCTTTCCGCGCGCGTGGCCGAGGAAAGCTCGGAACAAAAGATGCGGCGGGCGGGCGCCGATTTCGTTTTCGCTCCTTACAACAGCACGGGCCATCGCATGGCGCAGGCTATCGTCAAGCCGCACGTGCAGCAGTTCATCGAATTCACCACGCGCAACATGGGTTTGGAGGTCGGGATCGAGCAGATATTGGTAGAGCCGGGTAGTCCCTTCGCCGACAAAACGCTTGCCGAAATGCAGATCCGGCGAGAAACCGGCGTCATTGTGCTCGCAATCCGCAGAGCCGGCGGCGGGATGCTGTTCAATCCGCCGGCCGAGGCACAAATCGCGGCTGGCGACTATCTGATCGCGATGGGCGAGCCGCAGAGCCTGCGCAAACTCGAACAGATTTTGACGCGTGTGGCGGCTTAGCGTTTATCCAACCAGCTTTAATCCAATAAGCGCTTCAACTGGAACCCTTCGTCGGCTGCCTGCTCAGGCGTTAGCGCCGTTCCATTTCCGATCAGTCTCCGGGCGGCGAGATGATCCGCTGGGCGGTTCACCGAATCCACCGCGCAAAGCTCGCCATTGCGGAAATAGAACGCGGAGAATTTGCTTTCTTCGGGATGGCCTCGGACCACGACGCGGTCGTGTCTCGCGGGCAATCCCGCCATCTGGAGCCGCAGGTCGAACTGGTCCGACCAAAACCAGGGTGTGGCGCGGTATGGCGCCGCTTTTCCGGCAATGGCTTTTGCCACACACACGGCTTGCTCGACTGCGTTCTGCACCGACTCCAGGCGCACCCGCGATCCTGCGAATGGATTGGGATACTCGGCGCAATCGCCGATGGCGTAAATACGGCTATCCGCCGTTGTGAGGAAATCGTCCACGTAGATGCCGTTCGCCACGGGCAAACCGGCCTCTTGTGCGAGATCTGTGTTCGGCAAGATGCCGATGCCGGCGATAACCAGATCCGCGGGGCGCGAGGCGCCATCTTGCAACACCACTTCGCCGGCCCTTCCTCCACTTCCGCGAATCTCCCGAACTGTCGAATTTAGTAAGACCTCGACATCGCGGGTTGTGTGCACGCGGAAAAAAAATTCCGAAACTATGGGAGCGACCACGCGGGCCATCAAACGCGGCAGCGCTTCGAGCACAGTTACGGTTTTGCCCAGCGTGCGCGCGGACGCGGCAATTTCCAATCCGATGAAACCGCCGCCGATCACCACCACCCTCTGGGCCTGCTCCAGGCGCTGCTTAATTTCGATAGCTTCCGAGAGCGTTCGGAGATAACAAACTCCATCCAACTGCGCCCCTGGAATCGGCAGCATGCGGTTGCTGGCGCCGGTTGCGACTACCAAGGCGTCGTACGGGATAGCCGTACCCGACGCGAGCCGCGCGCGATGTTCGGGAGTCTCTATCGCGGTCACTCGTTCGCTGGACAGAATTCGGATATTGCGACTGCTGTAATAACTTTCCGGCCTCAGCCAGACGTGATCTTCAGTTTGCGTACCGAGCACGAACCCTTTGGACAGGGGCGGCCGCTGGTAGGGCACGTACGGCTCTTCGCCGATCAACGTGATCGGGCCTTGATAGCCTTCGGCTCGCAACGAGAAAGCGGTCTGAAAACCCGCTTGCCCACCTCCGGCGATTACTACTCCCGCGGACATTTCCTTCTACTCCCTGTTGGGCAGGTTGCCAAACCTGCCGGTGACCCCGCCCTTTTTAACTAACCCCGAACAGCGCGGTTGGCAACCGCGCGCCGGATGGCATCCGGCCCCACAAACACTCTATTTCTGATATTCGGGCATGCGGACGATCAGGCCATCCAGCTCCGGGCGGACGAGGATCTGGCAGCTCAAACGGCTATTCGGGAGCCGCTCGCAGGCAGTGGAATCGAGCATGGCATCCTGTTCTTCGTCGATGGGAGGAAGCAAGGGTAGGAACTTCTCGTCCACGTAAACATGGCAGGTAGCGCACAAGCAGGACCCGCCGCACTCTGCTACGATCCCGTCAATTCCGTTCCTTACTGCGCCCTCCATTACAGACTCGCCCACCGGCACTTCGATTTCGGATTTGTCTCCCGAATGAGAGATGTAAGTGATTTTTGGCACGTGTTTACTGAAGATAACATGATGTTTGAAAGTGCTTCATGAAGTACCGAATCAGACCTGCGGTGTATATGTCCACAGGACAATTTCGTATTGCAAACAATGCACTTTCATGCGACAATAGCAAAGTTTTGGTAACACCCGGCCTTTGGCCGGGCAAGTAAATAGGAGATATCAAAGTAGTGAGAGAAAAGGGTGTTGTGAAATGGTTTAACGCCGCCAAGGGCTATGGATTTATCCAGCGCGCCAGCGGCGAGGACGTTTTCGTTCACTTCTCGGCCATTCAGATGTCCGGTTATCGGACCCTGGAGGAGGGGGCGGAGGTGGAATTCGAGGTCAAGCGGGGTCCGAAAGGGCTCCAAGCCGAGAACGTGAACCGCCCATAGGGTTCTTGGCTAGCCTGCAAGGGCTATAAATTTTAGGGCCGCTTCGGGGCAGAAGCGGCCCTTTTTCTTTGGTTTACTTCTCTCGTTCGATTCCCAACGCGCGAATGCGCTTGTGCAAATTGGTGCGCTCCATTCCCAACGTTCGCGCGGCGCTGGAGACGTTCCACTCGGACTCTTTCAATGCGCGCAGGATGTGTTCCCGCTCGGCCGATTCCCGCGTGGCGCGCAGATTCCCCCGCTGTATATGATTTTTTGGAAAGCGCACCTCCGCCGGGACGGATTCCGCTTCAATCAGGTCTTTCCCCGCGAGAATCGCCATGCGCTCGACTACATTTCGCAACTCTCGAATATTCCCCGGCCAAGAGTAATCTTGAAGCGCTTCGATTGCGTCGGACGCAAATGTCTTCGGGCGAAAATTGTTACGCGCGCAAAATTCCGCCAAAAAGTATTCCGCCAGCGGGCGGATATCTTCGGGCCGCTCGCGTAACGCGGGCACGCGCACCGGCATGACGCACAGGCGATAGTAAAGGTCCTCGCGAAATTTTGCCTGAGCGACCATTTCGCGCAAATCCCGATTTGTCGCGGCGAGCACGCGCACCGATACTTGTATAGCCTGTTCTCCGCCGACTCTGTGAAATTCGCCTTCTTGTAATACTCGCAGCAGCTTGGCCTGCGACGATGCGTGCAAATCGCCGCATTCGTCCAAGAACAGCGTGCCGCCGTGCGCCAGCTCGAATTTACCGCGCCGCGCCGAAGCCGCGCCCGTAAACGCGCCTTTTTCGTGGCCGAATAACTCGCTTTCGATTAGTTCCATCGGAATAGCGGCGCAGTTCACTTTTACAAATGGCCCGTTCGAAAAAGGGCTGGATGCGTGAATGTGCGCAGCCAGTAATTCCTTGCCGGTTCCGGATTCGCCCGTCAGCAGCACGCGCGCATCGGTTCTCGCCGCCATGGTCGCTTGTTCCAGTACTTTTTGAAATGCCGGGCTTGCGCCGATCATGCGAGAGCCATTGCCCGCTATTTCCTTCAATCGCTGATTTTCTTCCCGGAGCTCGGATTCGGCCAGTGCATGCTTGATGGAAAGCAGCACCTTATCCCGGCTGAGGGGTTTCTCTAAAAAGTCGAAAGCTCCCGCGCGAGTGGCCTCGACGGCTTCGGCTATGGTGCCATGACCCGAGATCATCACGATCGGCGCGCTAATATCCTGCGATCTCAGCGAACGCACTAGTTCGATACCGTTGGCATCGGGAAGCCGCACGTCGATCATGTATAGATCCGGCCGCTGTGAGATGGCCCGCGCCTCGGCCGCGTTCACGCACGTGCCGACGGAATAGCCCTCGCGCTCGAGAATCAAGCGCAGGGACCGGCCAATGTTTTCCTCGTCGTCGACGATTAAAACGCGTTTCATTGCAGTTTCCCGTTCGCGCCATTCGCCACGGCGAGCGTGAGGCGGAAAGCCGCGCCGCCTAACTCGCCCTGCAAAGCCTCCAGGTCGCCGCCGCACAGCAAAGCGCTGCGCCGCGCAATGGAGAGTCCCAGTCCCATGCCGCCCTTTTTGAAGGAGATCGCCGGTTCGAACAAGCTGGATCGAGCCTGCGCGCTCAGCCCCGGCCCGGAATCGTGAATCTCCACCCGCAATTTTTCCCCCGTGAGGCCGGTCTTTGCCATTACAACGCCGCCGGCCTTTACCGCTTCTGCCGCATTTTCCAACAAATTCGTCAGCACGCCTTTAATCAGATCCGCATCGGCCACGGCCTTCGGAAGCTGCGGCAACAAGCGAAGCTCATACGCCACTTCCGGATGGGCGGCCTTGAGAAGACAGACGCGCTCCTCGACAATTGCGTTCACATCGATTTCGGCTGGGATGACAGGAGGTTCGGAGGCGAATTCCGAGAACGCGCGGACGCGGCGCTCCAGAGTATTCACCTCCTCGGCCACGATTTGCGAAGCCTGTTCGAGAAACGCAGGATCGGCCGCGCCGGCCCGGCTGGCGATCTCCTCCGTTGTGAGCCGGATGGGTGTAAGCGAGTTCTTGAGCTCGTGCGCCATTTTGCGTGCGACGGATTGCCAGGTAGCCAGCCGGGTGAGATGAATCAGCCGTTCCCGCGCCTGTTCGAGCTGCGCGGCCATGTGATTGAATGCTTCGACCGCTTCGCCGATTTCGTCGGACCCGCCTTCGGCTAAGCGAACCGAAAGATCGCCGGCAGCCACGCGGCCGAGCCCTTCAGTTAATGTGTGCACCGGCCGGCTGATGCGGTGCGCGACATACACCAGCGCGATCAATGCGGCGAGCCAAAGGCTCGCCACCACCACCACCAATGTGGCGCTGAAGCCTTTGCGCAAATCGCGTGTAGAGGATTCCTCCACGGCCTTGCGGGCATCGGCATACTGGCGTGTGAGGGCGCTCATCGGAAGACCGAGCGGCCTGGAGTACACCAGCACCTCATCTTTGCCGCGCACGTAATAATCGAGCATGTTTCCGCCTTGGCCGGAGAACTCGAACTGCTCCGGCGCGCCGGAATCCCAAAAGGTCTGGGCTTGCGCGGGCGTCAGCCGCCGGGGGGTTACGCGCCGTTCCGCCGCATCGCGGCGCACCGCCTCGCGCGCCTGCTGATAAAGTTTTTGCCCCGTCGTTTCAAGCGACTTTGAGACCTCGTCAAGCTGCGCCAGCGGGGAATTGAAGAGCCCGCGGCTTAGTTCCAGGAGGTTAAGCGTGGTCCACAATGTGAGGCACAGCGGGAAAAAGGTGGCCAGCACGAAAACGAGGATGAGGCGATTGCGCAGCCGGTTCATCGGTCAAATACACGGAACCATTCTTAAGTGTAATGGTGGGATAAACTGAGGGTATCGAGGGCCATGGAAAAGACCTACGTTGAAGCGCGGCACGACAGCTTTTACCTGGTGGGGAGCCGTGTGCCGCTAGCTCATCTTATCTTTTTCTTTCACCGGAGCGAGTCGGCGGAGGCAATCCGTCGCATTTCCCGACCCTCAGTCTTGAGCAGGTCTATGGCGCGATCGCGTTCTACTTAGGAAACAAGGACGAGGTCGAAAAAGACATCGCCGAGCGGCGTCGTCTTGAGGACGAATTCACAGCTACACATCCTTCGCCTCCTCACTTAAAAGAAAAGCTCGAGCGGGCGCGCCGCGAGTTGCACCTACAACGACATTAAATGATCCGCTTCTTGGCGGATGCAGCGCCGGACCCAACTTGCAATGCGGCCTGACCAGTAATCAGCCGTTAGAAGACCGGGCGCAAACATCAGCGCTTTCAGTGTGTGAAATATCTTCCCATCGACGTGCGGAAATTCATGCGTGAGGTCATGGAAGAAACAAACGTGGGCGGATGACTTTCCTCCACCGGCTGTCCGCAATTTGCGCAATATTTGCAGAGCAAAGGCTTGGCGCAGTTTGCCCGCAGGCGAGCCGGGCTTCAGTTTGCTCCACCGACGCATTCCACTTGCCCCCCGCCGCGCCGGCGATTACGATCAATAGTCGAGGTAATACAGATTATGGGTTCGACCAGACGCACGATCCTGGCAGCGGGCGCTGCGGCAGCAGCAACCAGCGCCGTTCCGCGTGTATTTGCGCAGCAGCCGGGCGGTAAGGGGACGGGAAAGTTTTACGAAAAAGGCCCCGTCCGGATCTACTATGAGGAGGCGGGCTCCGGCTTTCCGCTCATGCTGCTGCCCGGCGGCGGATTGAACTCGACCATCTCCTTTTTCACAGGAAACTCTCCGTTCAATGCCATTGAGGAGTTCAAGGGAGAGTATCGCTGCATCACGGCCGATTTGCGGAACGCCCCCAGTGGGCAGTCCACGGGTCCGGTCGAAGTTGACCGGCCCTGGGAATCCTATGCCGACGACCAGCTCGGGCTGATGGATCATCTGGGCATCGACAAGTTCGCCGTGCTCGGCTTCTGCATCGGCGGTCCGTTCATCTGGAATCTGTTGAAGCGCGCACCGAACCGCGTCGTCGCCGCGGTGGCGGCGCAGCCGTCGGGCTCGCGGCCGGAGCTGCGCGATTACTTCTACGACAACAACTCGAAGAACTGGGCCCCGGCGCTGCTGGCGCGGCGGCCGGACCT
>JAFAQY010000023.1 GCA_019261985.1 Bryobacterales bacterium | reverse complement strand
GACCTTTAATCCCGCTTGCGTCAGCGGCAGCACGGCAACGCCGCCTGCGGCGCCCAAGCCGATTACTGCTACGTCCACCGGTTTCAAATTAATGGCCATAGGTTTCTCGAAATCCCGGCCAGGCGGCTTGGCAAGCCACCGCAGGATGACATCCTGCCCCACTGTGGGGCAGCTTGCCAAAGCTGCGGCGGGTTGCCAAACCCGCCTGGTCTGGCTTTTACATAGCATAATGGGAGGCGGTTTCTCGTGCCAATCTTTGAGTACGTCTGCGCCGACTGTGGAACGAAATTCGAGAAGCTGGTGCTGCGGCCCGCCGCCGATGTCGTGATCTGCCCTGCTTGTGGCAAGGACCGTTTGACCCAACAAATCTCGACATTTCAGGCGCCCATCGAAGGCAAGCATAAACCCGCGCCCAGGCAGCACTCCGAGTATCCCGATGGCCTGATTACGCCCCATGACGATTGAATGTGGAGGAGTTTCGATATGAAAAACCTGCGTTGGATTTTCGCCGGCGGCGCGCTTCTGCCGGGTTTGGCCATCATGCTTCAAGCCGACGGCACGAAGCTCGCGAACGTTCTTATGGGACGCGCGGCGTTCGTCGACGCGAAGGACCTGAAGCCGGGCACATTTAAGAAGATTTCCGCGAACGATCTTCCGAAGCCCTTCGACACCGAGTCGCACAGGAACACCGATCTGGCATCGCGCCCGAACGGCGCATTGCCGCAGGCGCCCGCCGGCTTCAAAGTGGAGCTCTATTTGGACAATCTCAAAAACCCGCGCCAGATAAGGATGGCCCCCAACGGCGATTTCTTCCTCGCCGAAACTAGCGCGGGCGAGATAAAAGCGATCCGACCCGGCGATGGTAAGCCGCAGCAAGTGGAGACATTCGCGACCGGCCAGCGCGGCGCCTTCGGCATCAATTTCTATCCGCCCGGTCCGAATCCGCAGTGGGTTTACGTCGGCAACACGGCGTCTTTGGTGCGGTTTCCTTATAAGAACGGCGACATGAAGGCCAACGGCCCGGCCGAGACGATCATTCCCACGCTTCCCGGGGGCGGCCACTCGACGCGAGACGTGGTCTTCTCGAAAGACGGCAAGCAGATGTTCGTGGCGGTAGGCTCGGCGAGTAACGTCGACGATCCGGACACACACGCTTCGGAAACTCATCGCGCCAATATTCTCGAATACACGCCCGACGGCAAATTCGTGCGGGTATATGCATCCGGTATTCGCAATCCTGTGGGGCTTGGCGTAAATCCGATTACGGGTGAAGTCTGGTGCTCAGTGAATGAGCGAGATGCGCTCGGCGATAATCTGGTCACCGATTACATCACGCACGTGGAGCCGGGCGGGTTTTACGGATGGCCGTGGTTCTATATCGGCGGCCATCAGGATCCCAGGCTCGAAGGCAAGCATCCCGAGTTGAAGGACAAGGTTCTGGTGCCCGATGTTCTGGTGCAGGCGCACAGCGCATCCCTGGGCCTGACCTTCTATGACGGCACGCAATTTCCGGCGGAGTATCGCGGAGATCTGTTCGCCGCCGAGCATGGATCGTGGAACCGGGCGAACGCGTCGGGACATGAAGTTGTGCGAGTGCCTTTGGAGAAAGGCCGCGCGAGCGGCGTGTACGAGGATTTTCTGACGTTCCAAGCAGCCGGCGGACTGCCGTGGGGCCGGCCCGTTGGAGTCGTCACAGGCAAGGATGGCGCGCTGTACGTCACGGATGACGGAACGAAGACGATCTGGCGCGTGAGCTACGCAGGCAAGTAGTCATTTGGACGACTCAGCCGCGCCCTCCTGCGCGCGGGCACCCGCTAAAATCCCGGTCATTCCGTAGTTGCCCTCATTGCACGCGAACTCGACGATCGGGCCAGAACTGTGAAAGTTCGTGGTGTCCACGACCAGTGTGTTGCCCTCCCATCGGTGTAGAAAGCGGGCTGCTCTAAAGGCGTCAGGCTGGCGTTGGTCCAGATGCCTTGAATGTCGGGCTGGCCATCTGGGGTGCGATGCGGAGTTCAATCCTGTTTTTGAGCGAAGGCTGAAACAGTTAAGAACAAGAGAGCGGCGCGCATCGCCGAATATTCTATCGCGTGTGGGGCAGGATGCCATCCCGGATGCCATCCTGCGCGCGATTGCCAATCGCGCTGGTCCGCCGGTTACAACCGCCGAAGCGGGTTGGCAACCCGCTGCAGGTTGGCAACCTGCCCCACAATCAATACATGGACCAGCGCTACGAAGATCTTCTGGGGGCCGCAATTCTCGGGATCGACACGTTGTGGGGCGGCGACGTGATGTGCCCCTCGGGAACGGGCCGCTTCATCGCGGATTCCTGGTTTTCAGACGAGCCGCTGCCGAGCGCCTATACTCACCCCGCCGCCGCGCGCGTGAGGGAAACCGGAGGAGTGTCTTCCAGGCAGCCGGATAACGAAGCGATCGAAGCTTATCTTGCCGCTATCGATATTCCCGCGGCGATCCACGGCGTGAAACTCGAGGCCGCAAAATTCGGAGGCTTGCGCCGGGATTACGTTGCCGGTCTGGCGCTGTGCTTCGAGACAATGTTTGATCTTGCGATGGAGATCCTCGGAAAGGGATCCGAGGTGCCGTACGAGCGCTGTGTCATGGCCTCTACTGGACGCGGTCCGGAGCCCTCCGATCCAGCGCCGAAGCGCGAGCGCGTAGCGGAGCTGCTGGGCGAATCGGGGACCGCGACAATCGATCGCTGGCGGCATGAGCACCGCATCCCCATGGCGTCCATACGCACGCTAGGTGCTGCGGTTATCGCCTATTTCGACCAATTGAGCGCCGCGCACGTTACGCCGTATCTCCCCAATGCGCTACGCTCGGTCCCGCGCGCGAATATTCAGTTCCTGCCGATTCAGGATGCCTGGTTCTCCGGCTCCATGAATTACCTGGGCCGTGCGCGCCGCGCGGATGGCTCCCCCGAATACGAAGCCACCTACGAAATCAACGCTTCACTCGAAATCTCCGTACCTGAGTTTCTTCAGCTCGTCAGCCACGAAGTCGTGCCCGGCCATGTGACCACATTCGCTTACTTGCAGAATCTCTACTGGCGCGGCGAGGTGGGGTTCGAGGCATCTGTATTGACGATGAACACCCGCGCGGCGGCGCTGTTTGAAGGCATCGCGAATAACGCCATTTTGATGGCTCACGGTGTCACCGAGGTCGACAAGTTGCCTGACAAAGATCTTCAAGTTGGAGTACTGCTGGCCTTGCTTCAAGACGACGCCAAGAACGAGGCATCGTACCTAACGTGGCGGGAGGGATTGCCGCGGCCTGTGGTGGCGAAAACCCTGCGCTCCAATTTTCTGGTTTCCGAGGAGCGCGCCGAAAAACTTTCCGGGGCTTGGGGCAGGCATCCGCTGCTGGGGCGGATGTATCTCCCGGCATATCGGGCCGGGACAGAAAAGGTCGCGCGCCTGCGGCGGATGCTCCCCGATGCGCAGACCCTTCCTGCGCTCTACGGCTGCTCGGGATTAGTGGATGTAACGACAATCGATCGCGCCATCACGTCTTCCGCTGCGAGCTAAAGCCCGCGGGCGCAAAGACTTCACATTTAAATTCGCTGCCGCAAGCGAAGCGTCACCCCTGCAATGAGGGCATGAATGGCCCTGAAATCAAATGGATCGGCTGCGCGCCTAAGAATTTCCGCCAAGGGCGGCCAGCCGGCGAAGAGATCAGCACGGTGGTGATTCACATCATTGACGGCTCCCAAATCGGCGCCGACGCCACGTTCCTGAATAACGAACTCGCCGCCGCGCGTTCGGCGCATTATTCGGTGGGACGCGACGGTACGGTGCACCAGTATGTGAAGGAAAGCGATACCGCCTACCACGCCGGAGTCATCGCGAATCCGACGTGGACGGGGATGAAGAAGACCCCCTCTGGCGATTTCGTCAACCCGAATTTCTATAGTATTGGCATCGAGCACGAGGGCCATCCGGAAGACGACTGGACCGATGCGATGTATGCCTCCAGCGCATGGTTGTTACGAAGTATTTCCGCGCGGTATCCCTCGCTCAAAAATCTCACCCGGGACAACGTAATCATGCACCGGCAGATTGACGGCGACAAGAGCTGCCCCGGCTTCAAGGTCGATTTGGACCGGTTGATCGCCGAAGCCTCCGCAACGAATGGCATAAGCATGTAAAGCTTGAGGCAGTGCGCGTCGTCTATCTGCATGGTTTTGCATCGAGTCCCAAGTCAGGAAAGGCTCAGTTTTTCGCTCGCCGGTTCGCTGAGCATGGTATCGCGACGGAGATCCCCGAATTAGACCAGGGCGATTTCGGTTCGCTGACGATTACCGGGCAGCTTCGCATTATCGAAAAAACGGTCGGCAAGAAGCCTGCCGTGTTGATGGGGTCCAGTCTTGGTGGCTACCTGGCCGCGCTGTTCGCATCCACGCACCCGGTTATTGAAACGTTGATCTTGATGGCGCCCGCGCTCCGTTTTCCAAAGCGGTGGAAGGAAAGGTATCCGGCAGAGGAAATGGCCCGGTGGAAACGCGATGGCGTTTATCCGATCTTCCATTACGGGTACGGTCGGCAGATGCCGTTGAGTTATGGGTTTGTCGAAGACTCTCAACGGTATTTAGACGAGCCGGAGTTCACCCAACCGGCGCTGATTCTACACGGCGTCAATGACCAGGTGGTTCCTGTTGAGGTCTCGCAAGACGTCGCTTCAACACATGCCAATATCACGCTGCGGCTTTTCGATTCCGGTCATGAGCTTACGGACGTTCTCGAATCCATGTGGAGCGAGGTTTGTGCGTTCCTCGGACTCGGGCGGTTCCAAACTTCATAGAACGGGAGTCTATTTAATAAATCGTAGCCGCTGGGCCGGTACTTTGAACAGTGACATTGTGATAAGATCGTGTCATCGGTCGGGGAAGAAAAGTTCAAGCGATGTTTCTACGGAAAATGGAAACGTCAACCGGCTGGCTTTCGTCATTGAATCGAGGTAGAAGTGTTGCCGGATTTCATGCTGGGGGTAGGAAGTGCCAGAGCGAGTAAGTAGCGCCTCTGGGGCGCCAATGGACGATCCCGATATTCACCTTCAGCGTCTTCTTGCTCCGCAAGACCTGGAGAGTCCCTGGTACAAAACCATTGTCCAGGGGATTAAAGACGTTATTCATCCTCCGAAGCTGCCGCCGTTGGAGGTTACCTCCAAGCCGGTGGATCCTCGTGAGCTAAAGGGTTTGACAGGGCTTTACGCAGGCAACGAAAAGCGGGCCGCGTCCACATCCATTCTGATTCACCTTGGCATTATTGGATTACTGATTTTTCTAGGCACGCTCAAGCCCGTTCAAAAGATCATCCAGCAAGAAGTCACGACCTTAACGATCCCGGACCTGAGCGCGTTCAAGCCAAAGCAGCAGAAGCAGCAGGGCGGTGGCGGCGGCGGGGCTCGGGAACTTCTGGATGCGAGCAAAGGCAAGCTGCCCAAGCCTTCGCCGAAGCAGTTCACTCCTCCGCGCGTGGATACGGTTCCAGATCCGAAGCTGCCCATGGTCCCCACAATCGTTGCGGACCAAGTTCCGAACATTCAGGCAAATAACTACGGCGATCCGCTGAGCAAGCTCGGTATGGCTTCCAACGGCATCGGTTCGGGCGGCGGCATCGGTAGCGGCAAGGGCGGCGGTGTTGGTCCGGGTAACGGAGCCGGTTTTGGGCCCGGATCGGGTGGCGGATTCGGCGGCGGTGCTTATCGTATCGGCGGCGGCGTTTCCGCGCCGGTGCCGATATATCAGCCTGAACCCGAGTACTCCGAAGAGGCACGCAAGGCGAAATGGCAAGGTTCCGTGCTGCTGTCGCTGGTCGTCGATGAGACGGGCAAAGCGGTCGGCATCAAGGTCACCAAGTCCCTCGGCTTGGGCCTGGATCAGAAAGCCATCGAGGCCGTAGAGAAGTGGCGCTTCAAGCCCGGCATGAAGGATGGCAAGCCGGTGCCGGTGATGGCTAGCGTGGAAGTGAACTTCCGCCTGCTGTAGGGCAAGCTTGAGCTTGCCTATGGACAAGTTGAAGCTTGTCCTACTTCCTCGCTCTTCTGAGCGAGTCTAACCGTCCCTCGCTGCTTGAGAATATATCTTCGGGAAAGCGCCGGTATTTGAGCATGCTCGCGTAAATCTCCGCGCTGTCGTCGGCGTTTAAGCCGAGCCCAGCAAGATACTCCATACGAAGATTCCTGTCGCGATTGATCGCCGCGCTTTGCAGCCACTCCGTTAAATCCGATTTGCGGCCCGCGTAGCTCGCGAACAAGTCCACCGGGGAACTAATGCCCACTTCGGCCAAGGATTGCGGGATCTTGCTGTCGGGGTCGCGGTAGCCGAAACGCTTCTCCATCCGGTCAAGATCGATCCGTAGCGGCTCCCCTGTTCCCAGCAGAATCATATCGTGGCCGCGGCCCTCATAAGGATTCCCCCAAATTGTGCCGTTCGGAAAAACTTCGAAGAATGTCGCGACCGCGCTTTTCACCGCGGCCGGGATCGTTTCGAAAAGCTGAATGTATAGTGTCACCGTTCCGCCGGGATTCAGGTGCTGCTTCATGGCTTCGAGAAATTCGGCGGTGTACAGGTTCGCCGCGCCCTTCACCCACGGGTCGAGCGGATCGACCGTGATTCCATCGAAGCGTTCGCCCGAGGCCAGCAGATAATGCCGGCCGTCATCTATCCGGACTTGAACTTTTGAATTATGCAGCACATCGAAGTTGGGCCGGGCGAAGTAGGCCGAGGCGGCTTGGGGAACCAGCCGCTCGATTTCGGCGATGGTCACCTGCCGCACTTCGGGATCGATAGCAACGGCTCCGGCGGTGATTCCGGCGCCGCAGCCGATCACCAGAACGGAGCGGGGATGGGCAACGGGAAGAGTCGTGAGGTGTCCGAGCATGCGCTGGAGGCGCATGTCGCGCGGGACATTCGAGGCTTGAATTTTTCCGGCCACGTGGAACGTCACCACTCCGTTGGGGAAGCTCGAAACGGCGATTGCCGAGTTCATACCTTCGCGCGCGTAGACAACGTCCGCTTTGCCCACCCAAGTGGCGGCATAACGCCCATAAGCAATCAGCAGCTTTGGAACCGGCGGAATTACGCGAATGCAGAGGATGCCCGGGACGGCAAGTAGGGCAAGCTTCAGCTTGCCCCTGGACAAGCTGAAGCTTGTCCTACCGGCTGGAATGAAAACAAGCAGGCCGGAAAATGCCGAGACCGCGACCAGCAACTGCTGCGCACGCTGCGATCCGACCCATTCGATCAGCAACAGACTGGCGAGGAGCGCTCCGACGATTGCTCCCAAAGTATTCGCGGCATAAACAGCGGACATTAGCCGGCCGCGGTCTTTCATTTTCGGTGCAGCGGCCGCAAGCGCGAACGGAAAACTGGCGCCCCATAGAAGTGTAGGCGGCAGTAGAGTCCAAAATGCGCGCGCGAGGTCGAGCTCAAAATTGAACCGAATGTCCGAGGAGATCAACGGATTAATGGGCCAGTACGGCAGCGATGCATTCATCGTGTAAGCCGACCACGCGATCGCGCCCGGAAGCAACAACTGGCACCAGCCGAGCGCCGCTTTCGAACTCGGGATCGTGCGGCTGAGCAGCGATCCAAGAGCGCTGCCGATCCCAAGTCCTGAAAGAAAAACTGCGAGGATGATGGAGAGCGTGTAGACCGAAGCGCCGAACAGCAGGCCGAGCGTGCGCGTCCAGATAACTTCGGCGGCCAGGGCGGTGAAACCGGAGAGGGCGATGACGAGATAGACTGCACGGCTCGCCGGCGGTCTGGGCTCCATTAAGTTTGGCTCAGCCGCAACTTTATGGGAGCCGTAAGCGCTGAATACAAGGGCTGTCCCTGTGACAGCCACATTCGCGGCTACTGCAACGTACGTCGCCGTCGCCGTGTCATACACGCGCAGAAGATAAAACCCGGTTAGCAGCGATCCGGCCACTCCACCGGCGATGTTTGCTCCATATAGAATTCCAAGCCACTGATCCTCCGTTTGCCGAGCCAGCGCCGGGAGCGTCGCGCCCATCAGCAGCGTGGGCAGTAACAAACATGTCGCGGCCAGCGCGCGGGAGAAAATTGGCAGCACCGCCAGCACGGCGATGCCGCAGCAGGCGATCGCGAGTTCAATTGCCGCATAAACGCGTAAAGGATTTCGCTGACGCTGTACGACGCGCGGCAGTAGCAGACTCCCCAAACACATCCCGCCCATGAAAGTGGCGAAAAGCACAGCCAGGGACAACGCTGTAGACCCGATCACTTGTTCCAGGAGCTGAAACCAAACGACCTCATAGATCAGCGCTGCCGCGCCGCTAACGAATGAGAAGAGAAGGATGAGCAGCAGCAGTGTGGGTTACTTCTTTGCAGCCTGCTCTTCTCTGCGTGAGCCGGCGAGGATGCCGGTCATGCCGTAGTTGCCTTCGTGGCAGGCGGAGTCGAAAATCATGTGCCGGTGGTCGTCGGTTTTGCCCATCTCGATCTGAACAGTCCACGGACGGCTCCACGTCTTCGGGTCGTCGAACGTGATCTCGCGCCGCAGGTTGTTGGCGTCCACTCGCGTGAAATGCTCGATCATCTTGTAGGTTTCGATGTTCGAGCCGCGAAAGCCTTGCGAGAAGTTCGTGGTTTCAACGACGAGCGTGTTTCCTTCCCAGTGGCCCACCGAGTGGCCGAGATAATACTTCATCACGGCTGGAGGATGCGGGCGGCCATCCATATAGATGACCCGATTGCCGCCGCCGGCATGATCGTCTTCCATGTAGATGCCGATCGATTTCGGAGATTGCACCAGCTGCATAACCGTGCCCTGCGCGAATAGGGTGTTCAGCGGCAGGAACGGCATCGGCACGCCCAGGCAACGCGGTGATTGTGCGATTGTTTCGGGATTATCGTTCACGCCCGGCGCGATGCCGAGCGCGCCCGCGCCTCCACGGCCCTGACCGCCGGCCGCCGCGCCACCGCCGCCTCCGGCGAATCCACGGCCCGGCCCTTGCGCGCCCGGAACCGGCGGAGGAATTCGTCCATTCGGGGGGTCGATGATCATGGATGTGCGCCGGCCGGTTTTCAAAACAGAGTTGAAGACTGCATTGTAGGCGCCGCTTACATCTTGAGCCGCATCGGCTGCGCGCGCGTTGCGGCCGGGATTCAAACCCTTCGCGCGGTCCGCGGCTTCGATTTCTTCGTCGGTGAGAAATTCCTTGTTCGCGTTCGCGGCGGAACGCTCCAGCGGAACGTCGGCGAGCACGAACCATGTCCCTTGCAAATCCGGATCGCCCCATGGAGTTCGCGGCGCTGCCGGTTTGGCAGCTCCCGACTTAGAACTGGCCGATTTCGTGGTTGCCGATTTCGGCGCAGGTGTCTGCGCCATGAGTGCGAGAGCGGCGAGCGCGCTCACCGGCAACAGACTTAGGCGGGACATCGTATAGCTCCTCAACTCGATGAGCATACCACGGCAGGCTGAGTGTGGGGCAAGTTGCCAACCTGCGGCGGGTTGCTATGCTAACCCGCCTGCCGACCTTTCATAACAACCCGCCCGGCGCGATTGGCAATCGCGCGCCGGAGAGCATCCTGCCCCACAATGAAACAACGCCAAGCCGAACCCGATCATACGAACATGGAATGGCCGGTGCTGAAGCAGTTTCGCGAGCGGGATTTGCTCGGTCTGAACGGGACGGCGGCGTCGCCGCGTACGCATGAACTGAGGGCTCGGACGTCGAAAGCAGATCGCGTAGTTGGTTCCGTGTGTCCGTACTGCGCCGTCGGATGCGCTCAGCTTGTTTACGTGAAGGACGAGAAGATCATCGATATCGAGGGCGATCCCGCATCCCCCATCTCGCACGGCTGTTTATGCCCGAAGGGCGCCGCGACTTTTCAGCTCGTGAGCGGCAGCCACCGTGTCCATCACGTTTTGTATCGCGCGCCGTACTCGAAACGTTGGGAGACCATCCCGCTGGAACAGGCGCTCGACATGGTCGCGGATCGCGTTAAAACGACGCGCGACGAAAATTGGCAAGACAAGGACGAGGACGGACACCCGCTACGCAGAACCATGGCGATCGCGCACCTCGGCGGCGCGACTCTGGATAACGAAGAGAACTACCTGATCAAGAAACTGTTGACCTCGCTTGGGATTCTTCAGGTCGAGAATCAGGCCCGTATTTGACATTCCTCGACTGTCCCCAGTTTGGGGACCTCCTTCGGAAGAGGCGGCGCGACGACGTTTCAGCAGGATTTGCAGAATGCCGATTGCATCGTCATCCAAGGCTCGAATATGGCCGAGTGCCACCCCGTTGGTTTCCGCTGGGTGATGAAAGCTCGGGAGCGTGGGGCGACCATCATCCACGTCGATCCACGTTTTACCCGCACCAGCGCCGTAGCCAACGTGCATGTGCCGATTCGGGCCGGCAGCGACATCGCATTCCTGGGCGGCATCATTCACTACATCCTCGAAAACGAGCGCTACTTTCGCGACTACATCGTCAATTACACCAATGCGGCGGCGATTATCGATGAGAAATTCGGGGATGTAGAGGATTACAACGGCCTGTTCAGCGGCTGGGAACAGGACAAGGGCATGTATGACAAGCAGACGTGGTCGTATGAGGGAGTCGATGTACAGGCGGCTGCCGGAGCAAGAGAGAGCGAAACGGGTAAAATCCAACGCAGGCCGGTCTCCGCCGAACATACCGACCCGACCTTGCAGGACCCGCGCTGCGTGTTTCAAGTGCTCAAGCGCCACTTCGCGCGCTACACGCCGGAGATGGTGGAGCAGTGCTGCGGGGTCGACAAGCGTCTATTGTTGAAGGTCGCCGAGGAACTCTGTAAGAACTCCGGCCGAGAACGCACGTCCGCGTTCTGCTACGCCGTGGGCTGGACGCAGCACATAACCGGAGTGCAATACATCCGAACTGCCGCGATTATTCAACTGCTGCTCGGCAACATGGGACGGCCCGGCGGCGGCATTATGGCGCTGCGGGGCCACGCTTCCATTCAAGGCTCGACGGACATTCCGACGCTCTACAATCTCCTGCCCGGCTATCTGCCGATGCCCAAGGCAAAACACGACACGGATTTTAATACGTACGTCCAGCTCAACACCTCGCCCTCGGGCTGGTGGGGTGAATTTCCGAAGTACATAGTCTCGCTGATGAAGGCTTGGTTCGGCGATGCGGCGAAACTCGAGAACGGTTGGTGCTACGACTACCTGCCCGCCATTACCGGCGACCATTCGCACATGAATACCGTTGCCTGCATGGCAGACGGCCAAGTCAGAGGGTATTTCGTCATGGGCGAGAATCCGGTAGTTGGATCGACGAACGGCTCGCTCCAGCGGAAGGGATTGCGGAAACTCGATTGGCTGGTTGTCCGCGATCTGGTGCTTACGGAAACCGCCGAATTCTGGCGCGCCGCGCCCGAAATCGAGCGCGGCGAGGTCAGGCCCGAAGACATCAAGACCGAAGTTTTCTTCTTCCCCGCCGCTGCGCATACGGAAAAAGACGGCTGCTTCACCAACACGCAGCGGCTGCTGCAATGGCATCACAAGGCAATTGAGCCGCCAGGCGATGCGCGCAGCGAACTCGGCTTCATTTTCCATCTCGGAAGGAGGCTGAAGCAGAAATACGCGAATGAATACGATCGGCAAAGGAACTGGCCGCTGCGCGACCTCACTTGGGAGTACCCGGTGAAAGGTCCGGCCGAGGAGCCGGATGCCGCGGCGATTCTGCGCGAAATCAATGGCTACACCGTCGCGGATGGCAAGCCTGTAGAAGGGTTCACATCGTTAAAGGATGATGGTTCCACGGCGTGCGGCTGCTGGATCTATTCGGGGTGCTATCGCGACGGCAAGAATATGCCGGCGCGACGGAAGCCGCATTGGGAACAGAACTGGGTTGCCGGCGAATGGGGCTGGGCATGGCCGCACAATCGCCATATTCTGTACAACCGCGCGTCCGCAGATCCTGACGGAAATCCTTGGAGCGAGCGCAAGAAGCTGGTGTGGTGGGATCGGGAAAAACAAGAGTGGGTTGGTTACGATACGCCCGATTTCATTGTCGACAGGCCGCCCTGGTACCGTCCCGCGAAAGGCGCACGCGGCAAAGAGACAATCGCCGGCGACGACCCATTCGTGATGCAGGCGGACGGCAAAGGATGGATCTACGTGGCGACTGGTTTGCACGACGGTCCGCTCCCCACGCATTACGAGCCGCAAGAATCGGTGGTGAATAATCCGCTCTACGGTCAGCAGTGCAATCCCGAGCGAATGGAGTGGCAGCGAGAGGACAATCCCTACCACCGGCCTTATGGCGATCCTCGATTCCCGTTCGTGCTGACCACGTATCGCCTGACTGAGCATCACACAGCCGGTGGAATGAGCCGCTGGCTGGGCTGGTTATCGGAACTCCAGCCGGAGATGTTTTGCGAGGTCTCACCAGAATTGGCATCCGCGCGCGGACTCAAGAACGGCGGCTGGGCTACGATCTGCACGGCGCGAGCGGAAATCGAGGCTCGAGTGCTGGTGACGGAAAGAATGCGGCCGCTGCGTATGAACGGCCAGATCATTCACCAGATCGGCTTGCCGTATCACTGGTCGACTAAGGGACTGGTCACGGGCGATGCGGCGAACGATTTATTGTGCTTCGTCGCCGACCCCAATGTCTCGATTCAAGACTCGAAGGCATTCACAGGTGATATTCAACCGGGCCGCCACAGTAGAAACCGGCGGCACATAACTAGCGGACCCTTCGTGGCGGATGTTGCCCCCGAAGAATGGAGGCGCGACCTGCCGCAAGCGCGTTACCGGCCTGGCGGCCAGCACGGCTTCAAAGCGCTCGAAACGAAGGAAGGAAACGTCTGAGATGGCCAAAGGGTTCTTCACCGACACTACGCTGTGCATCGGATGCAAAGCCTGCGAAGTCGCCTGCAAACAGTGGAACCAGCTTCCGGAGGATGGATTCCATTTCACGGGCATGTCTTACGACAACACCATCCACTTGGGAGCGTCCACGTGGAGGCATGTGGCGTTCATCGAAAGGCCGGTAGCGCTGTCGAATCAGGACTCGGGCGCGTTTTCGTGGCTGTTCTCGTCGGACGTTTGCAAACATTGCGCGCGCGCCGGGTGCCTGGAAAGCTGCCCCACCGGCGCGATCATGCGCACCGAGTTCGACTCCGTATATGTTCAGCCCGACATTTGCAATGGCTGCGGTTACTGCGTCGTAAGCTGCCCGTTCGGCGTAATCGACCGACGCGACGACGATGGCCGCGCTTGGAAGTGCACGCTATGCTACGACCGTTTGCGCGAAAACATGCAGCCGGCGTGCGCCAAAGCGTGCCCGACCGAATCGATCCAATTCGGTGAGCTGGACGAGTTAAGAAGATATGCACACGCGCGAGTGGATCAGGTGCATGAGCACGGCATGCAGGAAGCTTATTTGTACGGGGCCGATGCCGAATCGCAGCCCGGGACGGAAGGTTTGAACGCGTTCTTTCTTTTGGCGGACAAGCCCGAGGTCTACAATTTGCCTCCGGATCCTGTCACTCCGTCGAAGCAGGCCGGGCAAACCTGGGGAGCGATGGCAGCGGCGGCGTTGGGTCTCGGTTTGTTAGCGGCGGGGTCGGTTTTATTGGGCCGCGGAGGAAGACCGTAGTGGGGCAGGATGCCATCCTGCGCGCGATTGCCAATCGCGCTGCGCGGCCTGTGCAACCGTGGCCAGGCGGGTTAGCAACCCGCCGCAGGTTGGCAAGCTGCGCCCCACTCCTCGGATTACTCGCAGCGGGGTCGGTTCTATTTGGCTGCGGAGGAAGAGCGTAGTGGGGCAGGATGCTATCCTGCGCGCGATTGCCAATCGCGCTGCGCGGTCTGTGAAACCGCGGCCAGGCGGGTTAGCAACCCGCCGCAGGAAGGAAGGCGATGAACGTATTACAAGCGGAAGCGATCCATCCACAAACAGACGGGCGAGACATCGACGAAAGCGTGGCAGAGTTGATAGGCGAGGCGGCGCATCAAGAGGCGGGACCGGTTGAAGACCATCTGGCGCGCATCGCACAAACGTGGCAAACGCTTCCGGAGCCCGACGCCTCCGATCCCACGTATTACGACCGGCCCATGTTAAAGGAGCCCGTCTGGAAAGGTTTCATCCCGGCATATTATTTCGTAGGGGGCCTCTCCGGAGCGACGTTCGCATTGGGAGCCGCGGCACAGCTTGATCGCTCCGGCGCTCTGGATGCATTGGTACGCCGTTGTCATCGAGTTGGCGTGATCGGATCCTCAATTAGCGCGGCTTTGTTGATTGCGGACCTCGGCCGCCCCGAGCGTTTCCTCTACATGCTGCGCGTGTTCCGGCCGACGTCGCCGATGAACATGGGCGCTTGGATTTTAGCCGGCGCGCCGAGCGCTGCGATTACAGCGGCACTGTTCGCCCGCGCCAAGCCGGGGCTTTTCCGCTGGATCGGCGAAGCCGCCGGATACACTTCCGGCGTGCTGGGCGTTGCGCTGGCAACGTACACCGGTGTGCTCGTCGGAACCTCGGCAATTCCCGTTTGGCAGGAGTCGCGGTGCGTTCTGCCGCTGCTGTTTGGCGCTTCCGCTGCCGCAAGCGCAGGAGCATTGATGGGCGCGATCTTTCAAGACCGGCGAGCCGCGAAAGTAACGCGCGTGTTCGGTATTGCGGGCATGGCTGCGGAACTGGCCTCGACTTACGCGATGGAGAAGCGCGTGGCGGAAGTGCCGCGAGTGGGCCGGCCTCTGAAAAAAGGCTTGAGCGGCGCGCTGTGGAAGTTGGCCTCTGCTCTTACCGCCGCCGGCTTGATCACGTCACTGCTTCCGCGACAGACGCGCAAGAAAAGAATCGTCGCCGGCGCGCTCGCCGGCGCGGGCTCGCTGATGCTGCGGTTTGCTGTACAACAGGCGGGAGTCGCATCGGCCCGCGACCCGCGCGCTGCATTTCACCAGCAGCGCGCGGGGCACGGAGGCAGCGCACTGGAGCGAACCGGATAGCTCGCAAGCGCGAATGTCCGCGGAACCTTCAGTTGGGGATGCTAACGAAGTTTGGATGCCTACGAGGGCTTCCAATTCCGCCACCAAGCTGGTTTGCAACCCGCCGCAGGTTTGACCTGCCCCACATCGCTCTGATGTGCGCTGTGGTCTGGCGGCCGAAAAGCCAGCTTAATTCCTGTTGCGAAGAGCCGCCAATTCCCTCCGCGCTTTTTCCGATTCGGGTTGGGCGCCCCCATCGTAAAACGCGCTGATGTTCGCCCGCAGCTCAGAGGAGATATTTGGCTGCCCATCCAAATTCTCCAGAAGCTTCGCATACGTTTCGTCCGCTTTCCGGTAATCGCCTTTACGGGTGGGCTTGCCTGTATCGAAATTCTCGTTCGCAAGCCGCAGCCCCCCGGCTGCCACCTCTCCGAGCAAACTGCGATAACGGTCCGTGGTTTCTTTGAAGCTGGTGAGAAACAGAGCCTCCTCTTGCGCCGTCGGCACTTTGAAAGCCAGCGCCCTGAATGGCCCTACTTTCGGAATGATGCGGAATAAGAATCCCAGGAAGCGTGTGCCCGCACCGGGCTGGGAGTAATGCTGTTGCCACTCTTTTTGGTAGCTGGCGCGATTTACGCGATAAACGAATCTTCGTTGCGTCATGCCTGCCTGCAGCTTCTGGATGTCTCCTTTTTTTGCGGACCATGCGGTCCGCGTCATCTCGGGAATTACCTTGCTTACCGAAAAACGATAGGTTCCCAGCGCGAGGTCAAGATCGTGAAAGATCGTCTTTAGTTCCAGGCTGTACGTTTCCGCGAATGCTCGCTCCAGAAGCGGCTTCGATACTTTGAACCCGATGAAGTCGTGATAGTTTTCCGAAGCGTACTTACCGCGCGCAACCTGGACCACGTCGAAGGCGAATTCGGTTTTCAGATGCGCGCCCGGATCGTCCTCGTAGGTGACAACAGGCCCATATTTTTGACGCAGTTTCGGATAAGACATCGGCACCGCGCGATTCACGGCGACAGGATGGCCCACGTTATCGGCAACATAGTGCGCCAGCGTGCCCAGAGCGAAGCCGTATTCGTTTACATCCTGGGCGTCGCGCAGCAGCGCGGCAACAAAATCGCCGCTTCGCGTGTAGTGGGTCAGATCGCTGAAGAACTTGCTGCCGAGCGGATAATAGCCCATGTCCTGGATAATGGCTCCCCCATATGCATATGCATGGGCGGTGCGAAGATCGTCCGGGCTGGTATTCGGAAAGCGCGCCAGCAGCAGCGGCTTAATCCCGTTATCCCACGTGCCGTCGATTAGAGCTTCATGCGTGAGTACCGAGTACGCATAGGCATGCCCGGCAAGCACGACGAGACCGACAGCCAGACAGTACTTACGATCCAAATTAAAAATGGTGCGTGAAAAGCGCAAGCAACAAAATAATCGGGATCGGAATGCCAATTAAATACAATAATATCGAACGCATGACTCATCTCCTCCAATGTGCTTTACGCCGCGCGCACTTGATCGCGCTGGCGACCGCCGATAGTGGCGGCAATGCTGGCGCTGAAGGCGCCCGCCAACAGCGACACAAATAACCAAAGCAAAGCACGAGCAGTGGTTTTTCGCGCCTGATCGGCCGATTGCCGAACCTGGGTCATAACATCCGACATCCGCTGTTCGGCTTCAGCCTGGGTTATACCCGTCCTCGCGGCGATCGTCTGCGCCAGGTAGTTCTGGTCGGCCGGCGGCATTTGATCCTGCCGCAGCCCGTTCGCGATTATTCGCCCGGCTTCGGCGCGCACAACGGCGTCTTGATTTTCTGGAGCTGGGCGGCTCGACCGAAAAAGGGCGTCCACGAAGTACGCTTCTGGCCCAGAAACGGCCGCAGCGGCCGGTTCGGTCACCGCGCGCTCCTGCGCAGTGCGGCCGGTCATCATGGCCGCCGCGGAGGATAGAAACGCGGCGCTGGCAACCAACGCCACCGCCCAAGCTAAGAAACCATTAGCGGTATCGCGAAAAAATACCTCATCGTTGTGCACGGAGGTCCATTTTGTACGTAAGCGACCCGTCAAATAGCCGCCCAGCCCGGACGCGATAATTTCACTGACAAACAGCCACGCGATGGCGGCGCCGCCAAGCGCTGTCGCGGACAGGCCCGCGCCGGCCCAAGGCGAAATCGCGGACAACTCAAACCCCGCGCCTAAAGCAAGCAAAATCAGATAGATTGCGGCGGCAACGACGGCGCCGCCGATCACCGCTCCCCAAGACACACCCGACGAGTGCGCCTCCACAGGAGTGTGCGGCGTATCCGTGCGCCGTTCAACATATTCAACAGGATGTAAATCGCTCGGCATAGAGTCTTTCCTCGTCGATTTATTTAGCAAACAGCAAACCATTCGCTCCGAACAACGGAAACGGCTTCGCTGTTGAACGCCTCGCCTGTATATGCCCGAAAACTACAAATCGCCTGTTCCGCGGAAAGACCCTTCGGACCCTCCGGCGCCAATCGTGGACCCGCCCACCGAGCCCAATGACGCGAATGTGGAAATCGACGTGGATGATGCGCTGATTGAACCGCCGCGAGATGACGTTTTCGAGAAGCCGCCGGTGAGACAGCCGGAAAAGTCTCGGCGATAATCCTGCGCGGACGAAATAAGAACGCTTCGTGCCTTGCGCTACTGCTGTTCCGTGACTCGCAAAGCGCGATCCAGCTTAAACGTGAGAATACTCTCCGCCGGGACTCGGACGGCCGCTCCCTTGGTCAAAATCTGCGTAGCCGCGCCGGCCCCGGCGCCCGAACCCGCGCCGATGGCCGCGCCTTTGCCGCCGCCCGCGATGGCGCCGATGATCGCACCCACTACCGCCCCTCCACCCGAGAATTCCGCCGTGCGTTTGTTCTCGCCGACTCCCGAAGCGCCGCGCTTTTCAATGTCGTTGGTGATGAGATGGTAAGATTGCCCCTCAATCGACACCGATTCCAGATCGAGCACCAGATCCGATGCGCCGCGGATATGCCCGCCCTTGGCGGCCGACTTGATCAGGATTTTCGCGTTAGACCCGGCGGGTATCACGACCGCGCCGGATTCATCCCTAACATTCCTTGCAATCTCCGCTGCATACGTCTGGCCTTGAACGGCCCGCGCGGAATCGATCGTTTCCTCCGTGCGGACTGGAAGCTCGGTTCCTACCGCTAATACGTAAGTCTGGGTTTGAATCGCCGATTGCAGAGGATGGTAGTGATTTTCATGGCTTGCATCGATGGATGGTGGCGCGGCCGAAGCGGCGGTAGTCGCCGGAGTCGCAGGCGTCGTCTCCGCATATTCGATCGCCTTCACCTGATTCATCGGAATCACTCGCGAAGTTTGGTCCGCTTGAGCGATCGTCAGTTCCTTAGGGGAAGTCGCCGTAATCGTGCCGCTGACGTCGGTTCCGTCCAGCATGTGGACGATGGCGGGCCGCTGATCTGTAGTGTTATCGGTTTTGGTGCATCCCGCGAGCGCGGCGATGAGTAGACACAGAATGCCTTTCCGGTTCATCATTTCCTATCCTATTTGTCTTGTTGGATCCTAAGCTCCTGTGAGTGCCGGCCGCTGACCGGAAAGGAAATGCTCGACGCTGATTGGCGGGTGACCCGTAAGGGTTTGGACATCCGTGCTGGCAGGACCCATCGTTCCTTGCGCCATCGCGACTTGCGAAGACACCATGATCTCCGCGACAACCGGGGGCAGTCCTGCTTTCACCAGTTGGTCTTTGCGCTCGCCGGGGGTGACAGCGACATATCGCACAGGCTTACCTGTAAGCTTGGTCGTGATTTGCGCCAATTCCGCGAAAGTTACCACAGTTGGCCCCGTCACATTCAGTGTGCGTTTTCCAGTATCCGTGGAAACCAGCGCCGCGGCATCGCATTGCGCACAATCGCCGCGGGTCACATAAGCGGCTCCGCCTTCGCGCGCGGCGGCAAACAACTCCCCAGTCGCTGCCGCCTGCTTAAGGGTTGCGACCAGGAAGTCCGCATACCAGTTGTGGCGAAGAATCGTGTAGGTCATTCCGCTAGCCGCGATCGCCTGCTCCGTGCCGAGGTGGTCGGGGGCGAAGATCACCGGGGAAACCTCCGGGTTGGGCATCGACGTATAGACGATATGTTTAACGCCGGTACGCGCGGCCACCTCCACCGCGTTTTGGTGCTGTTTCAGCCGTCGTCCCGGCTTATCGATCGCATCCGTGCTGATCATCAGCATGCGTTCCACGCCTGCGAACGCCGCGGCGAGTGAGGCGGGATCTTCGAAGTCCGCGCGCCGCACCTCTGCGCCGCGTTCAGCGAGGTCGGCGATCTTATCGGGGGTGCGCGTTGCCGCGATCACGCGGCCCGCCTGCCGTTCAAGAAGCAATGAGACGACTCGCCGTCCCAATTGTCCCGAGGCGCCGGTTACGAGAAGAGCTCGGTTTAGAACGTCACTCATAAGGGGGTATGGTATCACCGGCCTAACGCTCGGTTACGGTCCGAAAGCTGATCTAAAGCTTAAGCCGGTTGACTGTTAAGGAGCGATTTCCAGCTCGCGTAGGCGGCGGTTGAGAAAATCCACTTCGATCGGGTGAGGCGCTAATGCCGCGGCTCTCTTGTATGCCTCGGCGGCGGCTTCGGAACGCCTCAGCCGGCGCAGAATATCCGCGCGAGCCGCATGAAAAAGATAATATTCCGCCAGCGCTCCCCCGTGTCCCAGTTCATCGATACGCTCTAAGCCTTCGGCCAACGATCCGCTCATTGCTACGGCCACCGCATGATTGAGCGCCACCACTGGCGATGGATTGAATTCGAGCAGCCTTCCGTACAGCGCGGCAATCTGGGGCCAATCCGTCGTTTCAGCGGTGGCGGCCTCCGCATGTAGCGCCGCTATCGCGGCTTGCAGTTGATATGGCCCAGGCCGGCCAAAACCCAGCGCCTTGTGAATCAACGCTGTGCCTTCCGCTATCGCTGCCCTGTCCCAACGCGTTCGGTCTTGTTCTTCCAATGTGACCAATTTTCCGTTGGCAACGCGCGCATCCCGGCGCGAATTCTGGAGCAGCAACAGCGCGAGTAGTCCGATGTTTTCGGCGTCGCCGGGAAGCAGCTCGCATAGCACGCGAGCAAGGCGAATCGCTTCGGCGCACAGCTCGGTACGGACCAGTTCCGTTCCCGAGCTGGCTGCGTAGCCTTCGTTGAAGATCAGGTAAATAACGGCTTGAACCGCCGCGAGCCGTTCCGGCAAACGCTCTCGCGGCGGCACTTCATAGGGGATATGGGCATCCTGAATTTTCCGCTTGGCACGGACCAGCCTCTGTGCCAGCGTAGGCTCGGGGATAAGAAAAGCTTTCGCAATTTCGGGAGTCGTAAGCCCGCCCAGGGTCCGAAGCGTGAGCGCGACCTGCGCGTCTATGTTGATCGCGGGGTGGCAGCAAGTGAACATCAGCCGCAGGCGATCGTCGGGGAAGTCCATAGTGTCGTCTTCAACTTCGGCCGCAGGCGCGGGTTCGGCGAGCTCGCGCTCATACTTGAGAGCGCCCTGCTTCTCGCGTCTGGTGCGTTCCCGGCGCGCCGCGTCGATTATTTTCCGGCGCGCTGTGGTTACGATCCAAGCGGCAGGATTTTCCGGAATTCCGGTTTCAGCCCACGACGTCAGCGCCGAGGCAAGCGACTCCTGAAGCGCTTCCTCGGCGCGATCGAAGGACCCTGAAATTCGGATCAGGCTCGCGATGATCCGTCCCGATTCCTGCCGGAAAACGGACTCCGCGGCGGCATGAACATCAGCCATTCACGGAAATGGATTTGTCCAGGTCGGCTTCTGCGTGCTTGTGCGAGGGTTGCCACCGCATGGGCCGGATTTCGATACAGCCCTGCCTGCCTTGGCATTCGGTTGGGATCTTTGCCGCCCATTCGATTGCTTCGTCCAGGTTCTCGCATTCCATAATGTAGTAACCCGCGAGATGTTCCTTCGTCTCCGCGAAAGGACCGTCGGTGACTTGCGCCATTCCGTTCTGCACGCGAACCGTTGTGGCGGTGCTGGTTGGTGCAAGAGGCTCCGCGCCAACTAACACTCGCTTGCGCCCCGCTTCCTCCATCACCTTAGCGTGCCCGGCGCGGATTCGCTCCGCTTCGGCCGGGGGTAAGCCATCGGGCCCCTCCGTTGAATACACCAGCATCATATAGCGCATTGTCCGGCTCCTTTAATCACGATGATAAGCTGACTCTGCGCCATTAGGCGGGGAAACCGGGGTCGGCGATGACCTCGAGCATCTGCTTGGCGTGGCGTTCGGTGTGTGCCGCCTCTGCCAGGATCCACTGGTAGCCGTCCATGACCGTGTGCTCGCCCTTCGACACGGCTTTCAAGGGCGGGGCTTCCAGCAGGTGGTCGCGCAGGCCCGGAATCGAGTCAAGCGCATCCGAAAACCGAAGGCAATTGCTTTGTAGGCGGTCTAGCCGTTCGGCGGGCACGATTTGATCCGCGGGCTGTATAAATTCGGGCGCGGTGAACTTGCCCAGACGCGTGGGGAATCGATGGATTACGATTGCGTCCACGACCTGCGGGTCGCGGCCCGCCGGCGCTGCGGGCGCGTCGGCTAATTGAGCCAGCATCCCGAGCACGCGCTCTTGCACGGCCACGATGTGATCCAGGTTTTGCGCAATCGACCATTGCTCCGGCGCGGGCTTGTAGTTCCATTGCGCTTCGGACAACAGTTTCGTTGCCCCGATAACGGAGTTCAACGTTTGTTGAAGGAACAGGCGGGCTTGGGCCAATTCTTCGTTGGTCAGCTGGCCTGATCTGGTGTGTTCTGACGCGGGTACGGGGGCGGTCATGTTTTAGCTCCTTCTCGCTAGATTCCGGCGCCGCTGGGCTGCCGTCTCATTCGAACGACGCGCCGCGTGGGGTCAAATCGACATGCGCTCAAAAGAATATTTGATAGGCAATTAAATGCCAGATCTGGCCCGCCATGTAAAAAATTTTTATCGAAATCCGTATTTCTTCGGATTTCCGTGGTACAATCGACCCTGTGTTTTTCCCGAATAGTCCCGCCGCGAGCGCTTCTCTGTCCCTTCTGATCTGATGATGCTTTCCGGCGCCTGAGGTCCCCAAGAAATTGAAAGGAGTTTGTTTGTGGTCAATATTTTCGTCGGAAATCTTAGCTACCAAACCACGCAAGATGAGCTGGAAGCGATTTTTGCGCAGTACGGGAAGGTAGAACGTGTCAACATCATCAACGATCGCACTACTGGACAGCCGCGCGGATTCGCGTTTGTCGAAATGACGGATCAGACAGAGGCGGATAACGCTATTCAGCAACTTAATGGGTCTGACCTCCGGGGCCGGACTCTCAACGTAAATGTCGCTCGCCCCAAGACTACCGGAGGCGGCTACGGCGCCCCGCGACGCGAGAGGCGCGGCACGGGGTCGAACTGGTAAAATCTAAGTTCTTGGAAAGCGAGGTGATTTTCTTTGGCCGAGATTCGTCTTCAGGATGGCGAAACGCTGGACAATGCACTCCGGCGATTTAAACGCAAGGTCCTGCAGGAAGACATCATCAAGGAAATCAAACGGCATTCGTTTTACTTAAAGCCGGGCGAAAAGAAGCGTATCAAATCGGCGCTGGCACGTAAGCGCAACCGCAAACGGCGCACGCGAGATGCGGGCCTGGAACAAGCCAGGTAAGAAATAGGGCAAGCCGCAGCTTGCCCTATTTAATCGCCTTTCGCAGGCGGTCGAAGTCATTCGCAAGCTGTCGCGCGATTTTTTCCGCGACATCCGCGCTAGCCCCTCGAAACTTCGCTCCATTGCTTTCTTGCGTCGTCGACCAGATCACGTCTCCATCCTTGTTTACCAGGCGCACCGTCGCGAGGGCCTCATGTCTGCGCTCCTTGATGTTCTCCGATTCGTGGTCGCCCACGCCCAGACTAATCGAATGGCCGCTGCTGTTCGATTCCGAGTAACCGGCACGGCTGGAGCGTGAGCCCGCGGTAGACCCGCTGCGGGCGCTCGCTCCGCTATGGACATCGACGCCTTCCGAGGATTGAAAGTCATCCGTGTAGATCAGGTCTTCGGCCGCGCCCCGCATGACGACGTCGGCCCGGTCTGGGTTCTCGGTCAAAGCAAATAACTTCGAACCCTGGACGCTGCTGATGATCAGATCGCGCATTTGCGCGGCGGTTTCGCCGCCCGTGAGGCGGTCCACATAGACGCGCTTCACCGAAAGCAATTGCATCGCCAGGTCCTCCTGGATCGGTACAGATGCCGCAACCAGGCGTGGCGGCGGTGAATTCTGCCCCCGCAACGTGAGCGCAAATGCGATGGCACACAGCAACTTCGGTTTCATCCCTTCCCCGCCTTTCTCGCTTCGGGATCCTGGTACTCCACTTTCAGCCCAGTCCGCGCTTCCAAGCTCACCAGAGTCGCGCGTATATCGTTTTTATCGACGCGAAACACCAGCGCCTGCTGCTTGCCATCATCGCCCATATAACCAATAGTCAGAAAGTGTTTTCGCGATTTGCTCAACATGAACAGCGGCGAGATGATAGCCGCAATCGCGATGCGGCGGCTAACCTGCTGGCCATACTCGATCAGATTTATGTGCTCGTAATCGACGCGGACTTGCGCCTTTCTCGAATAGAAGGCGAAATAGCGGTCGTCGTCCACCTGAATCGATCCTTCCGCGCCAATCCTGATCTGCGGTGCAGTACCGCCTACATACTCGGCTTTGCTTTGGGCCAGCGCTAGCGCCGGCAGCATCACCCCGAATGCGAACACAAGCCTGCGCATAGGAATTAGTTGCCGGGGCGTGACGGATTTCTCATCTGAAATAAGCCGCGTGCGGTAACGTAATTGCTCCTTCTGTTCATAGGGAGGCGAATTATGCCAGTCGGTGAAATTTGCACGCGAGAAGTGGTAGTCGCTTCCAAGGACACCACCGTACAGGATGCCGCCCATTTGATGCGGCAGCACCATGTCGGCAATCTGCTGATCGTCGATAAACCGAATGGAAATTCGGTTCCGGTCGGGATTGTAACGGATCGCGACATCACCATTAGCGTTGTGGCCACGAAACTCGATCCTTCCGTGTTTACCCTCGGCGACTTGGTGACCGAGAAGCTTGAGATGGTAACGGAAGATCAAGGCGTGTTCGAGACCATTCAGCAGATGCGGCTCAGGGGAATTCGCAGGATGCCTGTGGTCGGCAGAGACGGCAAGCTGGTGGGGATTATCTCATTGGACGACCTGATTCAATTGCTGGCCGAGGAGATGAACGAATTATCCAAGCTCATCGCCCATGAACAAACCCGCGAGGCCCAACTGAGACAGTAGGACAAGCTTAAGCTTGTCCTTCATCCGTGCGAAAGCGACAATTCGCGCCCTGACGACGGTTGCGCCGTTTCACCCGGCAGCAGTGGGTGTTTACGCCCGATTGGGAGATTAAAATAGAATCTCCTATGCATAGTGAACCCGTGATGGATCTGGCCCACTTGGGCCACATCGAATTGCTGACCCCCAAGCCCGAAGAAAGCGTGAAGTTCTTCACCAATGTTTTCGGCATGACCGAAAGCGGCCGCGCGGCGGATTCCGTCTATCTGCGCGCCTACGACGATTACGAACGGCACAGCCTGAAGCTCACCGCGTCGAAGCTACCCGGAATGGGCCATTGCGCTTTTCGCGCCCGCAGTCCGCAAGCTCTGGAGCGGCGCGTAAATGCGCTCAAAGGCTCGGGTTTTGAAGTCGGTTGGACGGATGGCGATCTGGCGCATGGTCCGGCATTTGTTTGCCGGGATCCAGACGGACACAATGTCGAGCTTTATTATGAAACCCAGTGGTATGAGGCTCCGGCGGAGCTGAAGCCGGCTCTGAAGAACCAAGCGCAGCGCTTCCCGGCCCGCGGTATTAACGTTCGCAGGCTGGATCACTTTAACGGCCTCGCGGTGGATATCGAAGCCAACCGCGAATTTTTCGAAAGGTACCTGGGTTTCCGCCTCACCGAGCAAATCGTGCTGGACAGCGGCGTAGAAGCCGCGATGTGGATGACCTGCACGAACAAAAGTTACGATTTCGCCTACACGAAGGACCACACAGGCACAAAGGGCCGCTTCCACCACGTGACGTACGCCGTGAATAGCCGCGAAGAAGTGCTGATAGCTGCGGACATCGCCCTTGAGAACGGCGTTCACATCGAAACCGGTCCCCATAAACACGCCATTCAGCAAACATTCTTTTTGTATCTTTATGAACCCGGCGGCAACCGCGTCGAGGTGGCCAATGCGGGCGCGCGCTTGATCCTCGCCCCGGATTGGAAGCCCATCCGCTGGTCGGAAGCCGAGCGCAAGAAGGGCCAGGCGTGGGGGTTGAAGACCATTGAGTCGTTCCACACCTATGGCACCCCGCCGGTGTAAGCAAATCGGTGATCCGTTAGATGCTTCGCCCCTATCGCGGCATTTCGCCCCGCATAGCCACTTCCGCCTATATCGACCATGCGGCCAACCTCATCGGCGATGTGACGGTCGGCGAGCGCTCCACAGTGTGGCCCAACGTGACCATTCGCGGCGATATCGAGCCGATCCAGATCGGAGAGGAGACGAATATCCAAGACGGCGCCGTCATGCACACCGATAGGGGTTTCCCACTCACGCTCGGTAACCGCGTCACTATCGGACATTCCGCCGTTCTGCACGGCTGCACCATTGAAGACGAAGCGCTGATCGGCATCGGGGCCATTGTGTTAAGTGGAGCTCGGATCGGTAGAGGGGCGGTAGTCGCAGCCGGGTCGCTGGTGCCCGAGGGAATGGAAGTGCCCGCCGGCACGCTGGTGGTCGGAACGCCTGCCAAGCCGCGCCGCCGGGTAAACCCTGAGGAGCAGGAGCGGTTCCGCAAGGGCGTCGATAATTACGTCGAGCGCGGCGCGATCTATAAGCAGCAGCATGAGAGCGAAAGTACCGGCGCACAGCGCTCCCGTTAACGGACACTTAAACGCTTTCGAACCAATGTTATCCTAACGATAGACCCCTCAGTCCGGTAGCTTCGCACCCGAGATTGACACCCTAATGAAAGATTCGTCAGGCCAGCCTGTACTCCGATGCGGCCTTCCGCTGGGAGATTTGTACACGCGCGAGGGCTCAGCGCGTTTGGACGCGGTGTTCCTTGAATATGTGGAACAAACCAGCGTCGAATTGCACCACCGCCTGATTATGGCGCGGCGTGAATCTTCGGCTCTCGCGGATAAACCGCGGTCCGAGCTGATCATCGAGCTTGCCCCGCACGTCGAAGACTTTTTGGGAGAGGAATTCGGCATCGCTCGTGAGCTGGCGGAGCTCCAGGCTCGCCATAATGCGGCCGCGCCTCTGTACGCCATCAAGCGAAAGTTCGTTCAGCGGCGGGCGATCACCGGAGTGACGCCCGAACAGGCATCGGCAATCGACGGCCCTGCCGTGGCCGCCGAGTTGGAGAAGCTTTTTGGCGCCCCGCTCACCGAACGTGTGTTCGCGGAGCAGGTCGCACGGTGGCTCGAAGCCGAAGCCGAATACGCCCCGGAAATCGATTTGGCGGCGCGCTACGCGGCCTGGGCCACTTTATCGCCGGCCGGACGCGTCAAGCATAAGCACGGCATTCTGTTCAAAACGCCGCATAAATTGGATTTCGCCCGTTTGGTTCCAGTCGAGTCCATCACATACAACGGCGCGCCAGCCTTACGTCTGCCGCCCGATCACTGGCGGCAGCGGGAAGGATTTAAGCTGACCGATCCCGGCATGGACCTGGTCGCCGCGCTGGATCAGGTCCATTACTGCATCAAGTGCCACAATCAGGCCAAGGATAGTTGCTCGACGGGCTTGCGAGAAAAAACGGGTGAGTTTCGCAAGAGTCCGCTTGGCGTGCCTCTCGCCGGCTGCCCGCTTTCGGAAAAAATCTCGGAAATGAATGTCGTCCGGCAGCGCGGAAACGCTTTGGGCGCGCTGGCGATCGTCACCATCGACAACCCCATGGCGGCGGCAACGGGCCACCGCATCTGCAACGACTGCATGAAATCCTGCGTTTTCCAAAAGCAGGACCCGGTGGACATTCCGCAGATCGAAACCGAGACGCTGAAGCAGGTCCTGGCGCTCCCATGGGGGTTCGAGATATATAGCCTGCTCACGCGCTGGAACCCGCTGAATTTCGAGCGTCCGCTTCCCCGCCCCGCGAGCGGCTACAAAGTTCTCGTGGTCGGGCTCGGGCCAGCCGGTTTCACTCTGGCCCATCATCTGATGAACGACGGCCATGCAGTCGCGGCGATCGACGGCTTGAAGATCGAACCTCTTCCGGACGAGATCTCCGGTGTTAAGGCTTCCGGCGAGCGGAGGCCTTTCCGCCCCATCCGCGATGTGCGCGAGATCTACGAATCGCTCGATGAGCGGGTGATGGCGGGGTTTGGCGGAGTCGCCGAGTATGGCATCACCGTTCGCTGGAACAAGAATTTCCTGAAGATCGCCCGGCTGCTGCTCGAGCGCCGCCATGAATTCGCGATGTACGGCGGCGTGCGCTTTGGCGGGACGATTACCGTCGATCGTGCCTTCGAGCTCGGCTTCGATCACGTGGCGCTTTGCGCCGGCGCCGGACGCCCAACGATCGTGCCGATGGCGAACGGCCTGGCTCGCGGCGTCCGCCAGGCATCGGACTTCCTTATGGCGCTCCAGCTCACGGGCGCGGCGAAACGGGACTCCGTGGCGAACCTGCAAATCCGAATGCCCATCGTCGTAATCGGCGGGGGTCTCACGGCCATAGACACGGCCACGGAGTCGCTCGCCTATTACGTGGTCCAGATCGAAAAATTCTTGGAGCGCTACGAAAAACTCATCGCCGAACGCGGGGAGCGCGAAGTACGCGAAAGCTGGACGGAAGAAGAAGCCGAAACGGCAGACGAATTTCTAGGGCACGCCCGCGCCATCCGGGCGAATAAAGGCGGCAATGTCATCGATCTGTTGAATTCGTGGGGCGGGGTCACCATCGCCTACCGGCGGCGCCTGGTCGACGCGCCCAGCTACACGCTCAATCACGAAGAGGTCGCCAAGGCTCTGGAAGAAGGCGTCCAGTTCGCGGAAGAGCTGACGCCTGTGGCCGTTGAGATCGATCGATTCGGCCACGCAGCCGGATTGCGGGTAAAAAAAGCCTCGGGCGACCAGACCGTGCTACCCGCGAAATCGATTCTGGTTGCGGCGGGAACGCAGCCCAACACTGTCTTGCAGCGGGAAGATCCGGAGCACATGCGGCTGGATGGCCGGTACTACGAAGCCCTCGATGAGGAGGGCCAGCTCGTCAAGCCGGAAAAGACCGCGAAGCCGAATACCGTTCGCGTGCTCACCTCTTTCGGTGCGGATGGGCGCGGAATCAGCTTCTTCGGGGATCTCCACCCGTCCTTCGCCGGTAACGTGGTCAAGGCCATGGCGAGCGCGAAGCAGGGCTATGCGACGATTTCGCGCGTGCTCGCGCGCCGCCCGGCATCCGGGCCAAACCCACCGGAATTATTCGCTAAATTAAACAGCGAACTGCGTCCGAGCGTGCGCGAAGTGGTCCGCCTTACTCCGAACACAGTTGAAGTAGTAGTGAACGCGCCTCTGGCCGCCCGCGCGTTCGAGCCCGGCCAATTTTACCGTCTGCAAAACTACGAGGCCTTTGCGCCCCATGCGAACGGAACCACGCTGGCGATGGAGGGCTTGGCGCTTACGGGCGCCTGGGTCGACCGGCAGAAGGGTTTGCTTTCGACCATCGTGCTCGAGATGGGCGGGTCCTCGGATCTATGCGCACTGCTCAAACCGGGAGAGCCCGTTGTGCTGATGGGTCCCACAGGTACTCCGACCGAAACCCCCGCGCGCGAAACCGTGCTTCTCGCCGGCGGAGGATTGGGCAACGCCGTTTTGTTTTCCATCGGCCAGCGCCTGCGTGAACTCGGCAGCCGCGTGCTGTATTTCGCCGGGTACAAGAAGATGGCGGACCGCTTCAAGATCGAAGAAATCGAGCGCGCATCTGACGTCGTAGTCTGGTGCTGCGACGAAGCGCCGGGATTCAAGCCCGATCGCCCCGGCGATCTGACGTTCACCGGAAATATCGTCGAAGCCATGGTCGCCTATGCGCAGGGTGATCTTCAACGGGCCCAAATTCCACTCGCCTCCGCGCGCCGTATTATTGCGATCGGCTCCGATGGCATGATGCGCGCCGTTCAGCGCGCCCGCCATACCGTGCTGAAGCCGTATCTGAACCCCGAGCACACCGGCATCGCCAGCATCAACTCGCCGATGCAGTGCATGATGAAGGAGATCTGCGCACAATGCCTCCAGCGCCACGTGAACTCCGCCACCGGCGAGGAAACCGTGGTCTTTTCCTGCTTCAATCAGGACCAGCCGTTGGATAAAGTCGATTTCGACGTCCTCCGCGCCCGGCTCTCGCTAAACGGCGTACAGGAGAAGTTGACGCGCTTGTGGATCGACCGCTGCCTGAAGGATATCGGAGCCAGGAAGGCGGCCGCGGTACCCGCAGGCTGAGCTAGCGTCAGTCGTCGCCGGGATTGATGTCGCGCGGCAAACAATCCGAAACCGGCGAAGTCGGTACGGGAACAAAAAGTACTCTTGGCGTAGAGTCGAATCCTGCACCGTGCACTTTTTGGTTAACGTGGGTTAATCTATTAGGAGTAGTTTAAGGCCTAGTGAGCGGGCGGCGTTGCCGGCCGGCTCCTATGTGACAGTCCGCGGTTGGCGGGCTTCGGAACAGTGATGATCAAAATGAGCTGCTTCCCGGCCACTTCCGATTTTTCGCGTGTTGACGGTTTATGCCAGCCGTCTGCTGGTTTACTCGGCAATTCTCTGCGCTGGGTGAGGGCGGTCGCCGCTGCCGCCGGCTTGACGGTTCTCGGAAACTGGGTGGCGAACGGCTCGGAAGCACAATTCCGGCCAGTTCCGGATCCACGATTTGAGCAACTTAAGCGTTTCTTCCACCGCTACAACTGCCCCGAGCCGCACTATGTCGGCGACTATCTCCGCGCCGCGGACGGATATGGTTTGGATTACAGGCTTTTGCCGGCGATATCGATCCGGGAGACGCACTGCGGTTTGGACTATAACCTCAACAACTACTGGGGATACCATCCCGGGCACGCCATATTCCCCACGATTGAGGCTGGCATCTATCACGTAGCGCACCAGTTGGCCGAGGATCCCCAATACAAGGGGAAATCGCTTCGAGAAAAACTGTTTGTCTACAATCCGCGCGACGAGTACCCAGACGAAGTAAAGCGGATCATGCGGCAGATTAAATAGCCGCCCATCACCCCTTCCGGATCGCCTGGACCAGCAAGACCAATCCTATGCAGACCAATCCGGCATGGATGTACGCGATGAACGACTCCTGCCGCAGCCGGTGATTGAGTACGCGGCCGATAACGATCGCGGGCACGGCAACGGCTAAGGAAACCAGGTAGTAATGAGTCACGGCCGGGACCCACACGCCAGTCCACCGGTATCCCAAGAGAGCAACCACGCTCGCGGGCAGGAAATAGCCCTGCAAGGTCGCCCGGAAATGCTGCGGAGACCAGCGGCGCATGGCCCCGTACAGCACCAGAGGCGGCCCGTTCATTCCATATGCACCTCCCAGCACGCCTGCCACGAACCCGCAGCTTAAAAGCCAAACGCGATTCTCCGTGTGCAGCACGGGCGGTCTTTTTGCGAGCAGGAAATAACCGGAGAATGCCACGATAATCGTCCCTAAAACGGCTTTCACGATTTGCTCCCTAACCCCGGTCAGAATCGCAATGCCGAAGGGAATTCCAATGAAGGTAGGCGCCAGCAGCCAGCCGGCGCTGCGCAGATGAACCTTCCTCCAGTCCTGCGCAATAATGAACGCCGCCACCGTGATGGATAACAAAACCGCGAGAGGCGTCGCGATCTCCACTGGAATGGTTAGCGCCAGCAGCGGAACCGCGATCAAAGCTTCCCCGAAGCCGAAAGTGGAGCGGACGATCGTCGCGAAGAAAATCACCGCCAGAACATGCACCGTGGTACTGTCCACTTCAACTATTTGCCAAATGCAAGCTGGCCTGAGAAGAACGGCAGCACCTTGGTCTCGAAATTCACCGGCACCTGTCCGTTGTGATCGCCTTCGAAGGTCTCGAAGTGGTGCGGAACCCCGGCATCCATCAGCGCCTCATCCATATCGCGATTGGTTTGAAGCAATCCGTCCTGCAGCCCCACATTCATCTCAATCGCGTTCATCTTTCTGAGATTCGGCGCATACTGTTGCAGCATGACCATCACCGAGTTCGACATCCACTTCGCGGCGACGTAGGGCCGCTGTTTGCCGTCTTTCACCGGCAGATCTATAAATAGCGGCGGGTTCGCCGGATTTGACGACCATGCCGCGGCGCGGGCCAGCGGCGACTTTTGGTTGAACGGCAACTTCAACGCGTCTTCTTTGGTTTTAATCGCTTCCACCTGCGTCATCGCGGAAGTCACTTCCGCGGTATCGAGCATGCAGCACGCCGACATCGCATAAAGGGTGGAGAAGACCTCCGGATGTTTCATCCCAATGCGGAGTGTGCCGTATCCGCCCATTGAATGGCCGGCCAGACCGCGGCTTGCGCGATTCGGGATCGTGCGGTAGTGGCTATCGATATAGCTCACCAACTCCACTGCAATAAACGTTTCCCAATCGCCTGTGGTCTTCGAGTTCGAGTAGAAGCTTCCGTTGTGCAGCGAGAAAGCGTCAGGAGCGATCAGGATCATCTCCTTCGTCGTACCCGCGGCAAGGCCTTTTTCCAGCCCGCGGACATTTGCGAAGCCGACCCATTGCTCCGCATGCAAGCCGTAGCCGTGCAGCGTGTAAACGGCGGGATAACGCCGATTCGGTTCCTTATCGTAGCTGGGCGGCAAATAAACGAACACATCGCGGTCGGCGGAGTCACCCTCCAGATTCCCTTCGAGAGATTTTCCATGAACCTTGATGCGCTCCAGCTTCCCGTTCAGGCTTTTTTCCAAATCTGCCAGCGGCTGAATGAGCCCGCCGCCCTTAGCCTGAGCGTTCCCTTTATCTTGCGCGCAGACGAGTATCGCCGAACAAATTACAAAAATACACAATCGGACGAGTTTCACAGATGAGCCCTCCACGAAGCCGGTATCGCGCTCATTTTACATCTTCGATATAGGTACACTGAGGTTGTTTGAAAGGCTCCTTCTTTGCGCTCACCTTTTACGATGTCGCTGAGCAGATTCAGACGGGCAAGCTTCACGAAATCGCAGGCGCGCAGCGAGCCCCGGGCTTCAAGCACCCCGCGCCCGATTACGTCCGGTTCCAAATCCCTGTTTCGCTCGAATACCCAGAGCCGGTATCGCTTCCTTCCGGAGAGAAATTCGAAAGCCGGATCAAGTACTTTGACTATGGCGTCGTCTGCATCGAACTCGAGATTGGATTCGACACGGATTGGGGCGGCCTGGTGCAGCTTGCAAACCGCTGGATGGCGGAACCGAAGCTCGAGAGCTTGAGTTCCGAACTACTGCGCTCGCGCCTGGATCGCATCCGCCCCGCGATGATACAGCCCTACAAAAATTGGCTCGGCGAAGATTACTTCGTAATACAAGTAACAGAAGCCCTCGATGATTCGGGAAATCCGTTAACGGCAAAAGCGCTCCTCGCCGGCGGAAGAGACTGCATTGTCGAAATCGTGCGCGGCGAATCGACTCCTCTTGCCGACATGGAGCGCGATGAAACCTTGCAATCCTGTGTTTCTTACTATCCCAACGATCTACTGGTCGCCGGCTGGACGGCCGCGTTCATTTATGACACCAAGGAGAGCGCCGCATCTACGCGCCTTTTGCTCGAGTACGCCAACACCCAGTTGCTCGAATTCCGCCATTACGACGTCGTCCTCACGCACGTTTTGGAGGATGTTTACAAGAAAATCGAGCGCAAGCGCGGCTTCCTAGCCGGATGGAAGATGGGCCGGCAAGCGGAACACTTGAATGCGTTGCGGCTGGAAGTAACGGAGCTCACGGAGCGCGCCGATAACGCTGTCAAGTTCCTTAGCGATATGTTCTACGCGAAAGCGTACCGCATGGCCTCCCGTCGCGTCGGCGTGGACGACTACCGGGTGCTAGTGGAAGAGAAGCTGCGCATCGCAGGCGAGCTGTACGAATCCATGGTGAACGATTTCCATCAAGCGCGCGCATTTGTGCTCGAAGCCATGGTGGTGGCGATCCTGGTGATCGAGATGATTCACCTATTCACCAACTGGCGCTGATTGCCGCTTTCTTCCAGCACTTGCGTGGGCAAAGCCAGGTTGGTCCCGGCCTCCGCTACAGCATCCAAAATCCTCAAAATTAAATCCTGCCGGATGGTCATGAACTCATCACCGTCTTCGGTCAGCACGTAGGCGAACACTTCAATATCGAGAGAATACGTCCCCACCCCGATAAAGCGGACCGGCATTCGCCCCGTCTCAATCTTGGCGTGTTTTTCGAGAATGGTTTGAACTTCGGATAGAATCGCCCGGAGCTGCTCCGGCCCCGTATCGCGCCGCAGATTCAACGTTAAATGCAGCAGCATTTTGTCCTGCCGCGAAAAGTTCTCCACTGTGACCGAGGAAAACTGCGCGTTGGGCACGGTCAGCACGGTGCGGTCGACGGTCCGGATGCGCGTGGATCTTAATCCGATATCCTCCACCGTCCCGACGCTATCGCCGAATTTGCAGAAATCGCCAACATAGACGGGGTGGTCCGTAACCACGGCCAATCCGCCGAAGAAATTTTCGACTGTGGATTTGGCCGCCAGCGCGATCGCGATGCCGCCGATACCAAGGCCCGCCAGGAACGTGCGTGTATCGTATCCCCAACTCGCGAGCACGGCCGTGGCGCCGAATACGATCACCGTCATCTTGACGATCCGTCCAGCCAGCGGCACCACCGAGTGAGTGATGGTGCGCCGCCTGGTCGAAAGGGCGGCTCTGACGGGTATCATCGCCGCATCCACAATGCGCATGCACAACCACGCGACCGCGAGGATAGATAACAACGAGAGCAGCCGGCCCAAGAAGAGCCGGACAATTGCGGAAGGGTCGATGGCTTCCATCACACCCCGGAACAATGCCGTGGTCAGCAGCAACTGTACCGGTCCGGTGAACGCCGCCACCGAATTCCAGTCCAGCCGCGGGGCAAAGCGGTGAAGCAATGGTCGCAGAAGCGCCAGCACGATGTGAGATAGCAGGCGTGCAAACGCACCGACAGCGATCGCTGCAACCAGCAACGCGATCCAACGCCACCAGGGCGTATCGAGGAAAGTGTTCCTGACGAGCGGCGTGGGAATGAATCGCTCTACCTTCGAAGCCGCCGTCTGTTGGGTGAGCGTTGGAATCAACGCGACCGTCTGCGGCGGGAAACGCCATATGAAAACACCCGGACGGATTTCCGTTCGCTCGAGATCGATATCCAGAGCCTTACCGCCCAGATGCATCGTGACCAGGCGCTCCTGGTTGGGCGTGAGCTTGTCATTCAAGTCGCCTTGCGGATCATGGCTCAGGCTTGCAAGATCGAATTGAGGATCGTTATCCAGCGCTTGCCCGAGTTCCTGAGCGAGTTTGGGACCTTCCTGCCTGCGCTCTTCGGGCGTCAGCTTGCGCAGGTCCAGGTAGCGCGTAGCTGCGACGTAATTTTTCGTCCGATAAGCTTGCAAAAAGGAAAGTACAGTACTGGCGGGCGAAGTTCGGTCGTAGGGATCCTGAGGTTTTGCGGTCGTAGGCGCTGAGGCCGCGACGGGCGGATTCTGCGCACGGGCGGTCGATGCAGCAAGCGTCATTGCGACCGCAAGCGTATGAAAAAAATACCGAAATCTGGATCGAATCATTCGTTTTCCGAAAACTTATTGCACGGATGTTTCCGTCATGTAGGATGCTAGCAGGCATGGCATTTCGAATGCTTGCTTTCTTCCGTGGGCCGGTTGCTGATGATCCTGACCGCATTGATCTGCATCGCCGGAACAACGGCCTTTTTTCTATTTGTCCCGCTTTTGCCCGTAATAGGGACCGGCCTGATCGTATTCGGGTTCGTCCTAATGTTCGTCGCGGGCGTACACGTCGGGTATAGATCCGATTGCAAAACGCCTGCGATTATGGACCGGAAATTGTTTCCCGCCCCGGAACAAATTTCGGATGCGCCCCGCCTCGTCAGACCGCAACTAGCTGAGTACTCAGCTTCCGTCAAACCTGGAGCGTGAACTGCACCCCTTTGCGTGCGCGTAGACGATAAGCGCGCACGAAAGGAGTTGTTCTCATGAATAGCGATCAATTTGAAGGGAAATGGAAACAGTTTAAGGGTAAGGCGAAGGAGCAATGGGGAAAGCTTACCGACGACGATATTCAGATGATCAACGGGAAACGCGACACTTTAATCGGCAAGCTTCAGGAACGCTACGGATACGCGCGGGAAGAGGCTCAAAAGCGCGCGGATGAATGGATGGCCAGCGTGCACGATCAGGATGTGGAGTACGCGCAGTCAGGACCGAAGCTTCGCAGCCACTAAATAAAAAGCATGTCCGCGCTAGCGCGGACATGCTTTTAACCTTCTCTTCTTTCCTAACCCTTTCGCGTTCAGCCTTTGTGAGGCGGGAACGTGCCCAGTTGCGTCAGCAGCGCAGACGCGGCTGGGGTAGGCATCACTTCACCCGTGAGGATCTGCTTTAAAGTTACATCTCCGTACAGGTTCCGGTTGTCGTCTTTATCGGGGCGCAGAGTTGCACCGTTCAGTGTTACTCCGGCGAAAACCCCGCGTGATCGCGACCACGAAAGAATCTCTGCGTGCAGTTGAGCGTCGGTTTGAGCAGTTGCAGTGCGGCCAATGGGGCCTGCCATTGCAGCAGCGTCCGCGCCTACCGTGAACTTATCTTGCATCAACCGATCCATACCACGCTGATTCATAACCACAAAGACGAGATCCGTTTCGCCAGCGCCGATCTGAGCACCAACGCTGCCGCCTTCAATACGAACCGTTGCCGGCGCGCTCCAGCCACTCGGGCCAGTTGTACGGCACGTCACTACGCCCTTTCCGTACTGCGCGCCAACAAGAAAACCAGCCCTCTTAAGCCCGGGAACAACTCCCACGCATTGGGCTCTCTCCAAAAAATCGCGCGGAATGGCTTTGTCTCCGGCTTCGGTAAGCTCCTTCAACACTGCACCTGCCTCGCGAATTCGTTTTTCTGTATCTTCCTTCGACTCAGCCCACAGCGGAGCCGTCATAGAAACGGATAGAACAACCGGTATTAATTTCGCACAAAATCTCATAGGGACCTCCCAATGGACAGATACATTTCTGTCTCGCGCTGTTTCTCCACGTCGGGTATTTATCCTACTGCGCTATCATGGCCCACTGGCATCCTACATGTCTCAAAAAGCTTCCAATTCCGCCGCTTCCGCCGCTCTGGAAAGACCGGATCAATCCTCCACGGTCTATCGCCCATCCCTGCCGCTTGTGCTTTTGCTCTTTGCCGGAAGCGGTTGCGCAGCACTAATTTACGAGATCGTTTGGTTCCAATTACTGCAGTTGGCGATCGGCTCGTCCGCGGTTTCGCTGGCGGTTTTGCTCGCGATTTATATGGGAGGCATGTGCGCCGGCAGTCTTGCGGCTGCCACATTCATCTCCGCGCGCCGCGATCCGCTGCGGGTATATGCCGCGCTTGAGCTGGGTATCGGCGCGCTGGCCATTTTGGTGCTTTTTGCGGTTCCTATGCTGGACCGGGTCTACGCCGCGATAGCGATCCACGGATTACAAGGCATCGCCCTGCGAGCGATTCTCGCGGGTATTTGCCTGCTGCCGCCCACAATATTGATGGGAGCTTCGCTTCCCGCCATCGCGCGCTGGGTAGAAGCTTCGCCCCGCGGCGTTAGCTGGATGGGCTTCCTGTACGGGAGCAATATCGCTGGCGCGGTTTTTGGCTCCCTGCTCGCCGGATTTTATCTACTGCGCATCTATGACATGCGTGTTGCGACGTTTGTGGGAGTCGGGATCAATTTTGCGGTCGCTCTCATCAGCTATTTGGTTTCCGCGAAAGGCTCGGCGCGCCAAGCATCGACGACCCGGCCAGATTTTGCCCCACTAGCCTTTGCCCCACCACCCTTTCAAAGAAGCTCTCGCGTTGTGCTGGTCGCGATCGCCCTTTCGGGCATGACCGCCCTCGGCGCGGAGGTCGTCTGGACGCGCCTCCTTTCACTCATGATCGGAGCGACAGTCTACACGTTTTCGATCATTCTGGCTGTATTTCTGATCGGCCTGGGTTTGGGAAGCGCGGCCGGGTCGGCGCTGGGCCGGAAGAACCCCCGCATCGCATTAGGAATCACTCAGTTCCTGCTCGCCGGGGCGATTTTCTGGGGCGCGTATGCGACAGCCGATTCCCTGCCCTATTGGCCGGTCAATCCTTTTCTAACCACAAACCCCTGGTTCAATTTCCAAATCGATATAGTCCGCTGCCTGTGGTGCGTGCTGCCGGCTGCGATTCTTTGGGGCGCGAGCTTTCCGTTAGCGCTCGCGGCGGCCGTGAAACCGGGTCACGATCCGGCTCAGCTGGTGGGGCGAACGTACGCCGCGAATACTATTGGCGCAATCGCGGGCGCAATCGCTTTCAGCCTTATGTTCATTCCGTGGATCGGCTCCCAAAATTGTGAGCGTCTGATGATCGCGATTTCCGTCGCGGCCGCGCTGCTTGTGCTTGTTCCGGTCGTGCGAACCAAAGGTGCAATCGGGCTAATCGCGGCCACCGCAGCCGCGATCATGATGATTGAAAGCGTCGATCAAGTGCCCTGGCTTGCCGTCGCATATGGCCGCCGCATGTTGACGAGCACGGGAACCGGCGACTTACTATTTCGCGGCGAGGGAACCAATGCTTCGATCGTCGTTTCGCGCGTGGAGGGCGGCCGGATTTACTTCCATGTCAGCGGAAAAGTAGAAGCGTCAACCGAGCCCTTCGATATGCGGCTGCAACGCATGCTCGGGCATCTGCCCGCGCTGATTCATCCCGATCCGAAGTCGGTACTGATCGTCGGGTTCGGAGCGGGCGTTACCGCCGGGACATTTGTCGTACACCCCGAGGTTAAAAAAATAACGATTTGCGAAATCGAGAAACTGATTCCGCCGACGACTTCACGGTTTTTCGGAGATGAAAATTATCACGTCCTGACCGACCCCCGCACAACTGTTTTCTATGACGACGCGCGCCACTACGTCCTGACCACAGACGAAAAATTCGACGTCATCACGTCCGACCCGATCCATCCTTGGGTGAAAGGCACGGCCACGCTCTACTCAAAAGAATATTTTGAGATTTGCAAGCGGCATTTGAAGCCCGGCGGAGTCGTGACACAATGGGTGCCGCTGTATGAGAGCGATCCGGAGACGATCAAAACCGAACTGGCGACATTTTTTGAGGTCTTTCCCCAGGGCAGCGTGTGGGCGAATGATATTAATGGCGAAGGTTACGATGTCGTGCTTCTGGGCCGCGATGGCGATGCCAAGGTCGATGTAGATCAGATGCAGCGGCGCATCGATGAAAACGGCCGGCTGGAGCAATCGCTCCACGAAGCCGGATTCGATTCGGCAGGCGACCTCCTCGGCACATTGGCCGGGCGCGCGGAAGATCTTAAGCCCTGGATCGCTAATGCCCATGTGAACACCGATCTCGACCTGCGTCTCCAATACCTGGCGGGCATGGGAATTAATTTCAACAATGCCAATGCGATCAAGCAGCAGATGTCGCGTTATTTCCATTACCCTCGCGATCTTTTCGTCGGATCGGCGGAGAACTTGGGACAAATTCACCTCCGTTAGTGTAAACTAAGCAGCAGCAAATAGTCAGATAGTACGCGTTGGAGGACGTCTGTGTGAGTCGCCTTCTGCGTCGGAGCGTCGTCTGGCTCGGTAAAGCAGGCAATCTGCTGTACGCCACACTTCTCCTCAGCCAATTGGCGTACATTTGGTCCTTTACGTATTTCCCTTCTACCGACGGACCCGCACATTTGGCCACCGCTCGGATGCTATTGGACTACATCAGATCGCCGGGCCTTCGCGAGCATTACATCCTCGTCACCGGGCCGTATCCGAACTGGACCGCGGATTTCCTGCTTACCGCGTGCATGTCCATATTTCCCGCATCTGTGCCCGAGAAGCTCACGCTGACGGCGTATTTCGTTTTGATGGCGGTTTGTGCACGGATAGCAATATATCTCGTCGCACCTCGCGCGACGTTCCTTGCGTTTTTGATTCTGCCGCTTTCCGATAATTACCTGGTTCACTCAGGATTTTATAGCTTTGTATACGGCGTCCCGCTCTTTTTGATTTCATTTGCCTATTGGTTGAAGCACCGCGCCCATTTGTCGCGTCGGTCTATCGCCGCATTAACTCTGCTCCATTTGGCGCTCTGGTTTACGCATCTGGTCCCTCTCGTTCTGCTTTTTATCGCCGTTGCAATAGTTAGGCTTTACGACCTACTGGCTCTATGCAGGGGCGATGTCATCAAATGGGACCTCGAGGCCACCGTAGTTCGACGGAATAGCTTCGGCCTAATCATTACATTTGCGCCAACGCTGCTGCTTTTCACCGATTACCTTCATCCCGAGCTAAATCTGGTCATTCGTTTGTTCGGCGGTCCGGACCTTTCTAGGGTCTGGACCCTGTTTTGGGGCACGCTGGCGGCTGCGTTGGTAAGCGGAAGTTTTCTTCTCTTAATACGTCCGGCAGTTCGCATACTAACGCTTTGGCCTGCACGGGTTCAGGGCGGGAAATGGTTAGTTGGAACGCTATTAGCGTCACTCGCCTGCGCCATCGACATACTCCACACTGGTTTGGGTGTTTTCGTGCGGCGGCTCAGGCTAGTCGCGCAGCTTCCCGTTTTGGCGTCTTACTATAACGACGAATTACTGGCTTCGAAGGCATTTGCTCTGATGCTTGCCGGCATGATCGCGTATCTAGTTCTGACACGTAAAGTGCAAAAAAAATATATGGATCTGAAAAGCTCGTTATTTGCAGTTCTGACAGGATATGTGTTCGCTGTTGTATCCGCTCCAAACGCCATGGTGGGAGGCAGTCGTTTGATTCCTAGACTAGCCATCTTTCCGGTGCTGATCTTGATGCCTTGGTTCGCTCTGTTCAATTGGAGCACGCTCGCACGCTGGACCGTACAGGCGTGCGCCACGGCGATCACGGTCTACTTCTTGGCATTGCACATTGCCGGCGCAAGTGAGGCCAATGGCCTGATTGCGGAGTACGTTTCAGGTCAGCATCTCGTCAAAGGACAAGACACTTTCATAACTATCTCGAGGCCTGACTTTCAGACGCAACTTCGCATCGATGTCTTATCTCATGCCGGAGGGTATATCGCAGGCCAAAACGGCGCCGTCTTGCTTAACAATTACCAGTTCGGAACGCGCGTGTTTCCGTTTGCGGGCGTGAGGGGTTATCGCAACTCACCTGATTACATTTTGACCTGGGCAGACCCCCAGCCTGTACTGGGTGGGTCCGGAGATTCCATGACCTACGAGGGTGTCCACTACAATCGAATCTTTTCTTCTAGACCGCGGGGCTATATGAAGGTTTTCCAGCGCATGGACCTGACGTCAGCCCGCCCCCAGACGCAGCCGCACCGTAAGCCCGACTGAAGATGCAAGGCTGCACCCCGATCGTACGTCAGTCTGGGCACACGCGGGGCACGGCCCCAAGCGCAGGCCCGTGCAATAAACGTACTAGGAACCTCTCGCTACAATGAACGGTGATGCAGCTTTGTGACGTTTTCCTCCGCCTGGGTGAGGATAATCTTCAGCAGATGATGCGGTCGGTTTCCATGGGCCGATTGAAGACCTACCAGATTTACGACCGCTTCAAGACGCGGCTCTATCTGAACAAGCTGAACTCCGAAACCCTGCGCAAAGCCACCCCGCGGATCTGGGCGCGGATTTCCGAGCGCGACGACGAGTTTGCGACCGATATTGGGCAAGCGGTCCTGATTTCGCACATGGACATGATCAAGGCCGTGCTCGATCACCTGGGCGTTCCGCACCAGGACGGTTTCTTCGAGAAAGACGCCAACATCGCGAGCTACTTGAAAGAGGGCTGGCAGCAGGAGGTCTGGGAAAAGTTTCACGCCCAGTTCCCGCCGGCGGCGCTGCTATTCTATATCAATCACCTCGCTTGGGAAATGGCAAAGGCTGAGGATGTGTTCGCACCTCACGTAGGACAAGCTTAAGCTTGTCCCACTTTGAATGGACCTGGATCAAACTATTTCAGAAATACACGCGAAGATTCTATCGGCGCTCCATGACGCTTCCACCCTCGAAGCGGTCGAGGCGGCTCGCATCGAGGCGCTCGGCCGCAAAGGCAAGCTGAGCGAGATCAGCAAAACGTTCGGCAAGCTGGCGCCCGATGAACGCAAGCGCATTGGCGCGCTGCTGAATTCCGTAAAGCAGGATTTGGAAGCGCGGATTGAAGCACGGCAAGCAGCCCTTGAATCGGCGGCACTCGATGCACGGCTCGATTCCGAATGGGTCGATCTCACCGCTCCCGCTCCGGGCCCGCGGCCGGGAAGCCTGCATCCCGTAACGCAGGTGCAAAGAGAAATCGAGCAGCTTTTCGTTTCGATGGGCTTCACCGTCCTGGATGGCCCTGAAGTCGAGACGGAGCACTACAATTTCGACGCGCTAAACATACCCGCCGATCATCCCGCGCGCGATATGCAGGACACCTTCTGGTTGAAAGACGGCCGCCTTCTACGAACACATACCTCGCCCGTACAGGTGCGCGGCCTCGAAAAACTGGGACCGCCTCTGAAGATGATCGCGCCCGGACGCGCTTTCCGGAATGAAGAAGTCGACCCTTCGCACGAACACACCTTTTATCAGCTCGAAGGCATGATGGTGGATCGCGAAGTTTCGGTCGCGCACCTGATTTATTTTATGAAGACGCTTCTTTCCGCGATCTTCCATCGCGACGTTACGGTTCGCCTGCGTCCCGGATACTTTCCCTTCGTCGAACCCGGTTTCGAGCTCGATATTCAATGCCTGATCTGTTCAGGCAAAGGCTGCCCGGTATGCAAGCAGTCCGGCTGGGTGGAGTTGCTGCCCTGCGGTTTAGTGAATCCGGCTGTGCTGCGCCACAGCGGCGTCGATCCCGAACAATGGAACGGTTTCGCCTTTGGCCTCGGCCTTACACGTTTGGCGATGATGCGATATGGGGTCGATGACATTCGTTTGTTCCTGAGCGGCGATCTGCGCTTTCTGAGGCAGTTTTAGCCATGAAATTCTCCTACAACTGGCTGCTTGAAATGCTGCCGGGGTTGGACGTTAAACCCGCGGTGCTAGCGAATCGAATTACGCTCAAAACCGCCGAGTGCGAGGGCATCGAGGAGCACCGAGGCGACTACATTATCGACATCGATAATAAGTCGATCACGCATCGTCCGGACCTATGGGGCCATCATGGCATGGCCCGTGAGCTCGCGGCTATCTTCGGCAACAAGCTCTCCGATCCGGTGAAGGGCCGCAATTTCGCCGAGCGGCCTTGCATCGGAGTTGAAATCGAAGATTATTCGCTCTGCCCGCGCTATTCCGCGCTCGTATTCGAGGGCGTAACGGTTCAGCCATCGCCCGCGTGGTTGCAAGCGCGCCTGGAATCCATTGGCCTGAACGCGATCAACAACATCGTCGATGTGACCAACTTCGTAATGGCGGAGATCGCCCAACCGATGCACGCCTTCGACGCGGAAAAATTGCATGGCGGCACGATCTATGTCCGGCGCGCGAGGCAAGGGGAATCGATCGCTGCCCTAAACGATTTGACGTACCATCTCGACACATCGAATCTTGTGATCGCCGATGGGGCAGGCGCTATTGCGATCGCGGGAATTATCGGCGGCAGCGGGAGCGCCATTTCCGGTTCGACTACACAAATCGTACTCGAAAGCGCGAATTTCAACGCCTCTAGCGTTCGCAAAACCTCTTCGCGCCTGAAGCTGCGGACAGACGCCTCGATGCGCTTTGAAAAAGCTCAGGATCAGGTCAACACAATTCGCGGTCTGGAGCGCGCGCTCGAGTTGCTGCAGCAGGTTTCACCGGGAATCAAGCTGGTGGGCGGTGTCGCCGATGCGTACCGCCCGAGTCCGCCGTCATCGCCGATTCTCCTTCCGCTCGATTGGTTAAACCGAAAGCTTGGCCGCGACATTCCGCCGAACGAAGTCCGGGCAATTCTGGAATCGCTGGAATTCAAGGTCGAGGAGATCGATTCCCGCACGTTCTCCGTTTTTGTCCCAAGCTGGCGTGCGACGAAGGATATTGCAATTAAGGACGATCTTGTCGAAGAGGTCGGGCGCATGGTGGGCTACGATTCCATCACCCCGGCCGCCCCGCTGGTCCCCGCAAGCGTGCCGCATCCCAACCCGGAGCGCGAATTTCAACATTATGTCCGCGAGATGGCCGCGGCACAAGGCTTCACTGAAGTGAAGAACTACTCGTTCATCAGCGAAGAGATGGCCCGCGCGTTTTCGTTGGACCCTGAACGGCACGTGCAGGTCGCGAACCCGATCGCGGCGGATCAGAACCTCCTGCGCCGGAGTCTTTTGCCCGGTATATGGAAAAACATCCGCGACAACGCCCGCCACTTAGATTCGTTCCGATTGTTCGAGATCGGCAAAGAAATCGAACCGGCGGTGGAGACGCCTCACTTCGCCGCGGCGATCTTTGCGAAAAACGACGGCGTCGCCGGCCTGCTCGAATTGAAGCGCGTGGCGGAATGCTTGCTCCCGGGAATGCGCGCGCGACCCTCAGCAGAACCTCGGGCTTACGAACATCCGCGCAGGTGCGCCGACTTGATGTGCGGCGACACAGTGCTAGGGCGGGTTTTCGAATTTCATCCCCGAATGGTGGAAGGCGGCCGCGCGGCCGTAGTCGATCTCGATCTTGCGTTGCTCGAAAAACTCCAGCCTGCCCAGCCACACTACGAACCCTTGCGCAAGTTTCCCGACAGCGCTTTTGATTTGTCCATTGTGGCCCCGGCGCGCGCGCTGATTGGCGATGTGGAACGCGCGCTGGCGCGGCATGCCGGTCCGGATCTGCTCTCGCTTTCTTTCTTGCGAGATTTCACCTTGCCTGACGACCAGCGCAGCCTTTCCTATAGACTGACCGTCGGCGCGCCGGACCGAACACTGACCTCGGATGAAGTAAGCGCAATCCGTTCCCGTGTTATCGAAGCCATGCGCGCAAGCGGGTACGAGCTGCGGGTATAGCATTGTGGGGCCGATGCCATCCGGCGCGCGGTTGCCAACCGCGCTGGGCGGGGTTGGTTGAGGGGTCGGCAAGCGGGTTGGCAACCCGCTGCAGGTTGGCAACCTGCCCCACTTTCAAGGGAACCTATCGGAATCGTCTTTTGTACTGGAAATCGATGCCAAACAGCCCGTTTGCATCGCGAACGGCCACGGCGGACCAATTCTTGTCGAAATTCCATTCCAGGCGCACGATCTGTTCCTGCGTGCGGTTCAAGTTGGTGATGTAGGTGAAGGTGATGTCCTTTGAGACCTGCTGCTCCAGAGTGAGGCGGGCTTGAGGGAGGTAATCCACGCCGGTGATCGTCGGATCGATTTTCACTTTGCTGGCCCCGAAGAATCGCTGGAAGCGGCTTGAAAGTTGATCCGATAGCGCTTGGCTGAGCAGGCCGCCCCCGGCAACGGTGAAGCCCGACGATGAGCTGGAACTTTGCGCGGACGAAAGCGCTCCTAGCGAGTTGGGATCGCGGCCCACGGCCAACAATGCGATGATCTCGGATTGTTGCAGAGGCGGGTCGGAGCTGTAGCTGACGTTCATGCGTTGCATCGTGCCGGTGAAGCTTACCGTTACGGCGATTCCACGGGCCTTGGTTTCAAGCTGCACATCCAGAGTAGGTTCGAGCTTTACCGGATTTAAAAACCGAATCTCGCCCCGGTCGACAGTGTATTTGCTGCCGAACACTTGAATGTCGCCCTGATCCACCCCGATGCTTCCGAGTAAGATGGGACGCGCGGGCGTGCCGCGAAGTCTCAGATCCACGTTCGCCTCCACATCCTGCGCAAGCGACGTTTCGAGCTGAAAACCCGCCGAGCTCTCGATGTGGACATTGAACTGTAATCCGCGTAAGTACGCGTTATCGGCGCTTGTCGGGCTCGGCCCCACAGCCGCGGCTAAAAGCTGGCCTAAGTCCGCCCGCGGATTAATCACCGTACGATCGATCGTGAGCGTGCCCGAAAGTGTGCTGGCATTCGATGTTCCATTCAGCGCAAGTTGCGCGCTAAAGGTATCGCTTAAATCCTCGGGATAGCGCACGCGAACCTGCTTCGCGTCGGCTTGCAGGCGGTATATAAGTTCCTGGCCGAATCCCAGAAACCCGGTAAACGCAATCGTTCCTCCACCGGCTTGCGCGGTGAGGCTTTCGATTGTCGCGCGGTTGCGGTCGAACAGCACAACCCCGTTCGCATTGTCTACGCCGGTTGGAAAATCGCTCAAATAGAGGGAAGCGCCCTTCAGCTCCATGCGCCCATTCAGCATCGGGTCGGACAAGCTTCCTCGCAGCGAGGCTTGAACGGTCGCGTTGCCGGTTGCAAGCAGGTTGGGATTAAGGAGCTGGAGAACGATCAGGTTTATCGAACCTCGCAATGCGAGATCGGCGCCCGCGCCCGCGGCGAACGGGATTGCGCCGGTCGCTTGAATGTCAGTATCGCGAGCAATGAATTGAGCCGAGCGAACTCGCGCCTCGCGGGAGTTCACGTCCACGATGACCGGCTGAGTATTTCTGACAGTCACGTCCTGCACTTGCACGCCGAGCTTCAATGTCTGATCCGCTTTCGGATTAAGCTGAACCGCATCCAAAGTAACCTCGGCCCGGAAATCCTGCGGATGCAGAAGTGCAAGTGACAGGATGGCGTGACCTTCGACGAAGCCTTGGAAGGGCAGCTCACTTTGGTCCGTGGCGGGCGCCGTCCCCGCCAACATCGCCAGTTTGTGCAAAGACTCAATCGTGGCGCGGGTGAACTGAATGTTGGCGCTGCCCGGTTCGTCGCCGTCCAGCCGCCATGATCCCTGACTGTTGAAGGCAATATCGCGGACTTTGCCTGTCGCAGTGACCGCAACGTTGGTTCCCGCGGTGCTGCCGGTGAGCGAGACCTCGCCGAGAGGTTGTTTATCCAGAGTAATTTTCTGCGCCGACGCATTGCCATCCGCCGATGCCAGCGAATAAGCGCCATTCGAAACGTGCATACGGCCCTGAAGATCGGCGTTAAGCTGTGCGTCGAACCGCGGCGCCATTTTCTTCAGTGCCTCCACGCGAGTGGCCGGCAGGTTCTGCGCCGTAAGTTGAACTTGGGCATCGCCGGTTCTCCAATTGGGCCCGGACCGGCGGTAATTGCCGGAAAAACGGAGGTGGCCGGGACCGTCCTCCGCGTCACCGCGCGAGACTTCGATCCAATCCGGCGCGACCTGTACGTTCGCGCGCAGCCGGTCCAACTGCTCGCCGAACGCGCCGGGTTTCTGAACGTCCAGTGCGATCGCGGCCTGCGGCGTGTGTACGGAACCACTCACGCGGACCGTGACGTTGGCAGTGCCGCTCACCTCAATCGTGCTGCCGGCTTCTCTTGCGAGCTCTTGAATATCGGCATTGCGGACCGTTGCCTGGCCGCTGACGGCGGCATCGTCAAAACTCCCCTGGCGGGCGGTTATAGTCGCGTTTCCGGAGACATCCGTCATCCTGCGCGCGAGTGTGAAACGCGACGCAGCAACGCTGGTTTTGGTTGCGTTTACGGTAGCGGTGAAGCGATCGAAGGCGTGACCGTCTACGATGCCGTTCGTCACGCTGACCTGTCCCTGGAATTGCGGATTCTCAAGCCGACCGGAGACAGAGCCTGATGCAGTGGCTAGGCCGTTTGTCAACTCCAGAGGAATTTGCCGTTGAGAAGCTTGCGGATCGGCCAGCGCAAGCGCCGGCAACACATCATTGAGGTCGGTGGAACGGAACTGAACCTGAATGGTTTTATCGAGCGTGCCCGAAACATCCAGCCGCGTGGCGGCGGTCGCCGCATAGGAAGAGTTCAGGGTGAGCGCTCCCGTGCTTTGATCGAAGCTTGCATTAATGCGGCCGGCGATGGGATTTGATCCGAAGGGAGCGATGGCGAAGTTTACGCGTGCATTCGCGTCATTTTGACCCAGTGTTGCCTTTGCGGAAACATCGCCGGCCAGAATCCCGTTCCAAGGCATCTGCCGGTCGGTTGCCAGACGAGCGGTCTCCGCGATCGTCAGCCCATCGATCGTTCCTGTCGCCTCGAACTTCGACCAGTTTCGTAATGACGCCGATCCGACGAAATGTGCGCCTAACGCGGTCGCATCTACATCGGTGAGCGCAATTTGCGCGGGGCCGAGCTGCATATCGGCGCGGCCATTGGCTCCTTCTATCTTGAGGCGATCGTGCGAATAGGCGAGCCCGCGCGCGTTCACGCGTCCTCTGGCTGCGTAAGTAACTTTTTCGTCCAAGGCGAACTCGATTCGGCCGTCGAATGCCGCCGATCCTACAGGTTCAAGAGGGACTGAGAACAACTGCACCAGATCGCGCACCGGAGCGCTCGCTTTTACCGTGAACGAGCCCTTCGGCCGCTCGAAATCCCGAAGCTCGCCGGTAAGGTCGGCGCGCGCTTGCTTGGAAGATAAACGAATTTGGGAAAACGCAATGCGCGTGCGCTCGATGGCAAAGCGCGCGGAGACCCCAGTCTCGACGGGCGCAAGCGTAGCAGGCAGCAGACGTACCCGCGACGAGTCAAACTCAACCTGGTAGGCCGGTATTTTCGCTTCGTAGCGCATGCGTAATTGAAGGCCTTCGCCCTGAAGATTGAGCGCCGCCTTGCGATCGTCATATTGGAATTGCCCGTCCAACAATTCATAACGGCGGACGCCGAGATCGAGGAGTTGTTCGGCCCAGTTTCTTTGATGGTCACGGGGACTGGGCAGGTTAGTGGATCCGTCCGGGTAAGTCACGATTCGGACTTGCGGTTTTTCGAGACGCAGGAACGCAAGGTCGATCTTTCGTTCTACTATCGAAATCACGCGCATCTGAAGAGCGGTGTTCTCGATGCGCAGCAGCGGTGGCTCGCCCGCCGTCTCTTTCCCGTGCAGAATTAATGGCGCGACCTGGGCAGTCAGGGTGGCTCCGCGGAAAGAAAATCGCCCTAATTCGACGCGTCCGCCGGTGGAACGCTCAAGTTCGGCGATGATTCGGGCGCGGACGTATTCGTGGAACCATCCGCTTTGCACGACGATGAAAGCGGCGAGAACGGTGATGAGGGCAAGAACCAAAATGGCCGCGGCGATGCGAACAAGAATTGCAGCGGTGGAGCGGGCTTTACCCCGCAACTGGGACTTTAATCCCGGCCTCCGCGGAGGCTGAAGGCTCCGTTGCAGGCCAAAGCCTGCTCCACCGTCGGTGTTCATTTGAAGGCGGCCTCCCGGTACTGAATCTGCTTCGATTGCCGCTGCGTGGAGAGCCATGCATCCAGCGACTCCATCGTTCGCTCCTGCGTTAGCAGCTTTTCGACTTGATCCCGGCTGTCCGCGAAACTCGGGATGGGAGAACGGCCCGCTGTGCGCCAGCTCGCCGCGAGTTTATCGTAATACTCGCGCAGATCCCCCTCCGAGATTTGCACTTCAGGGCTGAAGCGCAGATTCGCGAAGCGCAATGCCCGCAAGCCATTCAGCAGATGTTCCTGTAGCTCGGATTCGCGAATGCGATACTCGGCGAGCGTGTTGCGGTATTCGTCATCACTCGGAAACTGCGATTTTTCCTGCGCAATCAGCATGGGCCCATCCTCCGGCATGCTCAGATCCAGATGGCTATCCGCCGCTTCCCGAAACATCAGGATCTGATCGACCAGCCGTTCGGCGGCTTGGCGCCGCGCGGCAACGCTCAAATCCACAGGTTTCCGATCGATAAACGCATCCACCCGCAGATCGAGAATCAAATCGCTTTCCGTAATCACTTGCCTGTCCAGGGTGACGGCAATGCGGTCGATTACCTCGCCATATGCGCTAGCGACTGCGCAGGTGCACAACAGCGCCCAAGTCAAAACGTCTGCCCCAGCGAGAAATGAAATTGAAACGTGTTGATGCGCTGGGGTACGTTGGGGGTTCCCGTTCCCGCCAGAAGTTGGTCCAGCGTGCCCGAATAGCCTACGAACCGAGGCGAATTCGGGCTTAGGCTGAAGTCCACGCGAATGGGACCGATCGGTGTGCGATAGCGGATTCCGAAGCCGAATCCATGCACTGCGTAATTAAAATCCTGATTGTTAATTTGCCGGAATCGCAGACTAATACTGTTGACATCGGAGTAGACATTGCCCATGTCATGAAAAAGGACGCCGCCGACATTATCTCCGATCAGCGGAAACCGCAACTCCAGCGAGTTAAACAAAAATGCGTTTCCGCCGAGAGGAAATCCGGTTTCCAGGTCGCGCGGGCCGGCCTGATTTTCGGGAAAGGCGCGATTGGTAGTGGCGCCGCCGGAAAAGAAACGCTCGGCTAGGGGGATTCCAGGCACGCCGCCCAATCTCTGGATGTAGCCGAAGGTAGTCGTGCGCGCAAAAACGAGGTCGCGGCCGATTCGCGTGTAGGTCGAGTTACGCAGTTGCAAGCGGGTGAAATCCGTCTCTGATCCCAGTTTGCTTCCAGCGAAACCGAAATCGATGGTGTTGAGAAATCCCCGGGTTGAGTTAGCGGGATCGTCGCGCCTATCCTGAATGAAGGAAAAAGACAGGCTGCCCGTGAGATCCGGCTGCGAAAACAGCGGGATCAGCTCCGGCGAGATTTTCAGCGTATCCTCGGGAATAGTTACGTGCCGGTATGTGTAGCGATATTGAATCGTGTTCGCGCGGCTGAGGCGCTGCGCAAGCTGTATGGACGCTTCCAGCCGGTGGGCAGTGAACGTACGGATATCGTTGGAATCGTCGAGCAGGCCGGAAACACTCAGCGAGAAATTGTCGTTGCCTTGAAATTGCGGGACCAGGTAGGTCAGCAAAACCCGCTGTTCGATGGTCGATAAAAGCGTTTGCAGGCCCACGGTATGCCCCAGTCCGAATGTATTCAGCCGGCTCACACCAAGTGAGACGCGCGGGCTAAAACTAGCGGTACCGGCGGGATCGCTGAGGGTAGTGGTTCCCCCGCCTATGCGGCCGAGTTGCGCGCCGAAGCCGGCGTTAAACGAGTAACGGCTAGCTTCGTCCAGATGGAATAGCACGTATTTGCTGTCTTCTTCGCCATCCGGGTTTTGCAGCGCCGTCTCAACCTTGGAGAAAACGCGAAGGTCATAGAGCTTCTGCTGGCTCTGGATAATTTCGTTCTGCGCCATTGGGCCGCCGGGAATGAGCGAAATCCTATTGGCGACAATACCAGGTCTGGTCGTTTGTAATCCTCGGACCAGAACGTTGCGGACGACTTGCTGTCTTCCCAGCGCGACGACGAACGTGAGGTCCACCTCGTTGGGCGACGCGCCGGGCATTTCGGTCCAGTCGAAGGTGGCATCCGAATAGCCGTTGTTATAGTAGTAGGTCAGGATTGTATCCCGGTCGGCCGCGACAGCAGCGTCGCTGAACGGCTGACCCGGAATGGATTGCAAAATTGGCCGGAAACGCTCGATATCGCCCTCGGGCACTCCCCGGAAATCGAGCGAATGAACCAGCCATTGCACGCCTTCGTTGACCTGGATCTCCACTTCAAGATCGCCGGTCTTGCCGTTGTAATTGTCCACGGGCCGCGGAATCATCACCTCAGCATCGCGAAATCCGTTGGAGCGGTACAGATATTCAATCGAGTTTTTATCCTGATCCATCAGGCGCTGTGAAAACTTTCCCCAGCGGTAGCGCGGGAATTCCGCCGGCGCCATGGATAGCCGTTCGCGCAGGGTTGGAGTATCGAAGTAACGGTTGCCAGTGATTTGGATTTTTACCAGTTTATGGCGCAGGCCGCGCACGATATCGTAATTTACGGCCGTACGGTTGTCCTCCAGGTGATCGGAGACTTCGACCGAGGCATCGAAATATCCTTGCGATTGGAAGTAATTGCGGAGGCTGCGCTCTCCCTCTAAAAGCAAGCCGCGATCGCTAGTGCGTTCCTGATAGATCGGCACAAGATCGTGCAATTTCCCGGCGGAGAGCTTGAGTCCGGTGGTCGTTACTGTAAGGACGGGTCCGTTATCGATGCGCAGGACCGGTGTTACGCGATTCGTTTCCGGATGGAATTGAAGCTCCTCCAGCGTGACCCGCGCCTGCCAGTGGTCACCGCGTTGGATGGTCGACTGCACCCGGCCGATTCCGGATTGCAGGCGGCTTTGCGTGAATTCGCGCCACCCGGGCAAGACGACAAAAGCCAAACCGCGATGCCAGCCGGTGCGGCGGATCAACTTGGATGTAGAGAGCTCGGTCTCGCCGAGGAACTCCACTCCGCCGAAACGGGCTCGCTTGCCCGTTTCGATGGTAAAGAAAATATTCGCCTCTTCGGTTAAATTGGTGCGATCCACACGGGTCTCAATGTTGGCCGAGTAGAGGCCGTTGGCGCGTAACCGTTCCTGCATATTTTGCTCGGCCTGATTTATCGCGACATTCCCGCCGAAAAGCCTGCCCAGTTCCAGTTTCGTGGCCGCTCGAAGCTGATCTCGGTTGGGAGGGTCGGCCTCGCCTTCGATATTCACGCCGCTGATGAAGTAATTGAATACCGTATCCACCCGCAGCGCAACGCCGTTTTCTTCGGCGCGCGCGTCCACCGATATGTCGGAGTAGCGGCCCGTCGCGTAAAGCTGCTCGATCGCATCGCGCACATCCACCATGCGCAACGGCGCTCCGATTTGAAGAGCCATTCTTCGGTCGAGTTCGGGGCCAGGCATCGGCTGGCCTGACAACGGCGGCTCGAAATCGATTCGGGTGATGGGCTTACCTTCAAAATCGGGAGTGTTCTGCCCTAGCGCACGGGCTGCGCCGATCGATGCGACGAACACCAAAAACACGAGTGCACGCACGATTTTTAAGGATATCGCGGGTGGTACGGGGAATCCTATAGCTACAGCGGCCGGGACACCTCAATCAATCCGGCATCTCCCGTTTCAGCGTCTCGGCCAACTCCTCTACCGCGGTCTCCTTCGCCAACTCTTTCACCTGCTCATCGCGGGCTTCCACAATTCCATGGCGTTCGCACAGAAGGCGCGTGAGCTGAAGCAATTTCGTTAATTCCTGCTCGGAAAGCAGATTGATTTGCAAGTCCAAATGCTCCCGTTGATCGGCGCGGCGGCTCATCCGGTTCTGCTTCATCAGCACGAAGGTGCTTAACAGCACAGCTTCAATCGAGACGATCTGCCCCAGCAGCAGAAACGGGTAGGGATCGAAGTGCGGCAGCGGCACGAACGAGATATTTACGACGATCCATAACGTGAACCACACGACATGGATGAGAACAAACTGAATACTGCCCATGAAGTCGGCAATTCGATCTCCGATCCGCTCCGCGAAACTTCTTTTTTCCAAAAACTCGGTTTCAAGCCGGACAATGCGCGATATATTGTCCTGTGCGACCGTCGATGTGGCCGTCAATTTCGGGGTGATCTTCATGCGGCCCTGCTCGTCTGCTGGGCTGCGTGGCGCTCTCTACGAAGCAGATTCAACACACATTTCTCAGCTTGTGTCAGGCCAAGAGTATCATCCTCGGACTCCACGACCTTCATGACCTCACTCAAAATTCCCGAAGTGTAAGCCTCCAGAATCGAAGGATGCACGTAATGTTTGCGGCACACGGCCGGACGATTTCCCAGGCGCTCGGCGACGGCCTTAATCGCAGCGACGATGTTCTTCTTCATCTCTGTCTCCGCCGAACAGGCGCCGCAAAGAGAAAGCTGCACGGCCGCATGCACCGTGCCGTGCCATGTCCGGAAGTCTTTGGCCGTAATATCCTCACCCGCGACGGCGCGAAGGTAATCGTTGACCATTGTGGAATCGATCGATTCCGGCTCGCGCTGATCGTTCAGAAATTGAAACAGCTCATAGCCGGGCAGATCGCGGCACCGCGCGACGATGGACGTTAGCCGCCGGTCGTGGATTTCGAATTCCGTGGCCTTTCCGCTTTTTCCTCGAAACCGGAACCGTGCACAGTCTCCCTGAATTTGCACGTGTTTGTCGCGCATTGTGGTGAGCCCGTACGATTGATTCTGCCGCGCGTATTCCTCATTCCCCACTCGAATGTGCGCTAGATCCATGATCCGTACAACTGCGGCAAGCACCTTCTCTTTCGGCAAACCGGGGCGCGACAGATCATGGTGGACACTTTGGCGAATGGTGGGAAGCAATTCTCCGAACAAAATCATGCGTTCATATTTTGTTTTCTCCCGCACCAAACGATACATAGGGTGGTAGCGGTACTGCTTTCGTCCTTTTGAATCGCGCGCGGTTACCTGCAGGTGCCCTTTCGGAAATGGACAAATCCATACGTCGGTCCAGGCAGGAGGAATTACCAGGGAGCGGATTCGGTCGAGTGTTTCTTTATCGCGGACGCGCCGGCCCTGCGGATCCAGGTAACGAAATGGCTGTGGATTGCGTCCCGCGCGCGATACGGCCCGGTTCGGCCTGGCGACGGATTGCCTTGCAGCGCTCCCATCGCGCTGTTGGCCAACTCGCGAAATACCGGGAATCTGATCCGTGACGTATCTTAGACCAGCTTCACGCGCGGAAACGTCGGGGGGGACCGAACGTGGAACTTCTGGGCGGGGCCCCATCTAGGAGCAGCAGAGCAGTTTTAAGGCCAGCAGACGGCGGCTTCCCCGCGGGACGCTCAAAGCCGGCGCACACCGGCAGTGTGCGCATTTTCGTGCATGCGCATTTGTAAGAGCGCGTAATTTCTGCGCACGTTTCATCCCGAAAATTACTGGGCCGGCTCCAGAATCTATGAATCTGGAGTGCGCCGATTGTGGCCGGGCAAATGCTCCGCTGAGGGGCATGTGTACTATTAAACCGACCGTAAATAAAATCGCGATCGTATTAGGACTCTCTGCCTTTGCGATCGCGCTTCCCGCGTCGGCTCAAACCCCGGCAACCTCGCCGGACAACAGCCGCGCAAATAAAACGGCTACGCCTACGGCGGATCAGCAAAAAGAGAATGCAACAGACCGTAAGCTGGCGCAGGATATTCGCAAATCCATCACTGGCGATAAATCCCTGTCAACCTACGCTCATAACGTTAAGGTCGTCGTCCAGGGCGGAACCGTCACCTTGAAGGGGCCGGTCCGCTCGGAAGAGGAGAAGGCAGCGGTGGAGGCGAAAGTGAAGGAAGTTGCCGGAACTGCTCCGGTTCAAAACGACTTGACCGTCGCGAGCAAAGAAAATACCAGTCCAAGGAAATAGTCTTTTACCGCCAAACTGAAAAGGAGAAATCAAATGGCTGGAAAAAATACTGCCGTATATGGCATTTATAAATCACTGACCGATGCGGAACGGGCCGTGGATACGGTACGGTCTGCGGGGTTTGCGGACCAAGACGTCTCGGTTTTGGTCGCGGACAACGAAACCACTCGGCAATTCGCGCACGAGAAAAACACGAAAGCTCCGGAGGGTGCGACAACCGGCGCAGTCGCAGGGGGAGCCCTTGGAGGGACACTCGGTTTGCTCGCCGGAATCGGGAGTCTCGCAATCCCGGGCGTTGGTCCGCTCATCGCCGCGGGCCCGATCGTTGCCACGTTGGCGGGAATTGGAACCGGAGGGGCCGTTGGCACACTTGTTGGTGCTTTGATCGGAATGGGAATCCCCGAGTATGAAGCGAAGCGCTACGAAGGCCGCGTAAAAAATGGCGGCGTGCTTATGTCAATCCACTGCGACACTTCCGATGAGATTGACCGAGCCAAGGAACTGATGAAGCGCACAGGCGCCGAAGACGTTTCGTCGGCTGGTGAGAAGGCGGCGAGCACCCACGGCGTCGAGACGCGCACTGTGGACTCGGAGGGCCGGACTACGTATAGAGACCGCCGCGTCGGCTAAACACCGGGGGCAGACGTTCGAGGGACGACTGCCCTCCTTTCTCTCACAGGCCGCCATAGTGAACCGTAGGACAGGTACTATTTGTGGCCGCCGGCCGTCGGATCGTTCGGGCCGTGAGCCGAGTATTGCTGCTGCGGCAAGTTCAGGACGATGTCGATGGTTCTTTCTTCTTCCTTGACATCGAATGTATCCCCGAAGGTCTGGTAGTTCTTAGCGATCACTTGAATCTGCACTTTGCCTCGCGGAATGTCCGGGATGCGCGCCATCCCTTCCTGCGAGGTACGCAACTCCCACGATTTCTTGGTTTTGAGGACGCCAAGGGACGAGTTCACGAATTTGACGATGACCGAGGCATTTCCAACGGGTTTGCCTTCCTGGTTAGTTACGTGAATCTCGAGCTTCGTTTTCTTTTCCGCGCGCGCAGGCAGGGCTCCCACAGGCAACAGAGCCAGAAGGACGGAAGCGAACAGCTTTTTCATACGCCTAGTATCGCTCAGCCAGGCCGGCGCAGGCACCCGGCGGGCCGTTTCGTAACGTTTGCCGGGTATGCACGTCTATGTGCTCGCGGCGGCAAGGTGAGAACGAGCCCGCCGGATTCGTTCCGCGCCCGCCCTTTATTCGCGCAACACTATAATTAGATGGAGGACCCTCCCGCAATCACGAGGAAAAGGCTATGAGACTGTTTGACACGATCCGACGACAGAAACTAATGTCTGCGACCTTGATGGTTTTTACCCTCTCGGTCGGAATTTTGATCGGCACCCTGCTCAACACGCAGGTGCAGGCGGCCCGAGGTGGACCGGCCGTTGCTCCGGACGCAACGCCTCTGACTGTTCCTAAGGCTATGGAGGCTCCGAACGAATTCACGAAGATTGCCAAGCAGCTACAGCCTAGCGTGGTGTATATCGAAGTCGTTCAAAAGCAGGAATCAGCCGGCCGCAACCGCCGCGGCGGATCGCAGCAGCCGGACGACGGTGACGACGACGGCTCCGATCTGTTCCGCCGCTTTTTCGGACCAAACGGGCCGCAACCAAACGGTCCACAGATTGTGCCCCCGCAAGCCCTCAAGCGCGAGGCTTCCGGAACCGGTTTTGTCGTCGATAAGAACGGCTACATCGTGACCAACAACCACGTCGTGGAGAATGCCGACAAAATCACCGTTAAGCTAATGGGCGATTCCACCGAATACCGCGCGCACGTCATCGGCACGGATTTCGAAACCGACCTGGCTGTGGTTAAAATCGACGCTCATCACCCCTTGCAACCGGTCACAATTGGAAATTCCGATGCCGTGCAGGTTGGCGACTGGGCCATAGCGATCGGATCTCCGTTTACGTTGGAGGAGTCGGTCACGTTGGGCATCGTGAGCGCTTTGGGCCGCGATATCGACGCCCGCGCATTCCAGCGCTTCATTCAAACCGATGCGGCCATCAACCCCGGGAATAGCGGGGGACCGCTGGTCAATATCCGCGGCGAAGTTATCGGCGTGAATACGATGATCGCTACCAGCCGCGGCGGATCGGAGGGCGTCGGCTTCGCGCTGCCGAGCAACATGGTGGTCCGCGTTTACAACGACATCATCCGGGATGGGCGCGTGACGCGTGGTTCCGTTGGCGTTACCTTTTACTCGAAGGCCCCCGCGGAAACTCTCAGGGGCTTGGGCGTCGATCACGGCGTCATTGTTAAAGAAGTAGCCAAGGGCGGTCCTTCGGAGAAAGCCGGGATCAAGCCCGACGACATCATCACGGCCATTAACGGTAAGCCGATCCGGACCAGCGACGATCTGATGGCGCGCGTGGCGGACACGCCCGTTGGCGAGAGCCTGAACCTCAGCATCGATCGCGACGGCAAGACAATGGACATGAAAGTGGTAGCTCAAGACCGCGCCATCTTGTATCAAGACCGGCCTGAGATCGTGGGCGAGAACTTCAATAATCCGAACTCCGGAAAAGCCGAGCCTGCTCAAGCGGCGGTAAAGTTCGGGATCTCATTGCGAGAGGCTTCCGCTGACGAGAAGGGCATGACTCCCGATAAGCGCGGAGTGGTCGTGGCCCATGTAGAGCAGGACTCTTTCGCCGATGACATCGGTCTACAGGAACGCGACATTATCATCGCGATCAACCGGAAGCCCGTTAATACCGCTGACGACGTCCGTGCCGTCGCGCAAGCGCTAAAGGCCGGAGATGCCGTAACATTCCACGTCATGCGTCCGCCGCAGATCGCCCGCACGGCCCGCGGCCGGGTAGGATCGCGGTCGAACTCCGGCGACAACGGAGCGGAATCGGTCTTCCTGGCCGGCACGCTTCCGGCGCAGAACTAATTTGGCAATGGAGCAGGCGGAAGCCTGCTCCAACTCCTTTACCCCTGGAAAATGTCGAAGGTCGCGAAATCGCCGTTGAGCAACTGCCGCGTATCGCGATAACCTAGCCAGCCGGAAATCATCGTCCCATATACGCGACGGAAATCGGTAGTGTAGATCAAATTGTCCCCTGCATCCAGCTTGGTCAGGCTCGGCGGCTGACCATAATGACCGCCTTTCACCTTGTTTCCGGCGACGAACATCAGGTTCGCGGTGCCGTGGTCGGTCCCGAGGTTCACGTTCTCCGGAACGCGGCGCCCGAATTCTGAGAAGACCATCACGACTACGTCATTCGCGCGCTTAATCCGTTCGAGATCGCGAAGGAACGCGTATACGGCATCGGAGGCATAGGTGAGCAAGCGCTTATGCGTATCGCCCTGGAATACGTGCGTATCGAACGCGTTGTTGCGATACGAAGTGTAATACAGGCGCGTGGGCATTCCGGCGTCGATCAGCGCCACCACTTTCGGCAGATCGAGCCCGACGATTCCGTAATCAATCGGGGAGTGATACTTCGACCACGCTTCGCGCACCAGCGCAGAGGCGTCTTTGGCGCTCTTAGCGGTATCGAGCAAAAACTGCTGCGACGGGTTCTCGACCTTCGCCGCTGTCCCAATCGTACCGAGGGCTTCCTTCTCCTCGTAGAATTTATCCTGGGTGAATTTGTTGGGATCATCGAAGACCACCGGAACATGCCTGCGGCTGCGCACTGCCAGCGACTGTCGCGCGCCGATGTTGACGATATAGTTCGGCGGGGCTTGCGGCGCCATTGAATCCGCCAGACGGCCGACCCAGCCGTACTCTTCGCCGCTATTCGGCGCCGCCGTATGCCAATACGCCATCGATGTGAAGTGCGAGAACGATGGATTTTCGTAACCGCAACCGTGAACGATGGCAAGCTTCCCGTCTTTATAAAGGCGCTCGAATCCGGCCATGCCGCCGCTGAAGCCGAAATGGTCGTCAATCGGGCGAAGCTCCTTCTTCTTGAGCCCCAGGTTCGGACGATGCTTGTAATACGCGTCGTCGGCATAGGGAACGAGCGTATTTAGCCCATCGTTGCCGCCGGAAAGTTCGAGTACCACGAGAATCTTGCCGTCGGCTTGGCCCTGCGTAGCGAGAGCTCGCGCCGCTTGTCCGAACACGCGCACGGGAAGGCCGGCGCCCGCGCTCACGCAAACGCCACACATGCCGGCGCGCAGCAGTTCGCGGCGGCTGGATCGGGAGAAAGAGAATCGATTGCTCATGTTCGTGCTCCGGCTAGCCGAGTTGGTACTCGGGTTGGCTCATGATTAGATGCAGAAGCAGCCGCAAGGACTGCTCCATATATGTTTGGGCGACGGAAATATCCGTCGTACCCAGGTCCTGGTTCAAAAACGCGATCAACTCGCGGCGCGAGCCGTCGGTCGGAGCCACGCGCATGAAGCGGTGAAGCATGTAATCCACTACGTCTGTGGTGGTCTTGAGCTGCGCGTCTATCACCATCTTTGAAAGATGGATCTGCGCCGTCTCGCGCGGAATCGGCTTCACGCGTTCAATCGCCATTTGCGAGCCGCGGAAGCTGCCGTAGCGCGTGTTGAACTCTTCATCGCGGTCGGCATTCTTGTTCGATTCGGCCGTTTCCCCGTCTTTCGTTTCGTCTTGCGTGGCGGTGCTGATGTCCATTCCCTGGCGAATGCGCTGCGCTACACGGCGGACTTCCCCGCCGCCGGTGTAGCGGTCTGGCGGAAGGAAGCTGATATCGGGGAACAGAATGTCACGAGCGAAGTTAGCCCGCTCCAGCAGCAACCCCGGCGTGATCCACGCTTGCCCTTGCGCCCAACCAGCGACGGTCGGCGGCGAGAAAAGCTGCTGGCCCAAGCCGCCGGTTACGGAGTTAAAGTCCGGTACGCCAGGAATGCTCGTTAGCCCCAGCTTTTTGTAAGTCGATACCGCAAGCTCGACCGGGCTATAAATCCGCGTTCCGACGGAAGCCGGACTATAGAAATCCCGCGACAGGAAAATCGTTTCCAGCAGCGGCTTGATCTCATAGTTATTCTGGCGCAAAACGACGCCGAGCTTCTTCTGCAGATCGGGCGAAAGATCCTGCCGCACGAAGTAGCGGTAGATCTTGCCTGCAATGTATTCGGCCGTCACCGGCTGGTCCATGATGATTTTGACGACATCGACCCCGTCGAATCGCCCCGTTTTGCCGAGGAACGTCTTTTCTCCGTCATCGTGCTGGTCTTTATTGACTACGAATTGCAGATCCACATAATTCCAGCCGGTGAAGGCGCGGGCCGCTTCGCGAATGTCCTTTTCGGTGTAGTTGCCCACGCCCATGGTAAACAGCTCCATGATTTCGCGGGCGAAGTTCTCATTCGACGCGCCCTTAACGTTCACGCCGGCGTCGAGGAACGACAGCATCGCTGGCCCTTGCGCGACCGCTAACGTCAGATCGCGGAAATTCCCGGTCCCCTGCGACTCGAACAACTGCAATTGCCCTAGCAGCTTGCGGTAATCGCGGACCTTGGCCTCATTTGAGGCGAAGTGCCCATGCCAGAACAGCGCCATTTTTTCGCGCAGCGGCTGCGGGCTGGTAAGCATCCGGTTGGCCCACCAATACGCAACGCGATTGGTTTCAAGCACGCTTGCGCGGAGCCAATAAAAAAATTCATCGACGACCGGCTGCAATCGCCGGTTTCCGGACGGCTTCACCTTGATGCCGAGCGCTTCACCCTTTGCCTTGGCCAAATCCGTGACGGCGGGCCGCGATGGCGGAAAAGGCTCGAGGCCCGGGTCGTGAACGCCGGATTCGTCGAATGCAGGCAGCTTGCTCGCGTCCGTTCCCTCGAATCGAACGAGACGCGCGACCGCCTGCGCCGGAGTCATCTTCGACAGCGCCTGGATTTCCTCCGGCGTTCCGCCGAACCCCGCTCGTTCAAGCAGGTGGGCCGCGAAGTCGTAATTCCAGTCCGCCGCGGTAATCGGCGTCAGATCGTTTTGCCAGGGGGTCGGACCCGCTGTTCCGGCGAACACAACCGAGGCAAATGCCGTCACCAAGGCTGCCGGTATAAGAGTGCTCAAGGACTTCACGCTAGGAAGCATGTTCCGACTCCTCACAAAGATGTCGCTAATAAATTGTACGCCCGCCAGCGTTTGGAGTGGTCGGGGGTCCGATATTCGCCGGAAAGAGACAAGGCCCGGAGAAGAAAGCTCCGGTATGCCCCGCCCCGGGAACTAGCCAGGGAACTTCGCGGGGACTCATCCGAGCCAAAGCTTTGGAATGTTGATAGGGGGTTCGGGTACCGTCGATGCCGTGAATAAATAAAACCGGCCTAGTCCATAAATAGAACGGCAACCGCGTTGGCGGAGCCAATGCGTCCAAGCGATCACGTCATATTTCTCGAGCAAGCCGTACGTTCAATCGAGGGCCGGAGCATCGTTGATGCGGAGGAGGCTTTCTGTTTTCAAGCGCCAGCCGGATATCCTGCCGGCCGGAGAGAGCGTAGTCTGGAACTGGCCAAAGAAACCGGCAAATTCGATTTGCCGCTACGGTACCCGGGCGAAGACGATGTATACGAGAAACCGCTGCTCGATGGGCTCGGAATTGAACGCTGCGGCTGCCCCTCGCCGGCATCTTGCCCGCTCGTTAACGTTTCTCGTAGCCGCACATCGCGCGGTACTCCGCGGCGGATACGTCGAGCAGTTCGCTCGGACATTTGTGGTGGGCGGCCAGAGTGCGGATGGTGAGGTCGGCGCCGCGATCTATCATGAGCTGGACGATTTCATCTTTCCTATGCCCTAGAGCGTGAAAGATTGGCGTCTGACTGCCGGCGCCGCTGCCGTCGATTTCGGCGCGGGCGTTCGCATCGGCCCCGCGATCGAGTAACAGCCGGGCAGCGTCGAAGAAACCGTACTCGGCGGCGACGTGGAGAAGCGTTGCGCCTCTAAGAGTGAGCAGGAGGTCGCCGGAATGACGGCAATCGAGCTCGGCGTAGCGGCGATGCAGAACAGCCGGGTCCGCATCGAGCAGCGCGGCGAGCTCGCCCGTGCGGCCGCGGAGGAGCGGGAGGACGCCGGGTGCGTCGTAGCGCGTGCGGGCTCCGGCGGCCAGGAGGAGCTCGATACAGGCGCTTAGGCGCTTCGGGGCGCGCGGGTAAGTCTGGATCACATAGTCGAGGGCGGTGCCGGGATCCTTCGGGTTGCCGCGGTTGGGGTCGGCACCGTTATCGAGAAGCCACTGAAGCGGTTCCGGTTCGAGATTTTCGCAAGGCGTGAATAGAGCGGGGAACCAGCCCCAGCAGAGTCCGTTGACGTCGGCGCCGTGACGGACCAGAAGATCCATCATCGGAATGCGGCGGGGCTGCGCGACACGCTGGAGGGGCACCTCGTCGATCAGAACTTGGCGGAGTTCGGGGTTGGCGGTCAGCAGTTCCTCGACGCGCGCGAGGTCGTTGGCATTGATGGCCTGATTTAGCCGGCCCGCCTTTTCGAGCGACTCGAGATGCTGCTTGAGCTTGGGCCAACTTGGGAAGCCGTACTGCCGGGCGATTTGAAACTGCGCGTCTGCAAGAGTTGTAGCGGCCCCGGATCGGACGAGGTCTTTGGCCTGGTCGCGGAGATGGCGGAGGTTGGGAGGATCGGGAAGTTGCATGAGCGAAATCCTTCCATTTGCCCGGTGTCCGCATTCATCGGGCGAAAGGTGTTTCGCTAAAGTCGACGGCTTGAAGGTTGGGCTTCTACCCTTTCCGCGGACCGGATGCGTCCCTTACGCTGCTCGCAGCATAGCACGCAACGCGAGTCGCGCGATGGCAATGCCACTTGCAATGCGGCTTAGCGACTACCCGCGCCCAAAAGCACACAACCGGCGAGAATCATCCCTACGGCGACGAACTTGGGCCGCGTCAGCGGCTCTTGCAACAGCATTTTCGACCATACCAGCGTCCAGACCGAGCCCAACGACACCATCGGGTACAGGACACTGAGTTCGCCATTGCGGACGCCGATGACGTAGAACAGCGAAGAGATCAGATATAGTCCGATTCCCAGCGCCAGCCGCCAATTCGTCAGGATGGATTTCAGATCGCGGCTGAGATGTCCGGCCCCGATTTTGAGGAAGACCGCTCCAAAACTGCCAATAAACGTGCCCGCAATGACCCAGGCTATGGAGAGCGCAGGCGTCTTCACTGGTTCGAAGCCCTTCCCAAAATCCCGACGCCCATCATAATGACCGTTACGCCCGCAATTTTGAAGAGATTCATCGAATCGCTAAAAATCATAACCGAAAGTATGGTGACCCAAACGTAGCCGAGCGTCAAAACCGGATAAAGCAACGACAATTCGCCTTTTCGCAGCGCCAGGATGAACAGAATCGTGCTGATTCCCAGCAGGGAATAGCCGGCAAAAAGCATCGGCCGCGTCAGGATGCCAATGGCGGTATCGAGCAGAGAGGGGTGCGCCCCAAGGGACGCGGTTCCCAATTTGATGAAGACCTGCGATGCGGCGTTCACGAACGTGCAAAATAACACCAGAAGCAGGGACCTGACCTGGTGCTGATCACGAACGGCCGGAGGTCGCAATTCGGTGGTCTGCAATTATTCAGAATAACGGATCGCGTGGGCCCTTCGCTGGCAGCGTTGATGGCTGATGGCGGCAATAGGGGAAATGCGGTGTTGGCGCCGCGGTCATCCGCTTCCCTGCCCTGCAACTCTCCGTCGGGCAACCGCGGCCGGGATCCCGCGGACCACTGAGGCGGCTATGGCAAGCCGCCGCAGGTTTGGCAACCTGCGCCACATGGAAAATAGTTGGCATCGGTGGCTTAGCTTGCGCGTAATATGCTTCAGAGAATGAGGGCCGACGGGCAAGCTTTTGCGGCGCTGGTTAAGAAGCATCAGGCGATGGTGTTTTCAATCGCTTGGAACTACCTGCACAACGAAGCTCTGGCGGAGGACATCGCCCAGGAGGCGTTTTTGGAACTGCATCGCCGGCTGCCGCAAATCGAATCGGACTTGCACGCGACGAACTTCCTGCGGAAAGTGGCGGCGCACCGTTCGATGGATGAGGGGAGGCGCAGGCGGTCGCATCCGCAGGTTGCGATTGCCGATATAGCGGAACCCGCCGCGCTGCCGCGGCGCGCCGATCCGCTGCTTGAAGGCGCGTTGAGCCGGCTGGTGAACTCGCTTCCCGACCGGTCGAGGATGATCGTGATTCTGCGTTATCAAGAAGATTTGGACCCTGCAGAGATTGCGGCGGTTTTGGATATTCCGCTCGGGACAGTGAAGAGCAACCTGCACCGGGCCTTGCTGGTGCTGCGCAAGCGAATGCAACGAAAGTGGAAAGGAGCCGTGCAATGACGGACTTCGAACGAGATCTCCAGCGCGCTTTGCAGCGCCGCGAGCCGGAGCGCGATCTTACGCCGCAGATCATGCAGCGGATCGGCGCGGCTCCGAAACACGGATGGTTTTTGGGAAGCTTCCATTGGCGGCAGGCGATCGCCGCGGCCGCGGCCGTGGTGGTATTGGCCACCGGGATCGATCGTTACCGCGAGTATCGAAAAGAGCAGGAGGCGAAGCAGCAGCTTATCCTCGCGCTCCAGATTACGGGCCGCAAGCTTGCGGTAGTTCAGGCAAAGATCGACGAATTGAATCGAAGGAGCATTGGGCATGACCGGTAGGATCTGGTTGGCGGGCATCGTTGTAGGCGCCGGCGCGTGGGCGCAGGACGTTCCTCTGGACTTGTTTTCATCGTTGCAGCCGAAGGCGACCGAACACGTCGAAGTTAATCTTCCGACCGCTATGTTGCAACTGGCGGCTGGATTTCTCGGCAGCGATCCGCAGAACGCCCGGATAAAGGCGCTGGTTGCCGGACTGAAAGGTATTTACGTTCGGAGCCTGACTTTCGCCAAACCCGGTGATTATTCCCGCGCGGATGTCGATAAGATTCGGGCGCAACTCAAGGGCTGGGACAAGATTGTCGAAGCTCACGAAGCCCACGAAGACACCGGAATCTATGTGAAGACCGATGGCCAAAAGATTCAAGGCGTGGTGATCTTATCGGCGGAGCCGACCGAGCTGACGCTGGTGAATATTGCCGGGACTATTCGTATGGAAGATCTCAAGGATCTAAGCGGACATTTCGGTATTCCGGATATCGGCGATGTGGGAAACAAGGCGGGCGAGAAAAAGAAAGAGGAATAAATGAGAACATTAACGCTCGTCGCTTGTTTGACGACTCAAACGGCTTTCGCGCAAACTTCTGACAATGCCACGGAGATCATGGCGAAGATGGCAGCCAAAATGGATAGTTCCGCAGAGGCGCGCCGCCAATTTGTCTATCAGCAAACGATCAAGGCCGGCATGATCCGCGGTGACGGGCAATTCTCACGCCGCGAGAGCCGCGAGTATTCAGTGACTCCGCAGCCCTCGGGAACGGAGAAGAAGCTGGTGTCGTTCAAAGGCGAGTATCGCAAAGGCAAGCAGGTGCTCGCGTATACGGAACGTGGTTATAAGTACAAAGACAATGACATCGATGGCGAATTGCTGGAAGATCTGGTGAAAGATCTGACCGACGACAAAGATTCGCGCGATGGAATTTCGGAATCGCTGTTCCCGCTGCGAACCAAAGATCTTCGATCGTATCGCTTTTCCATGAAGGGCCGCACGGAATACAACGGGAGGCAGGCTTATCACATTGCATTCGAGCCTCTGCCCAGCAACGACGTCTGCATTCACGTAGGCGATGAGGGACATGACTGCGATGACCCGCCGTGGAAGGGCGAGGCGTGGATCGACGTGGAGGATCTTCAGCCCATGCGAATCGATACTCAACTCGGGCGAAAGATTCCATGGGTGGTTCGAAACGTCTTGGGGACGAATCTGAAACAGCTCGGCTTCTCGGTCTCCTACGAGCGCGTCGCAGATGGGATCTGGTTTCCGAGGACCTATGGAACCGAGTTTCGCGTGGATGTGCTGTGGCTATATAAGCGGACCATTACGCTTTCGCTAGTGAACAGCGGATTCAAGAAGACCGGCGCGATCTCGACAATCACGTACGACGTGCACTAGCGACCGCTTGCAATTGCACTCGGATGGCAGATTCAATGCCATCACAATGTGGCATACTGGATATGGATGAAGAACTTCCATCTCCCGCTTCCAGACGACACGTATAAGCAACTAAGGACAGAGGCGGAACGTGCGCGTCTTCCGGCAACGCTGCTGGCGCGGGAAGCGATAGACGCCTGGCTACGTCACCAAAAGCGAAGGGCAAGGCACGAGGCAATCGTTGCCTACGCGTCTAAAGTGGCGGGCACGAAAATGGATCTTGATCCCGATCTCGAATCCGCGGCAGTTGAGCACCTACTCGGCACTGCCAAAAAATCAAAATGAAACGGGGCGAGGTCCATTGGGCGGATCTAATGCCGCGCTCGGGGTCTGAACAAACCGGGCGCCGCCCGGTAATCGTGCTGTCGCACGACGGCTTCAACGGGAATCCACGCTGGAAATCGATTGTTGTTGTTCCCGTCTCCACTTCTACATCGCAGGGCACGCGAGGGCCGACTGTTGTCGAAATACCCGCGGGCGCTGGAGGCTTGGCAAAAGCGAGCTTTGCTGTTTGCCATCAGATCACCACTCTCGACCGCGCGAAGCTGACGAAGCGGATCGGTGTTCTCCCTCCCGAAGCATTGGTGAATGTGGAGGACGCCGTAAAGGCGGCGATCGATTTAGACTAACGGTTGCTTCCGCGCAATTACCTGTGCGATCGCGGAACAGTCGCGGACGACTTCAGCGAACTGCTGCGGATACAACGACTGATAGCCGTCGGAGAGAGCGTTATCGGGGCTCGGATGCATTTCGACCAGTAAACCCGCTGCGCCGGCGGCGACGGCGGCGAGAGCCATCGGGTGAACTTGATCGCGGCGGCCGGTTCCGTGGCTCGGGTCGACGACGATCGGCAAATGGCTGAGCCGCTGGACTGCGGGGACGACACTTAGGTCGAGTGTATTGCGGCTGTGATCGGCGAAGGTGCGGACGCCGCGCTCACACAGGATCACCTGGTAGTTGCCCCCGGAAAGTATGTACTCGGCCGCCATTAGAAATTCTTCCAACGTGGCCGAGATTCCGCGCTTTAGCAAAACCGGTTTCCTAGCGCGGCCTGCGCGCCGCAGAAGCGAAAAGTTTTGCATGTTGCGAGCGCCGATCTGAATGCAGTCGGCGTATTCTTCGACTAAATCGAAATTTTCGACATCGAGAGCCTCCGTCACGATGCCCAACCCGGTCTCCTGGCGGGCGTCGGCAAGCATTTTGAGCCCGGCTTCGCCGAGGCCCTGAAAGGCATAAGGCGACGTTCGCGGCTTGTAAGCGCCGCCGCGCAGTAACTGGCCGCCGGCGCCCTTGACCGCTCGCGCAGACTCAAGAATTTGCTCCCGGCTCTCCACCGAGCACGGGCCGCCACAGAAGGCTACCGCGGCCCCACCGACAGGGACACCCCGAATCGACACCACGGTGTTCTCTTTTTTGACCTCGCGGCTGACCAGCTTGTAAGGCTTCGAAACGCGGATGGCTTCGGCGACTCCGTTGAGATCCTGGAACTCCGCGGGGTCGATCGCGCCTGGATTCCCCGTAATTCCGATCGCGGTTCTCTGCGCGCCGGGAATGATATGGGCGCGGAACCCGAGAGTTTCGATTTTTCGCCGCACAGCGTCCACGTCGGCGGACGTGGCCTGCGCGGTCATTACGATGAGCACTTGCCTTTATCATAAGTTAGTGCCGCCGAGTGTCAGCATTGTAGGTGGAGGGATCGTTGGCCTGGCGACAGCCTTTCGCCTGCTGGAGCGAATGCCCGGCGCGCACGTGACGGTGCTTGAGAAAGAGCCCGCCGTCGCTCAGCACCAGAGCGGACATAACAGCGGCGTCCTGCACTGCGGGCTTTATTACCGGCCGGGGTCGCGGCGGGCGCGGCTCGCCGTACGCGGAATCCAGCAGATGGTAGAGTTTTGCCGGCGGCACTCGGTCCCGCACGAGGTCTGCGGGAAAGTGGTGGTTGCGGCAACCGGGGATGAAGTTCCGCGCCTGAATGCGTTATTCGAACGAGGGCAGCAAAACGGCTTGAGTGGATTGCGGATGCTCACTCCCGCAGAACTCCGAGAAATCGAACCGCACGCCAGCGGAGCCGCGGCGATTCGAGTGCCGCAGGAAGGAATCGCCGATTATCCGCGCGTTTGCGAGGCACTGGTAGATGAGATCCGGTTGCGAGGCGGCGAGGTGCGGACCAAATCCGAGGTGCGGACGATCCGGCGGGAGAAAACCGGGTGGCGCATCGAGCATTCCTCGGGCGATTCCTTCAGCGATTGGATTATCGGGTGCGCGGGGCTGCATTCGGATCGTGTGGCGGCTCTCACCGGCCATGCGGACTCGGTGCGCATCGTTCCGTTTCGCGGCGAGTATTACCTGATCCGGCCGGAGCGCCGGTTCCTGGTGCGCAACTTGATTTATCCGGTGCCCGATCCCCGGTTTCCTTTTTTGGGCGTGCATTTCACGCGCATGATTCGCGGAGGCGTGGAGTGCGGGCCAAACGCCGTGCTCGCGTTCGCGCGCGAGGGCTATACGAAGACAGATGTGAATCTGCGGGATGTCGCCGACGCGCTCACGTTCGGCGGCTTATGGCAGTTTCTGCGCAAATATCCGGATGCGTCGTGGGCGGAGCTGCGGCGTTCTTTCAGTAAAGAGCTGTTCTGCCGCTCACTCCAGCATCTGGTTCCGGAGATTCGAATGGACGATCTGCTGCCGGGCGGAGCAGGCGTACGCGCGCAAGCCATGTCGGTGGATGGATCGATTCTGGACGATTTCCATTTTATTGCGGGCGAGCGCGAGATCCACGTTGTGAATGCGCCAAGCCCCGGAGCGACGGCCTCACTAGCGATCGGCGAAGAGATTGCGGCTATGGTAGGACAAGCTTAAGCTTGTCCTACTCGCGCCGCAACGCGTTTATCAGCTTCGCTGCGAATGGCGATGAGGGTTGCGGTTGCGGCTTTGGAGATACCGCCGCTGCAACGGATGCCTCCGCTTTGTGGGCGGGCTGCGGCGGTTCCAGAAACTTGGATTTCTTCAGCGCCGAGCGATCCAGTGCCGACGAATAGACGGTCCATTCGCCGTCGACTAAACGGTCTTTCTCGATCAGCGCGCGCATGCACTCCATTTTCGAATCCAGGTTGTCGATTTGATGCAGCAGCAGCGCTTCTGGAAATACCGGAACCTTCGGAGAGCCGTATTCCAGCTCGCCATGATGGCTGATGATCATGTGCAGAAGCAGGTCGCGTATGGGAGCCGGAAAGTCCGGGATTCCGCGCAGCTTCTCTTCGATCATCCCGACGCCAATCATGATATGGCCAAGTAGCTGGCCCTGGCTGGTATACGCGATGCTGCGCGAGAAGGAAAGCTCGCGTACCTTGCCGATATCGTGTAGCAGCACACCGGCAAGCAGCAGATCGAAATCGATGCCGGGATAATGGGCCGCCGTAAACCGGGCGATGTGGCACATCGACAGAACGTGTTCGATCAGGCCGCCGATCCAGTTATGATGTACGCTCTTAGCGGCCGGAGCGGAGCGATAAGGAATCGCAATCGACTGGTCCGCGAACATCGCGTCAAGCAGTGCTTTGATATGCGGATTCGCCACGCCCGCGATCCATGTTTGAAGCTCTCGGAACATTTCGTCCCGGTCGCGTTTGGACGCCGGAAAGAAGTCGGCGGTATCGACTTCGGTGTCCGGCACGGGCTGGATTTTATGAATCGAAAGCTGCGGGCGGTTGTGGAAGACCTGAAGCAGGCCCTTCACCCGCACGAAGTCGTCGCAATCGAACGTATCCAGGGAGTCCGACGCGTTATCGAACATCTTCGCGTCGAGGTCGCCGGTGCGATCCGACAGCGTAAGTGAAAGATACGGGTCCCCGCTCTTTTTCTGGCGAATGTCCTTGTGGGCAACCAGAAAAACGCCGTGAATAGTTTCGTTGGCTTGAAGCTCGCTTATGTAGGGCGACTTCATCCGGCAGCCTGCATCGCGATCAACGGGAAGATGACGTGCCCTTGTTCGGAGTAGAAGTGCCGGGAACGGGAATAATCTTCAGCAGCTTTTTGTGTTTCGTCTTGGCCAACTCTTCCTTGGTAACTGTTTCGGGCTTGAGCTCGCCGGGATCCTGCCAGGCAGTGTCCTTGCCCGGCGCGGCGCCCGAATCGACATAACCAGGCTTAATCTGTAAGAAAGCCGACTCGCGGAGTTTGGTTAGATAAGCGCGCTCGGCGGGTGGAAGGCGATCGTTCAGCATTTTGTTCTGAACCTCGTTCTCCACTTCGTCGAAGGAAGCAAGGCCGGCCTTGTAGTGCTCGTCGACTTTCAGAATAATAAATCCGTTGGCGATCTTAATCGGGTCGGTGATGTAATTACGGGGCTGATCCCAAACCGCGCCTTCGAGTTCCGGCAGCAACTGACCCTTCTCATAAGGAGGCAAAGCGCCGCCATCTTGCGCGGTGTTTGTATCGTCTGAATTCGATTGGGCCAAGTCAGGGAACTTCTCTCCCTTTTTCGCGCGGGCCGCGACGTCCTTCGCCTTTTTCTCGGCGGCCGCCATTCCAGCGGCGTCCTTACCATTCGTGGAGATAAGAATCTGCCGGAGGAAGATGCGTTCCTGGCGCTGGTAATCGGACTTATGGTTGTTGTAATAGTTTTCCAATTCCTCGCGCTTGAAGTTGATCTTGCGGACAATCTCTTCGCGAACGACGGCGTCTGTTAGCAGCCCATTTCTCTGGTCGCCCCGGAAATCCTCATACGGCATACCCGCTTGTTCTTTCACCCAATCCTGAAACTTCTGAGGATCGGCGATGCCGGAGCGGCGTTGCAAATCCGCCATGCGCTTGTTCAGTTCCGTGTCGACCTTCAGGTCCATTTCCTTCGCTTTCTGTACAAACAGAAGGCGGTCGATGCGATTCCGCAGCAGATCGGCTAGCTGCGCGTTCAGAACCTCTTGGGCCCGCGGACCGGTGAGGTTTTCGCGCTTGATCTCCTCTTCGACCTGTTTGCGGTCGTGCTCGAGGTCATTGCGCGTGATGATATCCCCGTTGACTTTGCAGACGATTTCGTCCACCACATCCACGCGCGCGGCGAATAATGAAGACGAAAGCAAGAGAGCGGAAACAAGCCTCATAAATCAATTATATACAGTGGGGCGGGTTGCCAAACCCGCGGCCGATTGCCAATCCGCCTGGCCGGTTTCAGACAGTAGGTCGGGTTGCCAACCCCCGGCCCCAATCCGCCTCGGCGGTTTCGAACAATCCCGCCCAGCGCGATTGGCAATCGCGCGCAGGGTGGCGTTTTGCCCTACTTCTTCACGCGGGCAGGCTCTATATTGGGCAGCAGCCAGGTAAGCAAGCCGATCGCGGGCAGCACCGCGCACACGCGATATACCAGGGTGATGCTGGTGAGGTCCGCGAGCTGGCCCAACAACGCCGCACCGAGGCCGCCCATTCCGAAGGCGAGTCCGAAGAACAGTCCCGAAATCGTGCCGACGCGTCCGGGCACAAGCTCCTGGGCATAAACCACAATGGCTGGGAAGGCTGACGCCAGCATCAACCCGATGAAGACCGTCAGGATGCTGGTCCAGAACAGGTTCGCGTAGGGAAGGAATAGTGAAAACGGGAGCACTCCCAAAATGGACCACCAGATTACGTGCTTGCGGCCGATGCGGTCGCCCACGGGACCGCCGATAATCGTGCCCGCCGCGACCGCGCCCAGAAAGATAAAAAGGTGTACTTGCGCGTTCTGCACGGAGATGTGGAACTTGTCGATGAGGTAGAACGTGTAGTAGCTGCTGAGGCTCGCCATATAGACGAATTTGGAGAAGACGAGCGTAATCAGAATCGCGATGGCGAACGCGACTTTCTTAGATGGCAGCGCTTCCGCGTGGCCTGCGGCTGCTGACTTTTTCTTCCCCGCAGAGCGCCGCTGCTTATACCAGGCGCCCACGCGCGCAAGAATGATCATGGCAATTAGAGCGGCGATTGAAAACCACGCGATACTGCGCTGACCGGCGGGCACCACGATGAAGGCCGCCAGCAGCGGACCCAACGATGTGCCGAAATTTCCGCCGACTTGAAAGATGGACTGTGCTAGACCGTGCCGGCCGCCGGAAGCCATTCGCGCCACGCGCGAAGATTCAGGATGAAAGATGGACGAGCCCATGCCCACCAGCGCCACCGCCAGAAGAATGGTTCCGTAACTCGGCGCCGAAGAAAGCAAAATGAGGCCGAAAAGCGTAAAGCCCATTCCGGCGGCGAGCGAGTACGGCGTCGGGCGCTTGTCGGTATAGATCCCAACCACAGGTTGCAGCAGCGACGCAGTAAGCTGGCTGGTAAACGTTATTAGCCCGATTTGACCGAAATCCAGATGATAGGAAGACTTGAGGATAGGGTAAACCGCGGGAATCACCGACTGCATCAAATCATTCAGCAGGTGACAAAAACTTATCGCCGCGAGAACGCGGAATGCGGTGGATTCCGCTGCCTTCGACGTGGAGGGGCTCGCCGTAACGGTGGCCATTAATTTAGTGTACATGGCTTAATCTGATAGAAATGATTCCGCTTTTATTAATTCCCGGACTGATGTGCGACCGCACGGTATGGGAAGCGCAAATCGCCGCGCTTCCCGACGTCGCCGAGTGCACGGTTCCGGATCACGGCTGCCTGGATACGCTGGAGGCGATGGCGTCGGCGATTCTCGAAAACGCGCCGCCCAGGTTCGCGATTGCGGGGCATTCGATGGGAGGGCGAGTGGTCCTCGAGGTCTTTCGCCAAGCGCCTGAGCGCGTTCAGCGCCTGGCGATTTTCGATACCAAATACCAGCCCCTGCCCTCGGGCGAGGCCGGCGAGCAAGAACGCGCGGGCCGCTACAAGCTGCTCGAAATCGCCAAGTCGCAAGGCGTGCGGGCGATGGCACAGGAGTGGGTCCAAGGCATGGTCCATCCAGCGCGGCGAACCGATCCGTGGCTGATCCCGGCCATCGTTGAAATGTTCGGCCGCAAAACCGCGCGGATTTTTGAAGCTCAGATTCATGCGCTGCTCAATCGCACGGATGCAGGGCCGTTATTGCCGCGGATCCAAGTGCCCGCGCTGATTCTGTGCGCGCGGGAGGACTCCTGGTCTCCACCCTCCGTTCACGAGGAAATGGCTGCCCGAATTCCTTCCAGCAAGCTGGTAATCGTCGAAAACTCCGGTCACATGGTGACGATGGAACAACCGTCCGCCGTCTCGCGCGCGATGCGGGAGTGGCTTGCCGCTTAAGCTCTGTTCCTTTCGGCTTCGCGCACGAACACGTTCAGAATCACCGATACAATGCTAACTACCAGAGCGCCGAAGAACGCCGGGAAGAAGCCGTCCACGTGAAAATTGACATGGAAGAAATTGACGGCAAGGGCTGAGGCGAGCCATAAAGTAAACGCGTTGATCACCAGGACAAAAAATCCCAGCGTCAGGAGGATCAGCGGGCACGAGAGTAGTTCGAGCACCGGCCGCACGATCGCGTTCACAAGCCCCAGGATTACAGCCATCACAACGACTTCTATCCACCCGTTCCCGCCGACGTGGATCCCTGGCACGAGCCACGCAGCCATGAACAGAGCAATACTGGTGATCACCCAACGGATCAAGAGCTGCATACGTACCAGTTTGCCCTATTTGCGCGGGGGGTGGAGCAGGCTTCAGCCTGCAACCGAGGCTTTAGCCTCGGCGCCGGGGGTGCCGGAAAGACCGGTTGCATAACTGGCACACCTGCCGTCCTCAACCGGTGATGCGATATACTCCCGGCCATGAAGATTGCTTTTATCGCATTGACCGGCATGGCGCTGCTGGGGCAGACCTCGGGCGATCTCGGGTATACCGACACTCCAATCTTGCCGGGCTTGCCATACCATGTCCACGACCCAGCCCGCCCGCACCCGAAGGTGGTCGCACCGGCGGCGCAGCCCGGAGGCGCGCCTTCCGATGCGATTGTGCTGTTTGATGGCGCGAGCCTCGCGCAATGGACAGCGGCGAGGCTCAACCTTGTCAATCCCGTGAGCACGCAGCAGCCCGCCGGGTGGAAAGTGGAGAACGGCTATTTCGAAGTGGTCCCGCGTTCGGGCGATATCGCCACAAAAGAAAAATTCGGCGACGTGCAACTCCACATCGAATGGGCCGCACCGACAGAAGTGCGCGGTACCAGCCAGAACCGGGGAAATAGCGGCATCTTCCTGCAAGGCCGGTATGAGGTGCAGGTGCTCGATTCGTATCAAAACCCGACTTATGCGGACGGCCAGGCTGGCGCCATTTACGGCCAGTGGCCGCCGCTCGTGAATCCCGCGCGCAAGCCGGGCGAATGGCAGTCGTTCGACATTGTCTTCGAGGCTCCGCGATTTGATGGCGGCAAGCCGGTAACGCCGGCTTATCTGACAGTTTTTCTCAATGGCGTGCTGCTGCACAACCGCAAAGAAGTAGCGGGGCCGACCGTCCATCGAGCCTTGGCAAAATACGCGCCGCAGCCCGCGGAGGACTCACTGATGCTTCAAGACCACGGGACGCCCGTGAGATACCGGAATATTTGGGTGCGGCGGGTACGAGGTTACGATCAGCCGGAGAAGTGATTCCGATACGCTAGAAACCGGTGGTTGAATAATTTCGATTATTCCTCCGGCGCTTCGCCCTCTTCCTTGCCCTGCTGGATCGCCTTCATCCGCTCTTCGCGGCGCTTGGCGCGGTCTGCGGCGCGTTTGACCAGCTCACTGCCGACGAGTTCGAGCATTGCCTGCTCGGCCCCATCGCCCTTGCGCCAACCCAGGCGAACCACGCGGGTGTAGCCGCCGTCGCGCTGGCCGAAACGCGTGCCGAGCTTATCGAAGAGCTTCTGGACCGCGTCCGGAGTTTCGAGAAATGCCGCGGCCTGACGGCGGGCGTGCAGCGTATCGCGCTTTGCGAGAGTGATCATTTTTTCGACCAGCGGCTTTACGGCTTTCGCCTTCGGAACCGTGGTGACCACGCGCTCGTGCTCGATCACGCTCGTGACAAGGTTTTTGAGCAGGGCCTTGCGAGCGCCGGCATCGCGCTTGAGTTTGTATCCGCTTCGGTTGTGTCTCATGCCAGCACTCCGCCGGATTCTTCGTTAGTCTCGTCCTCGTCGGCTTCGAGTTCCGGTTCGCCTTCGGATTCACCCGGCGCGGGCGAGGCGCCGGCGGCCGGAGCGACCAGCCGGCCTTGAGCATCGAACTTCATGCCGAAGCCAAGGCCCAGGCCGCCGAGAATTTCCTTAATTTCGTTGAGCGACTTGCGCCCGAAATTCTTGGTCCGCAGCATCTCGGCTTCGGTCTTTTGAACCAGGTCGCCGATGGTTTGAATGTTCGCGTTCTTCAGGCAGTTGTAAGAGCGGACGCTCAACTCCAGCTCTTCCACGGACCGGTTGAGGACTTCGTTCATTTGCGAAGCCGCGCGCTCGGCCGGCTCTTCCGCGGTCTCGGGCAGCTCCTCGAAATTGATGAAGATCGTCATGTGATCTTTTAACAGCTTCGACGCTTGGCCGATCGCATCGGCGGGTGAGATCGCGCCGTTCGTCCAGACTTCGATGGTGAGCTTGTCGTAATCGGTCATCTGTCCCAGGCGGGCAGCTTCCACCGAGAAATTTACCTTGCGCACGGGCGAGTGGACGGAATCGATCGGAATGTAGCCGACCGGCAGGTCCTCATCGTTATTGCGGTCCGCCGAGACGTAGCCGCGGCCGGATTTAAGACGCATCTCGATGTCGAGTTTGGCGCCGTCGCCGACCGTGGCGATGTGCATGTTGCGGTCGAGAACTTCCACATCCGGGCCGGTTTCGATTTGCCCGCTAAGAACTTCACCCGCGCTTACGGCCTTAAGACGCACGGTGCGCACGCCTTCGCCCATCATCTTGAACGGAATTTGTTTCAAGTTAAGAATGATATCGGTGGCATCCTCCACCACGCCCGGAATCGGGCTAAACTCATGGGCGACGCCGTCGATGTGGACAGCGGTGATGGCCGCGCCTTCGATGGAGCTCAGCAGCACCCGGCGCAAACCGGTTCCGATGGTCGACCCGAATCCGCGCTCAAAAGGCTGCGCCGTGAACATGCCGTAGCGGTCGTTCAGGGTTTCGGTGTTGGCAACTAAACGCTTCGGTTTTTGAAATCCTTTAAACATTGTGGCTTCCTCTTGTTTCTTGGACCTTACTTCGAGTACAACTCGACGATGAGCTGTTCGTTCAACTGAATCTGCACCAGATCGTCGCGCTTGGGCTGGCCTAAGACGCGGGCGCGCAGATTCTCGCGGTCCACTTCCAGCCAGTTGGGACTGGGAGCGTGGGCCGTAGCGTCGCGGGCGTGCAGAATGGTCGGGTTCTTCTTGCTGGCTTCACGGATTTCAACCACTTCGTCCGCTTTTACGGTATACGACGGAATGTCGACGCGCCGGCCGCTCACATTCACGTGGCCGTGACGCACAAGCTGCCGGCACTGAGCCCGCGAAGTGCCGAAGCCCGCGCGATAGAGCACGTTATCCAGGCGCCGTTCCAGCAGGTTCAGCATGGTTTCGCCCGTGATGCCCTTGGTGGCGCTCGCCTTCTCGAACAAATTCCGGAACTGGCCTTCCAGCAGTTGGTAATAGCGGCGCGCCTTTTGTTTTTCGCGGAGCTGGAGACCGTAGCCGACAATCTTCGGCTTGCGATCCTTGCCGTGCTGCCCCGGGGGAAAGTTGCGCTTTTCGATGGCGCACTTTTCGGTATGGCAACGCTCGCCTTTCAGGAATAATTTCATGCCCTCGCGCCGGCACAACCGGCAGACGGGGCCAATGTATCTAGCCAAATCAAACCTCCCAATCAGGGGCCAGCGGTCAGGGGCCAGACGCCAGTGACCGTGACCTGTTCTTCAGTCAGGTGCAGTTTACAGCGCGGATCGCGCCTTCTTCCTGCTTACACACACGGGACAAGCTGAAGCTTGTCCTACTACACTCTACGTTTCTTCGGCGGCCGGCAGCCGTTGTGCGGAATCGGGGTCTTGTCTTTGATCGACCGAACTTCCAAGCCCGCCGTGGATAGCGCGCGCACTGCCGATTCGCGGCCGGCTCCAGGACCACTGACATTTACCTCGACCGTCCGCAGCCCGGCCTCTTTTGCCTTGTTGGCGGCCGTCAGCGACGCCTGCTGGGCGGCGAACGGCGTTCCCTTACGCGACCCGCGGAAACCCAGCGAGCCGGAACTCGACCAGGACAGCACGTTCCCCATCGGATCGGTAATGGTGATGATGGTGTTGTTGAACGACGCTTGCACGTGGACCAACCCCACGGGGACAGACTTCTTTTCCTTCTTCTTGAAGGCTTTCTTTTTGCCGGTTTTCGCTGGTGCTTTAGCCATGTGAGTCCTTGATTATGTTTTGGCCGTGGCTTTCTTCTTGCCGGCCACGGTGGCGCGCCGCGGGCCCTTGCGGGTACGCGCGTTGGTATGAGTGCGCTGGCCGCGAACAGGCAGGCCGCGGCGATGCCTGAGGCCGCGATAAGAACCCATTTCGATGAGCCGCTTGACGTTCATCGAAAGTTCCTTGCGTAGATCGCCTTCCACGGCGCCTTCAACTTCGAGAATCTGGCGGATGCGGTTGACTTCGTCTTCGGTGAGGTCGGCGACCTTCTTATCCGGATCGACCCCCGCGCGATGGCACAGCGATTTGCTGCGCGTGCGCCCGATTCCATAAATGTATGTGAGACCGATTTCGGTCCGCTTCTTCGCGGGTAAATCCACGCCTGCTAGACGCGCCATATGTGCCTATCCTTCTTGTACTATCCTTGCCTCTGCTTATGTTTCGGGTTGACGCAGATTACGCGCACCACCCCGTGGCGATGAACCAGCTTGCATTTATCGCACAATTTCTTTACTGACGCTCTGACTTTCATAAATCCTCAACTTCCTTCATTGTGGGGCAGGCTTCAGCCTGCGCGGGACTTCAGTCCCGCCGTCACCGTGGCGGGCTAAAGCCCGCCGCAGGCTGAAGCCCGCCCCACCTAAGGCCTCGTCAATACCCACGGCCCGTTGGCGGTGATTGCGACCGTGTGCTCGAAATGAGCCGAATACCTTCCATCTTCGGTGACAGCCGTCCACTTGTCCGGCTTAACTCTCGCGCCCGGCTTACCGGCGTTGACCATCGGCTCGATCGCGAGCACCATGCCTTCCTTCAACCGCGGATTTTCGCCGCGGCGGTCCACGTAATTCGGAATCTGCGGCTCTTCATGCATCTGCGTTCCGATCCCATGCCCCACGAATTCGCGGACGATCGAAAATCCGTTGGCGGTTACGTGCCGCTCCACCGTGCCGCAAATATCGAAAAGCCGGTTACCCGCCCGCGCCTTTTCAATCGCCATTTCCAGCGACTCGCGGGTTACGTCCATCAAGCGCTGCGCCTCGGGAGAAATCTCCCCAATTCCAACAGTAACAGCGGAGTCGCCGTAATACCCGCTCAACTGCACGCCCGTATCGATCGAAACGATATCGCCGGGCTTCAAGATGCGCTTGTGCGAAGGCATCCCATGCACGATTTCGTCGTTCACCGAAGTACACAGCACAAACGGAAACTTCGTTTCCGCCGCGGGCGATTTGTAGCCCTTAAACGCCGGCCGCGCGCCCGCATCCTGCATCATTTTCTCGGCCGTCACTTCCAAATCGTAGGTTGAAACGCCTTCCGCGACCATTCGCTTCAAATTTTCCAAAATCTTCCAAACCAACAGACCGGCGGCGCGCATTTTTTCAAGCTCGGCCATATTCTTCCGCACAATCATACGCTCACTTCTTGGATCGATTTTTCGATCCGCCGCGCGATTACTTGCGGCGAGGCATCGTCGCCCTGGATCTCTTCCACCGTAAACCCGGCCTGCTTAAAATACGCGAGCACAGGCTCGGTCTGCTCTTCGTAGGCCTTCAGTCTTCTTTCCACTACTTCCGGACGATCATCTTCGCGCACTATCAGTTTCGAGCCGTCGTAATCGCAGACTTCCGAAATTGTTGGAGCGTTGGATGTCACGCTGTAGAGCGCGCCGCAGGTGAGGCACTGCCTGCGTCCCGCAATCCGGCTAATAATTACATTGTAATCCACTTTCAAATGAATCACCACCGCGGGGATGCGTTGAGCGGCGAGAAGCTCGGAAAGCAGTTTGGCCTGGCTTACGGTCCGCGGGTAGCCGTCCAGGATGAACCCTTTTTCGCAATCCGGCTCCTTGATCCGTTCCTCCACCATGCGATTGACCGTTTGATCCGAAACCAGCGCGCCCGATTGCATTACCGCGGCGATTTCCTGGCCCAGCGCGTCTCCCGCCGCCAGATGCGCTCGCAGCATGTCTCCGGTCGAGATATGCGCCCATCCCAGAGATTGGTTTAAAAACTTGGCCTGAGTCCCTTTTCCCGAACCGGGTGGCCCGAACAGGATGAGGCATTGCCTCGGGTTTGGATCGGCCATTATTCAGAGGTGGAGCAGGCTTTAGCCTGCAACGGGAGCGTCAGCTCCCGCATTGGCCTGGGCTGAAGCCCAGGTTGCAGGCTAACGCCTGCTCCACCCGGGTTCCTCATCTAAAAGCTGCTCCGCCGCCCCCGAATGCGCCCGGCGCGCGGAGTGAACCCTTCGTAGTGTCGCATGATCAACTGCGCCTCGATCTGGTTGACCGTATCCATCGCCACGCCCACCACGATCAAAAGCGAAGTGCCGCCGAAATAGAAGTTGACGCCGAGGCCGTCGAGCAGCCAGCGCGGGAAGTGCGCATCGATAAAGTTGCCTACCAGCGGAAGCCGCTGCAGCGCAATGCCGCCGATCATGATCTGCGGAATCAAAGACAAAATCGAAAGATACAAGCCGCCGACCACCGTGATCTTGGTCAGGATCTTGTTCATGTACTCGGCCGTGTTCTTGCCAGGCCGGATGCCCGGGATGAAGCCGCCGTACTTGCGCATGTTGTCCGCCGCTTCGTTGGGGTTGAAGATGATCGACACGTAGAAGAAGCAGAAGAAAATGATCAGGACCACGTACATCAGATAATACAGCGGCTGGCGTGAGCCGAGCGCGCCCAGCAGGCTCGACAGGAAGGCCGAATTCTTGACGAAATCGATGTTCAGGAAGGTTTGCGGGAAGGCCAGCAGCGAGCTCGCGAAAATTACCGGGATGACGCCGCCGGCGTTGACCTTCAGCGGCAGGTGAGTGGATTGGCCGCCCATCATGCGCCGGCCGATAACGCGCTTGGCGTACTGTACCGGAATGCGGCGCTCGCCACGCTCCACCAGGACAATGAATCCAACCACCGCGATCATCATGGAGAGGATGATGATGATATGGGCCACACCCCAGTCGCCGTTTTGCAGCTTCTGGATAATTTCTTCAATAGCGCGCGGCAGGCCAACTACGATGCCTGTAAAGATGATCAGCGACATCCCGTTGCCGATACCGCGCTCGGTAATCTGCTCGCCCAGCCACATAATGAACGCCGTGCCGGTGGTCAGGCTCACCATGGTCAGAATGATGAAGCCGAAACCGGGGGTGGTCACGAAGCCTTGCTGCGCGTTCTGAAGCAGCGTGGCGATGCCGAAGCTCTGCATGCCCGCCAGGATCACCGTCAGATAACGCGTCCATTGCGTTATCTTGCGCCGGCCGAGTTCGCCTTCTTTCTGCAATTTTTCGAGCGTGGGGACGACCACCGTCAACAATTGCAAAATGATCGACGCCGTAATGTACGGCATAATGCCCAGCGCAAAAATGGTGAAGCGGCGGAAGGTTCCACCGCTGAACAGATCTATGAAGCCGAAAAGCGAGCCGGAGTTCGCCTGGAAGAACTGGTTCAGCCGGTTGGTATCGACGCCCGGAGTAGGAATGAACGCGCCCAAACGGTACACCGCCAGCAAGCCCAGAGTAAACAGGACTCGCTTGCGCAGATCCGGTACGCGAAATACGTTCGCTATGGCCTCTAAAAACTTCATAATTCCTCTCAGTAGGACAAGCTTCAGCTTGTCCCAGCCTCAGTGAACAAGCTGAACCTTGTCCCAGCTTCAGTGAACAAGCTGAAGCTTGTCCCAGCCTCAGTAGGACAAGCTGAAGCTTGTCCCAGCCTCAGTGAACAAGCTGAACCTTGTCCCAGCCTCAGTGGACAAGCTGAAGCTTCTCCTACTGAATGACTTCAGCCGTCCCGCCGGCTGTCTCAATCTTTTTGCGGGCCGACTCGGAGAACACGTGAGCCTTTACTACAATCTTACGCTTCAATTCGCCTGTGCCGAGGACCTTTAAGCCGTCCTTGAGTTTACGGATGACGCCCAGTTCCAGAAGGTTCGCCGGCTCGAAGTTGTCCCCTTCAAGCGTTTCCAGCTTACCAATGTTCAAGATCGCATACTCTTTCTTGAAGATATTGGTAAATCCGCGTTTCGGCAAGCGGCGGTGCAGCGGCATCTGGCCGCCTTCAAAGCCGCGCATACGCGAGTAGCCTGAAATGGACTTTGCGCCCTTGGCTCCGCGGCCGGAATATTTGCCGCGGCCTGTGCCCATGCCTTGGCCGATGCGCTGCTTCTTATGCTTTTGCCCAGGGGGCGGTTTCAATTGACTGAGATTCATTTCGAGGCTCCCTTGACGCGAGCGGCGCCCTTATGTCGAGCATCGGGCGGCGCCAATTCAAGCAAATGAGGAATCTTCTTCACCATGCCGCGGAACGCCGGGGTATCCGGCCGCTCGACGACCTGGTTGATTTTCTTCAAGCCCAGCGCCCGCACAATCACCTTGTGTTTTTCCGGCGTGCAAATCGGGCTCCGGACCAGTTTGATTTTGATGGTATCCGCCATGACTAACTTGCCTTTTCCCCGCCCAAGCCTCGCAGGTTCGCGACCTCGGCCTTGTCGCGCAACTGCTCCAGCGCGTCGATGGTTGCCTTCACGACGTTGTGCGGATTATGCGAACCGATCGATTTCGTTAGGACATTCGGAATTCCGACGGCCTGAATGACGGCGCGAACCGGGCCGCCGGCGATCACTCCCGTTCCCTCGGGGGCCGGTTTCAGCAGCACCTTGCCGCTGCCGAACTGGCCGAGAACCGGATGTTGAATCGTCGTCGCCAGGACATTCACCTTGCGCAGGTTCTTCTTGGCCGATTCGATGCCCTTCTTGATCGCGGCCGGGACTTCCTTCGCTTTGCCCGTGCCATAGCCGACGATTTTCGCTCCCGGATCGCCAACCACGACCAGGGCCGAGAAGCTGAGGTTCTTTCCGCCCTTCACTACCTTCGTGACGCGGTTGATAGAAACTACCTGTTCCTTCAGGTTGAGATTTCCGGAATCGATGCGTTTGGTTGCGGTTGCCGACATTAAAACTCCAATCCTGCTTCGCGCGCGGCGTCGGCCAGAGCCTTGACGCGGCCGTGATAAAGATAGCCGCCGCGATCGAACACCACGACTTTGATGCCCTTGTCCTGCGCCCGCTGGGCGAGCAATTTGCCGATGGCTTTGGCGCCGGCGACGTTGCCGCCGTTCGCGCCGTCTTTCTCGTTCGAAGAAGCCGCCACCACGGTGTGACCCTTTTCATCGTCGATCACCTGCGCGTAGATGTGGTTCAGGCTGCGGAACACAGCCAGCCTCGGCCGCTGCGGCGTGCCTTGCACCCTGCGGCGGATGCGGGAGTGAATCCTCTGGCGGATCGTATCTTTAGACTCGCGGGCCATGACTTACTTGCCTCCCTTTCCGCCCGTGGCGCCGCTCTTGCCGACCTTCTTGCGCAGCAGTTCCTTCGCGTAGCGGATGCCTTTCTGCTTGTATGGATCCGGCGGCCTCAGGGCGCGGATATTCGCCGCCACCTGACCCAACACCTGCCTGTCGGAACCGGTCAGAATCAGCGGTGTCAAATTCTGCACGGGCTTGTCGACCTTCAGGTCCACTCCGTCCGGCAAATAAAACTCGATCGGGTGCGAGTAGCCCAGCGTAAACGTGGCGATCCGCCCTTTCACTTCGCAGCGATACCCGATCCCGAAAATCTGCAGTTCGCGCGTGAATCCGCTGGAGACGCCTTGGACGGCATTCGAGGCCAGCGCGCGTGTAAGACCGTGCAGCGCGGCTTTATCGTCGCCGTCGCGCTGCAACTCGAGCGTGCCATCCTGCTGGCGGAATGTAATGCCCCGGGGTATCGGAACGCTCTGCTTGCCCTTCGGCCCTTCCACGACCAGCTCGTCGCCGATCGATATTTTAACGCCCTTGGGCAGCGGAATCGGCTTTTTTCCAACTCTAGACATAAAGAACTCCGTTTTACCAAACGTGGCAGAGGACTTCGCCGCCCACGCCTTCCTTGCGCGCCGAGCTCCCGGTCATCACGCCGCGAGGCGTCGTCAAAATGTTGATCCCCAGGCCGCCCAACACGCGCGGCACTTCTCTCGCCCCGACGTAAACGCGGCAGCCGGGCCGCGAAACGCGCTCGATCCGCGAAATCACCGGAACGTTGCCTGGCGTGTACTTGAGATAAATGCGGATCGACTTCTTCGAGCCATCCTCGGTCAACTTGAAATTGGCGATATAGCCTTCGTCCTTAAGGATCTTGGCGATGTCGGTTTTGAGGCGCGATGCCGGAACGTCCACTTTGGGATGGCGCGCGGCCATCGCATTGCGGATGCGCGTCAGCATGTCGGCGATCGGATCGGATGTCGTCATTCTTGAATTCGTCCTCCAGCTACTTGGTGGAGCAAGCTTTAGCTTGCAACCTGGGCTTCAGCCCAGGTCAGAGCGTCGGCTAAAGCCGCCGTTACAGGCTGAAGCCTGCTCCACCCGTCCTACCAACTGGCCTTGATCACTCCCGGTATCTCCCCGGCCAGCGCCAGCGCGCGGAAGCAAATCCGGCACAACCGGAACTTCCGCAGAAACCCGCGCGGACGCCCGCACTTGAAGCAGCGATTGCGATGCCGGCAGCGCAGCTTGGGTTTTTTCGCGGCCCTGGCTTGGGCAAGCCTTTCGTCTCTAGCGATCTTGGCGGTAGTTGCCATGTTTTCCTTAATCCTATGCCCGGAAGGGCATGCCGAGGTGCTTCAAAAGCGCCAGACCCTCGGCATCGGTCCTGGCGGTGGTTGTAATACAAATATTCATTCCCTTCAGCTTCTCGACTTTGTTGTAGTCGATCTCCGGGAAAATCAACTGGTCCTTCACGCCCAGCGTGTAGTTGCCGCGCCCGTCGAAGCTCTTGCTGGAAACCCCGCGGAAATCGCGCACGCGAGGCAGGGCGACATTCACCAGCCGGTCGAAAAACTCGTACATCCGTTCGCCTCGCAGCGTCACCGTGCAGCCGATCGCCATGTTCTCGCGCAGCTTGAACGCCGCGATAGATTTGCGCGCCTTCGTGACCACCGGCTTTTGTCCGGCCACCTGCGCCAGTTCGTTCACCGCGCCATCCATCAGCTTCGGGTTCTGCGTGGCTTCGCCCAAGCCGATGTTCAGCGAGATCTTTTCGATCTTCGGCACGGCCATGACGTTCTTATAATTGAACTCCTTGGTCAAGGCCGGAATGACCTTTTTCGTGTAATGTTCTTTTAATCTCGCAGCCATTTTTAGTTTTCAGTTCTCAGTTTTCAGTTCTCAGTTTTTAGTTGTCAGTTCTCAGTCGTCAGTACTGATCACTGACAACTGATGACTGATGACTGACAACTTTTATCCCTTCTTGTCCAAAATCTCGCCGCCCTTGCGCGCGACGCGCACGCGGCGGGTTGTGGTTCCGGTGGACTCGACGCGGTACCCGATCCTGGTCGCGATGCCGCCGGAGGTGACGATCATCACGTTCGAGATGCTGATGGGGCTCTCGCGCTCGGCGATGCCGCCCTTGATCTGGCGCGACGGATTCGGCCGGGTGTGGCGCTTCACCATGCTCACGCCTTCGATCAGAACGGTGCCCCGCTCCCGGTCGACATGCAGGACCCGCCCCGTTTTGCCTTTATCTCGGCCGGCAATAACCTTAACGTTGTCGTCCTTCTTGATCTTCACCTTTATCAGATTCTTCGGCTTGTGTTGATGCCGCTGCGGAATCTTCTTCATCGTTTGTGGCATCGGGTTATATTACCTCCGGCGCGAGCGAAACAATCTTCATGAAGCGCTTGTCGCGCAATTCGCGGGCCACCGGGCCGAATACGCGCGTGCCGACCGGCTCGCCTAATTCATTGATCAGCACCGCCGCGTTCGAATCGAAGCGGATGTAGGTTCCATCGCGCCGCCGCGTCTCCTTCCGCATGCGCACGATCACGCACCGGACGACCTTTCCTTTCTTGATGGCCGAATCCGGCGCGGCTTCTTTGACGCTTGCCGTAATCACGTCACCCAACCCGGCGCGGAGACCTAGATCGCCGCCGCGCGGCAGAATACACGCCAGCTTGCGCGCGCCGCTGTTATCGGCGACCTCCAGAATTGTCCGCATCCCAATCATGTCCGTTCTCCTGTGCCGGTGGAGCGGGCTTTAGCCTGCAACCAGGGCTTCAGCCCCGGTCAGCTGACCCCTGCTCCACCAGGATCATTTACTCTTCGCTCTTCGCGACGGCGCGGCCTCGATGCCGATCGCGCTCAAATCGGATGTTACCTGCACCGCTTTCCGCACGATTTCCTTCAACTGCCAGCGCTTCAGCTTGCTCAGCGGCCGGCACTCGACAATCCGCACCACATCGCCGACCTTCGCTTCGCCCTGCTCATCATGCGCGTAAAACTTCTTGCGCTTGCTTACGATTCGTTTATAAAGCGGATGCGGGACGCGGCGGGTCACTTCGACCACGATGGTCTTGGCCATCTTCGCCGATACAACGGAGCCGATCTTTTCGTTCTTATTGCCCGGCGTCTTTCCGGTACTTTGGGCTTCGCTCATTTCTTCTCCAGCTCCCGCTCGCGCAGCACCGTCAGCATGCGCGCCCGCTCTTTCCTAAGCGACTTCAATTTTTTTAACCCCTCGGTCTGTCCCATTTGCATCTGGAACTTTAACCGGAAAATCTGTTCCGTGCCTTCGCGCAGTTCTTTATTCAGCTCGTTCGCGTCGAGCCCTCGTGCCCTGTCTGCACTCTGTTTCATGGCTAGTTACTCCGCGTGATTACGCACGATCAACTTGGTAGGCAGCGGCAGCTTCGCCGCGGCCAGCTTCATCGCCTGTTCGGCGACGTCACGGCCTACGCCTTCCATCTCAAATAAAATCTTGCCGGGGCGGATCACCGCGACCCACTGCTCGGGGGCGCCCTTGCCTTTACCCATGCGGGTTTCGGCGGGTTTCTTCGTGATCGGCTTGTCGGGGAACAATCGGATCCAAACCTTGCCGCCGCGCTTGATGGAGCGCGTCATGGCGACGCGCGCCGCCTCAATCTGGCGGTCGGTGATCCAGCCGCATTCAAGCGCCTTCAATCCGTAATCGCCGAAGGCCAGCGACGAGCCGCGCCACGCCTTTCCAGCCATGCGCCCGCGCTGCTGTTTGCGATATTTGACCTTCTTCGGCATCAACATGGCGTTAAGCTCCTATTCCTTATTCGTGCCGTCTTTATTCGCGCCTTCCTGAGGCGGCACAGGCGCTTCGCCCTCGGCCTTCCACGCCGGCTGAGGCGACGCCATCGGCGGCAGAATCGGCGCGCGCAGCGGGGCTTCACCTCCTGCCGGCGGCGGAGGCTGCATCACGCCCGGCTCGGATTGCGGACGCGGCCCACGATCGCGATCCCGGTCGCGATCCCGGTCCCGGTCGCGCCGCTCACGCGGCCGCCTTGGCTCGGGTTCATTCCGCAAGCCGCGGCGCTGTCCTCCGGGCAGAATCTCGCCTTTGTAAACCCAGCACTTGATCCCGATCACTCCGTAGGTCGTATATGCTTCGCTGGTGCCGTAATCGATATCCGCTCGCAAAGTGTGCAGCGGAAGCTGCCCTTGCAGATACCATTCGGTGCGCGCGATTTCGGCGCCGTTCAAGCGGCCCGAAACGCGAACTTTAATTCCCTTGCAGCCGAAGCGCAGGGCCGAATCGACGGCTTTGCGCATCGCGCGCCGGAACGCCACGCGTTTCTCAAGCTGCAGCGCGATAGATTCGCTAACCAGCTGCGCGTCCAGCTCCGGCTTGTGAACTTCCTGAATATCGATAAAGACCTCGCGCTTGGTGCGCTTCGCCAGATCCTGCTTCAGCTTTTCGATCTCCGCGCCCTTGCGGCCTATGATGATGCCGGGGCGGGAGGTATGAATGGTGATCCGCAGCTTATTGCCGGGGCGGTCGACCTCGACCGCGCTTACGCCGGCCGCCTTCAGCCGGTCGCGCAGGCTCTTCTTGAGCTCTAAATCTTCGCGCAGGAGCTTGGCGTAATCCTGCTTGGCGAACCACCGCGACCGCCACGTCTTGGTGACCCCCAGCCGGAATCCGTACGGATGAACTTTCTGACCCATGAACTCTCCTTAGGCGCGCACAACGCCACGAACAGGCTGTGCACTCATTCCTTGGTGGCCTCCGCCGCCTTGTCCCCGACCTTTACCACAATGTGCGCCATCCGCCGCTGATACCGGTATGCCCGGCCCATCGGCGCCGGGCGAATGCGCTTCATCCGCGGCCCTTCATTCACGTAGGCCGCGGTGACGAACAGCTTGTCCACATCCACATCGTTAAAGCGGTTTTCAGCGTTGGCAATTGCCGACCTCAGTACTTTCTCGACCGAGGGCGCAACCCGCTTGTTCGCGGCCCGCAGGATGTGGATCGCCTCACCGGCCTTCTGCCCGCGAATCAAATCCACCACCAGCCGCGCTTTCTGCGGCGACGTTCTCACGTATCGTGCTTCTGCCTTGACTTGCATGTTCAAGATCCTTATGCCGGTTTCGCCGTCTTCTCGGCAGCCGCCTTGGCCGCGTGCCCTTTGAATTGCCGCGTGGGCGAGAACTCGCCCAACTTGTGCCCCACCATGTTTTCGGTAACGTACACCGGAATGAACTTCTTGCCGTTGTGCACGGCCAGCGTATGGCCGATGAACTCGGGCACGATGGTCGAGCGCCGCGACCAGGTGCGCACCACTTTCTTCTCGTTCTTTTCGTTCATGCCGGCGACCTTCTTCATCAGGTGGTCGTCCACGAACGGTCCTTTATAGAGTGAGCGTGACATTACCGTGACATCCCTTTATCGCTTCTTGGCTTTCCTGGTCACAATCCACTTGTCGGTCCGCTTGTTATTGCGGGTCTTAAATCCGCGCGTCGGCTGGCCCCACGGCGTCACCGGATGGCGTCCGCCCGAAGTCTTCCCTTCGCCGCCGCCATGGGGGTGATCGACCGGATTCATCGACACGCCGCGGTTATGCGGGCGCTTGCCCATCCAGCGCTTCCGTCCCGCCTTGCCGAGGCTGACGTTCTCGTGCTCGACGTTGCCGACCTGCCCGACTGTCGCCGAGCACTCGACAAGTATTCGCCGGACCTCGCCCGAGGGCAGCTTCAGCATCGCGAAGTCGCCTTCTTTCGAAACCAACTGCGCCTGCGCCCCCGCCGAGCGGGCCATCTGGCCGCCCTTGCCGGGCTTCAGCTCGATGTTGTGGACCACCGTGCCGGCCGGAATATTTTTAAGCGGCAGGGAATTGCCAGTAAGTATATCGGCTGCCGGCCCGGACATAACCTTCCGGCCGACTTCGAGCCCTACCGGGGCCAGAATGTAGCGCTTCTCGCCGTCCACATAGTGCAGCAGTGCGATGCGGGCGCTGCGGTTGGGATCGTATTCGATGGCGGCGACCACCGCCGGAACGTGCTTGTCGCGTTTAAAATCGATGGCGCGATAGGCTTTCTTGTGCCCGCCGCCGCGGAACCGCGAGGAGATCCGTCCCGTAGACGACCGGCCCCCCGAGCGTTTCTTGCCCACCACCAAGCTCTTCTCGGGCGTGTCCTTGGTGATGTCTTCCCGCGATACCACGGTCTGAAAGCGCCGGGTAGAGGTGAAGGGGCGATAACTCTTTACTGGCATCTTATATCTCCAGTTGGACAAGCTTCAGCTTGTCCATTGAGACAAGCTAAAGCTTGTCTTACGGTTCTCATATCTCCGCGTACTCCGGCACCTTCTGGCCCGGCTCGAGCTTCACGTACGCCTTTTTCCAATCCGCGCGGTAGCCTGAAAATTTTCCGCGCCGCCGCAGCTTGCCGGCGGTGGTCGAAGTGCGGACTTCGGCCACTCTCACTTTGAACAAGGTCTGCACCGCCTTGCGGATCTCGGTTTTATTCGCTTCGGCCGCCACTTCAAAGCACAGTGTCCGCTCGGATTCCTTCTTCGCCACACCCTTTTCGGTGACAATCGGTTTTTTGACAACTTCGTAGATGTTCACGCCAGTGCCTCCGAAAGTTTCCGCGCCGCGGCTTCGCTCAGCAGCACTTGCTGGTGGCCCAGCAGGTCATAAACGTTGACCTCTCGGCTGGAGACCAGCTTCACTCCTTCAAGATTCCGGCTCGAGAGCTGTAAATTCCGGTTGTCGGCGTTGTCCACCAGCAGAACGGTCTTGGCCACCTGGACCGTGTCCAGCGCCTTGCGCACTAACTTAGTCTTCGGCTCGGAAATCGCGAACTCGTTTATGACGCGCAGCTCGCCATCGCGAAGCTTCGCGGATAATGCGCTGCGCAACGCCCCCAATTGCATTTTGCGGGGCAGGTGGTAGCTGTAATCCCGAGGCTGCGGCCCATGAACGGTGCCGCCGTGCCGCCACAGTGGACTGCGGATGGATCCCATACGCGCGCGGCCGGTGCCTTTTTGCCGCCACAGCTTCTTGCCCGAGCCCGAGACTTCGTGACGGGTTTTGGTCTTGGCGGTGCCGCGCCGCACCGAAGCCAGATGATGGCGCACGGCCTCATACAACAGCGCCTCGTTTACGGGCGCTGAAAAGACTGCGTCGGAAAGATCCAGCGTTCCGACTTTATTGTTATTGAAGTCGATGATGTCTACGGAAGGCATGATTACCGCTTCGACCTCCGCACAATCACATAGCCCCCGTTCGGTCCGGGCACCGCGCCCTTGACCAGCAGCACATTGTCCTCGGCGTCGACTTCGACCACTTCAAGGTTGCGCACGGTCACCCGCGCCGTACCCATGTGGCCGGACATGCGCATGCCGGGAAAAACGCGCGAGGGAAAGCTCGATGCGCCGATCGATCCGGGAGCGCGGTGAAACATCGATCCGTGCGTAGCGTCGCCGCCGCGGAAATGATGGCGCTTCACCAACCCCGCAAAGCCGCGGCCCTTACTGATGCCGATGACATCCACTTTTTCCTTAGGCTTGAACTCATCCACCAGAACGCGGTCGCCGGGTTTGTAGTCGCCGTTGCCGCTGTTGTCATCCAGCCGGAATTCGCGCTGAAACCGCACGCCCTCCGCGCCCGATTTCTTCAAATGCCCGGTCTGCGGCTTATTGATGCTGGTTTTCTTGACGAACTCCATCAAACCCAACTGGATGGCATCGTAGCCGTCGGTGGCGGGTGTCTTGCGCTGCACCACGACGCAGGGTCCGGCTTTCAAAACCGTCACGGGAACTACTTGACCGTCCGGCCGGAACACCTGCGTCATGCCAATTTTCTTGCCTAAAATTCCTGGACTCATCAGAAACTCCATGTAGGACAAGCTTCAGCTTGTCCTTTCCGAACCAAAACCCAACAGGACAAGCTAAAGCTTGTCCTACTTACTCTTTCCAAATGCCTTGATTTCTACATCCACGCCCGCCGGCAAATCCAGCTTCATGAGCGCGTCTACCGTATCCTGGGTGGGCTCGAGAATATCCAGCAGCCGCTTGTGCGTGCGGATCTCGAACTGCTCCCGGCTCTTCTTATCCACGTGCGGCGAGCGCAGCACCGTATACAAATTGCGAACGGTGGGCAGCGGGATCGGCCCCGCCACCATCGCCCCGGTGCGCTTCGCCGTGTCGACGATCTCGGTCGTCGATTGGTCCAGGACCCGGTGATCGTAAGCTTTCAGCCTGATCCGAATCCGCTCTCTCATTGCGCTGGTAGCCATTTCCGCTTGCCTATTCCAAAATCTCGTCTACGGTTCCCGCGCCGACCGTGCGTCCACCCTCGCGGATGGCGAACCGTAAGCCTTTGTCCATCGCGACCGGCGTTATCAGCTCCACGTTCAGCGTCACGTTGTCGCCCGGCATCACCATCTCCATGCCTTCCGGAAGAGTGGCGACGCCCGTCACATCCGTCGTGCGGAAGTAGAACTGCGGCCGATAACCCTTGAAAAACGGCGTGTGCCGCCCGCCTTCGTCTTTCGACAATACGTACACCGCGCCCTTGAACTTCTTGTGCGGCGTGATCGAACCAGGCTTCGCGATCACCTG